>NZ_CP089211.1:3702500-4302500 GCF_021183825.1 Sinomicrobium kalidii | reverse complement strand
GGCCGAAGCTACATTGATATCGCCATAGGTATAGTAATCTATATTTCTTCTGCCCTGGCTAACTGCTCTCTCGGCCACATAGGAAGGCACATTTGTAACAGCTTCGTCTCCTGCCTGACGCCATCTATTTAAAATATCGGGATGCAGGTTTCCGGATGTAAAATTATTAGAAGCATCAGCAATAAGTCGTCCGCCTGAAAATGCAATAAAGGGATTCGGGCTGTCCAGCCGCATCACGTGTCCAAGATTATATATGATATTGGCATTAAGGGTGAAATTTCCATATGAAAAGCTATTACTGAACCCTCCCGACCACTTGGGCTGGTATGTCCCCATATATTTCATGTCTTCAACGGTAGTGCCAAAAGGCATTTTGGTAGTGCTACCATCTGCGAGACGGATTTGCGGGTCCCCCATCTCATCCAGCCCCACAAAGTCATACGCAAACAAACTAAATGCGGAATACCCTTCAAGATACCTTGTGTAAATTAATTCGCTACCATCCACTATGGGCACTTGTTGATTGAGGCGTGTTATTTGATTTTGGTTATACCCCAGGATAAATTGCGTGTACCAGGAGAAATTTCCGGTGTTTATATTTAAGGTCTTGAGCATTATTTCCAGTCCCTCGTTCTCAATATCACCAAAGTTTCCGGTAATGCCGGAATACCCTGTAAAACTGTTTGTCGGAACAAAACCAATAAGGTTTTCCGTTTTTTTGATGTAATAATCTATGGAACCGCTTAAGTGTTCATTAAAAAAACCGAAGTCTACCCCCAGATTTAATGTTCTGGTACTTTCCCAGGTGAGATCGGGATTGCCCGGAGTGGTAATTTCATATCCCCTGTTAAACAATGAGCTGGAAGATGAGGACAATATATCATAGGAAGAAGCTGTTCCGGGGCTCGGAGCATTTCCTGTAAGACCGTAGGTTGCCCGTAGTCCCAAATTATCCAGCCAGGCTGCATGATTGAGAAAATCTTCATTTCCCAGTAACCATTTAAAACCTGCACTCCATACAGGCTTATTTTGCGCTGACTGGTCTCTTCCAAAGAGATTGGAACGGTCTATACGCCCGCTTCCGTTAATTACATATTTATGGTTTAAGGTATAATTCAGGGTACCATAATAGGAAGAAAACCTGTATCGGTCTTCCACGATCCTGAACGGTGCCCTTTCTCCACCAATACTGATATAACTTCTTCCGAAAGGGTCCTGCGCAATTACCGGATTACCTATCCCCGTTGTTGAAAGTTCGTTCAGATCCAGGGATGGAAACGTCAAACTTTGATCGTCAAAAGCCCTTGTAAAACTGCTTGTTACCGTTGTTAACTGCTCCTGAGCCTCCTGTCCTACCAGAATGTTTAGCCTGTGTTTATGGTCCCATTCCCTGTTAAAATTCAGTTGATTCCTGACTACCCAATTGCGCTCCAGGCCGTTTTCTTCGTAATAGTGTCCCCCGTCCAGCGGAATATGGTGAATGGGGCTGCCTTCCGGAGATGTTGCGGGTTGTGTCATTGTGGCATTTTCCAGGCGTACTACAAAATTATCGGGGTTATTATACTCCACAACCTTGCCGTTTCCCCGGACATATCCGTAAAGCCCCTGAAACTCTAATCCTTCCAGCAACTCCCAATTCAAGCTGGCCGTTATCCTTGCCTGAAAATCCCTGCCTTTGTCATATCCCCTGTCATATTCGTCCAGCGGATTGTAATCCAGGTCAATACCACTTGCAGATTCAAAACCCGGCAATTCGTCCCTGGAGAATGTTTGCATGTAAGGCATGGAGAGGTTGTTTTCTTGTTCATCCCTGAATCTCAGGTAGGGTAAGGTCCTGTTGTCTATGGTCAATGCCCTTTTTCCGGAGGTTATTCTTTGGGTAAGATCGGTGACCAGCCCTACTTTCAGTTTGCTATTGAATTTAAAATCCTGGTTTATGTTGATCTTGAAAGTATTATCGTTATTTCCCGGCATATTGTCTTCTGTACGGGTATATGTCAGCGAGCTATAAAAGGTGTGTTTTTCGGTACCTCCGCTGGCCGAAATAGTATGGTTGTTGAGCATGGCATCCCTGTACCACAGGTCCTTTATCTGATTGGTATTGTTAAACGAAGCTAAAGCATCCAACCTTCTTTCTGCGGTTGCCTGGTCTATAAGTCCGTTATCCAGGTCGTATAAGATCTGCTCATGAGGAGGTACGCCCGGGTCTGTTAAACTCGCAGTATTGGATACTTGCCCATAGGGATTTAAAACAGGATCGAAAATAGCTCTCGCGAAGTCTATAAATTGCCTGCTCGTCAAAGTGGGAATATAATCCAGGTCCGGTTTACCCTGAAAATTGATAAAGGTATCATAGTCAAACTGAATTTTCGAATTGACCTTGCCTTTTTTGGTTGTTATCACTATTACTCCGTTTGCCGCCCTGGACCCGTAAACGGCACTTGCAGAGGCATCTTTAAGCACGGTAATATCTTCTATATCCCGGGGATTAATCCTTGATATATTATTAATAGGCACACCATCCACTACAAAAAGGGGTTGCCTGTTGGCATTAATGGTGGTCAACCCCCTGACAAGTACCGAGTTGTCTACACCTTCTTCATCTGAAGGTGACTGGTTGATCACAACTCCGGGAACCAGGCCATCAATCCTGTCCAATACATTCATACTGGTGCTCCTGTTTTGCACGGTGGACATATCGGCCTTGGCAAAAGCGCCGGCATTATCTCCACTTTCAATTTTTTGGTAACCGGTGATCACAACGCCTTCCAATTCATTGTATAATTCTTCCAAAGTAACATCTATTGTGGTCTGATCTTCGACAAGTACGCTTCGGGAAACAAAACTCACATGCGAAAACGTGAGTGTCTCTCCGGGCGTGACTGCAATTGTATATTTTCCCTCAAAATCAGTAGCGACACCATCACCAATATCCTCAACTCCTATATTGACAAAAACATTAACTCCCGGGATGGGTGTACCTTTTTGATCTGTGACGGTTCCCCGCACCTGTTTCTGGGCCCGAAGTACAACTGCTTGTTCCGATTTTCTTTCGGTCAACAATATCTGTTGTCCCACCACCGTATAGACGGTTCGGGTCCCGGAAAAAACACGATCCAGCACACTAATTATCTTTTCCTGATTTACGTTAACGGAGACCATACGTTTCAGGTCTACATCTTCGGTTTTATAGACAAAATTAAAGTCGGTACGGTTTTCAATTTCATCCAGAAGACGCTCCATAGGGACATTATTCAAATTCAGGGAAATCTTTTTCTGTGAATAAGAATTATGAGCCTGCAGGGAGAACAGTGTTGCCAATATGCATATGGCACTGAGTTTCATCTTCAGATCAATTTTAAAAAACAGATTAGGGCTTCTTGTATTATTAAGAAGTTTTTTCATACTTTTAAGTATTGGTTTGTGGTTAATTTTATTAATCACATCATCAAGTCGGAAAATGCTCCACCATTTTCCGGCTTTCCTTTTAGTCCGCTCCACCGGTCAGCCAGGATTTTTTAAGAAGATGTTCGTGTATTCCGGTTAGTTCTTTTGTATCGATATTATTTCATAGGCATTGTTTATTGCGATTTTTGAATAGACCTCCTGTGTCCTCTGTGAAATCCTTTACTAACATTGCGATTCGTTTTTTCTTTTTCAACTTAATGGTACAAAGCATGTGGAATGGTCACTGTTTCATTCTATAATTACTTTATTGTCTTCTATTTTATATGTAATACCATAGGATATTTTAAAGTATTCCAGCACTTTTTCTATGGGTTCCCGGCCAAAACTGGCGTTAAATTCCTTTTGGGCCAGCTCAGTGTTGTTGTTTATAATGGTAATGTTATAGTGCCTTTCCAGTTTTTTAAGGATACTTTCAAGAGGCATGTTACGGAATACGAGTTCTCCTTTTGTCCAGGACGTATAGACCCTGGTAACCACTTCCTTGGTAGAAATCGTTTTTTCCTTCCGGTTAAAGACGGCTATATGCCCGGGGCTCAGAACCGTGTTTTTATCAGGGTTAAAATTTTCATCTTCGGTATACAGCCCTACGGCACCTTCTACCAGTACTACATCGGTAGCTTCATCCTCAGGGTAGATGGCTACATTGAACCGGGTGCCCAGTACCCGTACATTTAAATCGTCGGCATTCACAATAAAAGGACGTTCCGCGTCTTTGGCCACTTCGAAAAAGGCCTCTCCGTTAAGGAAGACCTGCCGATGCTCTCCTTCCTGAAAGTGTGTGGGATACTTCAGCGAAGTACCCGCATTCAAACGTACGGAGGTACCGTCAGATAAGATCACTTCAAAACGTTTACCGTAGGGCACCGTAAGAGTGTTATAAGCCATTGAACCCGTAATAGCATTTGGGGTATAAGTGATCTGGTTTTTATTTTGTTTTCCTACGAGATTGCCCCGGGCATCGGTAACATTTTGGGAGGTTTCCGTATCTATAATCTCTATTTTACCATTGTCTAATTGCAGGGTTACGGCTTCCTCCCGGGGGACGAGTACATCATCAGACCGGGGAGAGAAATAACCTTGTTGGTAGAAAAAGCCCAGGGCCAGCAATACCAGAATTGCCGCGGCATATTTAAAATACCGGGTAGTGAATCTAATATATTTCGATTTTGAAACCGGCTGTAACGGGGTTTTTAATTTTGAGGTAATGAGTTCCCAGGCTTTTCCTTTGTCCAGGGTTTGCATAAACCCTGTTCTTCTCCATTTTTTATAGGCATGCAGATGGGCTATGAACGCCAGCCTGTTCTCCGGGCTTTCCCGTATCCATTCCTGCAAGACCCGGAATTCCTTTTGCGTGATCTCCCCGGAAGTATACGCGGTAATAAGTCCTAAAATATGGTCACTGATCTTATCCATTATCGGTCTGTTGTATTATATATATTCCAAAAGACCGGAAACGGGTGACAAGAAATTAACTTTTTTTTAAAGCAATAATAACCAAATGATGATGTCGAGCGATTGGCGAAGTTGTTTCAGAGCCCGGGAATAGTGGGTTTTAACAGTATTTACGGAGATCCCCAGTTGCGAGGCCACTTCCTTGTATTTCATGTTTTGCAGTACAATGGCCTTAAAGACCTCCCTGCTTTTTTCAGGGAGGGCTTCGATCTCCCTGTACAGTTTCTCCTTTTCCTGTTCTATGGTGTCCCGGTCCGTTTTTTCTTCTTCCATCAGTGTATTGACCTGGTCTTCGATCTCTTCAAAATGATACCGGGAATTTTTTTTTACGGCCAGCAAAGTGTTGTTCTTTACGGCCCTGAAAAGGTAGGGGCCTATGGGAGCCTCAAATTTCATGTACAGTTTTTCATCCCAGATCTTTACGAACAAGTCCTGGACAATATCTTCGGCCATGGTAAAGGAATCGCAGTACTTCAAAGCGTAAACACTCAACGGCATATAATAAAGGTCGAACAATTCCTTATAGCCGGAAGAGTTTCCCCGCTTGAGTTTTTCCAGAATGATCCGGTCTTTTGACGCCATAAACTGAATACAACGATGCGTTAATTTTCTATACTATTTTTAAGATTCATGAACAGATATATGAGGAGATTTTGTTAAATAGACAGTGTAAATTAACTAAAATAATATGAATTATTCATAGAATGCCGAAAAGTTTTGGTTCCGGAAGTACGGATCGGGAACGCTTTGAGTTGAAAAACGGGGTAATAATCAAATTCTTTAGTATATGATAAAATTTAATTCTGAAACTCCTCTTCCGAAAGCTTTCGGGATTGTTCCCCCGTCCTAAAGGGTGATCCCGATAAATATCGGGAGAGGAAAATCAGGCTCCCTTTAAGGCCGGGAATAGACTGATTTTCCGGGAAACCTGGTTAAAAACAATTTTTGTTATATACTCTAAAATCAAATTCCGTATATTTCATCAGGAATAACCAATTCTTTGCTGATCCGGACAGCTATTATTCTTCACAACCGGCCATTGATGCTATACGGGCTTGTTGGAGATTACCAACTTTACACCATTCCGTCAGCTATTGATTCCGGTATTTAAAATTTCATTAACGGAAGAATCTGGAGGTTTGTGAGAGCCTTCGGAATGAATATGAATCGGTCGATTTCCATAGGCTTTGGTATTCAGGCTCCTGCCGGCTATAATTGTAAAGGAAAGATTGAAGAACTGTCCATCTCAAATATTCCTGTTCGAAATTTCAGGGATGGGAGTTAAAATATTGGAATCCTCAAAAAATGACAACAAACTCGGGTAATTTAAAATCACCAGAGTTTGTTTTTTGGGAAATCAGCTTACTTCTGGTAGTTTCTTACCAGTAGTGACATGTTCTATTGCTCCGGACGAAATGATTGCAATAATCGAATACCATCCTCGATAGATCCTTCCATCATCTCCAGTAACTGTGGTGCTTTTTCTTTCATTCGGTCACAATTAAGGTGCCCCTCAAGAGCAGCCTTACTTTCCCATTTTTCCAAAATAATAAAAATCCCGCGTTGTCCCTCCACTTCATGGGCTTCATAGTCAATGCAACCGGGGTCGTTACGAGATCCTGTAATGACTCCGGTTATAAATGATTTCATTTGGGCTTCCATTCCTTTTTTCGCCCGTGCTTCCCAGAGTACGGTGATGTAGTTCTTTTTTGTTCCTGTCATCTTAATTTTGTTTAAAATTAATAATACAAAGGAACATGGCTTAAAAATGAAATCATTTGCCATATGGCAAAAAAACTTAACTTATATTTTTTCTTATTCGGCTCAGTGATGACTGGGTTATACCAAGATAGGACGCCAAATTAGAAAGCGGAATACAATTGACCATACTTGGATATTTTTCCATAAAAGCCAAATATCGGGTAGTAGCATCCTGTTCTATTAATGGGCTTCTTCTTTCTATCTTTTCAATGAGAGCCTTTTGAATTATTTTATTTACAACGCTATCCCAACTAACAATGGTATTTGAAAGGTCTTCCCAGTTCTGTTTAGAAAACACAAGCAGTTTGCTGTTGGTAACCGCTTGAACATATTCGGAGGATTCAGTATTAGCTTCAAAGTTTTTAATGTCTACAGCCAGGTTTATTCGGTCAATGAAATAACGCGTTATTTCTTCTCCTTTATTGTTGTAATAACAGACCCGGAGAATACCCCCGATAACAAAACCTACCTTTTGCGGAATTTTTCCTGCTTCTGAAAAGTATTCGCCTTTGTCAAGTTCCAACTCGGTTACCTTGTTTGAGATCAGATTTAATTGTTGTTGGTTGAAATACCCGAATTGCAAAATATAATCTATGAATTCTTTCATTTGCGGAAGTTACCAAAGATTGCTTAAACTATATTTGTCATTTGGTAAAAAGTTTTTTAATTAAAACTTGCCCTGAACTGCGAAGGCGAAAGATTTGTTTTTCTCACCCTCTGTTATAATTTAAGTACATTTGTTATTGATTAGGATAAAAAACAAATTTCTGAAAATACAATCTCGCCAAACAAAGCTATTCCCCAATTTGATTGAAAGGAAAGGATCTGGACGCTACAGAACCAGTTAATCCGTCACTTACCTATCTTCTTTTGTATGTTTTTAGGGTAGCGATCACCCGATATTTTGATAGTCGCCAGTTTCTCATTTATAGTGTTGAGTTCGTCATCGGATAAAGAGATACCTGTACTGCCTATATTCTCTTGTAAACGATGCAATTTCGACGTTCCCGGAATGGGTACAATGAAAGGTTTTTTAGCTAAAAGCCAAGCCAAAGCAATTTGTGCCGGGGTTGCATTTTTTTCTTTGGCCATAGCAACAACCAAATTTACCAAATCCTGGTTGGCTTCCCTGTTTTCTTTGCTAAAGCGGGGCGACATAGTTCTGCCATCGGTTTTGTCAAACTCCGTATTTGCATTGATGGTTCCGGTGAGGAAACCTTTACCCAAAGGACTGAAAGGAACAAGGCCAATGCCCAATTCTTCTAATGTTGGAATGATTTCTTTTTCAGGTTCACGATAAAACATTGAATATTCACTTTGCAAAGCTGTTACGGGTAATACAGCGTGTGCCTTACGAATAGTTTCTGTGTTTGCTTCACAAAGCCCGAAGTGTTTTACTTTACCTTCCTGTATTAAGTCTTTTACCGTTCCGGCAACCTCTTCAATCGGTACATTGGGGTCAACCCGGTGTTGATAGAACAAATCGATATAATCGGTTTTTAACCGTTTTAAGGATGCTTCGGCAGTGGCTCTTATGCTTTCCGGGTTACTGTCCATTCCTAACATTGTCTTCCCCTCCTTAAAGCCAAATTTGGTAGCAATGACTACATCTTTACGCATAGGCTCCAGCGCTTCGCCAACTAATACTTCATTTTCTCCATAAGCTTGTGCTGTATCAAAAAAAGTAATGCCTTCTTCAAATGCCGAACGTATTAATTTTATGGATTCGTCTTTTGAAGGGGCATTGGGGAAGCTCAACCCCATACATCCATAGCCCATTGTTGATACCCCTAATCCGTTTTTGCCTAATTTTCTTGATTTACTCACATTTTCAATTTCACTTCCTTTGTGTTCGTGATTCTTCGAATTCATTTTTTTGAGTTTAAATGTTTATATGAAACAAAGTTCACGTTTTGAAAAATGAAATCATTTGCCATAAGGCAAAAAGTGATTTTTAGAGAAATCTTATTTAGGTTTACAAAGTTGATTTGCTACATTTTATTAAGAACTTTTTCCTTCCGTAGCTCTGCTATGCAACTCAAAAAAACTTCGATTAGACGCAAAATGACTAATTTTCGCTTCAATCCAAAAAGTTTAAATGAGTTCAAATTCAAAATATCTACAATTTCGTTAATTTACTTTACGCTTTGAGCTTTTATTTAAAAAGTGGCTGAAAATCAATAATTATTATCGCGATGAAAATCCTAATAGTGGAAGATGAACAAAAATTATCAAAAAACATCAAAAAATACCTGATGGAAGAAAATTATGTATGTGAGTGTGCATATACATTTGAAGAAGCCATGGAGAAAATCTCATTATATGATTATGACTGCATTTTACTTGACCTGATGCTTGCGGGACAGGATGGTCTGAGAATTCTTCATGAGTTAAAATACATGAAAAAAGAAGGCAATGTCATCATTATTTCTGCCAAAGGTTCTTTGCAGGATAAACTTCAAGGTTTAGAGATCGGGGCCGATGATTATCTTATAAAACCTTTTCACCTTTCCGAATTGAGTATGCGTATTTATGCACTATTGAGAAGACGAAATTTTGATAACAATAATGTTCTTAATGCTGGTGAAATTACCATTCAATTGCTCTTAAAGGAAGTTATAGTCAAAGACAAAAAAGTATCGCTTACTAAATCTGAATATGATTTATTAATCTATTTGGTCAGCAACAAAAATCGGGTGATATCTAAAGCTGCATTGGCTGAGCACCTTTCCGGCGATATGGCAGATATTCTCGCCAATCATGATTTTGTATATGCACACGTGAAAAACCTCAAATCAAAATTAACCGCTGCACAGTGCCCAAATTACATAAAGAATATCTATGGAATGGGGTATAAATGGGAGGTTCAATGAAAACAAAAAAAAGAACAAAATCATTATTGTGGCTTGTGTTAAGCCAGTTCGCAATTGCCACTGTAGTGGTGATGGTGGTATCGACTAAGTTTTTTCATCAGACCGTTGAGGATAAGTTGCAAGAAGACCTGTATTCCATGATGATTGAACGTGAAGCATGGCTAAAACAACTTGAGGATTTAAACAACACGCTTCCCAATGATCAAAAAATAATCATCAGTGGACTTCAAGATCAGCAACAGGAACGCTATAAAAAGATGGAGGAATTGGACCGGGAAATCGGGAACGGACTATTGCGTCAATTTATTATTGTTCTGGCACTTATATTTATTTCTTTACTCATTATCCTGCAAGTATTATCCCGTCGTTCATTGAAGCCGTTTAATAAAACTTTGCAAATATTGGATGGTTTTTCAATAGCCGAAGAAAAGCTGCCAAAATTCGATTATACAAACGTAAAAGAGTTTGTACACTTGCATCTTTCATTGGAAAAGATGTTCAGGCATAGCATTTCACTGTACCAATCACAGAAAGAATTCACTGAAAATGCCTCCCATGAACTCCATACGCCTCTGGCCATCATGCGCACACAGCTGGATCTTTTGATCCAACAGCCTGATTTGACAAAAAAACAGTCTGAAATAGTTTCTTCCCTGTATCACAACATTGGTCATTTGACGAGACTAAACAAAAACCTCCTCTTTTTGGCCAACATTGAACACCGCAGTAATGAAGAACTCGAATTGATCCATGTCAGTGAACTTGTAGAAGGTGCTTTAGTCAATGTCCAGGCCCTGCAGAAAAAAAATAAACTGGACGTAATCACCCATATAGAGCCTGATTGTTTCATCCGATCCAACAGAGTTTTATTGTTCAGTATGGTCACTAACCTTCTTTCGAATGCCATACGTTATAATTGTCCCAAGGGCAATATTACCATTATTCTAAAAAAGACAACATTAATCGTCTCGAATACAGGGCAGAATAAAAAACTGGATGAAGAACTTATTTTTCACCGTTTCAACAAAAATCACGAGCTGTCCAAAGGCTTTGGACTGGGATTGTCCATAGTAGAGAAAATATGTGTTTTCCACGGATGGAAAATAAAATACAGTTTTAAAAATCAGCAACACGTTTTTATGGTATCCTTTAATTCCTAACTTTAGATTTATGATTTTAGATTTACGAATTACGATTTATGGTTCGTTTGATTTGAATGTCTCATGGAGGCTGTCCTGAGCACTTCGGCATCC
This sequence comes from Sinomicrobium kalidii, assembly GCF_021183825.1. Classification (GTDB taxonomy): domain Bacteria; phylum Bacteroidota; class Bacteroidia; order Flavobacteriales; family Flavobacteriaceae; genus Sinomicrobium; species Sinomicrobium kalidii. The sequence continues at coordinate 4,291,693 of NZ_CP089211.1, read as the reverse complement.
TGATAACCATCGGAATCAGTATATCACTTATCGAAGGACTTGCCCCGAGATAGTTGGTTTAGTCACATATTAAAGTCCTACGTCCTATAATCGACGTCTAATATCTCATATCTAAAATCTAATATCTTCCTTCATGCCGATAATTTTTTGTCATGTACTAAATAGAGTTATACACCTAAGATCTATGTCTGATACTTTGTGACCGTTGCGTGTTCTTTGTGTCCCTTGCGGTAAAACTTAACCGCAACGTTCGCTAGGGTTTCGCTAAGCTGCGCAAAGTGTCTGTAACTTTTACATAGTAACCCGGAAATCATCAGGCGGAACATCTTATACCACTAGTAATCAATATTTTGAAAACAGAATTTATGCGTATAACTCCATAAACTTATTTAAACTTTCCTTAATTGGCTGCAATCAAAAAAGTTTAAACGAGTTCAATGGTTGAATTTAAGTCGCAATCCTAAAATTCAGTTTTTCTTCAAAATTCATTCAAAAAGTCCGCAAACCAGCCCCATACATTTGCTCATAAATAACTTAAAATGAGTAAAATATTTTTTTGGGTATTGTTCCCATTCTTCTTTAACACCTTGATGGCAGCAAACCCTGGCACTTTGAAAGGAAGGATTGTTAACGCCGCTGATGATACTGGTCTACCGTACGTTCATGTCGTAATTACTACAGAAGAAAATAATGAAACATTAACAGGGGCAATCACTGATGAAAGTGGCTTTTTTGAAATTGAAGATATTCCCATAGGTACCTTCCTTTTAAAAATTTCTACGCTAGGGTACGATGCTTATACATCTACTATCACATTTTCAAAGGATAGAACAAGTATCAATATAGGCACAATTCCAATGCAAGAGAATGTTCAAATGCTCGATGGAGTAACTATCGTTGGACAAACACCCCAGATGAGTTTCAAAACAGATAAAAGGGAATTTAATGTATCACAAAGCTTAAGTTCTGCAGGGGGGACAGCAATGGATGTATTGGCCGATATACCATCGGTAACGGTAGATCCCGGGGGTGAAATTTCTTTTAGAGGCAATAATCAAGTAATGATCTGGATAAATGGACAAGCGTCCGGCCTTTCGGCAGAATACAGAGATAGAATTCTATCTCAAATTCCCTCCCAGAACATTGAGAAAGTAGAGATCATAACCAACCCATCTGCAAAATACAATGCCGAAGGTACTGCCGGAATTATCAACATTATAACCAAGAAAAACAACGATGTCGGTGATTATGGGAGGGTACAGACAGGGGCAGATACTCGCGGAGGGTATCATATGAATACAACATATTACCATAATACCGAAAAATGGAAAACTGAAATTAGCCTTAGCCATCGCAGGCAGCGAAATCTTTTAGAAGGCTACACCTATAGAACCAATATAGACCCTGTAAATGAACAGCAATACCATCTCAACATGGACAGCCGGGGGACGGAAACCACAACCCCCTTCACAGGAAGCATAGGTTTAACCTATCAATTGACACCAAAAATGGAAATTGGCATTCAAGCCCTTGGAATGCTCGAAACGGAGCGACTATCAAATACTTTGGATTATGTAAGTGATATTCCTGATGATTTTCTTAGTAGAACCCGCAATGTATATGAAGAGGATTATATGAGGGTAGGAAATTTAAGGCTGAATTACAATTACGTCATAAGTGAACGTAGCCATTTGGATGTAATCGTTTCAAGAAATGCAATTGATTTTGAAAGCTTCGGTGACTTTAATCAGGAATCTGTTTTTCCGTCGGGGGAATCAACGCAGCACTATCAGCATCAAGATCAAAATGTGAATGTCATCACCTGGGAAATGCAGACGGACTATACCATAGAACTTGGCGAATCCGCAAAGCTAGAAGCTGGCTATAAGGCCGATCTCTTAGACAGGGAAGGTTTCGTGGAAACAAGCTCGGGACCAAGTCAAGATGATGCAGAATCAGACCCTGACCTGTTCAACACCTATAACTTTATGCAGAATGTACACGCCTGGTATGGCACTTACTCCAATTCCTATGGCAAGCTCAATTATCAATTAGGAGTAAGAGCAGAGCTCACATCAACAGAGGTTCAGTCTTTTGGCTATGGGCAGAATGAAAACAACACCCCTACCTATACAACTGGTTTCCTCGATCTATTTCCCAGTGCCTATATTTCTTATGAATTGGACAATGACGAATTGCAACTTAATTACAGCCGGCGTATATCCCGCCCCACCAGAATAGTGTTAGACCCGAGTCCGGACATTAGCGACCCCACATACATTACAGTAGGAAACCCTTATTTAAATCCGGAATATGCAGATGTAATAGAACTAAATTATTTAAATAATGGAAAGCATACGTTTTCCACATCACTCTACTATAGGAGAGTTAATAATGCCATACAACAGGTAAACTATCTGCAAAACGACATAATTGTTGGCACCTACGAGAATTTGGGAAATAGAGTTGCCGCCGGAGTGGAATTGATAGAAACGGGGGATTTCTTTAATTTTCTAACCCTCACCGCAAGTGCAAACCTTTTTTACAATCACCTTGATGGGTACATATATACGATTCCCGAAACAACCCGGCAGGTCGTTGAGGAGAGTCAAGGGGATTTTGCCTGGAATGGACGTCTGTCAATTAGTAAAACGCTGCCTCTCGGTATCAAAATTCAATTAACAGGCAATTACAACTCAAGAATAATCAGCTCGCAAGGAGAAGAACAAGCCAATGGTTCTTTTGATATGGGAGTTCGCAAGGCCTTTTATAATAACAAATTAAACCTGGTGCTTTTTAGCAGGAATATTTTGGATACAAGAAAAACGGTTCGAAATACATCCGGCACTGGGTTCTATCAGGAATCTATGCACATGTATGGAGGTCGGGTATTCGGGCTTTCCCTGACCTATAATTTTGAAAAAAACGGCACCAATCCCAATGACGATTCTCTCGATGAATTTTTTGAATATGAAGAAGACTAACGGGCTTCCGATGTTTGTTGAACCAGGTTTTAAAGAATTCCTGATAATCTCACAATGAGTTTAACCCTTAAATATAAAAAATGATAATTATGATAAATTTTAAAATCACCTTACTTTCATTGAACATGGTATTTATCGGGTCCTGTAATTCTTCTGACTCCGATAATTACAACGTTGCCGAGAACTCCGATTCCAATCCCGATCCTATTGAGGTGAGTGATTGTTCTCAGGAGGTTGGCATCCATAAGATCATTTGTCTTGCCGATGCGTTTATGGCATCACTCGATGACGAACAACGGTCTGTTGTCCTGAAAAGTTATTCGGTTTCAGAAGCAAAAAGATGGTCCAATTATCCGGCGGGCGTGTACCGCAACCGTGTCGGTCTGTCTTTTGGAGAGATGACGACGGAACAGATCGGATATGCCAAAGCTTTGCTGGCAGAAACAGCCGGCAGCCGCGAAAATGAAGGTTGGGACGAACTACAACAGTTAATGAATGCCGATGAACTTCTTTTGATGAACGGAGGGAGTTATGGCTATGGAGCAGCGAGCTATCATATCGCCTTATTGGGCAGACCGGCTACCACAGGTACGTTTGAGATACAGTTCGGCGGTCACCACATGGCATTTGCCAACACCTATACTGACGGGGTCCTGGTAAGTGGAACTCCCTCGTTCCGGGGGGTTGAACCTTTTTCGGAATTTACGTATAACGGAGTCGTCAACCAACCGCTGCTACAGGAGAACGATGCATTTTCGACAATGCTCAAAGCCCTTTCAACTGAAGAGTTAGCTATTGCCGAAATGGATTCGGCCATAAGAGATATTCAAGCCGGACCACAGAGAGACAACCACTTTCCTTCTACTGCCGGACTTAAATGCAGTGTACTTACAACCCATCAAAAAGATTTGGTCATAGCGGCCATTGAGACCTACGTCTATGACATTAATGATACGGCAGCCGAAGCATTAATAGCCATCTACGCCAATGAGCTAAACGACACCTACATTGCATATTCAGGCTCTACTGATTTAACCAACCGAAATGATTACGTGCGTATTGATGGTCCATCGGTATGGATAGAATATTCATGCCAGAGTGGGATTAATTTTCCAAACGAAACCCATCCGCACTCAGTATGGAGGGACAAAAGCAGGGATTACGGTGGAAATAATTAAGATCTATAAAGCCAGTTGATGATAACCTGAAACTTCGGAATGAAGGTTTGTGATGTTTATCGCATCTCGCATTGACCATTAAAGTTTACTATCAAAAAAATAAAGAATATGGCATTAAGAGAAGAATTATTGCGCCAAGGAAATTTTTTGTTTGAAAAAAGAAGCTATTTACCGCTGTCCTTTTTGATCATAGGAATTTGCGTAAAAATTTATCAAATTACGGTTAGAGACGATGTCGGAATATTATTGAATTCTGAAATATTAAAATCTTCAAGCCTGGCTATCGGACTCTTTGGATTTCTTATTAGAATATTTACTGTCGGGTATACTCCTAAAAATACTTCCGGAAGAAATACAGGCCAAGGTCAAGTTGCCGATAAATTAAACACCACCGGTTTATATTCCCTGACAAGAAATCCATTATACCTAGGCAACTATTTTATGTGGATGGCTATTGCGATGGCAACGGGAAGTCCGGTATTTGTTATTGTATTTACGTTCATTTTCTGGATTTACTACGAAAGAATAATTTTTGCCGAAGAAGAATTCTTAAGAATGAAGTTTGGTAAAGAATATATTATATGGTCACAACAAACACCTGTATTTCTACCAAAAAACTTCAAATATATTAGTCCTGAGATTTCCTTTAGCTGGAAAAAAGTTTTGAAAAAAGAAAAAAATGGTTTATTCGCACTATTTCTTATTCTATTCTTATTTGATACTATAGAAAACTCTCTAAAAAACGGGTCATTAATGTTCGAAATGGGATTGAGTACTATCGGAACTATTTTCGCTGGATCATTATACCTACTACTAAAATATCTAAAAAAGCGAACCTCCGTCCTGAATGAAAAAGGGAGATAGTTTGTATTCAAAAAGTGAATTGGCTAAAACATAAATAGATTTGGATAAATCTACCGCTTAATGAATTTATAAATTTGTCATCATAAAAAACATAAAAAATGAAAGTATTTGTAACAGGCGCATCGGGTTTCATCGGTTCTGCAGTAGTCAGGGAATTATTGCATGAAGGACATCAAGTAACTGGTTTGGCACGTTCGGAAGCATCAGAAAAACTGGTCTACGAGGCAGGTGCAGAGGTTTTAAAAGGAGATCTTGAAGATTTAGAAATACTAAAGCAAGGAGCTTTACAGGCCGATGGTGTTATTCATACTGCTTTTTTTCACGACTTTACCCAATTCGATAAGGCAGCCGAAATAGACAAAGCAGCCATCAACGCAATGGGAGAAGCACTGATGAACACCAACAAACCAATAGTGGTAACTGCCGGTATTTTAGGCTTGCCCCTCATTAACGGAAGCATCTCAGAAGAAAGTCGTTCGCCGGGATTTCCCCGTGCTTCGGAAACTACGGCTTTGGCATTGGTGGAAAAAGGCATCAATGCCTCGGTCATTCGTTTGGCACCGTCCGTTCACGACAAAGGCGACCAAGGATTTGTTCCTTTTATCATCGGGCAGGCACGCAAAAATGGCATCTCCGCTTATCCTGAAAATGGCAACAACCGCTGGCCGGCAGTACATCGTTTGGATGCTGCAAGAGCGTTTCGTTTGGCTGTAGAAAAAGGAGGAAAAGGAGCATTGTATAATATTGTAGGTGAAAATGGTATTGAAGTAAAAGATATAGCAACATTAATCGGCAACGAACTGAACTTACCTGTAGTATCACTACCGGGTGAAGATGCAGCAAAACACTTTGAGTGGATGAGCCGCTTCATTGCATTTGATAATCCGGCTACAAATACAAAAACCCGAGAACAATTAGATTGGAAACCCGCGCACATCGGTTTGTTGGATGATATGCAACAGAACTATTTTTAAACTACAAGTTTTATTATAAAAAATAAAAACACATTGGAAATTAAATAAATATGATGAAAAACGTATTAATAACAGGTGCTAACAAAGGCATTGGCTTTGAAGTGGCCAAAAAGATGGCAGAACTCGGGTATTTTGTATTCCTCGGCTGTCGCAACCAAGAAAAAGGCACAAAGGCGGTTCAAGAACTGCAAAACCTGGGTTTAACAAACGTGGATTTATTACAAATGGACGTATGTGATTCTGCATCCGTTCGGCAGGCAAAAGCAGATTTGGCAAATAAAATTGAGGTGTTGGATATCTTAATTAACAATGCCGGTATTGCAGGTGAACTTTCCCAAAGGATTTCGGAGCATGATATTCAGGAAATCAAAAAAATATTCGATACCAATTTCTTCGGAGCCATACAGGCTACACAACAGTTCCTGCCTTTGATGCAACATGCCGAATTGCCCGTAATCGTCAATGTTTCCAGTGAATTAGGTTCGCTCGGCCTGCAAACCTCAGAAGGCAGAAAGCCCGTTTGGAGCGATTTTCATGCGTATGCAATATCTAAAACTGCATTAAATGCTTTTACCATTCAGTTGGCAGACGATTTAAAAGGAACAAAATTTAAGATCAATAGTGTGTCGCCGGGCTATACGGCTACCGGAATTAATAATTTTGCCGGTTTCAAAACTCCGGAAGAAGGTGCTGAACCCATTGTTGCAATGGCAACGATACATGAAAACGAACCTACCGGACAATTTTTTAAAGCAGAGGGAAAAGTGGAATGGTAAATTAAATTCTTTCCCATTCCAAAAAGGTAGGAATCGTTCTCAGGGCAAACGCGTCATAATTGAGTAATTCGAAGGTTTAAGGGTCAATGTTTAACCCTTCGACTTTAGTTTATCCTGAGCTTGTCGAAGGGCTACCCATGACGTGTTAGGGAAGTTCCCTACAAATCGCAGAGAAGCGTCTTTGCGAGGAACCGACCGAAGGGAGGTAAAGCCTGCCCTGAGCGCAGCCGAAGGGTGGCAATCTCCCGGAGGCTGGCAGCATACCCTCAATGGTATGCGCATACCTGCCAGGAGACTGCCGACGCTTTAGTTTATCCTGAGTCCCGCCGAAGGGCTGGCAGTGACGCTTTTAAACGTCATTGCCAATTTATGCGGTTGCCAAAACGTTAATTCTCAGGGTGACAGGTTCAAGGTTGCAGGTTGTGGGGTTTCCCTGTTGTTGTTTTGTATACTCAAACTCCAAAACTCCCGAGCTCAATACCCATTATCTTCAATCTCATTCCATCTTTTTCAATCACAACAAATCACTATAAATCACCAATCCCCCGTCTCCTGGTCGCCATATCTCCCTGTCGTTATATGATGCGTTTGCCCTGGAATCGTTCTCCTTATTTATTTTTTTGATATTTTTTTTCTTATGCGGCTCAAAGAAGATTGCGTAATTCCCAAATAAGACGCAATGTACGATAAAGGGATACGATTTACCAAAGTCGGGAAGTTTTCGATAAACTCAAGGTAGCGGGTAGTGGCGTCTTGTTCCACCAGCGGGCTTCTTCTTTCCAGTTTTTCTCCATGCTGTTTCGCCGTAATTTTTTGAATGATGGTGTCCCAACCGACGATGGTATCTGAAATCTCTTTCCAATCTTTTTTAGAAAATACAACAAGCCTGGAATCTGTAATAGCCTGCAAATATTCGGAAGGTGTATAGCTGGCATCTATATCGTAGCCGTATAGGATCAGCAGGTTCTCCGTAATGAAATATCGTGTTATTTCATCACTTTCATTATTGTAATAATAAACCCTTAGAACGCCTTCTGTTACAAAACCAACCTGCTTTATCGTTTTTCCTGCTTCCCAGAAATAGTCATCTTTTGGTAGTTCGATTTCAATGGCCTTGTTACGGACTAAATTTATTTGTTGCGGGTTCAGGCTACCAAATTGAAGTATGTATTCAATAAATTGTTCCATAGTTGCAAGATAGCTAATGTTGCTTCCCTAAAACTTATCATTTGGCAAAAAGTACATCAATTAAAACCTGCCCTGAACTGTAAAGGCGATTGTTCTGTTTTTGATTTAAACAGCTTACTGAACGATTGCACATGCTCAAAGCCCAATTCATAAGCAATTTCGCTAACAGATAGTGTTGTTGTAGAAAGCTTTTCTTTGGCCTTTTCAATGAGTTTTTGGTGTATGTGCTGTTGGGTGCTCAGCCCCGTTAAAGACCTCAATATACCGCTCAAGTAAGTGGGGGATACATTCAATTCATCCGCAATAAACTGAACAGAAGGGATGCCTTTGGTTTTTATATTCTGATCTTCAAAACGGGTACTCAACAGTTTTTCCAGTTGCTCCAATACCTGGTGATTGGTTTTCTTTCTCGTAATAAACTGGCGCCTGTAGAATCGCTCCGAATAACTCAGTAACAATTCTATTTGAGATACGATAATATTTTGACTGTAATCGTCAATATTCGCATCAATTTCGTCCTTTATGTTAAGAAATATAGTCTGCAAAACCTGCTCTTCCTTAGCCGATAAAAACAAGGCTTCATTGATGGCATAATCAAAAAAGTCATATTGCTTAATGGATTTTGCCAATGAAGTATGCCATATAAAATCAGGATGGAAAAACAATATCCAGCCGGAACGCTTTTTCTCTTCTTTTCCTACAACTATATTCAGCAACTGTTTCGGGGCGAGGAATGACATTAAACCTTCATCAAAATCATATTCCTGCTGCCCGTACCTGTATTTCCCGGTAACATTTCTTTTCATTGCGATCGAATAAAAATCCTGTATCCAATTCACATCATTGTTTTCGGGATAATGCTGTATCTGCCCATAATCCACCAGGCTTACAAGCGGATGTTTAGGTTTTTCGAGCGCTCTTATTTTATGGAGCTCGTTTATGGTTTTTATCCTTTTTATCCTGTTGGCCATAATTTTTTTATTTGTATATCTGCTTTTATGCCACAAGTAAAATTTATACGTCACTTCGAGTATTTTGCTAAGTGCAACGAAAGCAAAATGTATCGAGAAGCGTTCATTTCAAGCTAGTTCTCGATACATTTTTATTCCGCAAGCTTCATAAAAACACTCGAACTGACGATTTATCTCAAACGTGGTATGATAACGGATATACAATTTTTTTATTTTTCAATTCGTTAATCCCGGCACTATCCGGCAATTAGTTTCTCCATCTTTTGGGTTGTCCACGCAAATGAAGATCCTGCGACAACGGTGAGAAGGATAACCTACATCTATTGGCAAGTCTTTTTTCACAATCATTGATCTTTAAAGATTCATTCCTCCGGAAACCTCAATCCGCTGACCGTTTATCCAGGCTGCATCTTCCGTACATAAAAATGCGACCACACCACCGATATCTTCAGGAACACCGGGGCGGCCCAATGCTGTTGCCGAAGAAACATAATTGTTATATTTTTCATTATCCCTCACTTCTCCCCCGGCAAAATCGGTTGCCACAGCTCCCGGAGCCACTGTGTTCACTCTTATTTGTCTATCGCTCAATTCTTTGGCCTGATAACGGGTAAGGCTTTCAATGGCAGCCTTCGCTGAAGCATACACCGAATACCCGGGCGCGGTAAACCTGGCCAGACCACTCGAAATATTGATAATGCTACTTCCGTCATTAAGGAATTTCAACGCTTTTTGTGTGAGGAAAAAGACGCCTTTGAAATGAATATTCACCAATGAGTCAAATTCGTCTTCTGTGGTTTCTAAAAAAGGTTTATTGATACCTATCCCGGCATTGTTAATCAAGAAATCAAAATTAGGGCTTCCGGTTTTTTCCTTTAAATGTGCAGTAACTTTCTCTATAAACGCATCAAAAGTGTCAATTTTAGCCGTGTTCAATTGACAAGCAATAGCTTTTTGCCCTTTGGACTGAATTTCTTTTACGACTTCTTCAGCTTTTTCCTGATTGTTGTGATAAGTAAGAACCACATCAATACCCTTATCGGCAATCCTTAACGCCATGTCTTTACCTAAACCCCGGCTACCTCCTGTTACTAATGCGATTTTGTTTCGTTCCATATGTCTGCTAATATTTATTTGTAACAAAGATCGACCATATTCAAAAGACATTTTTAGCCAAACCTATGATTGTTGTAGTGAAATCTGAAATAGCGTTTTTTAATTGAGTAAAAATATTGACTCCATAACCACATAATGAAACGGATGGTAAAAAGACAATCAATTAAACCCCGCCCTGAACTGTAAAGGCGATTGCTCTGTTTTTGATTTAAACAACCTACTGAACGATTGCGAGTGTTCAAAACCCAGTTGAAATGCTATCTCGCTTACAGATAACCCGGTGGTGGACAGTTTTTCCTTGGCTTTTTCTATCAACTTATTATGGATGTGCTGCTGGGTGCTTTGACCTGTTAATACTTTAAGCAAACTGCTCAAATAATTGGGGGATACATTCAGGGACTCCGCTATAAACTGTACTGTCGGCAAACCACGGTCAATCAAACTCTCGCTATTAAAATAATCCTTTAAAAGCGTTTCCAGTTGTTCCAATATCTGGTGATTTAATATTTTTCGGGTAATAAACTGACGTTCATAGAAGCGTTCGGCATAATTGAGCAATACTTCAATTTGTGAAATGATGATGTTTTGGCTGAACTTATCGATATTGGTGTGATACTCCCGTTCAATGTTTTTCATCACATTGATGATTACTGCTTCTTCTTTTTCAGATAAAAACAACACTTCATTTACCGCATAGCCAAAAAAATCGTATTGTTTTATGGCTTTGGCCAACGATGTATTCCAAATAAAATCGGGGTGGATTAACAACAGCCAACCGGATGGGTCTGTCTCTGCATAAGGATCGATCTCCAGTTGAATAACTTGTTGCGGAGCCACCATTGCCAAAATCCCCTCTCCAAAATCGTAAGGTTGTTGTCCGTAATTGAATTTCTTACTGACATTTCTCTTAAGCCCTATCGAATAATAATTCTGCACCCATTTGATATGGGTATATTCCGGGGGATACTTCACTAAACTATAGTCCACCAAACTGATCAACGGATGTTCCGGCTTTGGTAAATTGCTAAACTCGTGAAACTCCTGTAGGGTGTCAAACTGTAGGCTGATCTTCATAATCGTGCTGGATTTTTGTTCGGTTACATCATTCTAATATACCAAAACTTCAGGATAAACATCGTTGGGACCCTGAAGTTTTGGTATCTTATTTTACCATTCCTGATCGGTAGGTAAGACAAACAATTCCGAAACATCTACGTGCTCCGGCGCTTCTAAAGCGTAAATCATACTGTTGGCAATATCTTCCGGCGATAAAAACCTGATTTGCTCACGTAAACCTTCCATGCCTTCTTTATACGTTTTATCGGAAATCTGTTCGAACAATTCGGTAGCTACGGCCCCCGGCTGTATACTGGTTACACGAATATTGTGCTTCTTGCCGATCTCCATACGCATAATGTCTGAGAATGCGGACACAAAATATTTCGTTCCGCAATAAACGGCCAGTCCTTTAAACAACTTACGGCCTGCAATGGAAGACAGGTTGATGACGTGACCGGACTTTTGCCCGATCAATTCCGGCAAAACTGCTGCCGTTACGTTCAGGACTCCTTTGATGTTGACATCTACCATCGTTTCCCACTCGCCGGTTTTGAATGTATCGATGTCTGATGCGGGCATCAGGCCTGCGTTGTTCACTAAAATGTCGATGGAGCCGAATTGTTCTTTCAGTAAAGCGGCTCCTGTTGCTACACTTTCTTTGTTGGTCACGTCCATTTCAATCACTGTGCCATCGCCACCGGTTTCCTTAATTTCATTTAAGATCGTTTGTAATTTGCCGGTTCTTCTGGCGGCCAGTCCTACTTTGGTCCCTTTTTGTGCAAGTGTTTTGGCTACTTCTTCTCCTATTCCGCTTGATGCTCCCGTGACAAGAGCTACTTTTCCTTTTAATTCCATAATGATCTGAACTTGATTTTTTATTACTTACTGTTTGCAAATGTTGTTGATTTACTCAACACTTCGTTTGCTCTTAATTCATTCTGCAAAACTTCGATCTTATCATGTGCCCTTCCGAAAGCATCTTCACCCATAATAAAATGAAGTGGCGGGTTTTCGCTTTCGCCCAATTGAATAAAAACACGAGCTGCTTTTTCGGGATCACCCGGCTGATTGCCTTTAATATCATTGACATGCGCCGCTTCCAGGTTTCTCGCTTCCGTATAAGCGACAACCGGGTTTTGTGGAAGATTTAGCGAGCCTTTATCCAAAAAGTTGGTTCGGAAATAACCGGGGTACACCACTGTTGCCGAAACGCCGAATTCTTTTATTTCTGCCGACAACGCTTCCGTAAATCCTGCTACCGCAAATTTTGTAGCACAATAGATCCCCCAGCCCGGGAATGTACCGGTTAGTCCTGCAATAGAAGACACATTAATTATATGCCCTGACTTTTTACTGCGTAAATGGGGCATTACACGTCTAATAACATTCAACGAACCAAATACATTGGCGTCAAAATTTTGCCGGGATTCTCTATCGGTCAATTCTTCTAAAGTACCTAACTGGCCATACCCCGCATTGTTTACAACCACATCAATACCACCAAAGGATTCTATAGCCTGATCAATGGCATTGCTTACGCTTTCTTCGTCTGTGATATCGACTTCTAAAGGAAGGAAATCTGTCGAGGGCTCTACTTCTTTTTCCAGGCGTTCCAGCGATCTGGAAGTGCCCGCTACTTTATAACCGTCATTCAATAATTGTTTTACCAGGGCAAGGCCTAATCCTTTGGATGCTCCTGTTACAAACCAAACTTTTTTAGTGTCCATTTTTTCTGATTTTAAGATGAATAAAAATTTACACTGCAAAGTTCAGCGGATGGCTGTTTCTATTTGTAACAGAATCTATTGTACTTGTAACCGAATCATTAATGGTCAGGCAATTCTCTGGTTAAGAACTCATCTTGACTTTTTCCATCCCGATAATTATCGGGAGGCTACAAAATGATCTTTTTGCTCCGGATTTCACCTTTTTCTGCACTACTCCATTTTTAATGTAGTATATGACAAAAAATATCATTTATGACGTAAGACGGCAGGAGATAAGACATAGGACTTTAAAATACCTAAACAAGTGATTTTAAAATTTAACTACGCTTTAGTCTTATGTCATAGGTCTTGAAGTCTTAAGATTGACCGGGTTAACTTTAATCGTGTAATATTTTCTTTCCGTTGAAATCAAAAAACAAAGCCGCATACATGGAGGGAAAATCAAAGCAATTCTCAGTCAGACATTTACCCGGCCAATAGTTGCAACACTTTATCAGGGGTGAAAGGCAAATGCCTGATCCTTTTTCCCGTTAAGTTTGCGAAAGCATTTGCTATGGCACCGCCAATTATCGGGATACCCGACTCCCCTATCCCCGTAGGTGGTTCGGTTGAGGGGATAATACGCACTTCAATACTTTCAGGGACCTCAGCCATTCGAAGTACGGGATAATCGTGATAATTGGATTGTTGTACCTTGCCATTTTTAAAAGTAATACTTTCTTTCAGCACACTACTCATCCCCATTATCAGCCCACCTTCAATTTGTGCAATGGCATTATCGGGCTGCACTACCACACCTGCATCCAGGGATGCCCATAACTTATGAACTGTTATGACCCCACTTTCCCTATCCACTGAAAGTTCGCACACACATGCTGCCAGTGATCCGCTACGCTCGGCAAAGGCTATTCCCTTCCCCCTTCCTTGCGGGGCCGGTGCTTTCCAACGGGCCATTTCCGCAACTTTTTGCAATACTTTTTGCGCTCTCGGATGGTCCTTCATCAATTGCATCCTAAAGTCAAAAGGATCGGTATTTTGATCAGCCGCCAGTTCGTCGATAAATGCTTCAATGGCAAATTTATTAGGGCCATGTCCTACACTTCTCCAGTGTTTGGTACGAACACCGTGATCGATATTATGCACATTGATGTGTTGATTCGGAAAGGTATAATAACCGGGGACCGCCCCTGATGCCAGGAGACCTCCTCCTGTACCTACTATAGTATGGCGCCAGCCCGTAATGTTCCCTGACGAATCAACGCTCGCTTGCATCCGCTGTAATGATATGGGGCGATACATACCATATTGGATGTCATCCTCCCTGGTCCATATCAATTTTACGGGCCGTCGGGTTTCCTGGGCCAATCGAACCGTTTCTTCTATCCAATCCGTATGCGCCTTTCTACCAAAGCCCCCGCCTAAATATTGCCTATGGATGGTCACCCGGGAATTATCAATCCCCAACATATCGGCCACCGTGGATTGAGCGCGTGAAGGACCTTGGGTCCCCACCCAAACATCTGCACTGGAATTGTCCTCAGAAATAGAAACAACAGCATTCATGGGTTCCATTTGGGCATGGCATATATAATCGTTCTTATAATCACTCGTATACCGCCTGCTACCGTTACGAAAGGCTCCCTCAAAACCGCCTTTATTTAAAATGACATTTCCATCATCATCACTATTGGATGCCATTTCCTCATACTGCGCATAGGCTTCTTCACTGGAATGGCTTTCAGCTTTTGCTCCCGTACTCCATGTTATTTGCAATTGGTCTTTCGCTTCCAAAGCTTGTTCTATGGACGAAGCCACAATCCCTATCCCATGTTCTAATTTAACAATGTTCAAGACACCTTCCATATCAAGAATGGCCTGCTCGTTCATTAACTCGGGCGCAGAACCGTGCACCGGTGATCGCGAAATAACACCGTAGACCATATCGGGTACCTGGACATCAATGCCAAACATGGCACTACCGTCAACCTTGGACGGAATATCAAAACGCTCGGCCACTTTTCCGATCAATCTAAAATCGGCCGGTTTTTTCAGCCGATCAGCCGGTACTTCCGGCATTTCCTCCAAAGGTTTTAAAAAAGCTGCGACATCACCATATGAAATACGCTTGTTGGTTTTTTGATGTATCACTACATTAGGTTCAGTTATCAACTCATTGACAGGTACCTTCCAGTGTTCCGCCACATTAGAAAGTATCACCTGCCTCGCTTGTGCACCTCCTTGCCTCAGGCTGTCATAATACCCACTCACAGTTCTACTGCCCACGGTCATCATACTATTTCCCCTTCTTCCCGGTGAGCCATAAAGATTTGCATTCACAGGTGAATCCTCAATACGAACCTTAGACCAGTCTGCATCCAATTCTTCCGCTATGATCACGGCAAGTGCTGTCATGCTTCCCTGCCCCATTTCATTGGACGGGTTAAAAAATGTCAGCATATCGTTTTCATGGATCTCCACCCAGATATTAATTCCTTTTCCCTTAGGAAGTTCTTTTTGATTCCTTCCGTCTACACAAGAAGTAGTAATTGAGGACAGACCAAATGGCAATGAAAAGTAAAAAATAACACCTCCCGCACTTTTTAAAAATTGGCGTCGAGAATTTACCGATTCGGCTAATGGGTTCTGATCATTCATAATTATCTTTTTTGGCCACAGCTTCTATGGCCTTTAATATTCTTAAATAAGCACCACATCGGCACAGGTTTCCATTCATATGATCAATTATTTCTTTCCTGTTCGGGTTTTTATTTTTTTTAAGTAGAACAGCAGCCTGCATGATCTGCCCGGATTGGCAGTAACCACATTGGGGCACTTGTTCATCAATCCATGCCTCCTGCAACGGATGGGTACCGTCATCGGACAATCCTTCAATGGTGGTAATATCCGTTCCCTCAATTAAGGAAAGCGGTGTAACACATGCGCGAACAGGGTTCCCATCCAGATGAACAGTACATGCGCCACAAATAGATCTTCCGCAACCATATTTTGTTCCGGTCAACCCCAAATGCTCCCTTATGATCCATAAAACAGGGGTATCGGGTTTAGCATTTACGGTCACCTTTTCTCCGTTGATTTTGAATGATATTTTGGTCATACTCTTAAATTCATTTTCTTTTTGTCTGGGCTATGTCCTCCCTACTCGAATGATTGCCTGCATCCGTTTTCGGTTCAATGATCTTTAACTCATTTTTTTTATTTAATAGAATAACTTACTGTAAATATAATTGTTGCATAGTTAATATATTTATCCAAACCTAAGTTTATTTTAGCCAAATCAACTTTTTTAGTTAAATATTATCGTTTTTTTGTGTTTCTTCTTCATTTGGTTGGCAAAATTCAATTCCCTCGTGATTAACGGATTGAATAGGACATATACCGCCCCCCTAAAACGGATTAAACGAAATACCGACATTAAAATAACCATTGATGTTTTGTGTAGTCGTAATAATTTCATCAACCTTGTTTATTTCCCGTAATTGCCCACTGAAAATGGTTGAAACTCCGCCCTGGAATGTGGCGAAAATTTTGTTACTCAATTTATATTCATATATGAACCCGGTTTTTATTTCATTCCGTTTGTATGTATAATCATCGTGGAAACGCGGTTGGTTCGGATAGGCAAATACCACTTCTCCATCAAAATTCAAACCGAGTGACAATCGATCACGACCAAATAAAGTTCTTCGGAAATAGGCATGTTTGGGCAATACTACATCCAGGGTCCAGGGAGAACTTTGAAATTTATGCTCATAAGAAAAAACAGGTAACACCGGAAATATGGATGTCCTTTTGGTCTGTGCCAGTAAGCCGGCAGTTATTGTTGTCTGTTCTGTGCGTTTGAGCACTAGGCTTCCTATGAGTACGGCATTTATCCGTTCATATCCTTTATCGGAACCATCAGCGGTAATGGAACCGTTATAGATAAATGTTTTTCCAAATAACTTAGAGAAATAAGTAAAATTTAAGGCGGTACTGAAATAATGAAAGTCCTCCTGCCCGTCGTGAAACAAGCTGTTTTCCGGATCTAACTTGTTTTCCACATCCGAAAATTCGAAAGAATCAAATTTATAGCGCAGAGAACCGCTAATGACGTATTTTTTCTTTTTTATGATGGGAACATTTAAAGCTACCTTAATACGTTTTTGATTTTGTATGGTGCCTTCTTCCAAATCTGTATTCTCTAATTCCGAAGTATAATCAGTAGGGGTAAATTGCTCATACTGCACATCTAAAAACCGAGTACTTGGGAATTTATCTGTAATTTCTTTGGCCACTTTTTTTTTAACCGAATCATTAGATTCCTGGGCATAAACAGACGCCGATGAGAGTAATACTATAAAAAAGATCTTTTTCATATTTCTTTGAATTATGGTTATCGGATTTAAATCTTAATTTTTATCGGATGTTTTATGTAAAGTGACAGCAGGGGCAATTAGCTTATAAACCACCGGAGTGACTAACCTTGTCAGTATGGTGGAACTAATAAGCCCGCCTATAATAACCCAGGCTAACGGGGAATAAAAAGGGGAGTTTTCCAGTACCAGGGGCGAAAGCCCCAATATGGCGGTACACGAGGTTAAAATAATAGGGAGAAAACGGGTTTCTCCTGCAAGTTCGATAGCCTCGTCAATGCCCATTCCCTGTTCTCTGAGCTGGTTGGTAAAATCGACCAACAGAATGGAGTTTTTAACTTCTATTCCGGCTAAGGCTATTATGCCTATGGTAGCCATAAACGAAAGGGTGTTCCCGGTAATAAATAATATGCCTACAGCGCCTACTATTCCCAATGGAATAACAGATAATACGATAAGCGTACTTTTAAAAGTTCCGAATTCCAGTATTAAAATGGCGATAAAACCAAAAACGGTGATCAGGATGATGGTCCCAATGCCTGCAAAGCTTTCCTGGCTGCTTTCCAATTCTCCGGCGGCCATAAAACGATACCCTTCCGGGAGATCTATCTGTTGGATTTTTTCAAGTATTTCGTGGGTTACTTCCTGAATATTATAACCGTTCTTTACATTGCTGGTTACTAATGCATACCTGTTTTTATCATAACGTTTAATCAGGGGAACAGAAGTTTTGTATTCCAGATCTGCCAGGTGATTTAAAGGGACACTCTCATTAGAAGGCGTTTTTATATATAGTTCCTTAAGAATATCCGGATCGGGAGTTCTGTTAGCATCCATAATGGAAAGGTTGATTTTGTAATTGTCTCCTTTTTCATCTTTATAATCCGCGACATCAAGGCCGCTTATGGCCATCCGGACCATCCTGTCTATCGTGTTTACGGGTATTCCCAGTAAAGCGGCTTTGTCCTTATTGATAGCTATCTTTAAATCTGTCTGGTACGTCTGCAGTAAGTTGTTCGGATAAATTATGCCTTCCGTTTGCTTAATGACATTTTCAACTTTTTCCGAATACACCCGCAGGGAATCCAGATTGTCCCCGAATATCCTTATGGCTATGGGAGCTTCTACGCCGGGGCCTTGTTCAAATTGTTTGACTTCAATTCTGGCCCCGGGATAATTGTTAAATTTCCCCCTGAACTTTTCAATGGTGGCTTCCAGCTCTTCAAAATCCATTACCGCTGTACGGATAAATAACTGGGCAAAATTTTCAGCGGTTTCGTGGGTGTCCACGTTATAATAGATCCTCGGGTTTCCTTTCCCGATATTCGTATGGACGGCTTTTATCCTTTTGTCTTTTAAAACTTCACTTTCGATATTTCCGGTGATCTCTTCTGTTTTATAGAGGTTGGTTCCTAAAGGGGTTTCTATATTGATCAGGAACATGGGCTTTTCAGACTTGGGAAAAAGGCTGAACCCAACCACATTCACCAGGGCAATACTTCCGGCAAATAGAGCTACAGCAATTAAAATAGTAGCGTATGGGCGTGATAATGCAAGGTGTAAGATGGGGCTATAAACTTTATTGATGCCCTTTTGCAGCTTTCTTAAAATAAGATTTCCCCCTTCATGTTCATGTTTTTTCAATAATAAACTGGCTAAAAACGGAACTATAGTCAGCGATACGAAGAGGGAAGCCAATACCGTAGTAATGACGGCCATGGGCATACTTCTTATAAATTCTCCCGAGGTATCCGGTAAAAACACCAAAGGCATAAAAGACACGATAAGAATAGCGGTACACCCTAAGATTGCCACCCCGATTTGATGGGTGGCTTCAATAGCGGCCTTATACGGGGAATACCCGTTTCTTAAATAACGTTCAATATTTTCAATGACCACGATACTATCGTCAACCAGTATGCCCAGCGCTACGATCAAGCCTACAATAGTCAACTGGTTAATGGTATATCCTAAAAAATCCAAAAGAAAAAGGCCGATGGCTATGGAAAGGGGAATGGAGATCATCACCACCAACGATGCCCGCCAGCCAAGCGGTGTTAAGGTGAAAATGACCAAAATAATAGCGATGGCAAAGTCCCTGAAGAAATGGTCTAGCCGGTGTTTTACATCATTTGCCTGAATAAAATTATTTTCTAATGTGATATGGCCGGGCAGGGTTTTCGAAAAATCAGCTATAATAGGAGCAATTTTATCATAATCCTTTATAATATTGGTCCTGCGCTTTTCGCTTACGGCTATGTATATACATCGCTTACCATTGTAACGGCCTAAGTAGTTCTCCTTTTCATACCCGGACCGAACGGTAGCTATATCTTTAAGAAACAAAATATTGCTCCCCGAAGCGCTTATAATCGTATTCCTGATTTCGTTCAGGTCCTGGTAATCTCCGCTGGTCTGTACATTATATTTTTTATCGCCGGAATGCAGGCTTCCTGCCGGAAGGTTTGCAGCTTCCCCGCTAATAGCTTCCGTGATCTGGTCTACAGAAATAGTATTTTCTGCCAGCTTTACGGGGTTAATATTTACTTGAATCTGTTGCGAAGGATAAGCCAGTAACTCAACCCGTTTAACGGCCCCGACTTTTTCTATTTGCGTTTTCAATGCATCGCCCCGGTCATACAATTCTTTATAGGAAGCCGTTTCACTGACCAGGGCAATTTGATACGTATTTACATTTGATGGGTCTGATCTGTTAATTTTAAGTTCCTGTAAGTCGTCAGGCAACTGATCTCTTGAGCTGTTTACCTCCCGTATGACTTCGTTGTACTTTTCATCAACATTTACTCCGTATTCAAATTTCACTGAAGTCTTTGACACCCCGTCATTGATATCGGATGTTATTTTTTGAACATCGTCCAAACCATTTATTTTTTCTTCCAAAGGTTTTACAATGAGTTTTTCCATATCCTGCGGGCTCGTACCGGGATAAATGGCAGTAATGGAAAAGGACGGAGAATTGATCACCGGGTCTTCACCCCTGGGCATATTTAAGAAAGAATTCAATCCTAAGCAGCCCGCAAGCAAACAGATAATAATGGTGAACTGATAGTTTTTAACTGAAAAATCAACTATTTTCATTGAACTCAGGAATTATGGATTACTGTTTTTTATAATTATCCGGGCATCGGGACTGAGGTAGGAAGCCCCGTCTGTCACCACTTCTCCGGCATCTTCAAGGCCGGCGGATATAGCAACCTGGTGTTTATCGATAAAGGCAATTTTTACTTTTCGTTTTTCAACTGTTTTTTTATCTCCTTTAGGGATATAAACACTACCGTCATAGCCGTTAGCTTCCGTAAGGGAAATACTGGGGATAAACTGTAGTTTTGTGGTTTGAGAAGGGAATATTTTAACGGAAGCGACCAAACCACTGACAAGTTTATGATGACCGGGGTCAATTTTTAACTTGATCTTGAAAGTTCCGGTAGAAGGATCTGCCGCACTGCCCACTTCCGAAACAAATGCTTTAAATGCTACCTGTTTATAAGCATCTATGGTAACTGTAGCGGTGTCACCAACCTTAACTTTTGTCCAGTCTTTATCTGAAATGCCGAGCTCTATAACCCAATCGCTTTTATCTGTTGAACTTATCCGGTAAACTGAAGTTCCCGCCGAAACAAATTCGCCTTCATTCACAAACCTGTTCATCACAGTACCCGAAGTATTGGCATAAACGGAGGTGTATTTCCGGTTGAATTTTGCAATGTTATAGTGTTGCAGGTTACTGTTCAGGTTGGCCTTTTTCTGATCGAATTCTTCCCGGGTCGCCGCGCCTTCTTCATAAAGGTTTTTTATTCTTTCAAAATCATGTGCTGCCATTTCGTAATCACTTTTTGCAGTCGCCAATCGGGCATTAATTTCTGTCGGGTTAATAGTAGCCAGCAATTGTCCCTTTTTTATGGCTTCCCCTTCCTTTGCATATAACCCATCTATATATCCCGCCGTCTTAAAAGAGAGGTTCGTTTCTACTTCAGAGGAAATAACACCGCTTGATAAAATGGGGGATGCATAGTTTTTTGTAACTACTTTAGTAGTTTTTATAGGAATAACTTCGGTTTCAGAAGTAGGTTTTTTCTGATCTTGACACGATAAAACCACGCTTAACAGACTTGAGCAGAATATGATTTTAAATATTTTCATGGAGAATGTTTTTTATAATTAAAATGGATAGGATGCGGTTATTTGTTCAAGAGCCGCTTGTTTGAACAACACATCAGTTTTTGCTTGTTCATGCCCTAATTGCTGATCAATCAATTGCTGAAAAGCATCGTTCAGTTCAATTAAAAGCACAATCCCCTGGTCATAGCGAGCCTTTACTTCCCTGTAATATTTTTTGAGATCTTCTACATTTTGCCGGGTGTTTTCCAGTTTGGTTGCTGCGCTTTCCAGATCACGCAGTACATTTTTTATATCTAGCTGGTATTGTTTTTCGGCCTGGGAAAGTTCATTTTGTAGCTGCTCAACTTTTACCTGGCTTATACGCACATTATTTTTATTGCGAAATCCTGTAAACAGATCCCATTTTAAAGAAACCATTCCCTGTAAATACTGGTCTTCGGGTTCAAATTTGAAATAGCTGTTTTGATACCCCAGATCAAGAGAAGTATGGATCGTTGGAAGGAATGCCGATTTGTTGATTTTTATATCGTATTCGGCTTGCGCAATCTGACTTTGTAAAGATTGCAGTTCCGGCCTGTTGGAAATGCTGTATTCCCGGAATAATGTATTGTCAGAAGTATATGAAAATCCGCTGGTATCCATGCGGATGGTCCTGGTCAAGGGCCGGTTGGTAAGGAAATTCAAATAGGCACAGGCATTCTCAAAATCGTTTTGTGCTTTTTCGAGCGCCGTACTGTTATCATTTATCTGGGTGTGTATTTGCAGCGCTTTACCTTTAAGGACCGTACCGTTCTTTACCTTTGATAACGTGTTTTTGTAGTTATCCCGAAGGAGTGTATCTGCCTGTTGAAGTGTTTTTATTTGATGATCCGCTTTTATGATATTGTAATAAGCCTCCTTAATATCCCTCACTAATTTTCTTTTATAGACAAGTACTTCTGCCTCTTGCCGGGAGATACTTTCCTTCCTTAATTTCTTCTGTATAAATATTTCCTTATCTATAAGCGGAACGGTCAGGGAAAGCCTGTGATTATAAAAATCATTAGCGTTTAAATTAAAAGACGCATTGGGTATATTCTGAAAGTCATTGGATTGCGTTAGTTCATTTAACGAATTATAAACGGGGTTAAGCATATCGCCTATAGGAAATGTAAATGCCCTCCCCCCGGAACTATAGGTGTAGTCGCTTTTAAAGGCAAGTGTGGGATAGAACATCCCTTTAGCTACTTCTAAACGGTAATGTGCTTCTTTCAGGTTTAATTCTTTATTCTGTAAAGCAATATTATTGTTCAGACCTTCTTCAATATAAGCCTGAATAGTTTTGTTTTGTGCAAAAGAAGAAATGTATACCAAGAGGAGTAACAAAAACATCCCTCCTTTTTCAGGCTTTGTAAAAAGTTTATGGTAATATGTCATTGAAAGTATCCTTTTTTAAAGGACCGAAAACCGGTCTCCATTATCCGGATACAAATCAATGCTTTGCAGTACAATTAAGAGTTCCGATTTGTCGAAACTCTATAAATCAGGACATCTTTGTGCGTAAGGGGATGTTAAACAGGGCCGTTCCTTTTGACTTAAGACTTCAAGATGTAGGACGGAGGACTAAATAGCTGCCAAACTGTCCATTAATGCTGAAATCATCAACTGGTTTTAGCTACCTTATTTATAGATTGTTTCGTTTGAAACATTGTATTTTGGTAGCATTTACAGCTATATTTAAAGTCATATATCGTATGTCTTGCGGTCTTAAGTCTTAGCTGATAAATTTTGTCATGTACTAAAAATGGCATAGGAATGAATAAAGTAATTATTTGATCACTCACCTTCATTCACAGGAAGTTTGTTAGCTTTATCAAAGGATTTTCCACAGTAAAAATCAGGGGCATCCTGAATTCCGGATGTTTTAATTATTTTAGCATAAATCAAATACCTTATCAGATATAAGGTCCGATCGTGTTTTATCTAACGCCTTTTATATTATTATCACAACCTCACCTGCTTATGAAAATCCTTCGTCACACTTCTATATGCTTAATGTTCACTTTTTTGGTAAGTCCTGTCGGTCTATGCCAGGAAGTTTCCCCCGATAAAATAAATTTTGTAAGACAAGGTGTACAAAGAATGGTGTTCAATGAAGATCAGTCCCTTAAACTAGCAACACTTGAACCTGAAAATATGGTGGGTATTTCTGTTATGCACCCTACAAAGCATTATTTGAACACGCGTTCTAATGTGAGCCTTAATAATAACAAACTGGTTATTAAATCCGGGAAAAAGACTGAAACAGGTATATGGTTCGGAGGGTTCAATCCTTTTGCTACTTATGAGATAGATTTATCTTCTGTCCGGGGAGAGGGAAGTTTGGGTTTTAAATTTTCTGATGCTGCTGATAAAGAGCAGTTTTTTATCAAAATCGGGTTCCGCGATTCTACACTTACCGGAGTAAACCTCAGGATAGTTAATAAGAAGGGGGTGATCGCAGACAAATCGATTGCCGTAAATGTTGAGAAAACAGCGAAAGTGAAAGGCAGGATCATTCTCCAGATGTTGGGTAGTGGATGCACTTTATTTTTGCAGGATAAAGGACTACCCAAAGTGATTGGGCAGGCAGATTTTAATTCGTATATCGATTTACGTAAAAAATATTATTTACAAAACTTTCAATCTCAGCTTTTCGTACAATTAAATAATGGAGAAGTTCAAATAAAGAAGGTTGGAATGCTATTTAGCACGGGAATAGGTTTAGCCGACATCAGGGCGATCACTTATGAGAATGGAGATCCCTTATTAGAACAGGGGAGACTTTGGTATACCATGTCTATTCGCGGACGGGGATTGCCTCATCATATACAGGGAGTGTTCAGTATGAACCCTTCGGTGTTTGATGTTAAACTGGAAGGCGTCATCTTGTTTGACCGTAATGATGGCTTATTGCGAAATGAAATAGCTTCACATATTTTTTACGATAGGGATAACAATATTTGGCGGGGAATAACAACGGGTTTTAGTGCCTATGCCAATCCCGGGAAGGAAAAAAAACAGTTATTGGCTATTGAAAGTAAAAGAGACCCCAGGTTTGGTTTCTCTATTATGAAAGCTGTTCCTTTCGGAATGGTAGGAGATATTGAAGACCCTCATATAATATTCGATCCGGAAGCCAATAAATGGCGGATGCTCGCCTGCGAAAACCAGGAGGGTTACAAGGCGATTATGTTAGAATCCAATGAGTGGAATAAGAATTATAAACCCATCGCCGGGCCCGTTAAATACAATTCCACCGGGACCTCAATCCAGAGCATCGGAAATACGCGATATTGTTTCTCCGGTAGTTCCGAACGGAAGATCTATATATATACCTATCCTGATCTTGAGCCCGCAGGGAATTTGAAAATTGACCTCCCTCCCTGGGATCAAACCTCAGGAACCAGGGTATGGCCGAATATAGTGCAATTACCTGAAGGATATCCGTTTCCATATGTGGCATTAATGATGGACAGATTAAATTATCCGGGACAAAAAGGTCCACACTGGTCTTATGGTGCCCTATATCTTTACCACGGGTATCATAATTAGCGGAGGACATATGATTTCATCAGAAACTTGTATCAGTCACCACTTTTTTCATGGGTTGTGACAGGTAGTCAGAAGGTGTAGTTCCCGTTTCCTTTTTAAATGCTTTATAAAAGGCCGACTTGGAATTAAAGCCAACTTCATAAGCAACGGAAACAATACTGTATTTTGAAAATTCCGGATCCTGTAATAATGCCATAGCTTCTTTGATCCGGTAACTATTAATTAGACTGCTAAAGTTTTGATTATAATTGGTATTTATGATTTCAGATAAGTATCCCGGGCTAATCCCGATCCTTTCGGCAAAAAGTTCTCTGCTCAAATCCGACTTTCGATATACCTTATCTGAATTCAGTAAATGGTCAATTTCTTTTAAATATTCCTGTTCATTTCCCCTGCTGGTTCTACCTGGTTCAGAAAAAAACTGCTTTATGGAGTCATTTGAAGCAGATTTCAGTTTTCGGGTAATTTCATGTCTTTCTTCCTTAATTCTCAGTTCTGAAACCCCTCTGAAACAAAGCCAGAAAAAATAAACGGAGGTGGATAATTTTAGAATATTGGAAAACCATTCGACTTTAAAATCAAAGATCAATTTATAACAATTAAAGCAAATAAACAATAGTGTTAATACATAACTGACCCCTTTGATCTGATTTAACCAGCCTTCGTCAAGTTTTAAAGTATTCCGGGCTTTCTCTGCCTTAATTATGTTGGTAATCCTGTAGAAAAGATAGGACGAGAATATTAATAATGTCATATTCTCAAACCAATACAGATAGGTGAATTTAAGTCGGGTAGTTTCAACATAAACGTCATTGTGCAATTTAAAAATGATACTTAATGTTGTAAAAAAAACAAAAGGAATAAACAATAAAACACGGTTTTTCCCCGGATCTCTTTTCACAATATTAGCTATAAACAGATAGATAAATACAGGAAATATAAAAGCGAACCGCAGCCCCTGAAGGAAATGGATAAGAGGGCTTCCAAAAAAGTCTTTTTGAAGGTATAGATTCTCCGTTCTGTCGATCAATAAAATTGAAGTAATAGTAAGAATAGCAAACAATATATGTTTATTGTCTTTAAAGTCATACTCTTTATAGAAATACAATACACTGCCCAGAAAACCGGTAAAAACAGTACTAATGATAACGGAATAATTGGAAACTTCCAAGATACATTAAATTAGGTTAGGTTATAGATTTATGTAACTCTGTCCCGCGGTTTTTATTTTGTCTTTTTCCTGTTTTACAATTTTTTTATGATTTGACAAGTGTTTTGCAGGAAGTTACCCCGGCCATCAGAAGTATTTTCAAACGCCAAAGAATTATTTTAAAAAGGCAGTGGTCACTTTCCCCTAAAATTGTGAAATTATACAATATATGACGGAACTTTCACCCGTATGCCGCCGCCTTTGCTGTCAAATAAAATTTCATTACTACAAAACAAAAAAAGCCACCATATCTTCTTGTCACTCAATACCTAAAAATCATCCCGGCAGTTGACCGGGATGATTCACTAAATACAAACTAAACCAAATGAAGAAAACAATGTGGTTCTTATAATTCTTTATTTCACTTCAGGCAGAGGTTTGGGCTGTGCTACCCGGATTGATTTTTCCGCAGTAAAAACACGCCCGAAAAGATCGGTTGCTCTTATATACAGGGTAGATGCTCCTATCGGCAATTCCGTGGTGATCTCCCCTTTCCACAAGTGAGAGGACGTTACCGGGCCTGACGGACGCCTGCCGGGCACCAGCTCATCAATATAATCCCAACGACGGTAAGACTCGTAATACAGCGGATCAAAAGAGGGGATACGTTTCATGATGGTCCAGGAACCGTCACCAATGCGGTACTCCACCTTACTGTCTTCTGCCCCCATAAAAAAGTTTACATAGACATCAAATGTAGTATCCCTGCGGTATCCTACTACCTTCGGAGCAAAAACACTCATCCGGTAGTCCTCAGGTTTCCCGGCTACTTTATAGTCTATGGTATAGGTATTTCCATCCAGATTCAGAAAAGCATACCCCTTTTCCGTACCGTCCCTCATCGTGGCATAAGGAACATTATTATCATCCAGTTCTCCGGAATACCAGTCGCCCGAGGCCGTTCCGGCATTGTATTCATGCACCTTACCCTCGTGAAGCCAGCCATCTTCCTGGTCGTAAAAATTCTGCCGTTGTAAATGGGTATGTCCCGACATCATAAGGACATTGGGGTGATCTTTCAAATGCCTGAAAAGTTCTATCCTGTCCGCTTCGCGGAATCCCCGCCCTCCCATAGGGATATGATAGGCCAAAACAATAAGTTTATCAGGATCGGTATGTGCCAGGTCATTTTTTACAAATTCCAGCTGATCCGGACGTAAACCTCCCCAATACCCGCTGCCTTTCCGGGGATCGGGAACCAGGATATCGTCAAGCACTATAAAATGTACTTTTCCGTACTCAAAGGCATAATTGGCCGGCCCAAAACGGGCTTCATAACTTTCATCCGAAAACTTATCCGTACCGGTATCGAAATTCAGATCGTGATTCCCCACCATATTGTACCACGGAATGCCCAACGTTTTCATTTCTTTAATATAATCGTCAAACAGGTGGAGATTGTCACCCACAAGATCCCCCAGACTGATTCCAAAAGATACATGCTTTACCTCCTTTACTTCTTCCAGTATCCCCTTTCGGAACCAGTCGATATCCTGTTGGGAATACACCTGGGGATCACCGAATACCAGCACCCGGAATTTGTTTGGTTCCTTTTGCGGTATCAAACCGAAATTCACTTTTTTCGGTAATCTTCCCGTGGGAGCAACCCCCGGGTATTTCATCTCCTGCGGAGATCCTTTGGGTTTGTGTATATAGTAAAACCGGGGAAGCATATTATCATCAACGGGAACTCCATAGCCTGACGGTTTTACGACAAACAAAATATTATCATCACCGACGGGGAGTTTATACTTTCCTCTGGAGTCGGTTTTTACGACTTCTATACCATTACTTACCGAGACATCCGGAACCCCTTTTTCGTTACGGTCCCTCTTCCCGTTTTCATTTTTATCGATATACACAAAGCCCGTTGCCGTCTGGGCCATCAGACTGCCCCAGCACATTACGGTCATAAGCAACCCTGAAACAGCTTGCATTACATTAGGTTTAAACATTTCTTTTATAGATTAAAGTTAGTCATCAAACAGTTCCGGATAGTGTTTCCCGATCAACTTCTGGTCATCCGGTGCCAGTTCTTCAAGTAAGCGGGGAGTATCCTGCGAACGTAAGCCTTTCTGATTGATCACATTCATTAAACTCCAGTCTTTTACCGGATTTCCCGGCGACGGATCCCCCGGTTCCCGGGCAGGAATATCATAACGGGTAAAATCGATGACCTTATACGGATCAGATCTTTTATGCCAATCGCGCAGGAGGGCCAGACGAAACTCCTTATTCATATACCATTTGATCTCCAGGTTATTATACGAATCTCCCAGGCCGGAGCCTCTTTCCTCAAACCTGTAGTCCCAATCATCATTGGTTTTATGTGCTTCCCGCCAGAGATTACCGAATTCCCCGAAAGAAACAAAGCGTGTATCCGGCCAGTGCTTTTTGGTATCGCTTACCCACTTTTCCATGGCCCTGGTTATAAACTCCTGACCAAACTCATGTACCAGCTGGGCTTCCCAGATATTGGTCACCCATCCGAAACCATTCAGTTCGAAGCCCCTGTCAAAATGGATGGATTGGGTATGCATCACTTCACGATGTCCCAGGTCGAGCCCCCACCCTTTATAGGTCTCAATAGGACCGACGCCTCTCCTGCTGTTATATCCCTCGATACCATGCCCCATGGCACCACTGCGACGGGCACAGATAAAATCCATCGTCCAGCCGTCCAGGTTCACACAGTCTACAAAATCATTCTTCCCCTGGGCGGGTTTACAAAAGTGCTCGGCAGAAGGATAAAAAGGGTAAGAAGGTGAACCGTCTGCTCCGCCTCCGTCTATATTGTGCTGGCTCCAGATGGTAGCATGGGCCACGTGAATATCTTCCTCTTCGGCCAGGTATTTCAGGTTATCGGCAGACAAAAAACCACCGATCACGGATTGGGGCCTGTAACCGTTGCCTACCATATCGCTAATACCTTTTATGGCTTCTGACATCTCACGGTTTATGCGTTCTCTGGGCAGGTACATGGCCGGGAAATATCCAGGGAAATATGTGACTTCATCGCCGAACTTCTTTTGACATTGAACGACGTATTCCCTGATCTGTTTATAGTTTTCCCGCGGGTCTTCCAGGGCGTTAAGTGTAAACCCCCAGGTCAAACGTCCATCCGGATTGTTTTTGGCAAAAGCCTCCCGCAGGGCTCTTACCCCTTCAAGGGTATGCCAGTCCGATTCATCCCTGGGATGTAGTTTAACATCCCTGGAGACTTCCCAGGGACTTGTCCGTATCATGATACACAAGGTTACAAAGCGGTGGCCGTAAAGACTATCTCCCGCATTGTTGACAGGAAAATCCCGTTCATGTGCTTTTACCGTGCCGGTTATCATCATAACCCACCCGAATACCATAAGGAACTTCCGCAACTTTACTTTCCGTAATTTACAATTCATACATGGTCGTATTTCTGGTTACTGGTAAAATCCGGGAGTCGATAATGATCTCCCGGATTTCCTTTTAACTTGACACGCTATTCCCAACCGGGATTATTCGGCGCCAGTTGTGGATTCAGGGCAATTTCGTTTAGAGGTACCGGGTAATAGTAATGTCTCGGCGCCTCAAAAAAACGATTGTCTGCCGGTTCTACGATCAAAAAACCGTTTTCATCCGTCAAACCGGGATTTCCGTCTTCCAGGACATCCAGCTCTTCGTATTCCGTGCCCTCGTATTTTATCCCTTTCAAAGCTCCTCTTAACTCGGTCTCCGCTATTCTCCACCGCCTCAGGTCATCCCGTCTGAAGCCTTCAAAGGCCAGTTCTATTGTACGTTCGCGACGTATCTCTGTTTGCATGTCCAACCCGTTTTCACGAACAAAACTATTGGTGAGCCCCGGCATTTCCACTCCTTCCCGGTTCCGGATGACGTTAATCGTAGCATCCAGTAAATCGTCACTTATAGCTCCTTGTTTTTCAAAAGTGGCTTCAGCAAGGATAAGCAATACTTCTGCATACCGGATAATATGTACATCAAAGGTGGTTTGTCCCGACCCCGCAACTTCTATTTCAGACATATACTTCCACAATTTATACCCCGTACGGGTTTCCGGGCGTACGGAAAAATCCGCTACGCAGGTGAATTGGCCTTCGGGACTTTGAAAGGTGGTTCCCGGCACCAGAATGGTCTGCCGCATACGGGGGTCTCGTCCTTCAAATTCATCGGCTATACGGTCATATCCCATAAAAC
This sequence comes from Sinomicrobium kalidii, assembly GCF_021183825.1. Taxonomy (GTDB): domain Bacteria; phylum Bacteroidota; class Bacteroidia; order Flavobacteriales; family Flavobacteriaceae; genus Sinomicrobium; species Sinomicrobium kalidii. Next base: position 4,261,366 of record NZ_CP089211.1, on the reverse strand, counting down.
CGGAATCCGGATCTTCTATGGGCAATCCCGTGCTTTTGCTGAGATACATATCCGCCAGTTTTCTGGTCGGTGAACCGCGCCATCCCCAGTACACTGAGCTTCCGGTAGAATGCGTCCGTACATTGAGCTCATAACGGTTATCCAAAATTCCTTCCGGAGAATCGTCTCCGTCATCAATAAAGAGTTTCCTGTAACTCTCCTCCCCCGCCCCTTCATACAAGCTGTATTCCCCGCTTTGTATCACCCGGTTTGCCGAATTTATGGCAATATCCAGTAACCCGGTATAGTCCGATCGGTGTTCGTGGTATTTGGCCCAGGTTCCGGCAAAAAGAGCTACCCTGGCCCTGAGTGCCAGCGCTGCTCCCCGCGTTACCCGCCCCAACTCGTCGGAAGTAAGTTCACTCTGTTCCGGGAGGCTCTCCGCTATGCTTTCCAGCTCGGTGAGTATAAAATCTTCGACCTCGCTTTGCGGTGCCCTTTCACTGTACAACTCCGGCGATTGGGTATCAAGGATCGTAGTGATTAAGGGAACGCTGTTAAATTTTCGCAATAACCGCCAATAATTATAGGCCCGGAAAAAACGGGCCTCGGCTACATAGCGCTCAATGGCCGCAAAATCCCCTTCATAGGATTCGCTCTTTTCGATAATCTTATTACAATCCCGCAAATCGGTAAACCTGTCACTCCAGTCACTGTCGTCATTGGGGGCACTCCATGTTCCGTTGCTTATATCGCTTGGCCCTAACCTGTAAGATATGTCACTGTCCTCATCCGGGTAGATTATGGTCTCCATGGTACTGTATAGCTGGTTTACCGCCTTTTCGTAATCCTCAGGCCCCTTCCAGAACTGACTGTCATCCAACGCATCTTTAGGAGATAAATCGATATCCTGACAACCGGATACCATTACCATCACAAGAATCGCTTTTAATGCTATTGTTATATATCTTTTCATAAGATTTTTCATTTTAAAAAGTTAAAAGACAAAACTGGCCCCTATGGCATAGCTACGGGTAAAAGGATAGGTCACATAACTGCCGTTTTCTTCGGGATCCCATCCCCCGGGAGCATTGTGAAATTCAAACAGGTCCTCTCCGCTGAAATAAACTCTTATTTTATCTATCTTGAGTTTCTGCGTATGTTTTTCCGGAATGGTATATCCCACCTGGAGATTTTTCATCCGGACATAAGCCACATTATGCCTGGTATTCGTAGAGACATAATAATTGTAGTGTCGTTTATCAGTGGAGGTGATCGCCGGGTAACGGGCATCAGTTCGTTCGGGTGTCCAGGTTTTGCCGTACCAGTAGGATGCGGATTGATACCAGGGTTGTGAGAACGGCATGCCCGCTTCCCCTTCCAGGAACATGGTCCTTTTCCCCACGCCCTGTATAAGGGTACTAAAATCAAAGCCCTTGTAATCCGCTGCCAGACTGATCCCGAAATTGTATCTCGGATTGGTGTCTCCCAGGTATCTGACATCACCGCTCCCGGGATTGCCATCTCCGAGTACGGTGAGCCTGCCATCACCGTCCAGGTCCCTGTACATCGCATCTCCTATCCCTACCTGTGATTGAACGATTCCTTCATTCGGGAAACGTTGCCGGTACTCCTCCAGTTGCTGCTCGTTCTGAATAATGCCATCAAAAACATATCCGAAATAGGAATTTGTGGAATACCCCTGCGGAGCACTGTTGAGCCCCAGGGTGATAAGGCTGTTCCCTACCCTGCTGACCACTTTATTCATGGCATCACTCAGGTTGCCCCGTATACTGTAGTTAAAATCCCCGATACGATCGCGCCATCCCAGGTTTAACTCCCATCCCCGGACCTCCAGCTTCCCGCTGTTGGTGGGAGGGGCTGTTATGCCCAGCATGGAAGGATACGAAACAGGAACGAGCATATTCCTGTTATTTTTCCGGAAATAATCCAATGACCCGTACAACCGGTTATTCAACATACTGAAATCCAGCCCTATGTTTTTGGAAATAATGGTTTCCCAGGTACGGTCGGCAGAAACCAGGTTGGATTGCCTTGCCATTTGCCCGAGCAAGCCATTACCAAAAGGATAACTGGAATCACTTATGGTAATCAGTTCTATGTAGTCATATTCACCGATCCCGGACTGGTTGCCCATTTCACCGTAAGAAGCCCTTAATTTCAGATCGTCGAATACATTGAGATTTTTTACGAAAGACTCTTCACTGGCACGCCATACGATATTGGCACCCGGAAAATATCCCCAGCGGGAATCGGAAGCAAACCTTGAACTGCCATCGGCACGAAGTGTCGCTTCGAACAAATACTTGTCTGCAAACCCGTAATTCAGCCTTGTGAAAAAGGAATTGATGGTCCAGGCATTTCCCGTACTGGAAGCTTCCTGGTTATCAGAACTTCCCAGGTTAACCGGCATGGCCTCCTGTTGATCAAAGTTTATACGCCTGGCCCAGAAACGATCGTAACTGGAGGATTCATGGGCGGTACCTGCCATCGCTCCTATGGTATGCTTGCCAAACTGTCCTTTATAATCGGCATAAGCCGTAAAGTTCTTGTACAGGGTTTTGGAATAATTGCGTTCTGCACTGTTGGGTGACCTGGCCACCCTGTGTTGTACATTCTCCCAGTTGTATTCATAGATCCTTTTCTGTACGATATATTCATCTCCGTCACTTTTGCGGATCACCGCACGCCCTACCAGGTTAAGCTCATCGGTAACCTTCCATGACAGTTGATTGTTCAACGTAAAATTGCCCGTGGTGGCCTCTGTATTCCCCCCTTCTTCCAATACCTGGGCGGGGTTATCAAAACCTTCGAAAACATAGAAGTTCCCCTCAGGGTTATATACCGGTGCCCAACTGCGGGTTTTGTAGATCAGCTCCCATACATTCTGCCCGTAGCCCAATACCGAAGAAAAGTTGCGGTCATTGGCCTGGTAAGACAAATTAATATCGTATTCCAGGTTTTCCCGCAATGCTATGGTACTGTTGATGCGGGCAAAATACCTTTTGTTCCTGTCCACACCGAATTTGGGCAATCCGTCTTCCATAACGGTTCCCAAAGAAACCATATAGGAATATTTTTCTCCGCCACCGGAAAACTCCACGTTGTATTTCTGAAGGTTTCCGTTACCTATGACATGGTCGTTCCAATCCTGATTTTTATAGAATTTGGCATAATTGGACCATCGTCCCCATCTGGACCCGGTGATCACTTCTTCGCTGCCTTGCCTGATGAGATCCAGTTCCTCCTGTGTATATTCTGTCGGAAAAGACCCGTCGGTAATTTCCAGTCCCATGGCAGCGTGTTCATACAGGTTTGCAGGCCGCTTTAACAATGCCGGCGTCTTTATGGCGTAAGATGTTTCCAGGCGGATCTTCAAGTCCTGGTTCTTCTTACCGCTTTTTGTAGTGACCAGGATAACGCCATCGGCCGCTCTTGCCCCGTAAATCGCCGCTGTACCATCCTTCAGTACCGAAATATTTTCAATATCTTCGGGATTCAGAAGGTTGAGATCCCCTTCCGCACCGTCAATAAGCACCAGGGGAGACCCGCCGTTAATGGAAGAGATGTCCCGTATCCGGATCGTCGGATTATTTCCCGGAGCCCCTCCGTTGCGGATCACCGTAAGGCCGGGAGCAACACCTTGCAGGGAATTGGCGGCATTAAGTACAGAACGGGACTCGAATGCCTCCGCATCAATAGTGGATACGGCACCGCCGAGATTTGCTCTCTTTACGGAACCATAGCCTATAACGACAACCTCTTCAAGCCCCGCGGCATTCTCTGCCAACGAAATCATCATGTTATGCTGCCCTTTCACCGGAACTTCCTGTGTAGCAAAACCCATATACGAAATGACAAGCACGGCATCCTCACTGCCCACCTCCAGGGAAAAATTACCGTCGAAATCCGTTGTGGTCCCGGTCTCTGTCCCTTTTTCCACAATACTGGCCCCGGGCAAAGGAACTCCCGATTCGTCGGAAACCTTTCCGGAAACCGCTACACCATCTTGTTTTTCATTAACGGGTCGATCTGTTTCCGGCTGCACCGGTTTCGGTTTCAGTATGATCTGGGTCTCGAAAATTTCATAGTCGATCGGTAACCCTTGAAAAAGCCGGTCCAACACACCGGATAAGGCTTCCTTTTTGACGGTTATGGATACTTTCCGGTTGTAATCCAGGTCCCTGTCCTTATATATAAATTTGTAATCGGTCTGTAACTCGATCTGTTCCAGGACACTTTCCAGGGATACATTGTTCACATATAAAGTGACTTTGGCATTCTGCCCGTAGGAAGAACCGGCGTGGATTTGACAAAGGGAAACCATTAATATGAGTAGTGTTAGTTTCATTTTCAAGTCAATCTTAAGCCAAAAAAGGAACACGCCTTCGGACTTACATAGTTTTTTCATATTTTTGAGGTGCATTTAAAGTGGTTAATGTTTTAATCACGTTTTAATCCATCGGAAAATGTTCGCGCATTTTCCGATTTTTTTTACATGATACTACCGGTATACAACCGTTCTGAAGTTATCTTTAAAATATGTACATAGGCTTCTTTTTTTATGGTTTTATGATAATTTCTTTTCCCTGTATGCTGTATTCCAGACCATAACCTCTTTTAAAGGTTTCCATGACCTGCTCTATAGTCTCCACATCAAAACTGGCAGTAAAAAACTCTTCGGTAAAAGCAGGATTTCTATTGGTAATGTTCACGTCGTAGTGACGTTCAAGTTTTTTTACAATATCGGGGAAGGGTGTATGTTTGAAAACGATCTTTCCATTGATCCATGCCGTATACATATCGGTTTCTACCTCTTCCAGGGAAACGCTGCGCTGTTGCCGGTCCCAGACTGCCATTTGTCCGGGCTCCAGCGCTACTGCCGTGTTCTTATCATACCTTTCCTCTTCTTTATAGACATTCACTTTTCCTTCTACGAGCACCGTTTTGATATTTTCATCTTCCGGGTAAGAGGAAACATTGAACCTGGTCCCTAAGACCCGGACGTTCATATCCCCCGAACTTACCACGAAAGGGCGTTTCGAATCTTTTTCCACTTCGAAAAAAGCTTCTCCCTGTACAAAAACCTGCCTGATCTTGTTCGAATGAAAAACGGTAGGATAAGTAATGGACGTCCCCGCATTCAAAGTAACCTCAGAACCGTCGGATAGTATCAGGCGGAACCTTTTGGCATAAGGTACTTTTAAGGTATTGAAAGCAATTTCTTCATCACCGGCAACAGAAGATGTCGCATGGGGAGATATCAACATGTCCCCGTGCTGCTTCCCAACTATCTGCCCGTGATTGTTTGCAATATCGGTAGTTCTCCCCTCTTCCAGAACTTTAATTTCCCCGTCGGCCAGTTGAAGTGTGATCGCTCCTTCCGGGATGTTAGCCGTATCACCGGAACGGTCCGGAACTACCTCCTTCACAATATATCCCGATCCGACCAGGAGTACCAACAGGGCAGCATATCGCAGAAAATTATATGTATTTGAAAGATTTTTTTTCTTTTCTGTCCTGGCCACCTTTAAGGCCTGAAATTTCTCCCATTTTACTTCCACATCCGATTTCTGAGAAGTTTCTTCAAACGAGGAAGCAATGTATTTTACCCTGGTCTTGTAAAAACGGTCTTCATTCGCTTTGGAGAAAGAATACCACCGGTATATTTCGCGTTCTTCCTCTTCGGATGTTTCCCCCCTGAAATATTTGAATAATTGTTCTTCTTTCATACCCATTCCTAACGGTGTGTCTATTATATAAACAACCAAACGGAACGGGTTACGTAGCGGGAAGGACAAAAAATTAAAAAAATACGGAGAAAAATTCCTTTAATTGAAACCTCATGTGTTTTAAAGCCATGTAAATATGCGTATCTACTGTTCTTTTGGAAATACCCAGTTGCCGGGCTATTTCCTGGCTTTTCATTCCTTCAACACGACTTTTGACAAAAACCGCCCTTCGTTTTTCCGGGAGTGCCGCCATACTTTCCCGGATCTTTTGTTCCAGCTCCTCTTCCATGAGGCGGGAAGCGGCCTCATTGGTAATGAATCTCAGGGGATCCGAAAGTTGTTTGTCGTAATAATTCCTGGCCCTCTCAACAACAACTTTTTGGTGCTTCAAATAATTTAAACATGCGTTTTTGGTGATGGTATACAGAAAATTATTCGTCCAGACTTCCTTATTATTCCTTCTTTCCCACATTTTCAGGAAAACATCCTGCACGATCTCCTCGGCATCCTGTTCGTTTCTGACATAGCTTTTGGCTATGTGGTACAACTTGTCGTAATACAATTTGAACAAGAGTTCAAAAGCACCGGAACTATTGTTTTCCAGAAGTTGTTTAAATGAATCCGAATTAATATCTGCTTTGGTATTGCTCAAGAAATTTCTATTTTGGAATCAGGGACGACTGCGCAAAAGTTTTAATCTATGCAAGTAGAAGTTCCTGAAACAAAAATATACTACAGTACAAATGCTTCAATGATGCTACGGTTAATAATATTTTAAGCGTTTGTTAATTGTCTTTTTTGTAGAAATTCCTTTACTTCTAAACCAATTTTTGATCATATTCTATGGCGGTATTTTCCACAACTATTTAGTTCTGGAGTGAAATCTCCTTCCCCGCTTCACCCGGGTTTTCTCCATGCCATTCCCGGCAAATGTTTCCCCTGTACATTTGCCCGTCGAATAGCCAAAAACTACTCTATAGGAACCGCTTCCGGCAAGCTTTCTTTTGCATCGCGGGTAATTAATGATGTAGCGTCACCATGGCAAATACTTATGCATAAGGTTTCGGAAGCCAAAGGCAAGCATCTATTTATTTTCCAGAACGGGAAGGTCTAACTATTGGCCAATAGCCGGTGACTCAATATCCCCACTATTTAAGTATATTGATCCACTAGTGTCCCATAAAAATCAGATAATTAATATTCAGATCTATTGGACTTATAAATGTGTTTGATTTTAAGTGGTTTGTAAAATAGGAATTTTGAATTTTGGCAAATAACTACCAAAGAAAAATTTAAGTCCGTTTACTTTTAAAACATGTTTATTGTGTTTGTAATCAGTAATATATGTGTCATGTTTCAAATTTTAACAGGACGCTAGTGATATTGATCATGTAATAACTGTAAATACGGTTCCCTCAGCCCAGTCATCCGATCTGGAAGTCCCTTGGAATGAGAACAAAAGGGAAATTTGGCATAATCCGCACAATGTTTTATGATCGAATGTAATTCATTTGGTTCATTATCAGGCTTCTTCAAATACATATTTTTCTGAGAATTCATATAATCTTTTACGGTACTTGTCTATGCCTTTTTGTTTACTCTCTACAACCGATAAAACACCTGTTTTTCCACTTTCCAGTAACTCTTCATGCAGTCTTCTATAATTCAAAAGAATCGCTAAAAGTTGATCATGAGTTTCTTTCTTCTGAATAGGGACAACAACACTTTTAACCTTTTCTTCTTTATCTTTTATATGATTTATTAGACTTTGGAGATTTGTCACCAATTTTATAAGCTTCAATTGTTGATTTGTTTCATTAAGCACCTCCGAATCAGAATATGGTAAGTCTGGTTTTGGAAGCATGATTTCTTTTAATTGAATTTTCCAGTTATCTATTAAATAAGTTGGTATTATTCCTGGATATTTGTCAGTTATCCCAAGAAGCATAAACTCATATATTTTTTTAAGCCTATCCAAATGAACTGTGGAAACATCGCGATTGTGAGCTTCTTCTCTTCTGATCTCATTTAATTCTACAATAATGTTTTCAAACTCAATCTTATTTGCAAATAAATCTGAGAAGTCTTTCCAATTCGTGCAGATTATTTTCTTTAACTGCAGAACAAATGTATACTCTATCAGAACATTACCATCTTCAATTTCTTCACCAAATTGATTTTCATAAGTTCCTTTGATATTTTCAAAGAGTTTACTGCCTAATGATAATCTAAACCAATTAGGACCATGCTTTGATGACAACCTATCTACAATAACTTTCCTTAGAGCATTTTCAATTTCAGAAATTTGTCGTTTAGCCATTGTTAATCTGTAATCTTTTGTATTTTCTTGAAATATTGTAGATTTCATCCAGTCAATTGCTTTCCCATTCCCAATTAACGCAGCTGACTCTTTAGTTGAAATAGCGTACATTATTTCAACATCTGATTTATCGTATGCTCTAACTGCATAATAATCAAGTCTAATATTTTTGAATGAATCATCCTTAAAAAAGCCATGAAGAACTCCCATTACAGAACTAATTTCAATCTTAATATCAATTGAATTCTCCGATTCTGCATAAAATTGACACTCCAATACTTTTCCATTAAGTATTTTTATCTGCTTTATAGAAATACTTGAAACCTTACTGTTAACGGAATTAATATTTTTTAAGCCTATTTCCAGAGATGATATAATTTCATCTACCGAGAATTCCTTTTGTGGAATATCTGATGTTGAATTGTTTTTCATGCAACACTTTTTGTATTTCAATCCACTCCCACATGGGCATGTATCATTTCTTCCAATTCTCATTTAGCAGAATGTTTCTCTAAATTAAATACAATGGTATAGATTATAATCATTCTATACCTTTTATTGTAAATCCATACCTTATCCAAACTGGGCGAAGAGAGGACTTTAAACTGTGAATTTCCAGCAGGCGAGGTATTGTTGTCAATAAGAATGTAACTATTAAAAACAGTTCCCCAATTTAATAAAAAACTCTTAAATAAATCCAAAAAGGTTTAATCATAGATATCTAACTAAGACCAAAATGATAAACGCTGTTTCCTCAGCCCATTCCCCTACATTCCGTTTACCTCCACTCCAGGAAAAGCGCTTCGTAAAAAAGGTCTTGGACACGCCCCTTTCCCTTTTGTTCCTGTTCCGTTACCCCAATTCTTGAAATCCTTGGAAGAGGAACAAAAGGGAAGGGGGCAAGTCCGCTTTAACAGTATTCCAGAAGCAAAAGCAGTAATTTAATTTACGTTCATACAATATTCCCGAAAGTTAAGCTCGCAAACTTTTCTCGGACAAGGGACGGCATAAAGCCGTTCCTCCCTCACTTTTTATTCCGTTTCCTTGCCACTCCAAAAATTTGTCTTCCGCTTGGTGCCATACTCAAATATTGTTGAACCATAAATCCAAGTATCATGGAAACACAAACAAAACAAACCCGAAAAACTACGGGCCAAAAGAAAACAAGTTCAAAAAGCATCAAAACTGCTGCGGCCACCTTAAAGGTCCAGTACCTCGATATGGATGCCGTTGTTCCCGATCCGCAACAGCCCCGAAAGACCTTTGATGAGAGCAGTCTCAATCTGCTTTCCCAGAGCATTGCCGAACACGGGGTCCTTCAGCCCATTACGGTCCGGAAGTCAGAAAAGGATTTCATCATCGTCATGGGAGAACGCCGTTACCGGGCTGGTAAGTTGGCAGGATTAAAAACCATTCCTGCCATTGTCAGGGATTATGAGAACAATGACGTCCTGGAAGTGCAGATCATTGAGAACCTGCAACGCAAGGATGTGGAACCTACCGAAGAAGCCGAGGCCATTGCCTTCCTTACAGACAGGTACGATCCGACGGACATCGCCAAACGCTTGGGCCGCTCGGAAAATTTTGTCAGGCAACGCCTTAAACTGGCGGGTCTGATCGAAGGTTTTAAGGCATTTATCAGGAGCGGGGAAATGTCTCTTTCTCTTGGAGTAGCCGTGGCCCTGTTTGAACCGGAGGAACAGCAAATGATGCTGGAAAGCCTGGGCGGAGAGTTCCATGCCAACAGGCTAAAGCGAATGGTGAATAACCAGACCTTTGACCTGGCCAATGCCCCTTTTGACCTGTCGGATAAAAAACTGCTCCCCAAGGCCGGGGCCTGTACCTTGTGCCCCTTCAATGCCGCCAACCAGGGCAACCTGTTCGGAAATGGCAAAATGGTCTGTACCCGGACGGCCTGTTTTGAGAACAAAAAAGCAAAAACCCTGTTGAACCTGATCGAAAGGGCCAAAAAGGAAAAGCTGCTATTGGTGCCCGATATCAACCCCTATTGGGTGAATGAGGAACACAACCAGCTGGTCATGACCCAGATGGAAAAACAGGGGCTTACCATTCACCTCCCCGATGAATTGGAGATCATCGAGGAACCTATTGAACCGACCTCAGAGATCATCAAGGAAAAAAAACGTTTTTACAACTACACTGATGAGGAACTACAGGAAGACCTGGATGAAGCCATGACGGCCTATAAAGAAGCGAAAGAACAGTATGATACCGCCCTGGACCACGGATTTGAGAAAGGCATCCTGCTCCATACCGATTCCTATAAGACCGGGAAAATTTTCGTTAAGATCAGGGAAACCTCCGGTGAGGAAGAAACTACCCGTGTCCTCCCACTGGAACAGCGAAAGATGTCCGAGTGTACGCCCGCGGAACAGATCATCAAGATCAAGGCCCGGGAGGAACGGAAAAAAGAGATTGAAAACAACAAGCTGTTCGAAGAGGTAGTGGAAATGATCCGCGAAACGAATTACATTGACACTGACAAACCCCTGTCTGCGGACGAAATGGCCGCTTTTGCCATCGCCCTGTACGAAAACAACATCGGGTATTATGACCAAAGCCAGTACTTCAAGGGCTTCTATGGAGATACCGTCAAAATGTCCAGGGAAGAAATCGTCGCCAATTTCAGGAAGAACTTTAAAGAGGCTACCCTCAACAGGCTTATCCGGTTCTTGCTCACCAGGCAGGTCCATTTTGGTGAATACAACCATACCAATGACAGGACCAACATCGCCTTTTACACGGCCGTGCAGAAATACCATAAGGCCGATATCGATACCATTGAAGCGCGGTATGCTGAAGCACGTGACAAGCGTGAGAAAAGATTAAAGGAACGGGTGACAGCCCTCCAAAAACAGGTCAGGGCCATGGAAAGTTAGATGGATGCCATTTGAAGCATGGAAGGGTTCGGAAAACCGAGCCCTTCCTTTTTTATGCCTTTCCAAATTCTCCGAAAAAATAGATGGATAGTCTATTAATCGCGTGGCCTTTTCATTAACCCTGGAATGGAATCCTGAACCTGTCACAAAAAAGTGACCTGCTCCACCCGGGCAGGATAGTAGCATGTTATAGGTCTTCACACCTTTAAATGCCCCTTACGCATCAGAATAACAAACAAGTGCACAAGGGATAGTGCCCTGAATTCTTTTTTTAGTTTCATGAGTTCCTTTTCAACGGTACTTAAACTATTGGGAACGATCCCCCTGTGCTTTAAGTACTCCGATACTTCTGACTGAGAATATCCGTCAGCCATTTTCTTCACGATCAATCGCTGTACTCTTGTCATCTTATTCGGGTTATTTTCAGTTTTTATTTTAGCAAGGGGCTCCGTAAATATAACATCTTGATATAAAACTATATTTATTTACATTTCTTGTCCCCGGATTGAATATAATGTAGCCTTCTACTTCACGAGCTCATTTATGAACAGGTCACCCTCCCCGCCTTACCCGGGTTTTCTCCATGCCATTCCCGGCAAATGTTTCCCCGTACATTTGCCCGTCGAATAGCCAAAAACCCGGGTAAGGCCTCCATAAATTTTAAGGGTTTATAATAAATGAAGCCTTTTGTTGTTTTCCGGGACCACGGAAAACAGGCATGGCATAAGGAATTCTAATCAGGACGCCGTTCGCTCAGTTCGCTTAACTACCGGTACGCTCCCCCCGCAAACAGGTCAGAAAGAATTCCTAATGCCATTGTGGAACCCGTCAAGGCCAAAGCGGGTTTTGTTCACAAATAAGGTTTCTGCTTCCTTGTTTTTAGCCCTTCGATAAAAACAACGTCGCAGACACTCCCGATTTCCTCCCAAAAGCCTTGACTGAACCCACTTCATTTATTCGTGCTGCGCACGCATGGGGACAAGCAAGCACTCCTTAAAATTTAAGCGCAACCAAGTGCCGAAATGGTATTTACCGGAAACAAATGGTAAAGTCTTAAAGGAGATTTTCAAGTCAGCAAAGATAGTCTTACCAGTAAGAAAAAAAATGATCCCCTGTGCCGCCTTCGAAACCATTCGGGCGGATGTTTTTAACTTCTATTTATCCTAATCCGGGGGTGGCTGTGTCTCACAAAGCCGCCCCCTTAAAAACAAGCCATGAAAGCATTGGAACAAATGGATAATGTAGCGCGCGGTTACTTGCTGGCCGGGTTGTTCCCGGAAGAATTGCCGGGAATAGTAACGGACATCCGGCAGCGGGTGGCTTACCTGCAAGAACATAAAGACGACATCCGAAAAACATGGGATAACGGGTTAATTACTTTGGGTTTTTGGTGTGACCTCGCTAAACGGGTATTGCAGGTGATTGAAAAATACGAAAGCAGGCTCCTCGAAAACCGAAGGCTGTTTAGCGACCAGCTCTTTGACGGGTACAACGCCCTGTTTACCGTAGACTGTATCGTCAAATACGCCGATGAAGGGAACGGGAGTATCCGGTTCCGGTTGGCTGTAAAAATGCTGCTCGAATATCATCCTTAAAACCAAAAGTCATGCACCGGGTAAAAATGGCCGGGTATACCGTTGATAAATTGGGCCCAAAAGCACAACAAAAGCCTTTTGAGTAATACCTGGAATTTAATGTGGCGGGCTACATTGTTTTTGCCCCTTTAGGCAGGAGACGGGGTAATCCGTGGCCCGTATCAAAAAGTTATAGCTCCACATCAATCATCGTACAAAGGTAGGCTTAGGGCGGCTGAAGCGCCCGTGAGACTACGGCATAAACGGCCTGCGCCCCAAAGGGTCCCCTCCATTTATTCCGTTTCCTCCCGGGCTTGATTCCCCTAAGCCTCTCCGGGCACCATAATTCATGTTAAACCTAAAACACAGAAATTATGGAAAATTGGAACAGCACCGTAAACCAGGAGATCAAAAGGAAATTTGTCAACCGGGAAGTCCTGGCCCCGGTGAACCTGTTAGTGGAATACGTCTTATCCCATGAATCTCCGAATGCGCCCTTTAGCTTCGATGATATTACCAACCTGTACTACTATGAGGATGCAGTGGGGAACACCTACTCGGAAACAGAAAAAGACGACCAACTGGAAACCTGGTCTGAAGAACTCCTGGAAGCGGAATTAAAACTGGAGGAAGACCCGGATAATGCCGCTTTAATCAGCCGTATCTCTGCACTTGAAAATGATATTGAGGCTTTGGAAAATGCTGAACAGCAAATATGGGAAATCTATGAATGGTGGATGGTGACACCCTGGCTGGCCCATAAACTGGAAAATTACGGGGAGCCGATGCTTACCAATGGACAAAACCACTACTGGGGGCGTTCTACCACGGGGCAGGGCATCCTGCTCGACAGTGTGATCAGCCGGATTTGCGAAGACATGGAAATCCTCCACGGGATGCGTAAGGCCTGGCTTTAAGTCGGGCTTTTTTTATTCGGAATTCCTTGTTTGCGTTTTGTGCCGCTTTATATGGAAAGAGGGGATACTCTTCCGGCCAGGTTTTCGCTTCTCCTCCACACCATCACTGTTCCCTTTTTTGCCCGCAAAACTACACTATTCTTCCCCGGACGACTGCATAACCAGGCTCGTGCCTCGCTCTTTTTATAAGTCTTACCGGGCAAGAACAGTGTTGGATCGTTCAGCAACAAAAAAGGGAACAGCGACGGCGCTACGGGAAGTAAATCAAAAACAAAACCGCATGAAATCGTATCCAATCCATAAAAATAAAGCGGCACAAAAGTTAAAAAAGGAAAACGCTCCGGATACAATAAGTAAATCACTTAATAAACTTTCAAATCATTGTTTAACCTTTAAATTTTTTCAATCATGAGTACCATCAGAAACAGAGTGCAACTCATCGGAAATGTAGGGCAAGACCCGGAAATCACCACTTTGGAGAGTGGGAAGAAAGTCACCCGTTTTTCACTCGCGACCAACGAGTATTACAAAAACAAGAACGGGGAAAAAGTGCAGTCCACCCAATGGCACTTTATCGTAGCCTGGGGACGCAATGCCGAGATTGTCGAAAAGTATGCCGGAAAGGGTAAGGAAATTGCCGTGGAAGGCAAGCTGACACACCGCTCCTATGAGGATGCCAACGATGAAAAAAGGTATGTGACCGAAATCGTGGCCAATGAAATCCTCCTCTTAGGTACGAAGCCGGAATAGTGTAATCAAAAAGAGGGTGTTACTCTCCTAAGACACACCCTCTTTTCTTTATTAACCGTTAAAGATTAATGTTATGATAAATAAAGCTAATAAAATAAAAGAAAACCTTAGACAGTTTATCGGTTCACCTGTATTTTATTCCCTTTCGTTGTTGAATACCAAATTTACCGAAGGGATCAAATATCTTATAGAAGAAGCGCAGTGCCTGTGGTTGGTCATCGATGTTTCAGCCATCTGCAAAAGTCCCATAAACACAGATTATTTCGTCTGTATTAATCTTAAAAAACTCAGTAAAAAGGAGCAAAAGGAGAAAGGCTATGCCGCACTTATCACTTATGACGACGGTAATGGCAATGTCTTTTATGAAGCCCATTACAACTATACGGATTTTCCGCTGGATGAAATCCGACTGTATTTTGTAAATGATACCTTGATGTTACCCAGTGAATACTAAACAACAGGTGGAATAAACCATTTATTTAACAAACCTTTGGACTTCGGTGCAAAGGTTTTGCTTTTCTCCGGCCGTATTACATCATTATACAATTCGCAACGTTTTTTTCTTTTCCTGATCGTTCGTTGAAAATTCCGCTTTCCCATATCTTAAAATTTGTGCCGGACTTCCAAAGTAAATGCACGGCAAGTAATTTCAGCTTCAAACCCGAAAACCCGCTGCCGCGGGAAAAAGGAATAGCAAGAGGGTAATGCGCTGACGCGACATTACAAGATTATTTTATTTACAAACAACTTATTTTCAGTTGTTTACAAATCCAAAAAACAAAGATTTGGTTTGCATCACTGGACTTTTTCACGGAAAAACGCTGCCAGCCCGGTAAAATCAGGAAAAAATTCACGGAAAAATGGATAAAGGATATGAAAAAGAGCGTTTTGAAAGCCTCAGCATAAAGACTTCGGTGGTCAAAAAATTCCGCAAGTTTTGCAAGGCCATATCCAGGTCTCAATCCATGACCCTTCTTTTAATGATTGAATTTTTTGAACACAATGGTATTTCCCCAAAAGAATCCATCGGCCCCAATGTACATACCCTGGAAAGCCTGATCAAAAGACGTATCCACGGGGTGATCTCTATCATAAAGGATATGGAAAAACACCAGACCAAACCCACCGTGGCCATGCTGCAAAACCTTTTTGAACAGGCGGAAAGCACTCCCGGGAAAAAGCCGGTTAGCACTAAAAAAAGCTGGAAGGAAAAAAGTTTGAAACCGGGGCATGGGAGCAGCCATGGTATTCCCATGAGGTTGGAACTGGAAGAGGCCCGCGAGCAAGTATCCCTATACCGGAATAAACATGCCAAAGCAACACAGGAATTGTCCGATACCCGAAAGGAGGTTGCCCGCTTCCTGAATAAAATAAAACCCATCCGGAGCAACTTCGGAAAACCCTACCTGCGCATCGACCTTCCCCCGGAAAGCCTGGAATACCTCAAACGAAAGTTAAACTTAAATGAATAATCATGTACGTCACTATCACACCGCAAAATATGAGCGACACCTATAATGTAAGTGTTGCTGATTTCGTAGACTACCTGGAAAAGGAAAACGAAGGAAAGTCCCCGGAAGAAATGGAACATTTCTTTAACCAGCAGCAGGATACGGTTGACCGGGATCATGTCATCAAGGAAATCGACAGCAATACGGCCAAACTCCGAAAAACGGAACCTCGCTTCTACTCCATCACCATCAATCCCAGTAAACCGGAACTCCAACACCTCAAACAGGGCAACCTCGACCTGAAAGCCTATACCCGGGAAGTAATGAAAAGCTATGTCCAGTCCTTTTATCGTGATCGGGAAGTTTCAGTGGACGATATTAAGTATTACGCCAAAATAGAACACCAGCGCTCCTATAAGGGATTTGACCGGGAGATCAAAGAAAATGCCCCCTATACCAAAAAAATAGCCAGACTCAAAAACAATATCCGGAAAGTGGAGCGTGGAGAAATGAAAGGGAATGTCAAAAAAATGGAAAAAGAAATGGATCGGCTCTTTCGGGAGATCCCCCATAAAATTGATGGCAAACCCGTTGAACAAGGGATGCAAAAGCCGGGGATGCAAACCCACGTTCATATTATTGTAAGCCGCAGGGATGCCTCCAATACCTATAGCCTGTCACCCGGGAGCCGCTATAAAGCCTCCCAGGTGGAGCTCAACGGAAAAACTGAAAAAAGGGGCTTTGACCGGGATACCTTTTTTACAAATACCGAGAAAACCTTTGACCAGATGTCCGGGTACAGGCGTAACTTTGCCGAATACTACCAGGCCCGGAAACTGATGGCAACCGACCCCAAAAAGTATTTTGAGTTGCTGCTAAAAACTTCGAAAAAGGAATGGAAAACAGCTTTGTCCATTCTTCGGGAATCCGGAACAAGGATACCCGGACTCAACATTCCCGTCACAAAAACCCGGTTGGCTCTAAAGACCATCAAGTCACTGCGAAAGGCTATTGATGTCACCAAGGAGTCCGGCCAGGGCTATTAACCAAAAACTCCTGTTATCATGCATTCCTACCTGTATATTTTTTTATTTGTTATTATCCTCTTTTTGACCGGGGTGCGGTTTTTAGGGGTGCATCGGAGTTTTAGTTTTGCCCTTATCGTTCCCCTGCTCTCCTGTTTGATCTGGGTATGGCATCTTCTTCCCGGCAGGGCCTGGATACAAGTACTTTTGTACATCGAAGTGCCGGCCCTTTTAGGTGTCGGTATATTTTATGCTCGTATGCTGTATGTCATCCGTCCAATACCCGGTAAAAAATACAGGGTGAAGCTATTCCTAAAAAACGGGAGCCTTGTTTTGGATAATATCCGGCGGGGTATTTCCATTATCGGGGCCGCCGGTAGCGGGAAGACCGAAAGCGTAGTCTTTAACCTACTGCAACACCTCGGAAAACATTCCTTTTGTGGGGTCATGCACGATTACAAGCATTTTGAACTGACTGAGATCGCCTATCCCCTATTTAAGCAGGCCAATATTCCCTTTTATATTATTTCCCCGGATAAGATCTATCACCGGGTCAACCCTATTGCGCCACATTATATGCAACACGAGGAATCCGTCAATGAAGTCTCCAGGGTGATGCTGGAAAATTTATTGGAAATGAAAGAATCCGGTGCTACCGGAACCTCCCGGTTCTTTAATGATGCCGTGGAAGGGCTTATTGCAGGGATAATCTGGAAACTGAAAGAAGATTATCCCCGGTATTGTACCCTGCCCCATATGATGGCGTTATACCAATTATTGGATACCGACAGCCTTATGGAGTTTTTAGCTTCCAACCGGACCTCCAAGGCCATGGCCGATGCCTTTATCAGTGGCAGGGATTCCGAGCGGCAAACGGCCGGGGTGAAAAGTACCCTGGCCAATGCCTTTAAAAAGATTTCAACCAAACGGCTCTTTGCCCTGCTCTCCGCAGATGAAGTGCCCCTGGATGTCAATAATCCGGGGAATCCGGCAGTAGTTTCCCTAGTCAACAATCCCCTTTTTGAAACTTCTTATTCGCCCGTACTGGCCACCATACTCCATACAATGACCAAGCAAATGAGTGTCCGACATCGCCGGTCTTCTTTTCTGCTTATGGAAGAAGCCCCTACCATCCGGCTGCTTAACATGCACCGCATACCGGCAAGTTTGCGTAGCTTTGATATTGCAACCCTATATGTCCTCCAGGACAAGATACAAAATGACCTGCTCTACGGGGATAAGGCCAGTAAGGCCATCCTAAGCAATCTCTCCTACCAATTCTTCGGAAAGGCTAATGATCCGGATACAGCCCGTTACTATGAACAGTTTTTTGAAATTGTGAAAATGAAAGCTACCAGCATCAGTAAAGGGGAATGGATGAACCCCCGCACCCGGGTCACCAAAAGTGAAAAGGAAGTGGCCAAGATTCGGGCAGATCGGTTTTTTAGACTCAAACCAGGAGAATTTGTGGCCTTTGCCGATGGCCGGGAGCGTAGGGTTCGGTTTAAAAAACACCTGATTGAAAAGTACCTGCCATCGATTCATGGAAAAACTATGGATGTTGATGCGGAGTTTTTAAGGGTGCATTCGGATGTACGGAATATTTTTAAAAAATAGGTCTAAAAAGTATATCCCGTTTTAAAAACCATCAAGCATAATTTGCTACCAATATTCCTTTCGGATCTTTTCTAATTTGTTATTACAAAAATACAGGCGTATGGAATAGCTCCCAATTTGGCTACTCTTCTTGATTTCCGGAAAAGAGAATTCCCATAGGGCGTATTTTTCCATCTGCGGATCATACTCTTTTACCAGGCTTTTCTCTGACAGGACAATAACCATATTTGGTCTCCTCGAAGCATGATAGATTTCTTGTGATTTTTCTGCAACTTTATTAATATGATTCCCTAAGTATATGGATGCTTCTGATGTTTCCTCTGGCCAATTTTTTAAAATATCAACCTTCAACATTATTTGCCCCGGGACAAAAGGTATAGGGACCTCCCCTGTTTCATCTTCAAGCCATTCCTCTATAACAATACTGGATCTCTCCATCTATTAATGGAAGCAACTTTTTCATCCTTAAACTGAATATAAACGCTGTCTGTATAATACCTTGGTGTCAGTATAGTCACTGCATTATATAATGCCAAATCATCCCCTATACGTGCCAAATGTGTACCAGATGTATTTACCAAGGTAACCCCATCAAAGCCTTTTTTTATTCCCAATTCCTGAAGCTGTTTATATACTTCACTAGGCGAGCTTCCGATTTTCAAATTCCATTGTTGTCCTTTTTTTATATCTGTTACACCAGGGGTTTCTTTTTGGTCTGAACAAGAAACTAACCTATAAAAGAAATACAAAGTAATATTATTTTTTTCATCACTGCATATTAGATTATAGTCCAAATTATGTAACATTTTGTATTTCAATATAATAAAAAACACCTAACAATCAGATTAATACAAAAATTATGTAGTTCAGATCCTCTAAAGTTGAAGACTTACCCGTTTTGTTTTTTATACTTTCAATTTAATAATTCAGCTCAAATTCTTTTAGGGAAGGCTTCTGTTACAATATTTCACATTCGGTTTTGGATAATGTTTTTTAGTCAGGTTTTTGTTAGATTTTCTTCAACCAAATCGAAGTGTCCACAAAACATTTGAATATTTAAAGGCTGTCCATTATGCCATTTTTCAAGTGTATCACAACAATATGCTTCCAAATATTTGTTCTTTTCTGCCATTTCCCGAATTCTATCCATATTTTGTTTTCCGTTATCATTTTGAAAATCAGTTAATGGATAGGATATTTTAAATATTTCTCCGTGTTCGAGTTTTATTGGAAATTGTAAGTCGCTTTCCAACTTACCATTTTTAAAATCAAATCCGCAGTATTCGGTCTGAGTTCTTTTTTGATTATATACTTTAAAAAAATATCGGTCGATATAAGTAGTTGTTTTGGCTCGATTAGTCATAGTAACTAATAAATATTGTCCACCGCATCTTAAATCATTCATTTCATTGTCCTTATTTTTTTTTACAAAACTATGGACATCAATATCAATTTTTCTCTTTAAATCCCGACGTTCTAAAAATCGAAAAATTACAATACTGGTAGAAAGTAATGCCCCGTAAATTGCGGTTATAGTAGTTAATTCCATTTAAAATTTGGATTTTTTTCTTTCTTTGCATTAGTCATTATAAGATTATCCGTCTTTAATTCTTTGAGAACATTGTTAAGCGAATCAATCTGCCGAATTTGCTCTACTTTCTCAGTTTTATGTTCTCTTTTTAAACTCTCAATGTCATTTTCAAGTTTTGAGTTTTCATTTGAACTAACTTGAACCCAAATTGCTATACCTATGATAGCAATTGAGTTTAATACGCCAGCTATAATCTTAGTAATTGACCAATATCGATTTAATCTCTTGTCTTCAACTTCTTCTTTGAATGGCTTTCCATTTTTTGAATTTTCCAGTGCTATTCGACCTTTTAAGGTTATGTATGAGCCATTATTGTAATTATTTATATAACTTCGATTTTCCAATTCATTCAAGTACTCTGTCAATTCATCTATTTCGATTCCAGTATTCATTGACAAGTCCATTGTTGGGATAGAAGCTAAATTCCTGCTGAAAGTGCAAACGTAATCAAGCACCTTATCTAAATTGTCTATTCTACTCATTATTTACTCAATCATCTTAACAACTTGTTCAAATCCTTCACTCAATTGGTCATAAATTTCTTGAACTATTGTTTTGTCCAAAACCTTTTTAAGAGTCAAATCAACAACTTTTCCTTTTAAAAGCTGAAACCAGTTTTTCTTACCGAGATTAAAGTGATTTTTTAAATCCTCAATTTCATCAAAAATGATTTGTTGTCCGAAACCCTGTTTTTCCAACTTTTCAAGAATATCATTTAATTTATTGTGCAATTCGGATTCCTGCTCAACACTAAATTCATCTTCTGTCTTAGGCTGGTATGAGTAAAATCGATTTATTTTATCTATTTCTTGGTCAATTGCAAAAATTCCAATGTCTCTCTCCTCATCATATCCACAACCAGAACAATTTTTCATATGTTCTTCTTTATCTTCGACACTTTTTTGTCTGATGATTTTTAGAAAATCAAGTTTATCTCTGTCTCTATTAAAGTCATATAATTTCGTGGTAATATGATCTTTTAAGTTTTCAAGATTATTTACTTTACCATTTCTATAAAGTCGGTTAAAAAATCTGTCAGCTTCTTTTTCAACTATATTCATTCTTTATTTTACGATTTTCCATTAATGCACCACAATGGCTTTGGCTATGAAAAGTGGTGGGTAAGTACACGCAAACTTTTCATAGCAACCTTATTGGTTTTAAAAATACAAAAACTTCAGTTTAAGCCTTTAGCTGCTATTTTTTTTAACCACTGTCGTGCCCAGTTTTATTCTTTCACAAATTGCAATTCTCGGAATTCAAATTCGCTCTTTTCCGATGAAAATTTAAATCCACCAACCTCGGATGAAAAGAAATCTTCCATTACAGATTTAAATTTTGTGTATTTTAAGCCATTGATGTATACGTTAATATAATCCTTTTCTGGCTTTAAATCATACTTTACATCCAAATCCTTGTTGAATATATAACAAGTTTCTAACGGTTAATGGTATAGTAGCCAATATTTCTAAATATACGTTAATGCTTTTTTTATAAATTTCTCTTTGGAAATTATTTTATTTTCAGAGAGATAATACAATTCGTCTTCTTCTAATCCTTTTAGATTATCAATAAATACAGGAGACTCCATTTTATCGATAAAAGCCCTCCAGGTTAGCCTTTTTAATCTTGGTTTAATGAATGTCTCCTCTATTAGGTGATCCTCAATTTTTATAAGCTCCTTAAATAGTTTTAGTTCAACTCGACCATATAAACTTTCATAAACAAAGGCTATATGGTTTTTGTATATCTCTTTAACATACTCAATATCAAATTCTCCTTCTGCATATTTAAAAGTTAAAATATTCTCTTTAGTTTCTGTTTGCTTTTTATCCGAATTTAGAAAGTTTATTAGTTTGTCCCTTAATATTCTTCTACTGCTGTAATTTTCTACTGTCGACAATGACTTTGGGATTGATATGGACACCGATATATCACTGATAGCCTCCTCTTTTTCTATGGTTGTACTTTCAGACAAACTATCGCCATTTAAAACCCATATTAATTTTCTATCGTTTTTATTGTAAAATGCTTCCCTACGTTCTACTTCACGAATCTTTATAGGTGAATTTTGAAATTCAATTACGAGTTCATTGTTTAATAGAATGTCCGCCCTATGTGAGATATTATTTTCGGTAATAGTGACTTCTCTGGTTTCTTCAGGGAATAGATTTTGCCAATTTAAATGCCATTCAGTGATAGGCTCATACCAACTGTCACAATCGCTTTCTCCTTTTACCAGATGTGCCCAATGATTTATTCTAATGCTATAAATTTTTCCAACGACTTCAGTCTTATAGACAGGACAAAATGCTCTTTCTCCAGAAAATTGAGGCTCTACTTTTTTATTTTTCTTTATAGCATATCTCATTTATGGAATAAGGTTAAATAGATTGTAAAACAAACATATATATAATTCTATATGACTTCATAAGTTAAGCTACAAACTATGCCAAAAGTTGCGCCAATAACTGACTGTCTTTTTTGATTACATAATTTACTTACTCTAAACTTCTTAATAAGGCAATATCATCCTCCCGCTTAGCATCATCAATGTATCGATCTCTTAAATTTTTGAATATCAAAGAAACATTCGGATAGGTAAATTTGGTTTCCTCAAAAAGTAAATTAAAATAATCCGATCTAAACCTTTCTATATTTCCTCCTTCAAATGCACCTCTACTTGTAAAACCTAAATTATTTGAAATTTGTGTTTCAAAAGCTATTTTGATCTCATAAGTATTAATTTCTTCTATTATCCTATAAATTTCAGTAGGAAACCCTTTGTTTTCTCTCATGTTGATGGGATACTTAGCAAGTAACTTTCCTATACAATTGTCAGTAACCTTAACTCTATGATTTTTTACTGCAAATTCCCTCACTTCATCTATCCATTTTTTTAACTCACTATAGTTAATAGACCCATCTTCTTGTAATGAAGGTATCAAGTTAAATGAATCAAGAATTTCCCAACCGGATTTAAGGATTTCCTGATAACCAGGGTTTTCTTTTACATCTTGCAATTTATCTTTTCTAAGCTCCTCTTTTTCCGGCAAGTATACTTCACTCAAAATGCCAAAATACTCTTCAGGCTTTTGAGACATTAGTTTATATAGGTTTTTCGGTGCGGGACTATATGTATCTCTTGTAAAGAGAAAAATGAATTTCATTTCTATTTTTGCTCCTCGCTCTATATCATAATCATTTTTTGAATATAAAAAATCTAAGATGTTATTAAAAAAAGTGTGTTCGAACCTAGAGTTATCATTCAAATCCGCCAAAGAAACTTTTTCAAGCACTGTTAAAACTTCTTCTGAAGTAAAATTTCCTTTATGTTCATATAGTCCCCAGCCCAAAGTATTTAACAACGTTATGGATTTCTTATACTGCTGCAATTTATCCAAAGCATAGAAGAGCTCTTCTTTATTTTCTGTATATAAAAACCCTGATCGAGATGTCCAGTACGATTTCTCAATTTCCTTATTTCGCATATCAGATATGAATTTCCATAAACCCATACTTCCCCTTAAAGAACAAAGGAAGTTTACTATACCCTGAATGGATAGCCCCAATTTTATCAGATCATCTAAAATCTTTATTTGAGTCTGTAAATTTGTTCTATTCTCAGAAATTTGGATAAATTCTTTAACTAATATTAAATGCTTACTGTCCGTAGTTTCAATCAATTTATAGATTGTCAATTTATCTTTTTCACTTAATTTGTCTGATTTCGCAAGAGTATTTCCGTAAATAAAAGGATATTCGGTGGTGGTGGCCAATTCAATAATTTTATTTATTCCGTTTATATCAAGAACCATTTCAATAAAATTAAGTCTTCTTGATGCTATCTCATCAGCATGTTCTCTGTGATTTTTACCTTTCCTTCCTTCTATAAAATCAGGGTAATGTTCCTCAAATAAATAGGATTCGTTGAGCACATCGTCAGATTTGAATTTAAGCGCTGTATTTTCAATTTTACTAAGAATATCCGTTGGCAAGGCCCATCGTGCTGTAGGGTGATTTTTATGGCGCCCTATGAACTTCCTAAACTTATGATAGATTTGACTTCTTTCATTTTCATCCGAACCTGTATGTATCTCTTCAATCGTATTTAATGCTACATCTAACTTATCCCATGACATATCATCCAGCAAGTCTATTAGCAACAATATCTTTTGAACATTGCCCTTGGACATTACATTTACATTATCCAAACAGAATCCTCTCATATAATAAACTTCACGTTCGCTTACCCGAATTTCCCTAAGTTCTGAAAACAATCTCCATTTCGGTCTTGGTGTATGAAAAGCAGTGCCTTGTTTAGTTCCAACCAAATTATATAACAGGTTGTATAATATATCCGGATATTTCTTGATTAGATATTCTAGTATCTGTTTTCTGTTTTCAGCACTTGTATTTGTTTGTGGATACCATGTTCTATATATATTTTTCAAACTGTTTAATGGTGTATTTACAGTTGGAAAACTTTCAGGAGAAATTAAAATTAACTCACATAAAGCAGTGGAAACTCTCATAAGATACTCAGGAAACCAAGCAAGAATGTCTAGGCACCATAATAAAGGCGCTAAATCATTTGAACTATGCATAAACCTTTCTTCTACTTCAAAAAAAGCCGTAACAGATCTCTCTTTTATTATTCTTTCAAGATTATTTAAAAATATGGATGGGGATGCTTCTGCCAAAAGCATCAAATTGCGTGATAATGATCTCCAGACAACTGTGTCCATTTCAAGTATTTTCTGGACAATGTTATCTATATATGAAGAAATATTAGGAACAGAATTTAAACCATAATCATCTCCAAACACAGATATAACAACAATGGATTCACATATACCTTCTCTTAAATTAGAAGAATATTTTGTTCTGTTTTCGGGCGTATGATAGTAATTTTTCCTCTCGTCTTTGGATAACGTATATTTATGTGAAATTTCACCCAAAACATTTAAGCATACTTCTTGAAAATTTTCGAGATCTTTTCGGGTTATATACTTAGCAAAGTAAAGCCACGTGTCGGTAGGAGAAATTAATCGCCATACCCCGCTTATATAATAAATGGGAGAGTCATCCAGATTTGCCAAAACTTTCAAAAATCGAATATATTCGTCCGATGTTTTTCCACTGAGCTTTTCAACAATTTCTTTATCTCCAATTCGGTTTTCTGAGAACCTGTTTATTAAAAGCATTGGAAGAATATCCCTAGTATCAATACCATCCATATATTTGGGTACTGAACCATTATCAAATTGAAGTAGCCTCTTTAAAATAGATATGTTCCTTCCTGAGTTTTTGGTTAGGATCTTAACCTGCTCAGCATCTATCCCCATTTCTCCTAAACTTTGCTCGAATGTATCTCTTGAAGTTATTGACAGCTGAATCTTATCGGAAGTACTAACTTCCTCTGAAAGACTGATTGGAATTATTACCCTATGCCCTCTATGAATGGCCCCTGATAAATCTGTACCCGTTGCTTTGAATTTAACAAGGACGGTCAGGGATTTGGCTGTGTGAGTAAATTGGTTAAAAGATTCCCTATTGTCGATGACTACAATATTTCCATCAGAAATACCATATGATTTAATAACAGCCAAGGGAAACGCCAAAGCTTCATCAGTCGTTATAGATTTTATATATAAAGTGCCTTCCCCATTTTTGACAAAGGACTTCAATCTTTCAATTTCATCTGATCTGCTATCTCCCAACAATATCTCGGGAACAATCTTTATGGATTTATTTTCACTCCAACATTTCCAATACTCGTCAACAGTATATATTCCGAAAGTTGGTTTTCTCAATTTTTCAGCAAGCCATAACTCTACCGTTGGAGCCAACTCCAACCATTGTTCAATATCTATCTTATCTAAATATTTAACATCTTTCCAAAAGCCTTCGGCTTGTTTTGTTTCTACCCATTTATTTTTATCCCTATATTTTTTTGCATTAACGTTGACATAAGTTGTTTGGGCCGGAATCTTTCCTAATGGATTTTCCTTTCTTTTTTCGTAATCCTCATCTGCTTTGGCTTTTTTATTGTTTGTGGTTCCAAACTCCCATACACTTTCTCCTAATGGAACAAACATATTTTCAGATTCTGTAATAAGTTCCCCGTCAAATCCTCCAGTTTGTACATCTTCTCCATAGGGAAAATGAATGTTCTTTATAGCATTATTATCAATGGTTGCTAAAATTAAATTTCTAATTAAATGTGGCAAATGGTATTTACAATCTACTGTACTTGCCCAATTCTCTATATCCTGTGTATTAATGAATCTCATAATTTAATTATATTGGTGTTATAAATTAAGTGCCAATTTAATAACAAAATATAAAGAAGTTCGTTATACACTTTACGGATATCCATAAAAACAAATTAATTCGTCAAGATTTCATCCTCCATAGTAACAGGTCAAAAGACAAAACTCTTTGAAGAACATTATCATTTCTCATCTTTTTAGTTTTATAATCCGGTGCCCATTCCTTTCCCCTAATTCCATCATTAACTTTTCCTGCTTACCCAACGTAAACTTCGGAAACACCATCACAAAACTCTTTTGTTGGTTGTTCTTTACTTTTTCCGGAAACTCATGGGAATAGATCGGCTCCTGAAGGATCTTCTGGTAAGAGGCATTTTTCTTCCTGTTCCCGTTTTCCACATAGACCCTGAAGTAATCTACTTCGTAATCAATCCCCGATTTGTTTTCAATGGTAAAGGAAATATAGACTTCCTGCCACCGGTATTGTATATCTTTTAAAATGAGTTTTACCCCTTTCCTGTTTTTGCGGGCCATACGCTGGTCCTGCCTGACCATGTACTCCGATACTTTTTTGATGGCATTCATATGGTAGGGGGTTATTTTTACCGTCCTCTCTTCCTTTTTCTGTGGCTTTTTTTCTGTAAAAGACATCCCTTTTTCATGCCCTATACTTTTTTCTTTACCTATAAAATAATTGAGTTGTGGCAAATCCTTATGGTACTTCAGAATATAACTATATACCTGACCATCTGTGGTTATAACTAAGAGGTTACTGTCCAGCCCAGGCACAGCTTTAAGCAGCCCCAGATATTGTGGGTTTTCCTTATTATAGGTAAACACAAAATGATCTGCCCCTGGTATCCCCTGTCTTACGGGCTCCGGAAAGAAAAGGGATATGGTCGTATGGTCATTGGCATATATCGTGTCCAGTTCCTGTATTTGTCCCATCAAAGGCCAATGCATCAAACACAAACTGAAAAGAAAGTATATAGGTTTCATTGCTGTACGGGTTTTAAAATGAGTTGGTAGTGATTGTAAATCGTATTTTTTACTTTGCGGTTATCCCGGCGAAAGACATTCTTTAATCCCCGTACCTGGGGAACACCGGCTATATTGATATCCTGGATCATATCATCGGTCATTTGCCGCGTGAGTTCTGCGCGAATACTGTTTTCGATATAGATCCCCTCATTGCCATCCTGGAGGTCATAGGCTTTCAGGTGTACGGGTTGATGGTTGATATTGGTGATGTTTATCATCACCCGGTTTTCTTTTAGCTTTACAAAGCCATAGACCAAAGTGTTTTTGGGGATTTTCCTATCGTTAATGATCGCCTCCCCGGTAAGGCGGAGTTCCAGTCTGCTGTTGGTCTTTACAGTTTGTGCATCGTGTACCACCGCATGGATCACCGGTTGGGTATACGTTTTGGGTGTAGCTGCTTCCCAAAACTCCTTCCCTACCTTAAAAAAATCCTGCTGGCTTTTATCCAGGGCGTCCATGTCCCTTTTTTTGAGGGTAGCAGTCGTATCTTTTGATTCCGTACTCTTACGCTTGCGGTATCCCCTGGCCATATAATCTATCCTTCCCCGGTTATAGATACTGTCCACCATACGTTCCTTTTGTTTTTCTTCCAGATCCGGATCGTAAAGCCCGGTAGAATCCAACAGGCTTTCGTCATAAATGTTCGGGGCATCGGATTTCTTTTTCTCTTTCAACTGGTCCACGGCTTCCAGGCGGTCTTCGTATTGCTCTTCGGTTTCTCCAAGTTCCGGGACTGTTGTCTGCTCCAGTGCCTGGTCTGTTTTCGTATCCACTCCTAATACAAATACGCCATAACCTATCATAAGCAGAACGATAGCTCCTATAATTGCGGCAAACAGGATTTTCTTCTTATCGATCTTCATGGGGCATCTTCTTTAAACTGTTTTCAAAAAAATGGGTAATCAAAAGCCCATGCGGGTTTTTCGGAAAGTTCCGGGCGGTGGTTATCAGTTGCCCGGTAGTTATCAATTCATAAGTGTCGGTGATCGACCCCCGGTTAATTTCAAATACGGTCCTGACCTTAAAGGGATATGGCTCCTGGGACACATCTACATCGGATTGTACGCTGACAACCTTCTGTACCAGGGCATACTGCAATAAACGGTTATATACGCCATCTGCTTTTTTCTGGCGATATACATTGTCTACCGAGCTGTCTCCCAGCCATAAAGCATTTTCCAGTTGTTGTTTATAATCGGTAGGAGATAAACCATAAAAATAGTGATGAAAATTTTTCAGATGGGTCTTGGCTTCTATCTTTAGGTTCTCCAGTTGTGATACCAGCGTCAAGGGGATTATATCTCCTTTCGTGCTTACCACGAAAGCACTGTTTAATGCTTTTTGGTATATGGAATAGGTAAACCAGGAACAGATCGCAGTTGTGGTAAAGGCCATCACAGTCACGGTAATGACCACAAAACGGTTGTTTTTTAATACCCGGGCTATGTTTTTATACGGTGTTTTCATATAACGGTTACTTTTAATTTTATTTATTCGTTTCCAGGCCCTACTTGGTTGTTTGCCTGCGGGTGCTACCCGCCGGTGAAGAGGCGAATGGTAAAAGACACAGCCCTGCGGTAGAGCTTGAATTTTAAAAAGATGATAAAGCCCAATGAGCCCAGTTGTATGATGGATGCGAAATAATGGCTCCCTATATCCGTCCCGAAAAGGTTCTCCCAGAAGTTGGTGTTGAGTTCCGTATAGAACAGGTTGATAAATACATTGACCAGGAAAAAGGCCGGGGCCATCATATATACCGCGGCATACAGCTTAAAAAAATGATAGGCCATCTCCCGGAACTTCTCAAATACAGCCATACTGATGACCAGGGGAAAGAAAGCTTTCATAATGCCCAATAGAAAGAAACGTTCGGCCAGGAACAAGGGATAAATAAAAATATCGATGATCCACAGAAACACGCCAAGGGCAAAGGAGACCAATTGCATCCCGTAAAACGGGGAAGTCAAAAATTCATAGAGCACGGTCAACGCTTTTTTCGTGGCTTCAATGGCGCCGATGTCTTCTTCAATAGGGAAATCCTGGAATTGCAAAGGCAACAGCGCCGGGGCGGTATTGCGGTACTGGTTTTCAATAGCGACCAATACCCCATCAAAAAAGCCCAGCACCTGTGTGGAGAAAATCACCACCAGAACCACTGCAAAATTCTTGATGAGTTCATTGGGGCTTAACCCCCAGGTATACCCGCCCTGCTCTACCGCACCTTCATTGTACTTCTTCAGGAGGTTGATCAGAAAAAAGAGGACGGCCAGGGTTTTCATTCCCACAATGGTATACTGCGAAAAATCACTGTCCTGTATCGTCTGATAAATAGCGTCTACATATTCCAGTCCAATTCCTAAAAGTATCATTCCTGTCATCCTTTTTCCTGGTTCATCTTTTTGTTCTTTTGCCAACCCCTTGCCAAATCCCGCTTAGCGGGCACTTAGGGGGCGCTTAGGGGGTTAATAACTCTCCTCCCGGTTATTGATCCGGTCTTGCATCTCACGGAAATCGATCACCATCTCGTAGCGGCGTTTTTTGACCCCGATCTCCATAATCATTTCCCTACTATCTTCCTTCTGCTGCTGTAAGATTTCCAGGCGCTCGGCATCGGTCATCTCCAAAAAATTACTGGTCAGGAGCTGTTCCATGAATTCCAGGTCTTCCAGGGACCTGTCGATAATTTTATTAAAGGCATCGGAAACGTGCCGGACCTCTTCCGGCCGGATATAGGGGGAGTTCAGAATCTCCCTGAGATCGCCCCGGACCATATCAAACAGTCGTTGATTGTTGGCCACGATTTCCCGGGCAGCTTTGAGCTGTTTCAGTACGTTATTGACCTTTTCTATCCGTTCTTTTTGCTGTTTTAAAAACTCCACGGTTTTCAGGAGTTGAGAAGTCTGTTTGGCGGATTCGATCAATTGTTTTCCCAGACTGATAAAATTGGTATTATCATACACCGGCCACCCCTGGGCCGTAGCAGTGCCAGTGGCACAGACAAGCAAAATAAAAATGGAAATACATATTAGCTTTCTCATCATTTCTTGGTTTTTATGGTGTGTTGACATATTCCCGGATCGCAGTCTCCATATTTCCGGTCTTTTTCCAAATGGCCATTATGGCCTCGTTTTCTTTGCCGTCGGTGAGGTAGGCCGCAAATACTTCCGGGGGGACTTCCAAACGGAATACATTGCTTTCCTTCCCGATCTTCAGGAAGAGTTCGGTATACTTCCGCTCCCCGATAAAGTTGTTGCGCATGGAGCGAAGCTGGTTCAGGTCATGAGCAGAGAGGCTTAACCGCCTTTTTAAATCCTCATACCCCTTTTCATTTCTGAGGCTATAAATCACCTGAGTGTTTTCCAGGATGCTGGCCGAAGTGCTGTTTTCGGGTAATTGATTGATGGATTGCAGGATAATCCCGATAGCCCCGTTCTGTTTGCGGATGGCCTGGTAATAAAACTCGACACTCTCCAGCACGTTGTCAAACTTCAATTGCTTGGCAAACTCATCAAAGAGAATAATCCCTTTTTCAGAGCGGTTCTGCCATACGGTTCGTTGGATCGCGGACTTAATGAGTTTTAGCATCACCGACAGGATCTCCTTATTGTCCCGGACTTCATCCAGTTCAAAAATGATAAGCCGTTTATCCTCAATCTTATAGGTTTGGTCCTGACTGGTCTCGAAAAGAAAACTGTACAAACCCTCCCCTACATACTCGGACATGATGTGCAGGAAATGGGTAATGTCGAAGTATCCCTCTTGCAAGTGCAAATGGGTAAGCAATGTATCCTGTCTCTTTTCTACAAACCGGTAAAAGTCCTCCAGGGAATACGGTCCGGAAGTATGTTGATAATAGTGTTTCAGTACCTTTTTCATGGCCACCTCCTGCCCTTTGGTGACCTTTAGTCCCGAAGCGCTGAGTTCCAAAAGAAAGGTAGACAGGTCCTCTAATCGCTCCGGGCTAAGGTCATTTAACCGGCTTATGTAAAAGGGGTTGATACCAAGGGTTTTTCCCTGCTCATATCGCAGTATGGCATGATCATCCGGGTAGAGTTTGGCAAACTTGGTATAGGAGCCGCCCAGGTCTATGATGACCAACCGTACCCCCTGTTCAAAATATTGCCTTAGGATGTTATTGGCCAGGAAAGATTTGCCTTCGCCCGTAGGAGCAAAAATAGCAAAGTTCCGGGCTTTTATTCTCCTTTTTGCCTCATCCCAGACGTCTTTTAATACCGGGATATTATGCTGCCGGTCATTAAAGATGACGCCAGTGTCGTCAGTCTTATAGTTGGTATTATTAAGCAGCAGGCACAGGGCATGCTTTAAGTCGGTTACATATAAATCCTCGTCGGAGAAGTTGGCGCTATACCCGAAATAACTGTTCAGGATATAATGTTTCCGGGCTTCCCCTCTTGGGGCATACGGAATCATATCCAGCTCCTTAAACTCCGCTTTTATTTTGGAGGCAATAGTATTTAGCTGTCCGGCTTCCGGGCACCAGAAAATCACATTTAAGTGACCACGAATCACCCGGCTGCTCTCGTCATGGTTGATCTGCCGGAGTATATCTTGTATCTTTTCCAGCACCACCTTGTTCTGTGTTCCGAAATTGGAACTTTTCTTTAGCTCTTCTACCCGCTTTTCTAATAGTTTGCGCCACCGGTGTTTATCATCCAAATACAGGACTTGGTTCACCATGTGGTTTTCGTTCAGATGGAGCCCAAGCCCATCTATAAAACCCTGATGGAAGGTAAAATCATCGGAAGTAAATTTATCGTTGACCTTACAACTTTGCAGGCTTTCCCCGAAACACCGTTCATTGTTTACTGCCAGTACGTCAACAAAGTGGTTCCCTATCTGTACACCGTCCCTTCGACCCGGCTCAGGGCAAGCCCTATCCAACACCATATCGGTATGTATATCCTCCTGATAACCATTGAAAAATTGGGCGGTGGCCTCCTCTATCTGTTCCGGGTTGAGTGGGGTGAGATACAGTTTTTTGCTATTGTTGATAAAGTTCACCGCATCCCGTACCGCCCCCTTAAATTCATCCAATGCCATATCCATGGCGGGCACTATGTTCTTCGGAAGTTTTTTGAAAGGATTGGCATAACCGCTTTTATTAAAAGCTTTGTTCTTCGGCCAACAGAAAAACAAATAAGAGGTATGGGCCATGTACTGTCTGCCTTTGAAATAGTTATACGTGGCTTTTTCCAAAAAGGTGGTGTTTGGCAAACCAGTCGCGGCGAAAGCGGTCTTTTGGTACAGGTCCTGTTTATGTACCACCGTTCCCGCAGGCAATCCCTTGAAGGCCTGAAACCACGCTCCATGTAGATCATCGAAATCCTTTTCTGAAAGGGAATAGATCTCAGGGAGGTTTATTCTATAGGCCAGTACTACATTGCCATTGGAAGCAAATACGCTGTGGCCCTGAATCGCAGCTATCGGATGGAAATCGGTAAGGTTTACTTTCATCTGTATAAAATTTTACAAGGCATTAGAATTTTTTTATTCAAGCTGGTTCTCGTAAGTTTTTACTTGCCAATTGCCCATTATGGGCCATAATCCAGGTGGCTGTTTAATTTATTGGAGATCATATCCGGAAACACCTTCCGGAACCGTAAAAGCCCGGGGGTCCGGGTCAACTTGGTCAGGATTACAAACAGGCAGAAATTGGCCACCAAAAGGGCAACAATGATCCCCAGGTTAAAGGAGAAAATGATGACCAGTAAGGAGGCAATGACCGAGATCATCTGTATGGCAAAATACCCGATGGGCAAACCCATAATCATGGCCCGCCTGCGGATCGCTTTGTAGGGAGTGAACTTTTTCATTGTTATGGGATATTTAATGAATACCTGCTGGCACCACCAGTTATACGGTCAGACTTATCAGATAGGTAAAAATCCCGACTACTGCTCCGGCAATCAGGACAAAGACCAGCACCCGGGTAATCCCTTTTTTCAGGTCGGCATTTTCACCAAAGAAATGTCCGGCATTAAACAGGAAGCCTACCAAAAAGATCACTCCCAGGATCAGGGGAAATACAGACCGGATGGTATCCGATATGTTATTCACGGAGTCCTCTATACCGCCGATCTGGGCCAAAGCCGTAAAGGGCAGTAGCATCATTGTGGAAAACAAGTGTAATTTTTTCATCAGAAATCGGTTTTAAAAAGTTTCTGATGTGAAATTCTTAAAGGGTGAGAGGGATTGCTTATAAAGCATTAATTTTTAACGTTTCACTGCGTTAATTTTTAAGTCATTTTAAGGTTTCCATGGATTCCCTTGCATTTTGCATAATCAATTTTTGTCAATATGCAACGGATACTGATGTTATTATACTTGGGGTTATTATGCCCCTTCGGGAAAGGATATCCCCAGGAACCCCTCGAAGGGGATTCAAAGATTGTGGTGATCGACCCGGGGCATGGCGGAACAGATCCCGGGGCCATAGGCATAGGTGGTATTTGGGAAAAGGACATCACCCTTCAAATAGCCTTGGAAGTAGCCCGAGTGGCACAGGAGTCAAAAGATAAAAACCTGGAGGTTTACCTGACCCGGTATTCGGATACCCTGATTTCCTTACAGGATAGGGCGAGGTTGGCCAGAGCTTTAAGGGCTGATCTATTTTTATCCATTCACTGCAACTGGTCCTCCAATTCCAATGCTCATGGCGTCAAAGCCTTTGTAGCCTATCCCCAAATTCTATACTCGGAAAATACCCGGAAATCCATTGCTCTTGCTTTGGATTTAGTGACCGCTTTTGAAAAGAAGTTTAAAAGGGAAAACCGGGGTGTGAAATTTGCAAATTTCCAGGTGCTTCGGGAAACTATTCCATTTTGTCCGTCGGTACTTTTAGAGGTCGGGTTTATTTCCAATCCGGGAGAAGTTCTATTTATAATGGATAATGCTTATAGTTCAGAGATTCTTAATCCTATAAAACATAAATGATGAAATCACTCTACATTAAAACCTGGGAAGCGTTTGCTCAACTTATGCATATACTTTGGGAAGACCTCCAATGGTTTATCCGATATATGTATAAACAGACTAAAAATCGATAGTATACCATAACAGGGGATGACGGCTGGCTGCCTCTATATCCGATTTTACCGTATCATACACCGCCCATTGTAATCAGTTCTTTCCACATCCCTTTGGCAGTTTAATCCACAAGTCTTAACCCTTCTAAAAAATGACGGGAAGAGTATCAGGTAATGCTGTTGTTGGGTTCGCTAAACTACTTATTTCTGAAAGTGTCTATCAATTTTAGCCTTAATATATCCGTGTTTAACTGAACAATCTTATATTTTTTCTTATGTTTTTTTTGATCTTTTATATAGCTAATATCAAGTTCGTTATTTTCTTTATCCAGTTTAAAATCACCTTTTAACTCCAGGTATCCGTCTGCCGGGGCAATTTGATAATAAATATAACTGTTATCCGGGTTGAACATCATTTTTTCCCTGCCCCTGGCCCTGGGCAATTCATAGCCTTCCGGACGAAAAATGGAAATGCTATCATCCGTTTGTTCTTCAACAGCATGATACCATACCCCCAGTAATTGATCTTTTTCGATATGCTGGGCATTTCCGTACCTTAGCAGTAATAATACCGATATAACAATAAAACTCCTTAAAACCATAATATCTTAAATAATTATAGGTGTCATAAAGTTAATAACTATCTGACACCTATAACAATAACTTAATTATTTTTTAATTTTCAGTTTTAACTTTAAATGTTTGGGCACCAACAAACATATTATTATCAGTATCGTGCTGAATGACATCCAGTTCAAAAATATTACGTGCGTATGGCAATTGTTGCGGGTTGATTTCAAATCTCACAGAAAGGACACCCAATTGCATAGGGCGCAGATTTATATTTTCTAAAGTTGCGCCATCTCTAAGGAGTATGATCTCATTTCTTTCACCCGGTTCTATGCCTTCACCTTTCATGCCGCCTTCTACCCATATTTTCATAAGACGTTCGTTCAAAACTGCTGTCACCTTACCAAGTTCAAATAATGACGGTTTATTCTTGGCTTCTTTAAATACAATTTTGTATTTACCCGGTTCTTTAGTGTAATTTGCAATGATGGTTGCAGCAAATCTTCCTCCCGCCTCAGGTTCGGTTACAGACACATTTTTCCAGACAATATTATTATTGTTCCGGACATTCTGCCCCAGGTTGGAAGTTTCAGGGAAGGTCATTCCAAAAGGAGCTGTGGGCGAAGTTTCAATCCGCGAAAGCAGACAAAAGTGTGTTCTATCAGCCCCAAAACTGCTATAATCAGCGGGGTTGGGTGTATTCCATGAATACTCGAGGATAACATAATCGGATGCGGCGACGGCCCCGGTAGGCTCCATCCCGATAACATCACCCATAAGTGCCGGTGATATTACACTACCATCCCAGGGAGCCGGCCAGCTAAGTCCGGATGAAGCTTTTGCCCAATATAACCTCACATTACCACTGCTTGCCGTACCACAACCCCGGTTCCGTACCCGCACATAAACGAAATTGGTGGCACCGCCAACCGGATTTTGATGCTCCTGATTGGTAATACCATCGTTGGAATGACGTACCCATATATCGTCGGTCCTATACATATGCGAAGATGTGGTATTGGGTTCGTCTCCCACATCATCCATCATATCCCTTGAATACAAGTCTTCTGTAACAGACGGCGGAGGTACATCTCCCTGAGAACTTACGATACTGGACCTCGTTGTATATAACACTGCATCCATCCGGTCGCTTTGGCCATTGGAAAACATAACCATACAAGCATCATCTACATAGTCCATGTAGTTCATAAACATGTCATCACTGCCGCATGTATTTTGAGGATGTGTTGGACAACCAAAATTATAAATACCCTGGTTTGGCGTATCCGCTACATAATCTGTACCAGAACAAGTATCAGGCAAATCCTGGTCATCTCCCCAGATATGGCGAAGATTAAGCCAATGGCCTATTTCGTGTGTTGTCGTTCTTCCCAGATCAAAAGGAGAAGTTGCCGTACCGGTATTGCCAAAATATGCATAATCTGCAACAACACCGTCTTCATCCGGTCTTGTGACAAGATCAGCCGGAAAAGAAGCATAACCCAGCAAACCTCCTGCAAGATCGCATACCCATATATTTAAATATTGATCGCTTGGCCAGCCATCCACTCCGCCGGAAGAGGCAAATTTAACAGGGTTACGTGCTGTTGGTGTTGCCGCTAAAGGGTTAGCAGAAAATGAAGTAACCGATGTACTGGTACGTGTAATTCCATTGGTTGGATTACAATCCGGATCGCGTTCGGCCAATTTGAATTCTATCCTCGCATCCGCCACCACTGACTGGAATCCTGTCGGAACAGATGAGACATCGGCATTAAGCCTTCTGTAATCCTCATTTAACGCATTGATTTGACTTTGGATCTGTGCATCCGATATATTTTCCGTGGTATTATTATGCACCACGTGCACCACAACCGGAATAACGACCTTACCAGACCTGAATGTTGCAAAATCATTGGATTGCATATTTTTCAGGTATACATTAATGGCCCGTTCAAGTTCAGCTTCGTTCTTGGCAAAAGCAGAGTCCGTCTTTAAGCGTTCTTCATATCCCTCCATAGTCCCACATCGGACTTGCTTCGTTGATTGGCAGGATAGCAGCCACAAAACCAGGGATACCATACAAAATACCATAAGGCATTTACTCTTACATAAGTGTTTCATTTTTTTAGTTTTTAATGGTTAGTTTAAACTGTCGGCAGGTTTAGGGCATTGCTAACCGATCGTATACATGATATAACAATCAGCGCT
The DNA here is from genome assembly GCF_021183825.1 of Sinomicrobium kalidii. GTDB lineage: Bacteria > Bacteroidota > Bacteroidia > Flavobacteriales > Flavobacteriaceae > Sinomicrobium > Sinomicrobium kalidii. Next base: position 4,224,346 of record NZ_CP089211.1, on the reverse strand, counting down.
AAGGGCCATTTTCACGGGGTAAAGGTAAACAGAGGTATAACAAAGGAAAAGGGGATTATTCCCCACTTTTTTCAAACTAAGTGAATTTTATGCTTTGATGTTTGTATAAACGGATTAAAAATCGATAGTACACCATAACAGGGGGTGACAGCTGGCTGCCTCTATATCCGATTTTAGAGTATCATACACTTCCCATTGTGCTCTTCCTTTCGGCCACACCCCTTTTCGGTGAAGTCCGCAGGTTTTTACCCGTTTAAAAAGGGCCGGAGAAAGCAATAGGTAGTCCTGTTGTTTGATATTGACCCCCAGGCGGTAAGCACCTAACCTGAAATAACTGCCATCCCTGCCCCTATCCATATCTGCTCGAAAAGAAGGATGTTTGGTAATATCTTTTAGATTGGTCTCCTGGAATAAAGGGGTTAAAGCATTGGTATAGGAGGGAGCGTAAAAAGTTCCGGATACGATGACAAACAACTTGTCTTCCTCCCATAGGTTCTGATACACACGAGCCAGGTGCAAAACCTGTGCTTCCCTCCTGGTTTTCCACCAGTTCCCGTTCCCGGCGGGTTGTTGCAGTGTCACCGAAAGCCAGTATAAACGTTTTCCTAAAGGGGTCTCAATAATATATTGCTGGAAATCCCGTTCAAACAAAGGATAGCCATTCCAGTCATAGTTATGGCTTCTCACCGAAATGACCCGGTATCTCTGTTTATGCAAAAGGGCCATTTCCAAACCCTGATAGCTGTTTCCTTCCAAAACGGTAAAGCCATCATATCCAGTCTCTCCCGAAGCGGAAAGGTAATAATCATTAAAATCTACCAGGGTTGTCCGGTTCTCAATTTCCTGAAAGAGCAAAATATCCGGGTTGATGTCTTTAATCACCCTGGCCTTGTTGGCTATGGCTTTTTCGGGAATGGGACAAGTCCCCAGTTTGATCCAGCCGTTCCAATCGGTCAGGGTATTGGCCCTATAATCCAGGGTATGGCCCCGTTTATGGATATAGAGCGTTCCCCTTCGCCTTCGCATTACCACATAAGGTTCATAGGCTACCCGTTGGAATCCCAGCAAGAAGGACAGCTCCCGCATCCGCTCGTAATCCCGGCCCGTTCGGGTATCTTTGCATAAATAGCGTTCGAATTCCTCGATCCACAGTTTCAGGGATCGGCTTGTCGATTGTTCCACCAGGGAAGCATCCCGGTGGTAGATATTTTCGATATTGTAAAAACCTATCTTCATAGCATAATGCTAATTAAATTATTTCATTTTTGCCTATCTGCGGGCATCGCCCGCTTGTTCATCTGCGGACATTGTCCGCCTCTTGTCGGGGGTGCGTTTGGGAAAGGCCACCAGGTTAAACAACTCTTTCATCCGGCTACGCACCCTGTTGCCATAGCGCTCTTCCAACTCCGAAGCGTTCAGGTTGGTGGTGGCATGGGTTTTCACCTTGTGCTTTTTTAACAGTTCATGGCGGGACAGGAGGATTTCTCCAAGCACATTACAGTCCTTTCCATAATGCCTGCCCACAGGCTCTATCCCCAGATCGTCAAAACAGTAAAACCCATGATTGCCATAGCTCTCGATGATGCTGTACCCCACATGATTAAAGCCGAACACAATATTCCGGCTGGGGATAACTTCATAAGGGCGTTGGTACGGAACAATATGTTTGAGGATTTTCATCAGGCTGGTCTTTCCGGAGCCCACGGGCCCCACCAGGAGAATCCCCTTGTCCGGGTCTATCCCGAACTTTTTGCAATAGTCCTCCTCGCGGATAAAGTAATTGCAGAGCTTAAAGATCAGTTCCCGGTCTTCATCGAAGAGCCTGAACTTTTTTCCAAAAAGCAGTTTGCCCTTGGCTTCTAAATACATCCAGATTTTGGCAAAACTGTACACCGCTTCTTTCCCGTCAAATTCTCCCAGGGAATATTCCACATCACCTTCTTTGATGTTACAGGGGTTGATCATAATTTTTTTCTTTTTCCGTTTTCAGATAATCATGTTGAACCGGCCTTTTTAAGGCCTTTTTTATCTCATCAGCCTTTAACATCCATTTCTGGGCGGCAGCCTGCCAGTTTTCAATGGGTTGGCCACCGATCTTCCATCCTGTAGATTGATAATGATTGAAAAATTTTTGGGCTTCGGTCTCCGGCCGGTCTTTTTGCTTAAAAAAGGACACGACTACTTGTTCAGCTATGGGACTCTTATTCCACCCTATAGCTATATTATTATTTATAGTTTTAGTATATATGGTGTCTTGTCCGTTTATGGGACACTGCTGTCCCATAGTTGAACTGCACTGTCTCGCCGGTGGGACAGCCTGGTCCGGTGGTGGGATTGTCTGGTCCACTGATGGGACTGTCCCGGCAGAAAAATCAATCATTTCAACCCGGCTTCCTACACGTGGGCTTTTGGAAGGAAAATACCGGAGGTATTCCCACTGATGAAGGTCTTTCAAATAGCGATGATAAGAGGATTTGGAACGGATCGCCGCACAGGGCATGACGATACCACGCTGAATGGGAAAGGTCTTTGCAAAACGGGAAGCATTCCAAAACTGGAACAGGGCCATATACAAACTGATATGCCCGGGGTGCAGCTTCTCATCTTTATAAAACCGGTTAAAAACCGTATTAAGGTGCTGGATATAATTCATCATTAAAACTTGTTGTGGATGCGGTTTTTGGTCATCACTTTTTCTATTTCCTCGGCATCGTAATAAAGCAGTCCGCCGATCTTGGTATAGGGTAAGGTGCCGTTAATTCGAAGGTTTTGCAGGGTTCCTGGACTGAGTTGCAGCAGTTCCATGACTTCCGAGGAACGCAGCCATTTTTTGGTGGCTCTCCCCGGGTGGTTTTGCAGCAGTTCCCGGAGCTCCTCCAGGAGTTCCCGTTTAAATTCCCTTAAATCGTCGGTAGTGATAATATCGGCAGGCATAGCGAAATGTTTTTAAAAAAATCCCGCCGGCAGCTTGTTTTTCTCTTTTAATCCCGCCAGCGGGAGGTTGCGATTTGACTTTCGTTATGCAAAGCTTGAAAGGCTTATGAAAACTTTTTCCATAGTTGGCCCGTACTTGGAAAGATTTTTTTGGGACCGATTTTACCTTAAAATCAGGTGAAAAGAAGGTGAAAAAGAAGGAGAAACAGGCAAAAATGGCCTTAAAACCAGTGAGATGCCCCATTTCCATAGTTGACCCGTACTTGGATCTTTTTTATATATCCCCCTCTTCTATTTTTCGCAGCAGGTTTTCCGTAAACGAATCCATGTATTGCCGTTCCTTTGGAAAAGTTTTTTGTATAAAATATTGTGGGGATTCCGCGTTGATATACAGTCTTTTTACGTACAAAATTGCTTCTCTTTATACAATAAGATCAGTTGACCTTAGTCTTATTGGTGAGAAAATTAATGAGAAATAGGGATACCAAACCAGTGTAAGCCTATTTGGGACTGACAGGTTATTAATACTACAGTTCTCCGGAATCCAATAACTGGTATTCCGGAGAACCGTAGGTAAGTTATAAATGATATTATTTATTCTTTTATGAGCCTAACGGACATACATTCGTCCGGGTCACCTACTGGAATTAAAATAACCGCTCTATCATCTTTAGAAAAGATTTGCCAGGAAACTATATATCCTTCGAGATCCGTCTGGTTTTTATTAAAATTGAGGTCGGCTGACAGATAAGTAGACATTTCATGTTCAATAGCTTTCCAGTTGCCTTTAGCTTCTACGCCGTCTGTTTTACCTGCATAATAGGCATCAAAATCAAATACGCCAACCGGAATATTTTTCATTTCAAAAGAACCATCAGGCTTTATATTCAAAGAACCATTTTTGAATCCCTCTATCATTTCTGTAGTTTTAGCATCCGGCACATAATGTCCTATCAAAAAATCCGGCGCCGGCTTCTGTTTCATCGGTTCCAGTCCGGCACTCAAATTACATGGAATAATTCGAGAACAATTAGTCAGTCCTCCAATAAAAAGAATGGTAAAAATACTTATTCGAAGGATATAATATTTTGGCTTGTGGTTTTTCATTTTACCGATGGTATTTAAAATCTGCTTGTTCATTATTGTTAAGTCAATTAAAAATAAAAATATAGTATTGCGGTATTTTTGTTATTATGATCCGGTATTAAAACTAATTTGAGTGCGTAAGTGTATCATTAACGACTTCATTTTTGATTTTTTCTACTTTACTTTAAGTTTAAACTTGAAAGTTTGCCTTATTGTGGAAAGTGGTCGGTTTTTACCATTTCCGGTCCTGTTATAATTTTCTGCCATGTGTAAAATTAAAGAACTTCTGCTGGTAGCATTTTTCATTTCAACATTTATCCATCCTTTTTCACTACTGGGGCTATATTTTACACTGGCCCCACCAATAAAAAATTGTACCCAATTCGCATTAATGTGCTTGTTAAAGGAGTCTTGTACCGAAGTATGATCGGGGCTAAAGGCATATCCTCCTGAAATCGCATTTCCCTGTTTAATAAATTCCTCCAATGTAAGTCCCTTTTTTGACAGTTGCCTAAAAAAATCATTCTTAATATCCGTTGGTACCTGTCCTGCCAACATCTGTTGTGTCATGTTGTAATCAAAAGGGAAGTCTCTACTATCTTTTCCTGTACCTGTTACAAATTCATATAATAATATGGCCACCCCATTTTTGCCATTGTTTTTAAACTGGCTTTGTTTATCTTTTTCAGAGGTAATATTGGCTTTGGAATTCATATACATAGCGGTTTTTTTTAAGGCAAAAACAAAAGACTTGTCAATGGCCTCCACCATTTCCTTTTCTATATAATCAGGAACTTTATCTTTTAATTCATGAATCTTTTTGGCATATTCTCTGGCCCGTTTCAGCCAGGGAGAATTTAAAGGATCAAAATTGTCGGATTGGAGGTAGGCATCAAATTCAGCCAATTCAGCCAGGGTCGCAGCAGCACTGGAAGGCGGGGTTCCCATGGCTTTTTTTATTTCATTTTCTCTATGATCTTCCATCATTTTAGCCATCTGTTCCGGTCTTACGTTTGGGATAAAGCCGCCTGCCGCCAGGTTTAACATTTCCAGTACATATTCGGGATCAAATGCTTTAATTGAAACCGGGGTTTCAGGAGCATTCTTATTTCCCACCTGAAGCATATATGACTTTGTCCCATAGTTAGGGATTTGATACCTGGTAAGAGCAGATGGGTATTGAAGGCTGTTTTCCGTATTATAGGAGATCAGATAAGCCGTCATAAGGCCTATTTTATCCTGTAGGGAGCGGCTGTTATAATGGGAAACACGATCCTGGACAAGCTTATCCACTAAAATGCCGGTGTCCCATCCTACTTTCATAAGCCCTTTTTCAATATTGGAGTTTTTATTACTTTCAAAGTGGTGCTTTCCGAAATCTGATACCGCTTTTTTCCTTATTTCATCGTGCTTTGATATAGATTTAATATCTTTAAGTTTTATCCCTTGTACCTTAAAATAACCAATGCTTGATTGATTGATTTTGCCACTGTTAATTTCTGCCTTTCGTTGTTTTAGCAATAACAGTTCAGCCGTGTAAGTATCTCTGGACCGAATCTCATTCGTGGATTTTTTGTGATAACCTGCAGCCAAATCCGCAGCTCTATATTTGGTACGCATCGTTCTTTCCTCATAGGCCTTGAACATGTGTTTTTGCGCATCCCGGAAACCATTAAAATTTTTATTTAAGGTACTTTCAATGGCTTTTTCCAGATTGCCTTCCTGCTTGGAGAGCCACTCTTTGACCGCTTTCTCATGAGCTGCCCTTATGGCATTGTCCAGGGCTATCAAATCTCCCAGTCCCGTAAATCGAATAGTGTGGTTAAAGGGTTCTTCTACTGCGGTGGCAGTGGCTTTCAATTCCCCTGATCCGGAAGCTTCTTCAAACTGTACTTCTTCATATTGTTTATATTGTGCTAAAAGAGGGGTGCTTAACGCATAAAAAAAGAGCGTGATTATAAAAGTGTAACTTTTCTTCATTATTGGTAGCGATTATTTCTTTAATACCTGTTTTGAATATTTTTTGCCGGCAATTTGAACCTGAATGATATAAATCCCAGGGGTAAGGGTATGTCCAGGGATGGTTAGGGTATGTTTGCCTGTTTGCTGATTTTTTTCCGCAAAAGCTGCAGATCTCAATTTTCCGTAATAATCATACAGGGAAACTTCAACCGGGGAAGGTTCTTCCAGTTCGTATTGTATTAAAATGTCTCGGATAAAGGGGTTGGGATATACTGTGAAAGTGGCATTACCCGGCTCTTCTAATAGATTGGAAACATCTTCTTCAGGCAGGTTATTTTTGTGAAGTACCATAATTAAGGGAGGACCGGGTTCAGACCAGTTGGAGACCCACGTTTCTATTTGGGCTACCAGATAGGTACTACCGCTTATAGTCTTTTTTTCCAGCGAAAGAGAAATGATTTCAAAGTTGAGTTCTTTTTCAGCAGGATGATCAGCAAAATCCTGTGTTAAGGAAATATGGGCATCTGGTAGTGTAAAGGACTGACCATGCCAAAAAACAGGACTTTGCACTTTTTCACCTGCTATGGATATTGTTGTATTGTCCGGTAAATTACTGTGGTTTGAAGCCGAAAATTCAAGTTTGGCTGGGCGAGTTTTGAGGATTTTTTTCCCGGACCAGTCCATTTCATACAAATTTCCCTGCCATTCTCCGCTAAATGAATCTGAAGGTAAATTCGATTCTGTTTTATTGTTAGCAAGGTCCTGGGTGCTTTTTGCAAGAATTTGATTCGGGATCTCCTTCCCGACTACATCCTGGTTCTCATCACTTCGGTCATGTGCTTCCCATTGTGTCAGTAATGTTTGGCTATTATATATAGGATTGTCCCGCAATAATGTCATAGCCTTTTCTTTATTCTTAGTAACACCCAAACCATAATAATAACACTTGGCAAGCCAATGCCTGGCCATTCCGTAATTACTTTTTTCAAACCATTGGATAGCCTGGTAATAATCCTGATCAATACTCCCCATCCCTTTCAAATACAGGTAACCTAAACTATAGGCCGCTTTCTCACTCCCCAAAACATGGGCATAGGAAAACCATTCCCTGGCCTTATCAAAATCCAGGGTACAGCCAATCCCGTCTTTATAGAGAATTCCCATAAGACAGGCAGTCTCCGGGTCTCCGTTTATAGCGCAGGATTTGACCTGATCAAAAATTACTTTGGATTTTTCCGGGGTAATACCGGTACTGTTGAGGTAGGACTCTACATGAATCAGAATTTCTTCACATCCCCGGTCTGTGGATTGTGAAAATGTAGTCAGGGGGCTAAATAGCACAAAAAAAAGCCCTAACAAAAGAGGTTTTCTCATGTTTGGTAATTTTAAATTAATTATAAATATTAAACTTGGGTTAGGGGGAATATCTAAAAAAGACGAGCAAATTTACGTGGTTTATTTGTAATAAAATACTCTTAAATATCAAAAGTTAATACTTATAATCTATACTCCTTAGATTACTTTATAACTTCCGGTTATCACTCGGAAGAAGCATTGCTACCTTTTATTTTACACTTATACGCTTTATCATTTAAAAATGGATTCTACAAATCCCCCTCTTCTATTTTTCGCAGCAGGTTTTGTGTAAACAAATCCATGTATTTTGTACGGTCTATTTTCCGGGCACGGATCTCGGAAAAGGTAGTGTAGAAATTTCCCAGGTCGGTATGCAGGTATTTTTCAAAAACATGAACCACATCTTTAAGTTCAACGTTACCATGATTAAAGGCCCCGCTGTGGTACAGGGCATACAGCAATTCTACTGCTGCCGTTTTCGGTAAGGTCCATACCAGTTTCCCGGTTCCGGCGTCCTTCATGTCTGTTTTTGCCCCGGGGGAATTTTGATGCAATGTTTTCTTCAGGTAATCGACAAAACGGTTCATGGCCAGGATACGGGCCCATAATAAATCGTGGGATGTGGAAAAATCCGGGTCGCGATCGCCCTGGAACGGAAATGGAAAATACAGCTTTGTGTTTCTTGTAAAATACTGGCGGTCCAGGTGGGTATATCCCTGTTCCATATAGAAAATAAAATCCCGGTGTTTTCTAAAAAACTTCTCGGCCTTATGCAGCTGTTTTTTGAAGAACTTTGTTTGAAGTCCGGCATCCGCCCGTGGCTTTCGAAGCTCCAGAGAACCTGCTTCCGTAAAGTAGATCATCCAGCTCAGGGGGATGACCTTAACTTCCTTAAAAAAACGGATTTCGGCGGCTTCGCTACCTAAGGTGTTTTCCTTCATCCTGTCCCGTAAGCGGTACAGGGTTTTGCGGGAAAGATGTATGCCCCGGTGAATTTGTTTTATATCATCGGGTTTTACGGGTAATACATGTTGCAATTCACGGTTAAAGTCGGTCAGTATGGATTTAAAAACCATATCCTGGGGTATATGCATTAAATACAGGGGGAATATGGCGGTTAAGTACAGGGCAGTAAACCGGGGCCATTTCAGCATACATAGCATTATTCCTGGGGCAACCGGGAGTACGTCGTCCTTATTCTCAGGCAAAACGAACCGGGATCGGGTCCATGGGGTAGTTATTCAAACCGAATTTACTAAAAATTGTCGATGCCGTCCTTCCCTGTATTCGTTAAAATCCCTATCCGACAAAAACACTTTCAAAAACAACAAGTTTTGGACCATAAATATTAAAATTTTAACATTCAAAACACTGTATATGTTAAAGTTACGGATGTTATTTCCTTTTTTTAGTACTTTAATCTCAAATTACCCCGGTAAAATGTATATCTCTGAAAACTATGTCGAAAATGAATATGCTACTTTCTGGATTCATAACGGTATACTTTTCTATGTGTATAAGCCCAATACCACAATAGATTTATACGCTGCACAAAAGACCGTTGCAGATCGTGTAAAATTCCAGCACAAGGTAGCATATCCCATTCTTTATGATGTTCGTGGCATTGTGGAAGCCGACAAGGCCGGAAGGGACTATATGGGCAAACGCGGTTATCTCCTGACCAAAGCGGTCGGATTTTTAGTCCCGCCGCCTGTAAGTATCGGGCTTGTTCCCTTCTTCCTGGAAATCCATCAACCCCATGCCCCTACCCGCCTTTTTACCGAGGAAGACCAGGCCATAAAATTTCTGAAATCTTATGTCTCTTAAGCAAATATTCATGACCCCATGGAAGATATAGATCAAAAGAGAATCCGAAGTATATTCCGGATGCTGGTGGCCATGTCCCGGGGAAATTTTTCCTATAAGATTAAGAGGACCGGCTGCCACGATAGCCTGGAAGCCCTGATTATGGGAGTCAACATGACCGTTGAAGAGATGCGGGAGACTTTTAGCCATTACAGTTATATTAACCCGCATGATTCCTATCGCCACCTGGTGCAGATGAGTTTTGTACTGGACCACCGCTACCATATCCGGAAGTTTAATGCCCCGGTGCCCGATATTCTCCGTTACGAGGCAAAAGCATTCGGGAACACCCCTTTTAAAGACTTGCTCTCCGAAGAATCCCAAAAGGTGTGGGAAGTGGTCAAAGACAAATTAAGCCGGCTGCAACAGTATGCCGTGCAACTGGTATTCGCTACCCGGCAACAGTTTTTGGTCCCGGCATTTTGTACCATCTCCCGGCTTAATGACACCGACGGAAAACAATCGGGGATTCTTATTACTTCCACCGAAACCGTTCTCCAGGAGGATCTGCTCGATAATACCCTTGAAGATACTACCGGAAAATATTCCCGACCGGTCCCTTTTCAGGGGGACCCCGATATACAGCTTCTTCAAAAAGTATACGACCATATCCTCAACAACCTGGAAAAACCGCTGCCTTCCGCGAAAGAACTCGCCCGTGATTTCGGGACCAATGAGTACAAACTGAAAAAAGAGTTCAAACAGGTCTTTCACAAAACCATTTTCCAGTTCCAGTACAGTGAAAGGTTTAAAAAGGCACGGCTATTGGTCGAACATTCCGGTATTTCCCTGACCAAGGTTGCGAAAATGACGGGGTTCAAGGATTACCCCAATTTCTCCAGGGCATTTAAAAAAAAATTCGGGTACTCCCCCAAACAGTGGAAAAAGCATTTTTTTAATAAAGGGCCCGGGAATGCCTGATTGTATTCCCGGGATTTCACGTAAGGCTTTTCGCTAAAAAAATAATCCCGATCCGACAAGTAGATTTCCAGAAGTAGCAAAAATTATTTCGGAACTTTATATCGTTTAAAATCAAATGATTGCAAACGGTATGAAATGGTATAAAAAACATAGCCGGATTGCTGTCAGGCTCATTTTTCGGTGGTTTATCATCTTGTTTACCTATGCCGCACTAAGCAAACTCCTGGATTACCAGCAGTTTCGTATACAACTCGGCCAATCCCCCATGTTCACCACATGGGCAGCAGAGATCGCCTGGTTCGTTCCTTCACTGGAGGTCCTGATTGCTGTGATGTTGGCCATCCCCAGGTTTCGTTTGTTGGCACTATACCTCACATTTAGCCTGATGGTGATGTTTTCCTCCTACATTTATGCTATACTCCACTTCAGTTCCTATGTACCCTGTAGCTGCGGTGGCATATTGGAAAAAATGGGATGGACCGAACACCTGATCTTTAATATCGTAATGGTCTTGCTGGCCATTATCGCCATAAGATCCTATCCATCCACTAATGGAAAGCAAGAAAAACCCAAAGAATTCGTAGCACTATAAAATTACTGCGCAGTGATGTCAGGGGAAACCGAAAACCTGTTAAAAAGAGTAGGTATAACCTTTAAATATTGATGTCATGAGAAAATCAAAATTGATGATGACCGTAGGAGCTTTTATCTTAGCCGTTGGGGGTGTTTTTGCTTCCATAACGCTCGCTCCCCCGGTAAATGCCGATGCACGGCACCCACTTACCAATAATTGTGTGCCGGATCAAACCGTGGAACAGGACTGTAATCCCAGTCTTACTGAAGGGATACAGTGTACGGTAAGTTTCAACGGAACTACTCGCGATGCCTGGAAACCCGAGACAGCCCAGCCCTGTGCTGAGCCCTTATTCCGGCCCGCGAACTGATCGTTTTTGTATTAAGGACCGGGAGTGAGGTCCCGGTCCTTTTATTTCTACGTGTACATTTATTACCAATATGAAACTGGACAAATCCTTTAGGTTACTTTTATTTACAGCGTTGCTCAGTATTGGCGTTATTGGAGCCCTTTATCATTATTCGCATCAACAAAACCGGCAACCTGGTAGTTTTGTTCGTCTCTTCCCTCCTCATGTTATCGAGCATCTTCACCCCAGGGATATTAAATACAATTCGTATTACATCGCAGGGATGGATCACCATAACATATACCTGGGAAACACCACCGCTCCCCTCCATCTTTTAAAAATGAACATGACATCCAAAGATACTTCACATATTCGTTTACACCTGGATGAAACAGATTCCATTCCGATACGACAGGCTAAAGTCACGGTAAACCCTCCGTACTTTTACATCACCGATGGTACAGTTCCCGTCATATATAAAGGGAAAACGTTAAACTGGTCAGCAAGGGCTGATTATACCGGAAACACCTATTTTACAAAGATCACTCCCCTCACTTCCCGGACCTTTGCTATCCGGTCTGTAACCCCAGAAAGAGAGTACATCCTGGGGAAGTTGAGCACTCATCCCATCGACACGACTTTTATCCCCGGACTGCTGGAAAAGCAGGTGGACGGGTTATTCTGTACGGATGGGATGCTTCATTATGACCAGCAAACACAACGACTTGTATACCTGTATCATTACAGAAACCAGTTTATGGTTACCGATACCTCCCTTCATTTGTTATACCGGGGCCATACCATTGATACCATTACATCAGCCCAAATAAAAGTGACCCGGGTACCATCGGAAAATACCGTGACCCTGGCCGCCCCTCCCCTGGTGGTTAATGCCAAAAGTGCCCTCGATAACAACTGGCTGTTTGTCCATTCCAAACTCAGGGCCAAAAATGAAGACCGGGAATCATTTGAAAAAATGACCGTTATTGATGTCTATGATTTAACCGACGGAAAGTATCGGTTCAGCTTTTACCTTCCCGTATACCAGGACAAAAAGGCCAAATCATTCAAAGTTTTTGCGCACAAACTGGTGGCTCTCTATGGCCATTCCCTGGTTATCTATGACCTGAACCCCGAATATTTTGGTCATTAGAAGGACACATCCTTTTAAGCCCAAATAGTAAAACCGGGGGCTAATTCTTTTTCTTCTCCCAATTAGCGTTACGAACATTTAAAGTAAAGACTTCTGTCCGGGGAGGAAGACACATCCTGTCATTACAGGCCATATAGACCACTTTCCCGGAAATGGTAGCCCGGGGATGCCGAAGTTTTATTTTTTGCGACAACCGGGCAGTACCTTCATACCACGAAATTTCCATTCCGAAAAAAGGGTCAAAAGCCTGAACGGGGGTGGTTTGTTCCTCCAGTTCCTCCATGACTTTATAATCCGGTGATGTGTTTAGGGTTATGGATAAGGGTGTTACCGGGGCGTCGCCATCTTCGGAGGGGGCATAAAGCTTCCAACCCGGCTCGATATCAGCACTGAAGTTTAAAGAGACCTCTTCCAATGTGATGGATGCGGTATCAAAAGACCACTGTACGGGGTCCTGGGCATTTCCTTTAAAGGCAACCAGGATCAAAACAATGATAATAGGTCTTGAAATTTTCATCGGTTCCAATATTTTAGTGTCTGTTATTTTATAAATTCCCGGTACTGCTCCAATTTTTTTCGATCGTATGCTGTTCCTTCTCCAAAAACATCCCGGGGGGCCCTGGAAGCCTGGATACGGATGACTTCCTGTTGTATTTCCACGGCTTTAGCATAATCTTCCTTTTGCGCATACGCATAGGCCTGCATCCGCAGGTTTTGTACCTTATGCAATTTATCCGTGGTCTGCGCTATAGCCTTTTGAGCCAGGGTAATCAGCTGGTCATAATGCGGGGCTGTTAAAGTGTTTTTATAACTATAAAACAGCAGGGTCTCCGCCATGCCCTTCCAGGTACTGTACCCTTGTTTTTCCTTTAAAAACCTGCCGATAAACCGGTACGCCTTTTCCGGGTTGTCTTTTAACAGGGTCTCATATTTGCGGGGATACAGAAAATATCGTTTTTCCGGATATTCGCTTATCAACTGGTCCAATACTTTATAAGCCCGGTTCCATTTCCCTGCTTCCTGTAAATGCATTACCTGTTTTAACTTTTGCAGGGCCCGGGTTTGTCGGCAGTATTCTACTTCAGGGGCAAAAGTGCCCGAGGTCAATTGAGCAATAACGGGGGCCAATTCCATGGGATGGCCTATCCAGGTAATACGGCCATCCTGACCAACGACCAGGGCTTGTGGTACCCCCATAAGTCCGGCCGGCTTCATCCAGGCCCGGTACACGGTTCCTGTACTGTCATCTACAGCGACCGGATACGGATTATTCAGTACGGTCACATAATCCTTAACTTTTCGGGGATATTCCGGGGAACTTCCCCGGAAAGCTTTTTTCTTTTCCAGGTAAATGGCTAATAGCTTTATTTTCTTCTCGTATTTTTGGACCAATTCCTTCAGGTATGGCATGCTCTCCCGGCAAAACGGGCAAGCCACTGAGGTCAGTTCTACTACGTAAATCTGTCCTTTTTTAAACCCGGTCACAGGCCTCCCCTTTACCCACTGTAGTTGATCGATCGCTGGGGCAGGGTCCCCTACAGAAAGGCTAAGCTCCCGGTGTTCCTGCGCGGGAGTTGTAATGAGTGTACACAGGAATAGTACTCCTGATAGCATGTTTTGTATATTGAATTTCATAAACTTCAAAATTTAAATGCTTTCTTAGTAGCCTTCGTTTTGGGTGAGATTGGGATTGGTTTGTATTTCCAGATCGGGAATGGGGTAAAGCACATCTGTAGGCTGCCATCCCGGTTTTAGTAGGCCCAGTGTATGATCCGCTCTCCCTGTGCGTTTGAGGTCCAGCCAGCGATGTCCTCCTTCGGCAAAGAGTTCTGCCCGGCGTTCATCCCTAATAGCTTCCAGGGCTTGCGCTTGTGACAGGGATGCCGCTAAAGCGGATAGGCCCGCTCGTTCTCTGAGAGCATTCAAGTCAGCTATGGCCGGGGCTATATTGTTCTGCATGGCCCTGGCCTCTGCACGGATCAGGTACTGTTCAGCCAAACGTAATATGACATTATATTCCGTGAGTGGCTGGTTAGCCTCGTATACCTTGTACTTTAAAGGATAGTAAAATGTTTTGCCGTTGACCGTAACAGCACCGGTCCAACTTGTTTTCCTTAAATCCCCGGTTTCGAAAGCCGACATTAACGATGGGGAAAGGTATACCCAGGCCGGAGCGGTATCCCCCTGGGGAATGTAGGTCACCGCAGCCCAGGTATTTCTCCCGGGGGATACGGGTTTGAGCTGCCAGATCGTTTCCGGGCTGTCACTTGTAAAAACCTTATCCAAATCAGGTTCCAATTGGTACAGGGAAGCCTGGTCGATCACGGATGTGGCAGTGGCCTCGGCTGCCGGCCAATCTTCGGTATACAGGTATACCCTGGCCAATAAAGCTGCCGCTGCCCATTTGTTGGGACGTATCCGTTCCCCATAGGTGTCCGTAGCGGTAAGGCGTTCCGTCGCGCCTTTCAGGTCTGCAATGATCTGCTGGTAGACCCGGGAGACAGGGCTACGCTCCAAAGCGGTATTTTCCTGGTAATCGGTAGTTAAAGCCAAGGGAATGTCCCCAAAAAGATTGACCAGGTAAAAGTGACTTAATGCCCTTATGAACAAGGCTTCTCCTTCCAATTGCTTGCAGGTGTCCGGGCTAAGTGCCGCAGTATCGGACACCCCTTCCAAAACGGCATTGGCACTATAGATATACTGGTAAGCCGGCTGCCAGAAGGCACTCAGGACCATGGCATTGGTCGTTTGCAATTCATTTTCATAAAATGTAATGCGGTCCAATGCCGTGGAACGGTTCTCAAAAACATCTCCGGAGAGTCCGCAAAGCAGGGGAATACTGCTATGCCCCCCACTTAAAAATTCCTGGCCACGCATCATTTCACTGTAAATACCCCGCACTACTGCGGTAGCTGCTTCATCGTCTTGATATACATTTTCGCTACTCAACTGGGTTTTGGGAGCCCCGGTCTCCAGGAAACTTTCACAGGAAACCAGCAGCAGGGTTAACACAAGATAGCCGATCAGTCTCCAAAAGCTATTTTTCCCCGGTAGTGTTATGATGTGGATTATAGTGTACATGATCCCATATTTTTAAAGTTAAAAAATGAGTTGAATCCCGGCAGTAATGACCCGTAACGGTGGTAGGCGCGAAAGCCCGCTTTCAGGGTCCATACCGATAAGGGCTTTGTCCCCGGTGACAAGGGTCGCCAGGTTTTGTCCCTGCAAGTAGAGACGTAACCCGGTAAGTCCGGTCCCCTTTAGCCTCTGCCCGGAAAAACGATAGGACAGTGATACGTTCTTTAACCGGATAAAAGAGGCATCGGCGAGGGAAGCATCCCCCCGGGTTCGGAAGTTGGTATAGGCGGTAAGCCCTTCACCTCCCCGGGTAAAGCGCTGTATATCGGTCTGGTCCCCGGGGCGCTGCCAGCGTTCCATCACAATTGCAGGTTGATTCCGCAAGGTCCCGGGAGCGCTGACATTGCCAAAAAAACTCTCCCGCCTTTGGTGGACAAACTCCGTAAATACATCCAATTGCCAGTTTTTCAGGGTAAGGCTGTTGTTTATGCCACCAAAATATGTTCTTCCTGTCCGTGGAGCAGTCTTCAAATCTTCCGGGAAACTGATATTCCCATCCCCGTTGACATCTTCAAATGTGTATAGCCCGGTATCGGGATCGACTCCCGTAACGTGGAATGACCTGCGGATAAACAGGGGCTCACCAATGATATAGGTGTTGGCATAAGGAGAATTTTCTATGCCGGGATAGGCTACCAGTCTATTCCGGGGAAGGGTCAGGTTGGCCGAGGTTTTCCAGTTAAAGTGGGGCGTGTTAATATTGGTGCTTTGCAGCAGGAATTCCCAACCTGTGTTTTCAACGGTTGCTGGCAGGTTAGCCTGTACGGAGGTAAAACCTGTGGTATGGGCCAGGGGAAAGCCTACGAGCTGGTTGGAAGACCGGTTACGGTAATAAGCGGCCTCCATCCGGATGCGATTATTGAAAAACCCGGCTTCCAGGGCTATTTCCAGTTTTTTATTAGTTTCCCAGCTAAAGTCCGGGTTAAATAACCGGGCAGGACGCAATCCGCTGCCTCCGCCATAAGGGTAGGTCGTGGAGACGTAACTGTCCAGGAACCCGTAGTCCCCTATAGCATCACTTCCGGTCACCCCATAACTGGCCCGCAGTTTCCCGAAACTGAGAAATCCCCAACGATCGCGAAGGTAACTTTCTTCCGAAAACAACCAGGCAGCACCGATCGCCCCGAAATTACCGAAACGGCGCCCGGGACCAAACCGGCTGGAACCATCCCTACGTCCGGTGAGGTTTAAAAAATATTTGTCCTTAAAGCTGTAATGGATACGCCCGAATACAGCCATATAACGATAGTCATTAAAAAACGTATTTTGTATCGCGATATCAGGGGCAGCCCTCGGGTCTTCCAGCAAGGCATCACTGGTATAGCCTGAAGCGGCCAGTACAGTGCCTTCACTCCGGGTTTGTTGAAAAGTAGCACCGGCCAATAACTTTAGCCGGCCGTTTTGTCCCAGGGAACATTCGTAAGTCAATTGGGGCTCTGCGATCCAGGAGGTAAATTCCTGGTTCCCGAAAGCAGCTGATCCGGTAGTACCGTATTGTATAAAAAGCGGGTTCCAGGAAGCTACGGGAACGGTAGACATATCCCGGGTGTGGGTCGCCGTATACCCCAGGCCGGCCTTTAGCCGGAGCCCGCGAGCAATTTCATAGCCCAGGTCAAGATGGGTCACCAGGTTTTTGGTGTTGTTTTCATATTTTCTGCGCAGCAAGGCAAAGGGATTCGACCAGGTGGAGTTCGCCCAGTTCAGTTCACCTGCTTCATCGTAAATGGGCGGGGCATTCGGGGGCAGCGATAAGGCCTCATCCGTAAGGTCCTCCCGGAGCAGGTTGTTTTGGGTCACCGTGTAATTGGCTGAAAGGGCCACATCGAATTTCTGGTCCTTAGAGGTATGGGTCAGGTTAAACAGCCCGGAACCGCGCCCCAGGGCAAAATCACCGGGAAAAACCGTGGTTTCCCGGTAATAACCGCCCCTGAACAGGAACTGGGTTTGCGGCGTCCCCCCGGAAACACTAAACTGGGCGTTCGTGGTAAAAGCGGTCCCGCCCAGGAGTACCTCCTGCCAGTCCGTATAACGATCCTGGTCCCAGGCCCCGTTGATATCAGGGTCAAATTCACTTGGTGTGGCCCCATCATTGGCAAGGGCTTCGTGTCGCATCTCCAAGTATTGTTCTGTGCTGAGCATATCCATTTTCCGGGGGATGCTTCCGACACCACTATAGATATCCAGTTTTACGGATACCTTACCCGGTTTTCCTTTTTTCGTGGTAATCAGGACCACGCCATTGGCGCCTCGTGAACCATATATGGCCGTAGCATCGGCATCTTTTAGTATTTCAATACTTCTAATATCTCCGGGGTTGATCCCCACCAGCGGATTGGCCCCGGGAACAATAAGTCCTCCTGTCAGGCTTAAGGAACCTACGGTATACGGCACCCCGTCTATAATATATAAAGGGGCATTCCCATCGTTACGAAGACTGTTACGCCCCCTGATCTCAACAGAAAAGCTGCCACCGGGTACTCCCGTACTTTGCCGGATGGATACCCCGGCCATCCGGCCCTGCATGGCGGCCAGTGGATTGGAAACAGGTTGCTTTTCGATCGTTTCTGCCGTGATTCTGCTGATACTCCCGGTCTTTTCTTTCTCTTTTACCGTGTAATAGCCCGCATTGACCTCCACCCCTTCCAGGGCGGTCACGTCTTCCTGCAATACCACATCAATTACGGCACGGTCCCCAACAACAACTTCTTCCCTTTTAAATCCTATATAGGAAAACACCAGGGTATCGGTCACTTCGGCTTCCAGGACATAGGTCCCCTTTATTCCGGATATGGTTCCGCTTTGTGTGCCTTTGACTACGACATTGACGCCGGGCAAGGGTAAACCGTCACTATCCGTAATGGTACCACTAACGCCATGCTGCGGATAAAGCGGGAAAGCATTTAGAAAGACAGGGAAAAATATGAAGAATATTCCTATAAAAAGGATACACTTCCCCTTATATGAATAGGTTTTCATAACTTTATACTGTTTTTAATAAACATTCCTTTAATTAGGCCCTCTAAGGCCTCCTGAAGTCTGTATAGGTTGGGGAACCTGACTTTCGGGAGGCTTTTTTATTGGTAGTTATTTCTTGTTTGGCATAGGCAAACGTTGTTAATGATTACTATTTGAGCGTTAGTTATTTTTTATCCGTATTTTTTCTAAACCCTTCTTCCCGGAAATACCGGTTGATATCATCCAATAGCCCCTCCTCTCCTTTAGGAGTCAACCTGTTCATCACAACAAGAACCTGGCGGATATAGGTTTCCTGCTTGCTGCGTGAAGGTCTTTCCGACAGCTGTTCAGGATCAATAGCCATGATACAGACATTAAGCAGGGATCGGACAGTGAACATGAGTTCCATATGATCTTCCATATAGAAAAAATTAACCTGGTATTTTCCTCTTAACAGGGAATGCGGACTCAAAGTTGGATGGTAGTCCTTCGCCCCTTTCTTTAACCTTCTTAATAATGCTGCTTCATTGGGTTTCATACTATTCTTCCTGTAATTTTTTATTCGGGTGATTCCTGTTCGTTTTGATCAGCATTCTTTTCTTTACCTTTCTCCTGAACCTCTTCCCCGAAATAGGGCCATACTTCATCCAGGAACGCGGCTTCGTGTATAGGCAATAATTGCAGGATAAGTTCCAGGGTATGGTTAACACTGGCGTTTAAATTGGTCACATAGGAAGAGTTGACATAACCGTCTTCATCTGTGGCTACAATACAGAGTTTCAACAAATCCGAAATGGTACACATGAGTTTCAGGTAGCCCATTTGTGGAATTTCTACCGTAAAATCATCGCTACCTACGGGGTTATATTTTAGCTTTTCAAAATGGGAGGGCCCCATGCGTTGTAATTCGTCGAATATCTGGTCTTTATGATTCATTGCAAGTGTTTTAGGGGTTATTTCCCCGGGGTTTCCTCGGTACCCCTGTAGACTTCCAAAATGCTTTCGAGGCATTTTATTTCATCAAAAGGTGCCAATTGCAGGATAAACTCCAGTGCGGTCTGTACTGTGATATGCGGTTGTGGAATAAGTTTTGAGTATCCACCGTTACCGGCGCGTTCCAAGGCCATGATACATACTTTAATAAGTGCCGACATCGTGATCAGCATATCCGCGGGACCGTCTACCGCGAAATTGGCCTGGTAATAACGCGTGTTCCGGTGGTGGTCCCGCCCGGAAAACTTCTTCTTTATAAAAGCTTCGATTTCCCGGAGGATCTCATCGGTATCCGGTCCTGGTCTTTCGGAAGTGCCGGTTCTTTTTTGTTCAGCAGTTTTCATAGGGTTCATTTTCCTGTTTGTTATACCGATAGTGCACGACAAACCTGCCCGCAGAACAAGAACGGGCAGTTTCCCCCATTCCCGTATATATCATACAGGAACTACCCCAAAAGGAAGTGTTTGTCGTTGGTCTACACTATCGTTTTTTTAGCAGGTTTATTGGGGCTATTATATTTTGTTGAATCCGGTAGCAAGCCACGGGTTGTTATCCTACCAGCCAACCTGTGGCTTATACTTTTAAACTACCGAATCCCCGGGCGTGAGCTTCGTACAAGTGTTAATCAGGTGACATTATTGGCTGATCCGCATGAAATCTTCTATCTTGCCAATAACTGCTTACAAATCATTACCGGTTTGTAGTTGAATTTTCGTAAAGTGAATAGCAAATTACCGTTGCTTAAAATTGACTATTTAAGGATAACTGTTATATAGGATTTTTAGGTTTTTTTCTAAATAACAGGTAAAATGTAGTGATTAGAATGTTCCTTAAATAGTAAACCATTGTTTGACTGCTTTGGTTGGTTCTTAAAGCAAAGGAAACGAATAAATGCGAATAAAATTAATTTTAAAGGTTGATTTCTATGTTTTTTAGGTTGACTTTTATATATTTGAATAAACTATCATTATTATGACAAAGATTGATTTACAACCAAAAAGACCCCACATTGGCCGAAATATTAGAATACTTCGGAACCTTAAAGGAATTAAACAAGAGGCTTTGTCGGCAGAAACAGATATTCCTCAACCCGAGATTTCTGAAATTGAAAACTCTGAGGATGTTGATGAAAAAAAATTATTAAAGATTGCTGAAGCATTAAGTGTAACACCAGAGTTGATTAAAACCTTTGATGAAAATTATGCCCTTTATAACATTAATAATAAATTGGAAAATGTAGAAATAAAGGAAAATTCACATGGTATTCATCAAGTTTTTAATTCTAATGAGAAAGTAGTTGTTGAACTTTATGAACGCTTATTGGCTAGCGAGAAAGAAAAAGTGGAAATACTTAAAAATTTTGGTAATAAATAAAATTAAGGACTTATGTCTGACACTATAACAAATACTTTAACTCTACATCGAGGACGAAAAGTAGAAAAGGTTAGAAAACTTCGAGGCTGGACCCAATCTGATTTAGGGGATAGAATGGGCATAACAAAACAGGCTGTTTCTAAGTTAGAACAATCTGAAAACATTAGTGATGAAAAGCTAAATGAAGTTGCCGAAGCTCTAGAAGTGACGTTTGAAGGATTGAGAGACTTCAGCGAAGAAAAGGTTCTTTACAACACAAACAATTTCTACGAAAACAGTGGTGTTTCAGCGACTAACATTGCAGCAAATATTGAGACTGTAAATAATCCTTTGAAAGAAACTATCGAGATGTTTGAACGGCAATTGGAGATTGCCCGTAAAGAACTTATGGATGTTTTGAAAAATAAATAGTGTCGAAAAAAGGTTATCCCTTGAAGATGTATATAAAGAAAATGAACGACATAATCAACCATGTTACAAAAAGGGAAAGAATAAAGCAACAAATGAAAAAGCCATTTTAAATGGGGTTACCTATTAATATAGCAGACCTGGTGCATAGAGCCACCATGGAGTGGGAACGCCTCGAATTTAAACAGGGTTGGAACCCTGAGACGTTATTCATTCCATGTGTGCCTTTGCCAACGATTTACACAATTGGGGAGGCGGTTACATCATCATCGGAATAAAAGAAGCTTATGGACAACCTATTTTTCCTCCAACTGGTTTAAAACAAAATCAATTAGATGCTATACAAGGGGAAATAGTGGGCCTTTCACATAGAAGTGATGCACACACAATAAAAAAATGAGAGTAAAGAAAATCATATTAGCATTCCTGATATTGGGATTTATCGGTTGTTCTAAAAAAGAGAAAGGAATCATCATAAATGGAAAAATCGATGGAAAACATTCGGGAAAAATTGAATACACAAGCCCCATTGAAGGCAAATGGTTTTATGGCGATAAAAAATCCATAACAATTGACTCTACAGGAGCATTTCAAATAAAAATGGACATTGAAAAACCATCATTTGTAACCATGTATGTTCCCGGAAAAGCTGGTGGTGTTTTGTTGGTCGAACCTGGGAAGGCCTACGACATTAAATTTGAACTGAAAACAAATCAAAAAAAGTTTCTTGTTATTTCTAAAGACAGTATTGCACAAAACTTTTATAATACGTTACCAGCTCCGGATTTTTATATGATGGGCTTAAATGAATTTTATAAGGACTCAATTCCTTTAGAAATATCCTCCAAGATGGATACTCTTAAAGAAAAGGAGATTTCCAGATTCGGTGAATTATTGGAAAAAAATGAAATTTCAAAAGACTTCTATGATTTAGCAGTATTAGACCGAAAAGTATATTATTCCGCACTGGAAACCGGACTAGCCACTATGCTCCTGCGAAAGCATCTTAACAAAAAAGATAAAAGAAAAATAGAAAAACTCAAGAACTTTTGGGACGAAAAAGTCGGAATATCAAAACTGAATGGATCTGATACTGCCCGTTCCCCCTGGTTTTATGCTTTAGTCTATAATTCCGTATGGTATGCCCGATACGCTTCAGAAAAGCCTGATCCGAAGGATATGGCAAAAATGTATGAAACCGACAAAAGATTAAAATATAATATTGTTGAACCCAAGAAATATCTTGAAGGCAAAGAACTTGAATATTATTTAGCTTCCTACATCTTCCTGGAAAGTTGGCAGACCAAAGACAACTCAAAGGAAATAATCGAAATGTATGAAAGTTTCAAAAACGAATATCCCGATAGTCCTTATAATACATACCTGCATTCGTCCATACAACCGATTATTGATTTCCACAAAAAACTGGAAAACAATCAACCAAATAAAAAAGTGCAAGTTGTTAAGAACTACGAAAATGTCAACACATTCGATGAGTTAATAAAACAGCTAAGTGGCAAAAAGATTTATGTGGATATTTGGGGAACGTGGTGCGGTCCTTGCAAAAAGGAGTTTGAGAATAAGGAAAAGTTGGGAGAATTATTAAAATCCAAAGATATTACAGCACTTTACATATGTGAAGGAAGGAACAGTACGGAAAAGGTGTGGAAGGAAATGATACAATTCTATGATTTGGAAGGATTACATATCCTGGCAAATAACACACTGGTTACAAATATCATCGATAAATTTGGGAACAATGGCGCTTTCACCTACCCCCGGTATTTACTGGTCAATGAAAATGGAAAGGTTGTTAACCCACAAGCCAGTTATCCATCAAAAATAAGGCAATTGGAAAAGGAAATAAATGAAGGTTTCCTGTACAAATAATATATTTGATCCCTCCTACTGGTCCGTGTTCTGAGCACTGTGAAAACGATACCCCTATCTACGTAAAAAAGCATTTGCAAAAACTTGCCAAAACAAGCTAAACGCAACTTGAAACGAAATTCCATTCCAATTAAAAGTGTATTCAAAAAGGAAATCTCACATCTAACATCCACCTTTACTCCACAACTTTTGACCTTGATCCATAAATGTTGTACCCCCATAAAAAAAGCCCCTCTTTTCGGAGAGACTTTTAACATTTAATGAAGAAAAATTAAAGTGCGGCTGAAGGGAGTCGAACCCCTACGCCTTTCGGCACTTGA
The DNA here is from genome assembly GCF_021183825.1 of Sinomicrobium kalidii. Taxonomy (GTDB): domain Bacteria; phylum Bacteroidota; class Bacteroidia; order Flavobacteriales; family Flavobacteriaceae; genus Sinomicrobium; species Sinomicrobium kalidii. Next base: position 4,201,067 of record NZ_CP089211.1, on the reverse strand, counting down.
TCCTAAGTCTATCGTATAAGAGCGCTTGTAAAAACACTATAAAAGAATGTAACTACCTCGTTTACAATCCGTTTTTTTTTTGAGATTTACAGCAACATGCCAAAAAAGAAAATACATTGCGTAGAGGAGAAATCCTTAAAATGCCGTATATTTGGTATATAATATTAGTATTATGGGAGCATTAGAGTTAAGAGAAAAGTGGAAACAATCCATAAAGACCGTAGATATACGGTTTTTACAAATGGTAGATGCACTTTATGAAGGATATTTCAAGAATGAGGTTGTTGCTTACCATCCGGATGGGACTCCAATGACGCGCCAGGAATACAAAATGGCATTGGATACTGCAGAAGCCCAGATAGATAAAGGGGATTACATATCGGCTGATGAATTTGAACAAGAAGAAAGTTAATGACTGGCAAAATAACCCAGGTGGTCTGGACAAGGCAAGCCAGGGAATCTCTCAACGCTATTTTAGATTATAGATATAAAGACATTCCTTCTGCAAGAAGAATTGTTAGAAAAGATATTATTGGTACTTCCAAAGAAATTGTATTTGCCGAACAATACCAGCAGGATGAAATATTTAAAGAGTACCGAAGGATAATCGTTCGGGACTATAAAATACTTTACAAAGAACAAAAGGGAATTGTATACATCCTTAATATAGTATGTACTAAAGCCGATACCGAAACTTTGTAATTTTTTTGACAACCAGATTTTGTTTAAACTCACCGGAAACGACCCTCTTATCGTAAAAAAGCATTTGTAACACTTGTATCGAAAGCGGTGGCGAACGGATGCAAGTTCCGTTCTTCATTGTAAACTTCACAATTTTAGGGGAAAGTTGGATATTTCGGAGTGACCGAACCGTTATCACGGCTTCATAGTGGCACAATTTAAACCGAAACAAGTGGCTAACCAACCACAAATTGTTCCGAGATATTTAAGGGTCACATTATTTTCTTACTCTCTAAAAAAATTTTTCTTCTTAGTTTTTAATAAACTTGCTATATTTCAGCGTTGAAAAATCATTTTAATGAGAAAAGCAATAAAGGAAGACAAAGATTTGGTTGTTGGAATTTTATGCTCAGCATTTAAGCCTATAAAAATCCCTAATTCCATTAATTTCGTTGTAAAACAAGACAAACACCGTAATCATAGATTAAAGATCCTTATGGAGTATATGTTTTATAATGCCTTAAAATTTGGAGACATTCTTATATCAGACAATGAAAAAGGGGTGATTCTTCTACAGTACCATCGTAAGAAGATGCTTACTTTTAATACTGTATTTTGGGATATAAAGCTTGCTTTTTGTTGTATTGGAATTGAAAATGTATATAAGGTTTTAAAGCGAGAAAATGCCTTAAAAAAATACCATCCCAAAGAACCACATATTCATCCTTGGATAATGGCTGTAAAAAGTGAACATTGGGGAAGAGGAACCGGAGTACGACTTATACAAGAGGCGTTTGAATATTATAAGGATAATGACCTACCGATTATTATTGAAACTACTACCAATTCTAATTTAAAGTTGTATAAAAAATTTGGATTTAAAATTATTAAAGAAACCCATGAATTAGACTACCCGTTATATTTTTTAAAAAGATAAACCATGTTCAGAACCCAAATCCATCAACTAACCTTTATTTTTATTGTTATTGAGAGCCTATTGTTGATTTTTTTATTGCTCCAAAAAAACAATCCTTCCAAATTCCGTTTTGTCTTATTAACATTTTTATTTCTTTCCTACAACATTACGTCAGGACTTATTCCAGATGAAAAATTGGGAATTAATAGGTTATCCCAAGACTATATAGCCTTTACTGTGGGAATTGCTTGTGCTCTTTATCTTCTTTATTATATCTATACAGAATACAAAATTAAGCCTCCTCGAATTATAAGTATGAGGCCAGTTTTGTATATAGCTGTTCTTGACTTTATTTTTTTATTTGTCATTCCATATAGTATTACCGATGATTTGAATTTATCAAGAAACTTGTTCTTATTAGTCCCTCTTCTTTTGACCATAACGATTGTCGTAAATGTATTTGTCATTCTCATCAAAAGATTGAGGTTTCAAAAAAATAATTATCAAACTATAAGGGGGATATGCGGAATGGGAGGAGCTGTATGCCTAATGTCATTGCCTGCCGTTATCATTATTTTCGGCGATAATCAACCTATCGAACATACAAGTTTTAGTATGGGGCATATTTTTTTGACAATCGCCTATATAACCTCTATGAATCAGAAATCGAGAATTCCTGAAAAGAACTTATCTAAAAATCCAAGATTACCTTTGTTCGACAAACTTACTGACAGAGAGAAAGAAATAGCAATGCTCATTATTGAAAACCCTAAATATACATACCAGCAATTGAGTGCATCTATTCATATCAATGATAAAACTTTTAGTAAACACGTTTCCAATATTTACAAAAAACTGGAACTTCCACAAAGAAACAAGGAAGAGCTTGTTGATTTTCTCAGACCATTATATATCACTATGACATCATAAGTGGATATCTCGAATAATTTGCGCCACCCTAAAGCTAATTAACCATACGTTCAATACTCTGTTGAATTCCAAAAATATTGCCTTCCCTCTTTATATACGAACAATTCTTCTTCAACACCTTCGCTTAAATTTCTTAACCACAGTACTGCATTTTTGGGAACATCACTATATTCAATAGAATACGATTTTGACATTTTTTCTCCTAATGACTTCCATTTATCATTCCAATAAAACAACTCATACGTATCTCCCGGCTTTATATAGTTTACATCACTTCTGGGAGCAAACTTCAGCTTGGTAACCTTCTTTTTTTCTCCGAAATCAATACCTATCCAGGTAGATTGTTCATTATCTATACCTTTTGAAGAATAAAAAGATAAAAGATTCTTATCAAACGCATTAGCTATACCGTCAGAATCTGCATTAGCCCTTATAATACTACCAGAAATTAAGCTGTCTTTGATATAAAAATCCATCTCAGCAATTTCCAGAGTTTGCTTATTGGGTATCGTATATCTTGCATAGCGGTATAATTTATCATCATTTATTTCCACCTCCATTGGTACAACCACAGTATCTTTTTTACCAATAGAATATACTTCTTTCACTTTTTTAAAATTACGGTCATTTGATAACTGAAACACTCCTCCATTCATTTGGGCTGCGAATTCTTTAACTCGCTCTGTCAATTTGGCTTTTCTATTTAAAATTACATTTTCTTTTATATTTCCAGGTTGATAAAAATTAACTGTTCCTTCCTTATCCACTGAAAACGTTTTTGAAATTGGTATTCTCTCGTACCCATTAAAAGCAGCAATCATATATATATTTTCCCTCCCAATATCAGCAAAGTGCACTATATCATCCACCTTTTCAGCAACAGCAATAGGTCTCCATTCACCATCATTAAATATGCAGAGATAAACCCATTGGGAATTTGTACCAATTCCACGAGTAATTGGAATATCTATATCTGAAGTTTTTATATATTGTGCAGTCACATCAATGACATGTGGACTATGAAGAAAATCTGTCATCTTATTTGGACTGTTTTGCCGGGATAATTCAGTTCTTTGATTAGCATACACATATCTATATATTTTTGCGATTTTCCGTCTTAATCTATAAGAGCCAGGCTCTCCCCAGAAAAAATTCAGGTCTGCATACAATAAACTGTCTTTATTGAATAATACTGCGTTCCAGTAGTGAGCCCCCCTTCCGTTTGGCCAAATTGTAAAGTCTATAGCTGTGGGAATTCCTATAGCTCTACAAGTCATCCCAGCATAATTGGCGTAATCCAAACAGTCCACCATTCTTCCTTTTCTTATATCCTCAATTCCTTGTTCGCTTTTTAATAGTTTAATGAACTTGAAATTACTGGGTAAAGTCCCAATATCTTGGGCTAATTTTGCAATTTCTCGTATTGTAGTATTTTTGTTAACCCTATTATTATTCTCCCGAGATAGTATTTGCCTTATCCCCATTTCCATGGGCTCATTTTTCATTCTATAAGGTAAAACGTAATTACAAAAATCATTAAAATCCAAGAATTTATTCCAGGGTTTGTTCCATACTTTAAATGCTTCATCTATATATTCAATCAACTCCACCGCTTTAAAATGTTGGATATCATTCTTAGTTTCATACCTTGGTTTTACATTGACGCCGTACAGAATGTTATAAAATTCCTCTTTTATTGTGTTTTCATAATTCTCGTGCTTTATTTTTATCAAACTGTCAGATTTTTTAAGTAACTCCCTCCATTTTTCCCTGGGTTCAAACTCCAAGGAGTAATGCCCCGGCATATTTTCTATTAAAAATAGGGCTGCTTTGTACTTTAAACTATTATCCTTTGGAGAGTAATATTGCAAAACTTTTTCTACCTCATTCTTGTTTTCACCTGCTGACTTAAATATTTCCTTTAATCGATCAGGAAAACCATCAGATTTATTATTACAAGATGAAATTGAAAAAATTAGAAAAAAAAGTGAACAAAAAAAACGAAGTTCTTTATATATCATGGCAAAATGATTTTGATATAATGATATCATTCCTTTAGAGACTAAAAAAGAGGATTCCGTTCGCCAATTAAAGTAACTGACTCATTGCTAAAATCTTGTAACATCTTTTCCCCTTTTAGATTACCTTTTTTTATTTGCAATAAATAATGTGCCTTAATTTGTTTAGCAGCATCCTCTTCCATAAAAATATACCCCTGAAAAGCTCCTCTACAAAAAAATCCGTGTCTTCCAGGGAATCCACCGTATTACATTTATAAGAAAAATGCTGTTAAAGCAATAAAAATTAAGATAAGAAAGCCAGTCATTTTTTTAAATTTAGTCTTCATAGGCTAAATGATTTGGGTTATTCATAAAATAAAACCGATTAATTCAAAACAGAATAAAAATTTTCAAAACAATTAAAAACATTAAGCCTTTATTCCACCTCTTTAAGAAATTGGCCAATATGGGTAATTATCTCCTTTTTAATGGGAATTTTTGGATTATAATAGGTTTCAATATTTGATTTGCGGTCGGTCCCAACTTCTTTCATAATATGATTCATGTTTTTGAGGATAACGTAATCCGCCTTAGGGTAGGCTTTCTTTAGTCGATTGGCATCCTCAATACTTATCTGTAAATCGGAATCTCCTTGAAGTATTAATACTGGAATATCTAGCTTTTTTATTTCAACAGCAGGGTCATACTTAAACATGGACATTAAAAAAATCTGTGATTTTTCTGAAAAAAGTGTATTCAAATCATCAGGAATCGATTTTACAACATTTCCTTTACTCAAATTGTTTAGAATAAATAATGCCGAGTCCCGTTGTTCTGACGGAAGGTTTTCCATAATCTGCTGTTTTAGGGAATGGCTTAAATGGAATCCAGGTCCGGCAATTGAAATAAAACCATCTACCTCTTCCCTTTGAGAAGCTAAAACCCCTAAAAGAGAACCTTCACTATGACCTAACAAAATAGTTTTATAAAACCTAGAATCAGATTTGAATTGTCTTATAATTTCAACAATATCATTTACAAAGTCATTTGCTGTCGCCAATTCATTCTCTTTAATATTAGCACTTTCTCCTATACCTCGTTTATCATAACGAAAGGTAGCTACACCTATGTCATCCAATTCATTAGCTAAATACATTAAAGAGTTATTTTGAGTAAATATAGAATTGCCATTTCTATCGGTTGGTCCGGACCCTGCTATAAGGATAATTAAAGGGACGTCCCCTTGTCCATCCGGAATAAGTAAGGTTCCTTTAATTTCGCCCCCCTCTACTTCTATTGAAAGTCCTTGTTCTCTTTTAATTTTATTGGAGTTGTTTTCTGTCTTATAGGGTTGCAAAAAAATCCCTTTAATTTTTCTGGACTCGTTGGATGAAATCAATAGTCTTAATATTCCCTTCTCAAAAGAAGCTATGTAATAGGTTGTATTGAATTTTGATATACTATCAGGTTCAACCTTCAATAATTTCCCTAGTTGATTTAATAATTGTTGATTAAATGCCCGGGTCTGCTCAAGAGGCATTTTTTCTTTCAGCTTTGAAGAAAAGAGTAAAAATAAACTGTCCGGCTTATTTTGATTATAAAAATTTTGAAATGATTTAACCAATGGCCTATTTCTATCCGAAAGCTCTTGCCCATTCGTTGAAGAAAAATAGAACATCACTGTGCATATCAATAAAGTATGTCTAAAACTGCTATTTAAGTTTCTTTTACTCAGGATAAATCTTTTCATATAAAAATCATGATAATAGTTTTCAATTTTTCTGTATAAGTAACTTTAGTGTTTTTAACAGTCATAAATATGTTTTTTTGACCATAAAATATTACCTTATATAAATTAAATGACGGGTCTATATACAATATTACTTATATTAGGGAAGGCTACAATGAAATTGACGCTTAATTTCTTTGTTATAAAATTTCAAGGAAAAAATCCTTTTTCAGGTTCTCATTTAAGAAAACACGTGTGTTCCGTTTTATCATTTCAATTTCCAATGACGGGACCTTAATAGGCTGCTCAAGTATTTTATGAGCAATAGAAATTCCTTTATTTGTTTGATTAGTTAAAATATAAAATTCCAGCAATTTATATTTTGGAGTAAATCTGTTTGGGGCAACATAACAAGCTTTTATATAATTCAATTCAGCCTGATACGGCATTTCGTTAACTGCATAGGCGTTTCCTAATGCCGAATAAGTTTCAGTACTGGGCAGTTCGTTTATTGCCATTTTTAGAATGTCAAGATTTTTCGCATGCTCATTATTTGCCTGTAACCTTTTACTATAATCAACTAAAAACACCCCGTTTTTTTTCATTTTAGGCAATAAATCAGCGTATATTGCCAAGGTGTTCCTATTGAAAATAGGATATTGATAAATATTAAACCATTGATTTATATATCTAAAGCAATTCAAATTAAGCAATATCAAAATCAATAATACCATTGCATTTAAACTCTTTAATACAATTATCTGACTATTTCCAAAATTAAATGTTGAATTGAGAAAGTTTGAACTGCACCCTAAAACCGTCCAAAATAAAATGAGAATTGCAAAGTTTGTTAATGTATAATAAACTAGGCCCGATATTAAAATGGACACTATAACCAATTTAAGTGCGAAGAATAGCAAATGATCGGAGAATCTTTTATTTTTCACATTAATTATAAATAAAATCATCATTATAAATATTCCACTTCCAAAAACGCCTTGTTCAATCGTAGTCTGAAGAAAATCATTAAAAGCATAATAATTTTCAGTAGCAACTTTTTCTTCTCTTGGTAAAGTTTCATTTGAAGTGAAATACTCTGACTGATGGCTATTATACTCACTCTTGAATTCCCCATAACCGATTCCTATAAAAGGACGTTCTTGAAGCATCTTAAATGATATTTTGTAAATAAGTTTTCTTCCAAATATGGAATCATCATTTCCTTTATAGTCAAAATTGCTAAGAAAAAATGAAAATGATACAATCAATAGTGTAAAAAATAGAAGAAATGCTTTCTTAAAATATCCTCGATTATAGAATTTCATGTTACGAAAACAATAAAATATACAGAAAAGAAGAGAACTGAATATTAAAATAATTAATGACATTCTAGACTTACAAACTATCGAGAACGCAAAAGAATTTATTATAAAAATTCCTGTTGCAATTCGTATCAATGCCCTTTTAGATTTCAGACAAACCCAAACGGCAATCGGGAATAATGCTATTTGATATGTGGTAAATAAATTGGGATTATCAAAAAGGCTCGTAACTTTAAAAAATGTATTATTCAAACTGATTATACCAAAATATTGCCCCCATCCAATTATCTGTACTACAATCCCGAAAAAGAGAAATTGATATAAAATAGTTATAATTTGAGAAACCTGATTATTTATCAACCTAATACACCAGTAACTTATATATAGATTAATGTAAGTCAGTAAATCTAAATTCCAGGTAAGATTATTATTAATGTAAGTAATAACAACAATATAAAAAATATAAAGGACGCTAATGACATCCATAAAATTAAAATTCCACTTTTGTTTCGTAATGATTGGAAAAAGTAAGATTATAAGAGAAACGGAAGAAATGAGCATGATAATAGACATATTCTTATAAAAAAGTAAATCGTCTATCTTGGTCTGCATTAAAATAATATAAAATACATATGGGAAACATATATATGTTTTCCATTTTGATAAAAAACTAATTACCCCTTGCCAATCTCTCACATCAACAAATATCTTAAATATATATAATCAAATACGTAAACTAGTAATGTTGATCCTAATTGGGAAATTCGGATTTTATTCTTTCAAGAAATTTAGATAGTTGAGCAGGTTTTCTAGTGCCTATAACAACTTTCTCCTCGTTCTTTAGCAGTAAATGCAGGCCTACATTACCCGAAATGTTATAGTATATTGTATTGGATCTTGTAGAATGTCTGACTCCATACCCTACAAATTTGTACTTCTGAATAGAAAAAGACTCAACCTCTTTCCATGAAATAGTCCTTTTTCCAGTAAGTGGAAAAAAGTTTATTGTAATATTTTTCGTGTTATATTCTGTTTTAAGACTGATAGAATAAAAAAATATAATTATTAGTATTCCTATAACGGACATAGTAACAACTCCGAGTGTATTCTCCTTAGCTAATCCAAAAATAATTAGTATAATAGGCAGCAAAAAAAAAGCTAATAATGGACCCCATATATACCATTGATTAAATTTTTGCTTCTCTTGTAGAGTGTAATTTAAGTCGCGTATCATAATTTCGAATATTAGACATTATTTCTATTGCTCGTTTGGAAGGCAACAAATACAAAATCAACCCCCCAGCCATTGCGAAGAAAAAACTTATTAAACCATGAGTGAGCAGTATCACAAAATGAAAAGAAATGCCTATAATGAAAAAAATATATTTATTTTTTCTGTTCATAAAACAAGCCGCGAAAAGTAAAATTTCCAAAAGCATCACCCCCCAGGTTATAGATATTACAAAGAATTGATTTTTGAAAAAATCTTCAAAAAGGTATCTCAGCAGCGAGTTTGCTCCAAAAATATTGTGATTGAACCAATAATAAACTGCTGAACCATCAATCCATTCCTGTACTTTCATTTTTTCTACTCCGGCAAAAAAATAAATTATACTCATTTGAATCTGACAAAGGACTAAAGTAGAGATTGAAACCATCTTGCCAATAAAATTAGCTGAATTTTCGTCTTTTAAATCATTCCAATGTGACCTTCTATTATCGAACAAGGCAATCGGTATAATCATCAGAGTTAGTATTGAGGTAATCTGATCCCCTCCATCAACAACTATAGTCCCCGTATTATAGCTAAAAGCAATCCACCAATGTAATAGAGCAGTAATTCTAGGAAAAATCCCAAATATAACTGTTAAAAGAATTAGAATGGCAATCCATTTCGCCCACAATAAATTCTCATATTCAAAAAGATAAAAAAAATTTATCTGGTTTACGAAAAGAGTTTTATCGAATCCTCGAAAAAAATCTTCAGGAAATAACATAAACGGCGAGTCAAACAACAATGTAATTAATATTCCTATTGCTAAGCAGGTTCTTGCCAAAGAATATAGACATATTATTCCTTTATAATTACTCTTATTAATATATTGAATAATTTTTATTCTCATAAAATTTCATTTTTACTTTATCTCTATTCTCATAATTAAGCCGGGGACATCTTTTTCTTTAGCTGATTGTGCATAAAACCAGGGAATTATTTTTCGTTCAACAATTAAATATTCCCCGACATTTATGAATTGAAAAGATTTGTCATATTCTATAGTATATATTCTATCAGGGATATTATTCATAAAATTTCCTGTAAATGCTATAAAATCCTCTTTTGCAATATTTCTTAAAATAATGTCAATATCTATTCCCATTACTCTAGCCTTTCGTGAAAAGCCAAATAAATTTTTTCTGGAACTATTCGAAATATTCACGCGTTTCCAATTTTCTTGATCTTGTTTTTTATATATATCAACCATTGTTTCTCTCGGGCTTTTAGTAAAAAAACCCCACCCCTCGGGAAATAGTGCAAATAATTGTTTTTTAACTGTTGTGGAAGGAAAATTAACGATAGTTGTTACATTGGCCATAGCTATATAAAAAGATAATATAGACAATAATGAGATCAATACAACAATTGAAAAAAGTTTATAATTATCATTTTTGTTCATTAATATTTATTTGTTTCTTAGATTAAAGTTTAAAAATCCTACATTCTTACCAACATAACAAAAAGTGCCATGATTCACTCATTTTCATTCAAATCATAGCACTTCTAATACATGTATCTATTAAACCTAGAAAGTATTCTCAAGTTCTGTAACAAAAGCCTCTCTTGTTATGGCAGGAGCGCTTGCCACTTCTGCCCAATAAATTGAAGCTTTATATACTAACGTTGCATAAATAGCACCAGCAACGGTTCCTACAGCGGTAACATTTACTGTTACCGCTGCTTCCCATACGGCTAATGCAACAACTACACAGACTGCCGCTGCAGGTACACATGCCGCTTGGACATCTGTTGATTCCCTTTTAAAATAACTCTCTGCATAACCTTTAATCTCTTTTATTCCCTTTTCACTACGAAAGTCAATATTTTGAAGTTTCATATCGGAACTTACCTTCCTCGTATATTCAAACACTTTTTTGTATTTCTCAGATTGGAGACCTGCCTTTGTTAACATTTCTCGACCTTCTTCTAATTGATGTTCAATAGCATATACATTATTCGAAGTCATTTGTTCTTTGAAAGTATCAAAATACCCCGGATCTATCTTTTTTATTTCCTGAATTAAATCATCATAAAAGTCGTTCAATGTTGCTTGCGCTTCATTATCAAGCTCATTTATTTTCAAGATTGCATCTTCATAAGATTTTATCCTATGGGCAGCTTCTCCTTGCAAAAAATATACTCCTCTAAACAAATCTTCACCGGAATAATCAGGAGTTTCACCAATCCCTTCCTCTTCTTGACAACTAGAAAAGGTGAAAAGAGCCAATAAAACCAAAACAAAACTTCCTTGAGTTACTTTTTTGAAGAATATCCTTCTTCCTTTTTTGATTTTTAGTAAAGTAAAAAAATTCATGATTTTTAAATTTAATATTAATAAATGGTTTATGGATTAGGGTTAGGGGTATAATATTTCGTAACTATAACAATTTTGAATAAATAGGTCATCTGCACCAAATTCATGAATTAAATTATGGTACTCATTAGAACACACCTAATGACATATGTAATCCTTACACGATACATTACGAATATACAAGACACAGTGAAAATTTTGTTAAAAATTAGTACGTATTTTAGACGTATTTTTATTACGTAGAAATACGTTTAAAATGTAAAATTCTGATAATCAGTTATTTGTTTTTGAACAGATAATTCATTAAGTTTTAACACCATTTATTTGTGTTTTCAAGCAAGGTATAGTTCTTTATCAATAAATAATTTGATGGGATGAGCTTTAGTAACCCCATTATTATAATAAGAATTTATTATTTTTACGAAATTTATTTAGTTACTCCGTTATTTAAACTTAAGTCAATAATAAGGACATAATTGGGCCATTACATCATGATTTCTGCTTTTGCGTTGGTGGTGGTGGTTTCAGCACCAGATGTTGCAAATCCGGGTCATTTTTGATCCGTTCCATTTCACTACCGACCAGTCGGACGACCTCCTTTTTCACCCGATGGTAATTGGCTTCGATTTCCTGTTTCATGTTGTTTCCCCCTACTCCATCAGTAAATGACCGGATTTCCGGTATCTTTTGGTAAGCCTTGGCTTCAGCGGCCACTTTATCGTTGTCCACCACGATCTCTGAATGGAAGATTTTCCGCTCGATTCGCTCATCGAAATTATCGGCTACTGCTCCCACAAACATCCCCTGTGTAAGTGTTGAAATCTTGGAAGCAGGTATAAGGCTGTCCATCTGGGTAGAGATAGAAGTAGATTTGTCGTTGCGGTTAATGGTCATACTCTGCCGTTTCTGAAGCACCTTTCCAAACCGCTCCGACAGGTTTTTGGCAGTCTCCCCTACTACCTGGCCGCTGAAAATATTGCCCACGGTATTCTGAATGACCTTGCTTTCCTTATCGCCATAATCACGGGTCAGTTGCGAGAAATCCTGGAAACCCAGACAAACCGACACCTTATTGCTTCTGGCAGTTGCTATCAGGTTGTCCAGTCCGCGAAAATAAATGGTAGGTAACTCATCAATAATAACAGAACTTTTTAAGCGCTCCTTTTTATTGATAAGTTTTACTATTCGGGAGTTGTATAACCCAAGTGCTGCTGAATAAATGTTCTGCCCGTCAGGATTATTACCTATACAAAGAATTTTTGGCTCTTTGAGGTTGTTGATGTCAAGCGTGAAATCATCCCCGGTCATTGCCCAATACAGTTGAGGAGAGATCATCCTGGACAACGGAATTTTAGCAGACGCGATCTGTCCCTGTAACTGATCCTGTGCTCCACCCTGCCAGGCATCCATAAAAGGTGATAAGTAATTTTCGAGTTCGGAATAGGAAGTCAGAATCGTGAATACATCCGCATATTTCTTATTCAATAGTTCAATGGCATGCGGAAAGGTGCAGTACCTGCCGCCTTCGTAGATTTTCAGGAACCAAATAATAACGGCCAGCAGGATGATCAGGCTTTCCACAAAGAAATCGCCCTGCTTCTGTATCCACGACCGGTTCAGGTTGAGCATGATGGTATAAGCCGATTCATAAGCATCTGAGATATCCGTCATGAAGTTCGGATTGATCGGATTGCAGCGATGGCTCCGTCTCGGATCATCAAAATTGATGACGTAAAACTTCGGTTTTACCGCATATTTCCAGGCATGTCGCAACAGATGATTATACGCAATAGTGGAAAGGTCATCGAACTTAAAATCATAGTTGTACATCGAAAAGGGCTCTTCGATGTGCTGTTTGATGTAATTATTGATGATGGCGTAGCTCTTACCCGATCCGGGCGTTCCCAACACAATAGTGGCACGGAAAGGGTTGACAACGTTGATCCAGCCGTCGTGTTCTTTTTCCCGTATTGAAACCTGGTGGGAAGGTTTACCGAATATTCGTTCCGCATCAATTTGGTTTCCTGCATGAAACTTTCGTTATCCGTATTGAATACATCATCCATAAGATTATTTTTCAGCAATCGGCTCATCCACACGCCTGCCATCAACAGAGCGATATAACCTAACCCGATTGTAAGACTATAAAGGAAGGTAGCGGTATTCATGGGGAGTTTTAACAAGGGAGTGTTCAGGAAGAAAAGCACAAAACCGACCGCCAGCGCAGTGTATATTTTCGACCAGGTGATCTTCTCATTCTTCACGCCCTTGATGCCGAGACAACTTAGCGCCAACAGTAAGATAGCAAATGTTTTGGTATATAGTGTATGGGAAAACAGTCCAGCTATGCACTGGAAGTTTCTCAATATTTTGTTGACGGTTTCCAATGTCCAGCCCTGTTCCAGAAAGAACCCGAAACAATACCAGTACAGGTGCATCAGTACTACTATAATACTTACTGCCCGCATAAACGCCACGATCTTGGCCAATGCCCTTAAATCGTCCTCTCCCTGCATATCGTATATGAATTACAGCTCTGGGATGAATTTAAGAATGGGAAGCCGCACTGGCGTAGCGACCGCTATTTGCTTTGTATGGCCGTATTCGGCTTGCTAATAGATCGTGATTTTATATCCTTGCGTCCGAGTAGTTCCTGCACAAAACGGATGTCTGTTCCTTGCTAAATTAAGAGAGTAGCATAGCTGTGGCGTAGTTTGTGTATGCCATCTCTCTTGTTGATACCGGCATGGCACATGGCCTTTTTGAACACCTGTTGTACGCTTCTTACGGAATACTGTTCGCCATATCGCCCCTCAAACAGGTATTCTTTATAAAATTTCAAGGTGTTGAGCCGGCTATGGATAAGGTTTTCGGATAGTTTTAGTTCATTGATGCAGTAGGGAATATAGCTGCGGAGTTTTTCAACATCTATTTGTTCGTGTTTTACATTGTTTTCTGCAAAAGAAAGTAAAATATTTTCAATTGTGGCAATACAAAATACGTGCCATCATATTGTCTATAATATACTATATTTTAAAGGTGTATTGGTGTAAATATAAGTTTTGGAAAAACAGGAAATAGGTTGTAGTATTGTGTATATTTATGAGTTGGCTGTAATTAAAGAATTCAAATGAAATTAAAAATAATAGTACTGATTCTAAGCAATATTTTCTTAGAACATATTTACTCTCAATCCGCAAGGATTAAGCATGTAGCTGATTTAATAGGGGATAATGAGATAATTTCGGTAAATACAAATAGCGAAGAATATCAATTTAATTCTAAAGGGCAACTTTTGCTTGCACAAGGATTTGTTTTTACTGATTCTATAGTTTATAACCAAAATGGAAATATTAAAGCCATATATACTTATAAATATGAAGAGCTTAGAGATAAAATTATTCTTAAATATGACGAAAACAATAAAATAATCACTGCAGACTATTTTGTTCCAGTAAATAAAAAAGATCATCTAGTTAATACTTTGTTATTTGAAAGTCAAAAAAAAACACCTAATGGCATAATTAAGAACTACAAATTCAAAGAAGGAAATTCAACATTGCAATTTCATTTCAATAATCAAGGATTGATGAAAAAGGAAATTACAATACATCCATTACACGGGTATTATTGGCAAGAAGAGATTGAATATTTTGATTTTTCCAATAAAAAAAGAAAAAAAAGCTCAATTATCAACAACATCTTATTTGAGAATAAGTGGGTATTATATCATAATAAAAATAATGAAGGAATAATTTCTGAGTTTAATAACTCACAATCGACAAATTTTGCCATTAAATCAAAAAAAAATATTCAGAAAAATTTAAATTTTACCCGCATCAATAGATACGAATATGATTCGAAAGGTAATGTCAGTAAAATGACTGAAGAACAATTTAAAAATGATGAACTGGAAAAGAAAATAGTTTACGAATACAAATACGTTTATGACAATAGAGGGAACTGGACCAATAAAATCATTTATTATAATGGCAAAAAAGACTCAAATATTAATAGAACAATACTATATAGATAAGTTTTTAACATCTATAAAATTGTAAAATACTGACTGATATAGGCTCGTCCGACCCTGCTCTCTCTTCCTACATCAGGTGCTCCATTCGTTTATAATTCGTAGTTTTACGACTATTGTTCTTTCTGTGCCCAGAATCAGAGATTATATAAACAATAGGCCCGAACATGCAGTCGGACTTAAAGGGGCTAAAAACATGGCCAGCTATGTGATCCGCGCGATAAAAGACTATCCCGTTGGGCGTAATTTTTTGAATATCGAAATTCTCAAAACTCTACCTCCTCCTCTAAACAAACAGACATCCATCGCTTGGACTACCGGGTTATTAAAGGGGCTTGTCAAGAGTACAAAAAAGTACCAAAACTATATAGATGAAGATGGTAAAACCAAACGTGGAATGATATATACGATAGTGAAGGAAGTTTCTCCAGAATTGTTGAAAAAAGCATTGAAGAATATTGAAAAGGAATAAAAAGTGCCATTAAATCCCACTGGTGCTCGTTTGAATACAATAGAAATGAGGGCCCATCGTAAAAAAAGCGTTTGTAAGTCCCTATATTAAAAAGTAATTTTTATTCTCACGTAATAAAAAGCGGTGGCATACGGATGCAAGTTCCGTCCTTCATTGTAAAACTTCACAATTTTAGGGGGAAGTGACCACTGCTTTCTAAAGTATATCATTTAAAAGTTTAACAACTTCATTTTTTACGAGTTCGTAGGTTATATCCTTATCCGGTATCTGGTGTCCCAGACTATTCTTCCAGGCAGCTTGCAGCCGCTTGTCACTTTCATTGTTGATCATTTGATCAATACTATTGAATTCCAAGCCTTTGAATTTCATTTTTTGATGAAAGGCCGCTACAATTTCCTGCCAATTAAGACCTGCTACATTTTGGGACAAATACCATATATCATAAAAATCCCGGGGTGCCGTGTATGACCGTTGAATCAATGCCCTGAGTTTTTCGGCCAACACTTCCTGAACCGTATAGCAGGGTATGGACATGGCTGCCTCTGTGAGATCGTCGCTATACTCATGATATACTTTCCGGTTTTCCGGAGAAAAAATCATCGCTTCGTACAAGATGATCTCAATTTTAATAGAAGTTTGCCAACGTTGTGGAGCCGGGGGAGCCTGATTGCGGGGATGATCTGCTCCCCAGAATTTTACTATCGCCGAAAAGCCAGTTGGCCTGTCCTTAAACTTCAATTGCTTTAGTTCCTGAACGTATAATGGGATTTCCGTTCGTTCGGTTACCAGCTTTACAATCTTATCCAATAATTTTTTATTGAGGACAAAATCGGGATCTATAGCTGTAAAATCCAGGTCTTCTGAAAACCTGTAATTTTTAAAATAACATTTCTTAAGGCAGGTCCCTCCCTTGAATACAAGCTTATCCCGACATTCGGGAATAGAAAATATGGCGTCTACAAAATGGCCTAATACCCAATCCTTGTCGATTGTGGTCTTTGCCACTCCTTTTTGTTCGGCAATTCTCTCCACCTCCTTTTTAAGTATCATCAATACTGTTTATTGGTAATGTTTATAATTTCAGATTCAGTAATATTTAGTTTTAGCTTCCATTCCGCGTTGTACTTCCCTGTGTCCGGCCCCAAAGGGTCTATAGGGTTATAAGTTTGCGTAATCTGATCCTTGGCAAATCGGATAAATGTTTTCATTCCCTTTTTGTCCAGAAGCTCAGCCAGATACCCCATGCGTTTGGTCGCCGCCTGGTTATTAATGGCCTGGCAGTAGGTAATCATTTTTTTTCCTGAGAGTTTTGCGGAAGCAAAAGCCCGGATCAGTTCGGCATATCCCCCGGAATATTGTGGTAAATCAAAACAGTCCACAATGGTTTTTTCTACATCTGTAAGTTCATAACTGTGATTACCATAACCTTCTTTTATTATTCCAGCCCGCTTTCTATCAGCTATCTTAATAAACTTGTAGTCCACCCCAAAGATTGTTTTATCCTTCTTTTTATGCGGTGTTTGGATAAACACTGTATTTGGGAATTGCTCTGTAAGCCCATGCAGGTTTAAAGCAGACCAATAGGCTACCGCTCCTTGATTTGCAACGAAAGCCCCAATGACATATTCATCCCGGAAATTCACCTTACAAAATTTGCCGCGTTCTATTCTGGACAGTAATTCTTTATGTACCAGATTTTCCAATACCTCATTAAGGTTAGAAAACTTCGTATTGATACGAGATTCAATTTCATCGAACCGGAAGATGTCTATTTCATACTCATCTAGAAGTTTCATGAAATCCAGTTGGTCAGAAGTCAAATTTAAAGATATGTAAACACTGTCAGCCATAATATTATGTGGATTCCAAAGACTTAAAAATTAGGTCTTATCATTCTTTAAAATATAATTCAAATATAGGCGTAAATAGTGGAAAAACCAATGCAGAGTTAAAAGTTAATTAACTACCCCTTAAAAAGCTTTTGTCAATTCTTCCCGAGTTTGATCACTTCTCTATATCCTTGTTTAATTGATAGGGAATTCATCCCTTTTTTACTCATTTTTTGCTTACAACATCATGTTGATAGGCTACTTTACGATCTGTAAATGATTGTATGCTGTTAATTCATAGTCCGGTTTTTCCTTGGTATTAGCTTTGAGTACTGTTCTTAATTGAGCAAAATCCTTGCTTATTTTCTTTTCAAGTACACGGGCATAACGCTTTGTAGTGGAAAGTTTGGTATGTCCCAAAAGTTTGGATACAGTTTCCATGGGGACATTATTCAACAAGGTAATAGTGGTAGCAAAGGTATGTCGCGCCACATGAAAGGTCAAATGCTTGTTTATGCCTGCCTCTTTAGCAATTCTTTTCAAATATTTATTGATGGTCTGATTTGCAAATACAGGTAACAGGGAATAATCATTGGAGATATCCGGGTAATTCGCATATTTGTCTAATATTTCTTTTGCCTGTTCCAATAATGGGACTTTTACCGGGGTCTTAGTCTTCTTTCTTTTGACATTGATCCAATGATCTCCATCAATGCCGGTGACTATCTTATCCTTTTTTAAAAGTTTAACCTCTATATAACATAAACCCGTATAGCAGGAAAAAATGAAAACGTCACGCACTAACTCCAACCCCTTATCCTGAAAGATGTGGTTTTTTAGTCGTTCAATTTCATGATCTTCCAGAAAATCATTATCAAAATCATCATATTTCAACGTATAGGGTAAAAAAGGGTTTTGTCCTATCCACCCATGTTTAAACGCCAGGCCGACGAGTTTTTGGAAACGTTCCATATGCTTCATCACACCATTGTTATTCAATGGTTGAGAAGGCTTCAGGGGGTATTTTGGTAAGTAATTTTCAAATTCCGTGATCAATGTATAATTAATGAGAGCCAACTTAATATCCTTTTCCTTAAATTTCCATTGCATAAAATTGTATAAATATTGTTCAGTAGCATTATAATTCTTCGCTGTGCCGTCTTCCAGATTATCAATTTCATTTAACCTGTGATATTTTATCAAGCCTGCTAATGTAGTCACAGGACGATCTTTGCCCAGGTAACGAAGTTTAATGGAAAGCGCAGTAATCGGCTTGCCTTCGGAATGTAGTTGCCTATGAGCTTCTATTATTCGGGCATGCACGTCATCCAGGTATTGGTTGATGTGCTTTGCTCCTGAAACATGCGGGTTAACTCTACCGGTAGAAGTAACCCAATATTTAGCGGCAACAGCTCTTTTTATGCTTATATCAGCTCGCTTACCATCTACTGTAATCCTTGCATAAACAGGAATCTGATCGTTTTTTCTTTTCGCTGTCTTTTTCAGCCAAAAATGAATACTAAAAGTTGTTGAAGTTTGCATCACTTTCGTTTTTGATTAGAAAATCAGTTAAAACGAAAGCCAAATCGCCGTGAAAGTCAAATGCGGCTTTGAGCCTTTAATTTACAAAATTTCTGTCTTGTAAAAATAGGACACCGATTAGGACACCTTGAAATATAGGCTCAAAACAAAACAAATGGAAACCGTAAAAATATAATTTACTGATTTCCATTTGCTTAAATTTTAATTGGTTTGTAATAAACCCTAAAATGTCGGGGTGGCAGGATTCGAACCTGCGACCTCCTGCTCCCAAAGCAGGCGCGATAACCGGGCTACGCTACACCCCGAAAATAACAGCGGAGAGACTGGGATTCGAACCCAGGCAACACTTTCGCGTTGACAGCTTAGCAGGCTGCTGCATTACCACTCTGCCACCTCTCCGTTAATCTTTATGAACGTTTCATTCTTAAATTGCGGATGCAAATGTAGTGGTTCGCCATATAGAACGCAACTATTTTACCTACTTTTTTGTACTCTTTCAACAAAAATCCGATACCCGTTTAAAAATCAATCGTATATACTATTCCGGGTATTCCACCCGCAAATGATAAATGTTCGTCAACTTGCGTTTCAATATTTTTTTTACACTTTCTATTTCTTTAAAGGTAATATTAGCATTGAGAAACTGCCCGTCTTCTATCTGTTTGTCTACAATTTTCTCTACAAATTCATTTATAATCGTATAAGTAGGGTTCTTCAGGCTTTTCGACGCGGCCTCAACGGCATCAGACATCATCACTATTGCCGTTTCCTTGGAAAAAGGTATCGGTCCCGGATACCTGTAGTCCTCTATCCTGGTGTTTTCATCATGTTCCAGTTGTTTTTTATAAAAATAATATACCGCGGAGGTTCCATGATGGGTACGGATAAAATCTATAACACGGTCAGGAAGGTTGTTTTTCCTGGCCAGCTCTATGCCGTCAAGTACATGATTGATGATGATCTGCGCACTTTCTGCCGGACTTATCTCATCGTGCGGATTCACTCTCGTGGTCTGGTTTTCCGTAAAGTAGACCGCATTGTTCATCTTTCCGATATCGTGATACAAAGCCCCTACCCTTACCAGCATGGCATTGCCCCTGACCTCATTTGCCGCAGCTTCAGCCAAATTGGCTACCTGCAGCGAATGGTGAAATGTTCCGGGTGCCTTATCCGAAAGTTCTTTGAGTAGCTTGGAATTGGTATCGGACAACTCCAACAGTGAAACATCGGAAACCAGTCCGAACAATTTTTCATAGACATAAATCAATGGCTGGGCAAACAACGTGGCCAGTCCGTTGAGGATAAACAGGCCGAAATTGAGCCAGATGATATTCCGCAAATTACCTTCGTGTATCACAGTAAAGGCAAAGTACGTGATCATGTATACCAAAGTGATCTGTCCCACCGAAACAAAAAGATTAGCCCGGCGATACAACTCCGATACCGTAAGTATGGTGACGATCCCCGCAATGACCTGTAAAAAGACATATTCAAAGCTATTGGGAACAATAAAACCGAGAAGCAAAACAGTGAGTACATGCACAAAAAGTCCCAGCCTGGGGTCAAAAAATGCTTTCAGTATAATGGGAAGGATACACAATGGCACCACATAAACATACGCTCCGTCATATTTTACCGCTATCGTAGTGATAAATATCATCACAACAATATTGACAAAAATAAAGGTCACCTTGGTATTGTCCTGTAAAATCTGAGGCCTGTACTTCCAGAGAAAAAGGAACAACATTACAAATGCCAGGGCCACCAGAATGGTATACCCGAAAACAATCCAGTAATAATTGGTGCCTTTCCACAAATGCGATTCGTATTCCTTCTGGAAAGAACGCAACACCTCAAATTTTTCACCTTCCACTACTTCGCCGTTGAGGATAATGCGCTCGCCCCTGTCTACCATTCCCTTAGTCGTATAAATACCGTTGAGCTCATCCTTCAGGGCCTTTTCCGACAGTTCCCGGTTTTCCCTTATATTGGGTTTTACTATTGCCGAAAACAGGTTGTAAAACTCATCTTTGTACGCAGAAATCCCTTTTTCCTCCAGGTAACGAAAAAGTACCTGCTCCATTTGCCCCGTACGTATTATCTTGTTTTTAGACACCAGGGAAACCTCATTCCCTTTGACCACATTGACAAACTGACCGTCCGGAAGAGAGGTTTCATCGGCCACTACACCATTCGAATATAAAACGTTGAGAAAGTCCCTTCCCGTTTTTTCCAGGCTTTTCCTTTTAAAATAATTGGCATACTCTGTTTTATAACGGGCAGCAACATCGGCAACTACTTTGGAATCATAAGAATAATAGGGCACAAAATTGGCACGGACTTCTTCCCGCTCACTTTCGATCTCCTCTTCGGTTTTTTGTATGGGAAAATCAAAAGGCGCATAAAGGTTTTCATACTGCCACGTTTTTCCCTTTTGAAATTCATACTTGAATTTCCCGGCCTTGGGAAACAGGTAAACCACCATTGCCGTAGCACAGAGAAACAGAAAAGTCTTATAGATCAGCGATTGATTACGGTATATATTGTGCAAGGCATCTTTCATCAAAAAGGAATATTTATTCCAAATTTACATAAAATTGTTTCACGGCAAATTTTACGGAACACATACCTCTGTCTGATATATCCTTATTTCCCGTTATCGGTCAAGAATAAATGCTCACTGTAAACAAAGGTTGCTGTTTTTATTCATCACCTCCGAATCCTGTTATTCGTGTGTTCGAATTCATTGTAAAATTTATATCTTTAACTCATATAACAACTGTACTAACTCAAATAATTATGAAAAAACGCTTTTCCCTGCTCCTGTTTTGCTGTTGTATTACCGGTTTCGCACAATCCAAACTTCAAAAAGATATTGAAAACATAGAACCGAAAATTATAGAGTGGCGCAGGCACTTCCACCAAAACCCGGAACTCTCAAACCGGGAGTTCAATACTGCAAAAAAAATAGCGGAACACCTGAAAGGCCTCGGGATGGAGGTGCAGACAGAAGTGGCCAAAACCGGTGTTGTGGGCATTCTCAAAGGAAAAAAACCCGGAAAAGTCATAGCGCTCCGGGCCGATATCGATGCCCTTCCCGTTACCGAAAGAGTGGATGTACCGTTTAAATCTACCGTACAAACAGAATATCTGGGCGAGGAAACAGGTGTAATGCATGCCTGCGGACACGACACACATACTGCCATACTCATGGGTGTTGCTGAGGTCCTTGCCGAGAACAACGACTTTGCAGGAACCGTGAAATTCATTTTTCAGCCGGCTGAAGAAGGGCCGCCTCCCGGAGAAGAAGGTGGTGCAGACCTGATGGTAAAGGAAGGGGTATTGAAAAACCCGGATGTTGAGGCCATATTCGGACTGCATATCAGTTCGCTCATAGATGTGGGAAAAATAATGTACAAACCCGGAGGAACAATGGCGGCCGCGCAGGAGTTTGAAATTCATGTAAAGGGGGAACAATCACACGGTTCTGCTCCCTGGACCGGGGTAGACCCCATACTCGTGTCGGCAAAAATAATAGACGGACTCCAATCCATCATCAGCCGGGAAATGGAATTGACCAATGAGGCCGCCGTAATAACCGTCGGAAAAATATCAAGCGGCGTACGGCACAACATCATCCCGGAAACCGCAGAAATGCTGGGAACAATCAGAACCCTGGATTACGACATGCAAAAACTGCTCAACCGCCGAATGGAAGAGATGGTGACTACCATTGCTAAAGCGTATAAAGCAGAAGCAACCATAAACATTGATAAAGGCTTGCCGGTTACCTATAACGACCCCGGACTCACCGCAAAAACCCTGCCTTCCCTCCAGGAAGTCGCAGGAGAAGAAAATGTGATATTGACCAAGGCCGTAACGGGCGCCGAGGATTTTTCCTTTTTCCAGGAAAAAATTCCCGGATTCTATTTCTTCCTGGGAGGAAAACCGCTGGACAAGGCACCTACCCAGCACCATACACCCGATTTTTATATTGATGAAAGCGGTATGCTACTGGGAGTTAAAGCCTTTACGCAAATTGTCTTTGATTATTTGGGAACATAAAATGATAAAAGAAGCTCCGTCCGGCTGCATAGTGAAATGATGTAACCGGACGAGGAACCCTGAAATTTATTTTGCTTATGAATAGCTTACCATTATTTCTCGGAAACATCCCCTGGTGGGGCTGGGTACTTATTGCCCTCGTATTGATTGCTCTTCGCGATATCTTTGTTCAGAAGGCGCATACCATAAGCCATAATTTCCCGATCGTAGGCCATCTCCGCTATTTTCTGGAAAGTATCGGCCCGGAACTCCGCCAGTACCTCGTGGCCAATAACCGGGAAGAACTGCCTTTCAATCGTATAGAACGGGGATGGATATATGCATCGGCAAAAAAGGAAAACAACTATGAGGGTTTCGGAACTGACCAGGACATCTACTCTCATCAATACATTTTCGTAAACAATGCCCTGCTCCCGTTTAAGGTAACTGAAGGACATCCAAACTATACCGACAAATATTTTTTGCCCTGTGCCAAGGTTATGGGAGAATTCCGGCAGCGGAGAAAACCTTTCCGGCCGGGATCGGTAATCAATATTTCGGCAATGAGCTTCGGGTCGCTCTCCGCCAAGGCCGTGGAGTCCATGAACCTCGGCGCAATGAAGGCGGGAGCGTATCACAATACAGGCGAAGGCGGGCTCTCCCCCTACCATTCCAAAGGAGCTGATGTGGTGTTCCAGTTCGGAACGGCATATTTCGGTATCCGGGACAAGGACGGCAATTTTTCCATGGAAAAATTAAAAAAGCTTATAGAGGAAAATCCGTTTGTCAGGGCCATAGAGATAAAACTCTCGCAAGGTGCAAAGCCCGGTAAGGGAGGCGTACTTCCGGCAAAAAAGATAACCCGGCAAATAGCCGATATTCGTCATGTGGAAATGGGAAAAGATGTGCTTTCTCCGGTAAATCACAGCGCCTTTTCGTCCATACAGGAACTCATCGATTTTGTGGAGAAAATTGCCGAAGAAACGGGACTTCCCGTAGGTATAAAAGCAGCTATAGGAAAACTCGATCAATGGCGCGAACTGGTTGCGCTTATGAAAAAAACCGGGAAGGGACCCGACTTTATTACCATAGACGGTGGCGAAGGAGGAACAGGGGCCGCACCTCCCAGTTTTGCCGACCATGTTTCCCTGCCCTGGATATATGCCTTCAGCGATGTGTACAGTATATTCAAAGAACAGGACATTGCCGATCGTATTGTATTTGTGGCCAGCGGAAAACTGGGATTTCCTGCAAAAGCCGCTATGGCTTTTGCCATGGGGGCCGACTGTATCAACGTTGCCAGGGAAGCCATGATGAGCATTGGCTGTATACAGGCGCAATCCTGCCATACCAACCGTTGCCCCAGTGGAGTGGCTACGCAAAACAAATGGCTGCAAAGCGGTATAAACATCCCGCTCAAATCTGACCGTTTAGAGCAGTATTTCAAAACCTTCAGGAAAGAATTCCTGGAAGTTACCCATGCCTGCGGATATGAACACCCCTGTCAGTTTACCATGGACGATGTGGATGTGAGCATTGGCGACCGGAATCTTACACAAACACTTGCAGCCACTTACCAATACAACAAGGTGAAAATTCCTTTTGAGAGCATGCAGAAACTGAAAGAGTGTCCTTATCTGGGTGGAAAGCACAAAGATGCTATTCATAATTAACGGCATTTCTTTCAACCGTAATCTCCCTGTGTCCAAAACCGGAGGCATACCGGTCTGCAGGGGTAAAATTTCCCGGATCATTAGTATTTCAGCGGTAGTTAAAGGGGATATTACAGTATTATCCCCTTGTTAAATTTTATATTTCCACAATATTTTTGCCCTTGGATAGTTTTATATTTATCAAAAAAACCCCATGAACCCTATAAAGAAAAGTTTACTTTTTACTTTATTCCTGCTTTGTAATTTTTCCTTTGCCCAGGAAAAATACACCATCAGTGGTATTGTTACCGATAAGAGAAGTAACGAAAGTCTTATCGGTGTAAATATCATAGCGCCGCAATTAAACGAAGGTGTATCTACCAACGAATACGGTTTTTATTCGCTCATACTTCCCGAAGGAAAGCACATTATTCAGGTCAGCTACCTGGGATTTATAACCATTACACGAGAGATCGAACTGCATTCCGATATGCGGCTCAATTTCCGGTTAACCGAAGGTTCCCAACAGCTCGATGAAGTAGTTGTAACGGAATATTCCGGCCAGGAAAACATCAGTTCTCCGCAAATGAGCGTTAATGAACTCTCTATAAATACCATCAAAAAAATGCCGGTTATCCTCGGGGAAACCGATATCCTTAAATCCATCCTCCTACTCCCCGGCGTAACCAATGCAGGTGAAGCGGCATCGGGGTTCAATGTCCGGGGTGGTGCTGCAGACCAAAACCTGATTTTACTGGACGAAGCCACAATTTACAATTCCTCGCACCTTTACGGTTTTTTCTCCGTGTTTAACCCGGACGCCATAAAAGATATTAAATTGTACAAGGGCGGTATCCCGTCACGCTATGGAGGAAGGGTCTCTTCGGTCCTCGAAATCTTTCAGAAGGACGGAAACAGTAACAACTTCCATATGAACGGGGGAATAGGGGTGCTTTCCAGCAAATTGCTCGCCGAAGGCCCTATTGTAAAGGACAAGGGTTCGTTCCTCTTTGCCGGCAGAAGTTCGTATGCACATCTTTTTCTGAAATTTACGGATAATGAGAATGCCGCATATTTCTACGACCTGAATACCAAACTCAGTTATCGTTTTAATGAAAACAACAGTATTCTTCTCTCCGGTTATTTCGGAAGGGATGTGATCAGTATCCGGAACAGTTTTAAGAACACCTATGGCAATTCCATCCTTAATTTCCGGTGGAACCACCTTTTTTCAGACAAGTTATTTTCCAACCTTTCCTTTATTTACAGTGATTATTACTACGGATTGCGCCTGGACTTTGTTCAGTTCAACTGGGATTCGGGCATACAGAATTTTAATCTCAAATACGATTTTAAACATTATATCAACCAGGATTTAAAGCTCCGCTACGGAATTAATGGTGCGTACTACAAATTCAATCCCGGGGAAGTTACCCCCACCGGAGAAAATTCCGGAGCAAACTATCGGAAGCTGGATAACAAATACGCCCTCGAAAGCGCCGCTTATCTCGATGTAGAACATTCGTTTTCAGAACGACTGAAATTACAATACGGCCTTAGAATCAGCAGTTTTTACAGACTGGGGCAGAAAAACCTCAATCTTTATGAAAACAATAATCCTGTCATCTTCAATGAAGACATTGGTATTTATGAAAAAGCCACTCCGACAGGCTCGCAAACCAAATCCAGGACCAAACTTATCAAAACTTTCACCAACCTGGAACCGCGGGCTTCGCTCTCTTTGAAATTGAGTGACAACACTGCCCTGAAGGCCAGTTATAACCGAATGGCCCAGTACCTGCACCTCATTTCCAATACCAGCTCGCCCACTCCTCTCGACGTCTGGGCGCCAAGCGGTAAATACATAAAACCCCAGCTACTTGATCAATATGCACTGGGTTACTTTCGTGACTTCGCAGACAATACCTTCGGCCTGGAGACCGAAGGATTTTACAAAACCATTAAAAACCGCATCGATTACATAGACGGGGCCGACCTTATTGCCAACAATGCCATTGAACAGGTTATCCTTAACGGTGAGGCCAGGGCTTACGGACTGGAATTCCTGTTGAGAAAGAAAAAAGGACGGCTGCAGGGATGGATGTCCTATACCCTCTCCCGGTCTGAACAAAGAACACCGCCGAGAACACCACGGGAAACAGGGATCAACCACGGAGAATGGTATAACACTCCATACAACAAAACCCATGATTTTTCCCTCACCGGATCATATATGTTCAACAAAAAACTTACTATGGGACTGAATTTCATTGCCCAGTCCGGACAACCCGTAACCTATCCCGACGGATATTACGAATACCAGGGCGTACAGTTCCCGAGTTATAGCGGGAGAAACGATGAGAATCTTCCCGCATATCACCGCCTGGACCTGTCGCTTACTTATACCCCCAGACCGGAAAAGGAAAAGGGATGGCAAAGTGAATGGGTTTTTGGCATATATAACCTGTATAACCGTAAAAACGCAGCCTCGATCACCTTCAGACAAGACAGGGAAACCGCCAGGAATGAAGCGGTAAGACTATCCATTTTCGGCATTGTACCTTCCATTTCCTATAACTTTAAATTTTGATGTAATGCTAACCGATATAAAACAAATATTCCCATACCTGATGTTAATCATCCCGCTCGCGGGCTGTGAAGACACTGTTCATGTGGATGTGCCGGAAGCTGCTCCCCGATTGGTCATTGACGCCTCTATAAACATGTACAAAGGTACGCTCCCCGAAGCACAGCAAATACGGCTTACAACTTCTGCCCCCTATTACAATAACGAAGTCCCCCCGGCAACGGGGGCATCAGTGGAAATTACAGATAGCGAAGGCACTGTTTACAGCTTCCGGGAAGTGGATAATTCGGGGATATATAAAAACGCTCAGCTCGTTCCCGAAACCGGGGAATCCTACACCCTGGATATCACATATGAAGGGGAACATTACACGGCAACGGAAACCATGAAACCCGTAACCGAAATTGACGATATCGTTCAAACCAGGGGCGGTGGTTTTGATGGTAACGATTACGACATCAAGACCTATTTCATCGACCCGCCGGACGAGGACAACTATTACCTGTTTGAATTTGTGCCAGATATAGCACTTATCCCCACCTTACAGGTTTATGAAGACGAATACATTCAGGGCAATCGTATATTTGCCTACTACACCGATGAAAACCTGGAACAGGGCAATCAAATCACGATCAGGATGTATGGAGTATCCGAACGGTTTTACAATTTTATGAGTATTCTTCTGGAACAAAGCTCAAGCCAGGGGAACCCGTTCCAGACCCAGCCTGCAACGGTGCGGGGTAATTGCATAAACCTGACGGACAAAGACAATTTTCCCTTCGGGTACTTCCGCCTGTCAGAAGTACACGAAGTGGTATATACACTCGAATAAAATTACCGGATACTCCTCACCGGAGATTTCATCAGAATTCAACCTGTTTATCAAAATAAGACCATTCATATATGTAAGAAACTAAAGTCAAACCCCTTAACAAGCCCCCAACCATGTTAACTATTAAAAATTGTTGTGTGATCCTGTCACTGATCACTTTATGGCCTGCTTCTTCACAGGTAAAAGACACTGCACGTAGCAAAGAAGGACGCTTTCAAACCTCCCTGAAAGTACTCAAAAACGGCATTTTAAGCGTTCCCGGTGATTTCCGGGAAATGGGACACCTTACTTCAAGGAACTGGAAGAAAACAGCGGCCTATGCAGGCGGAATCGCCGGTCTGGTCATGGTCGATAAATACACTACGGAATTCTACCAGGACCATATTGAAAATAATATTGATTATTCCCTGCCCAAAATTGGGTCAAAGTCGGAAAAAATTGAATTCTCTCCCTTTCGCGGCAATGATGCTTATATCACCTATTCCCTGCTCGGAATATACGGTGGTTCCATAATAGCTAACAGTGAAAAAGGACAGACTGCCGTAGTCAACTCATTTAAGGCATTGACCTATTCCTATGTAATTTCCCATTTAATATTAAAATCCGTATTCGGAAGACAACGCCCCGATCCAGCGTTAAGCGACGGTATTCCTCCGGAAAGTCCGTTTACTTCCAATCCCCTCGATTTTGGTAATTTTCACGGTATTTCCTTTAATTCTGACCCTGACGGAACTGCTTTCCCTTCATTTCATGCAACAGCATATTATGCTGTCGCCAAAGTCCTGGCCATGGAATTCGACAATTACTGGATACCTTACACTTTGGTTACCGCAGTCTTTCTTTCAGATATCAAGAGCCACAGGCACTGGGTGGCAGACATGGTTGCCGGAGGTGTCATAGGAACCCTGATAGGAAAAGCCATTGTAAACAGCTCCAGAAAACTAAGGAGCAAACAAAAAAAGGAATCCGAAACGGACCAGGCGTTTTTACCGGAAAAACCCAGATTACAACTGATACCGCAAATATCGGGCAGAATGGTCGGGTTACATTGTGTAGTCACCTTTTAGGATAGCTTATAAATAAACCACCAAGCCTCTCCGACCGAAAGTTTGTTTTGCCCCCGGAATACACGGCTAATTATAGCTGTATATCTGTGGTCAATAAAATTGAGATCAATAAAAAAGCAGGATGATCCCGTTTTCCCGATACATCCCGCTTTGTATTTATTATAGCTGTTGAAATGAATTACTTCAATTCGAAACCAACATTCACAGTAGCCTTGATACTCATTTCACCAATAGCAATGGATTCCCCGCTACCGGAGGCATCGGCTTCCATCTTCATCATGGCCACCCTTGGCATAGGAACAGGTTCGGACTGACCGGTTTCAGACAGGTAAACAGGATCACCTACATTCTTACCGAGCGCCGTAGCGTATTCCTCTGCTTTTTTTCGTGCATTTTCCACGGCCTTGATCCGCGCCTTGCTTTTCAGTTCCTCGATATTGGAAGCTCCGAACTCCACCCCGTCAATCCGGTTGACTCCCGCTTCCAGGAGTCCCTGGCTCAGGGCTTCATACTTGGAAAGGTCTTTCAACTGTATGGAAAGCGACTGATTGGCCACATATTTGTACTCCTTGGTTTGGTAGTCGTAGTTTTTATTGAGGTTCAGGTATTCGGTTTTGACGTTCCTGGCTTCGATTTTCATATCATTCTTACAGAACTTCAAAACTTTGTCTATCAGCACATCATTGAGTTTTTTTACATCGCTGGCAGATTTTCCCTCGTTCTCAATCCTCACTTTCAGGGTAGCGTTATCGGGAACCACCTTTACCGTTCCTTCACCTGAGACGGATATCGTACCGGTGTGGTCTTTTTTTACCAATACTGAAGGATTTTGTGCTTGTAATGCCATGGTACTGCCTAATACTAAAGTTAAAATGATTCTTTTCATTATATATTGCTTTTTGTGTTTATATTCATCCTGAATATCAACTCCTGTGCCAAACAGGACAATGCTTCCCCTCCATCCGGAAAATTTATGGTATTCTTAACGGTCCCGGAAAGGCAGGTACCACTTCCTCCCTGCCCGGTTCCGCGGGAAATCCGTAGCCATACAAAGGTAGATTTTTTTGACAGCTTAATGTTACATTTTCCCCGTTTTTCCGAGAATATAGAGTAAAACGATAGGAATAGCGAGCAAAATCACCATCAACGGATCGATGGTAACAAGCCCCGGGTAAAAGATCAACGTGAGGATATATCCGCCGATTGCCCCGCCAAAATGTGCAGTGTGCCCGATGTTCCCGATCCTCCTTTTCATTCCGTAAATGGAATAAAACAAATAACCTATACCAAACACATAGGCCGGAATAGGTATGGGAATAAAAAAGAAATACAGGCTCATCTTCGGATTGAGCAGTATGGCCGAATAAATGACTCCCGTCACTGCCCCGCTGGCACCTACGGCACTGTAATGATCTTCTCCCTTGTGAAACTGAAAAGAAAGCAGGTTCCCGGCCAGCAGGCTTGCCAGGTAAATGCCCAGGAATTTCGGATTACCGAAATGCGATATTACGATCGGGGCGAAAAAGTAAAATGTGATCATGTTAAACAGCAAATGGGTCACGTCTACATGCAGAAAACCCGAAGTCAGCATACGCAATCTCTCGCCGTTTTTTATTGCTCTTATCTGGAATTTATAACGTTCAAAAAAAGAAAGGTCGTTAAAACCTTTTATGGAAACCAGTACATTAGCGGCAATCACCGCTATCATTATTATATTCAAGTTCATAGAATGCTATGTTTGTAACCTTATGTGTCCAAATATAGCTATATTTGCCGGAAATACTACGAGATATAATGCAGCTTCTGGTCTTTATTCTGGCATATCCCCTGTTGTGGATCATTTCCCGGCTACCGTTCCGTTTGCTTTACCTCTTTTCAGATGTTGTTTACTTCATCCTGTACAGACTCATCGGGTATCGTAAAAAAACGGTCAGGGCCAATATGCAACTTGCCCTCCCGGACTTGTCTCCCGAAGAGCGGTTTCGTATCGAGAAAAAATTTTACCGGCATCTGGGAGACGTGTTCCTGGAAATGATAAAATCCCTTTCGATACCAGAAGCCGAAATAAAAAAACGCTATACATTTACCAATATAGAGCTTATACAAAAGCTGGAAAAAGAAAGAAGTATTGTTATATTGTTTCCGCATTATGCCAACTGGGAATGGAGCTCTACAATAAATCTGTATATTACTTCTTCCAAAGGATATGCTGTATATCAACGCATTAAAAACAAATACTTTAACAATCTGGTTAAAAGTATTCGGGGAAAAAACGGCACTACGCTGATCGAAACCAGAGAAACCATTAAGGTCATACGAAAAAACCAAATAAATAAGGTGCCCGCCATTTACGGCTTCTTAAGTGATCAATCCCCCCAGTTGAGCAAAGCCATATACTGGCAGAAATTTATGGGCATAAAGGTCCCTGTACACGTAGGTCCTGAAATACTCGCCAAACGAGCAGACCTGACCGTGATATATATGCACACCGAAAAAATAAAAAGGGGATATTACAGCACAACCCTTAAAACACTTACCACATCTCCTTCGACATGCCCGGATTATCAAATCACCGATATGTATCTCCGGGAAGTGGAAAAACAGATTAAAGCGGCCCCGGAATATTATTTCTGGACGCATAAACGATGGAAGCATAAAGACAAAGCGCCCACCGGATAATTTTCTCAAAACGTTATTTTTTCCCAGGTATTGGCGTAAACAGGAGCCACTTTATTCAATGAATTTTTAAGGCTTACGATATCCACTTTGGGGCCATCGGAAAAAACATTGAGTATTTCGTCTTTCTTCGCATCAAAAAATACCTGTAGCAAAAAGGAATTGGGCCTGGTGGAGTTCACGCGTTCCAGGAATTTCATGGACCTGGCCATGGATTCCTTTCCGGAGGTGGCATCCTGGGTCATCATGTCCAGCCCTTTGCGGTGATATTCATACAGGGCCGTACGGTAGCTTTTAAACGGGTTGGACAGGAGGTTATCCACCAATCCCCACCGGCTCTTATTGCCGTCGGATTGTTTCCAGCCGGAATAATTGCTGCTCTGCGCCAGGTTCACGATCTTTCGGGCCTGTTCGTAATAAGCTGTTCCCCCTTGGGGCGCAAAGGTGTCTGCATCCATCCCGAGAATAATGTATACATAATAGGTTACTACAGACACAAGGTTGGATTCGAAAGTATTCGGATTAAAGAAAAGCGGCTGGAATTCCAGGTAGCGGAAATTGAACTGCCTGTCCTGGAAATTAAACACGGGAGATTCATAGGAGGCATTGTATACCGGCCTTGACGATTGCACTTGTATCGCTCCCGAAAAACGATCGGATTCATAATCGCTGACCGTGATGTACATACTGCAGTTTATCCGTTCCTGGGGAGCGTATACCTTGTTGGTCCACCTGGTTTTGTTCACGAAGTCCGTGAGGGATTTTTCCAGGGTTTCAAAGATTTTTTTATTGCTCTGTCCCACCTGTTCGGCGTCTACAATAACCCTGCAGTTCAGTTCCTGTGCAAACAAACCGGGCGACCACAGTAACATCCATAGCGCACAGCAGAAGACTACTGTTTTTTTCATTTCCGATAAGATCAATATTGAATAATTTACAATCAGGAATTTTCCAGAAAAGGTATTTCCCTTAGCTTTAAAGTTAAGACATGCGTCGAAGTATTTCGGTAAAAATATCCTGGGCAACATCCGATTTCGGTTTTAGTTCAAAAGAGGTGGCATTTTCCTCCCTGTCTATAAAAGTAATCTTATTTGTGGACTTACCAAAACCGGCGCCTTTGTCGTTAAGAGAATTGAGTACAATGGCATCGAGGTTTTTCCTGCGGAGTTTTCCCCTGGCATTCTCAAGTTCATCATGGGTTTCCAGGGCAAAGCCTACCAAGTATTGCTGTTTTTTCGCTTTTCCGAGAGCAGCGAGAATATCCTTTGTCGGTTCAAGCTCAACTGTCAGGGAAGCTTCTTTTTTCTTTATTTTTCGGTCTGCGGGGTTTGCAGGCCTGTAATCGGAAACGGCAGCAGCCAGGATAGCGATGTCCGTTCCGGGAAACAGCTCACTGGTGGCGTTGTACATTTCTTCCGCACTTATTACCCGAATGATTTTTATTTCGGGATT
Source organism: Sinomicrobium kalidii (assembly GCF_021183825.1). Taxonomy (GTDB): domain Bacteria; phylum Bacteroidota; class Bacteroidia; order Flavobacteriales; family Flavobacteriaceae; genus Sinomicrobium; species Sinomicrobium kalidii. The sequence goes on along the minus strand of NZ_CP089211.1, from coordinate 4,167,713 downwards.
ATCTGCCGAAAGATGCGTCGGTCCTGTAACCAATGTCACTTCGGCACCCAGCCGGGCTGCGGCCTTTGCCAGTTCAAACCCCATGCGCCCGGAGGAATGATTCCCGATAAAGCGCACCGGGTCAATGGCCTCATAGGTAGGGCCTGCCGTGATCAGTACTTTCTTTCCGAACAGGGGCAGACTGCGGATGATATGGTCTTCCATAAAAGCCACAATATCTTCCGGTTCGGCCATCCTGCCTTCGCCAACGAGTCCGCTTGCCAGTTCCCCGTGTGCGGCAGGGATAATTACATTACCGTATTTTTTCAGGATGTTCAGGGTAGCCCCGGTAGAAGGGTGACGGTACATGTCCAGATCCATCGCCGGAGCAATATAAACAGGACATTTGGCAGAAAGGTACGTGGCCAGCAGAAAATTGTCTGACACCCCGTTGGCCATCTTCGCCATGCTATTGGCGGTGGCCGGGGCAATCACCATGTAGTCTGCCCACAACCCGAGTTCCACGTGGTTGTTCCATGTGGCATTATCATCTTCTTCATCTGTGAATGAAGATAACACGGGATTTTTTGACAGGGTAGACAAGGTAAGTGGCGTAACAAATTCCCTGGCGTTTTCAGTCATCACAACCCGGACATCGGCTCCGGATTTTATAAACAACCGCACCAGAAAAGTCGTTTTGTAAGCGGCAATGCCCCCTGTAATGCCTAAAAGGATGTTCTTGCCGCTTAAAACAGACATTTACGCTTCTTTTTCAGTATTCCTGTAGTATATTTTGTCGTTCAACCACTCCTCTACTGCAATAGCCTGGGGTTTGGGAAGCTTTTCATAGAACTTGGACACTTCTATCTGTTCCTTGTTCTCGAATATTTCTTCCAGGCTGTCGGTATAGGTGGCAAACTCTTCCAGCTTTTCAATCAGTTCCTTTTTAATTTCGGAATTGATTTGTGTAGCCCTTTTTGCAATAATAGATATCGCTTCATAGATATTATCTGTGGGCGCATCTATCTTGTTCTTGTCCAAAGTAACGGTAGAAACCGGGGCTTCTGTTTTTCTCAAGTTGCTCATCTCTCTCTTCTTATTTGCTAAATTGTTGTAATTCTTCTTCCACTACGGCCATCATCTTGTCGGTCTCCTCGGTATATTTGGTGTCCGGGTAATACCTTTTCAGCGTATTATAGGCTTCTTTGGTACTGTTCAACCGCTCCTCCATCTTTTCATAAACACTGTTCACCGCGAGATTGTAGGAAGACAACACCCTGTAATACATGGCATCTTCCCTGAATGTGGTTCCCGGATAATTGGAAAGGAAATTGTCAAACGCCTTTATGGCTGCCTTGTAGTACCGTATTTTGTTGTACTGTTTTGCAATTTCAAAATCCTTTTTTTCGAGTTTTGTCCGTAACTCCTGCACCAGTTGATTGGCTTCCTTTACATATTCCGAATCGGGATAATTGTTGATGAATAACTGCAGTTTATCCACAGCCGTATTGGTTTCCATCTGGTCTACACTGTATTTCGGGGACAACATATAATAACTTTTGGCCCCGAGAAAAGCCGCTTCTTCGGCCTTGTCACTCTTCGGATATGATTTGGAAAAACGCTCAAACTGGTAGGCGGCGAGGTAATAGTCTTTGGTCTGGTAATAGGCGTTTGCATGAAAATACACCACCCGTTCTCCCTGTGGTTTTCCCACATACTGGGGCACGATCTGTTCGAAAAGACGGTTGGCCTTCTTGTAATTCCCTTCATTGTACAATTTTTCCGCCAGATCGTATTTCAACTTAATGTCCTCGCTCTTCAGCGCTTTTTGAAACTCGCTGCAGGAACTCAGCAGGACAGCCGCAACGGCGATATAAAAAAATCTCTTCATGCTCAACACGTAAATTTTCAGTGGCCGTATCCCGTAAACATCACGAAAATACTATTTACCGCTAAAATTAACGGCAAAATTAGCCAATAATTGGATAATACAAAATTATTTATCGCCCGAAGATACAATTTACATCCCTCACCAAAAACAGGCGGGAGCGAATTTTAACCTTATTTTTAGAATTCACCCCCGCCGTTCTTACTTATATATGAACTGTTCCTGTTTGCTAAACCGGGTTTACACCACTTTTATATTTTTTTCCACAAAACCGGAAATTCTTGTTTCCAGGTCCTTATCAGCCTTCACCAAAGGTAAGCGTACCGCACCATTTGCCAGTTCCAAAGCGTGCAGTACGGATTTTATCCCCGCCGGATTCCCCTGTTCAAAAGCCATATCTATGGCATCCATAAGCTTGTAATGTAACATATAGGCCTCACCTGCATTGCCTTCCAGACCGTAACGCACCATATCTGAGAATTCCCTGGGGAACCCCTGACCGATTACCGAGATCACCCCGGCCCCTCCGGCAAGTACAATGGGGAGCGTGACCATATCATCCCCGGAGATCACCAGAAAACCTTCCGGTTTGTCCTTAATGAGCCGCATGGCCTGTACGATATCGCCTGCCGCTTCTTTTATCCCGATGATATTGTCCACTTCCCTTGCCAGCCTCAAAACGGTTGAAGGCAATATATTGGAAGCTGTCCGCCCCGGAACGTTATATAAAATAACAGGTACCGGAGACGCTTTGGCCACAGCCTTGAAATGTTGATATATACCTTCCTGTGTTGGCTTGTTGTAATAGGGCGAAACAGACAGAATGGCATCGAAGGCCGAAAGGTCCGTTCCCTGCAGTTCCCGTATCACTTCATCGGTATTGTTACCGCCAACACCGAGCACCAGCGGAAGTTTGCCTGCATTTGCCTTTATTACGGTTTGTTTTACTATTTCCTTTTCTTCCCTGGTCAATGTCGCGCTTTCCGCAGTGGTTCCCAAAACCACCAGATATTCCACTCCTCCTTCCGTGCAGTGGGCCACAATGCTCTTCAGTGCCCCCCTGTCTATACCATTATCCCTGTTGAACGGGGTGACCAAAGCTACCCCGGTGCCTGTGAATTTTGACATTTTATATCTTATTTAAAATGTTGAGATATTTAATTAACTCTTTTCTGAATTCCGGAAACCGCTCCGGAGTAATGTTCATTATAAAATCATTTCCTTTTTCATACTCGCCCTTCAACCCTACCTTGAATGCGGCGTTGACCTGAAAAGTGGCCAGCCCGAGCAACAAACCGGGACGACTGTAATAACTGATCAGCATATCATAGGGCTTGTCCAGCAACTGCTGATAGCGGTCATTGCGGATCACTCCCTTCCACCCCAGGTCTTCATCCCGGAAGACCGGGATTCCGTAATAGGCGTTGGCATCCTTCCTGTCGGTATAACCAATAATCCTGAAGTTTTCCTGCCGGACCTGCATATCTCTTGCAAGCTCCTTAAACGCCTCTACATCATCGAATTCGTCCAGGTTTACCACGCAGGCCAGCGAAGATACCTTGTCACTTCCCGCATCGTGCCTCCCGCTGTTAGCAGGCAGGCCTCTTGCGAGAATTTTGTGCGCAGCTTTTTCCTTATATTTCTTAAAAAACATATACCTTCGCTTTGTTTTGCAAATGTAATACATTACCATGCATAAAAACATAGTTGTACCGTCTCATAAACACATAAAAATAACACATTTTGTTGTTTTTATAACATTCACCTTATTTTTTTCCTGTAAAGGCGAAGGTAACGGTTCTGCCCGGAAAATTTCAAAAATAGAAGGAAAAGAGATCAACATTAACGACAGTATCGAGGAAGACAAGTCTGTCGACGATTTTATACGCCCGTTCCGGGAACATATCGACAAGGATCTCAGTGCTCCCCTGGCCTACAACCCCTCGACTCTGAGCAAAACGGACGGGGAACTGAACACGGCCATCGGCAATCTAATGGCCGATATTGTCATGGAACAGGCCGATCCCGTATTCCACAAAAGAACGGAAAAACACATCGACGCCGTACTCCTTAATTTTGGCGGCATCCGGGCCATTATGCCCGAGGGACATGTTACGGCACGCACGGCCTACGAGGTAATGCCTTTTGAAAATACCATTGTAATCCTGGAACTTTCAGAAGAAAAAGTAAGGGAAATGGTCAATTACCTCGTAAAAGGAAAAACCGCACACCCCATAAGCGGTATTACACTCTCCCTTCAGAAAGACGGTAGCCTCAAAAGTGTTCGTATAGGAGGGAATCCGGTAGAAAAAGGCAAGACCTATTTTATAGCCACATCAGATTATCTGATGAACGGAGGGGACCACATGGACTTTTTCCTCGATCCGGTAAGCGTCACCCCTGTGGATTACCGCATCCGGAACGCCATGATCGATTATTTTTCCAGGACCGATACCATCCGTGCAGTTCGGGATGATCGTTTTGTAAGGGACTGAATTGATTTATATTTCGTCCATAACAATTTTCACGTGTCATACGTTATATAACACACCCATCGCATAACCGTATAAATAACAAACCATGACTCCGGCATTAGATTTACTCTTTTATTGTATTCCCGCCCTGATCACAGGGCTGGTTGCCTATTATTCATTCACCCAGTTTGTCAAAAACGAAAATGCCCGCCGGCGTTTTCTCCTGCAACGGGAAAGTCATAAACAAACCGTCCCTGTCCGCCTACAGGCTTATGAGCGCATGGTACTCTTCCTGGAACGCATAAATCCCTCCAAACTGCTTTTGCGGGTTACGCCCAACGGCACCAGCAAGGAAGATTATGAAAGCCTGCTCATCAGGAACATCGAAAACGAATACGACCACAACCTGTCCCAGCAGATATACATGAGTGATGAATGCTGGAACGTGATAAAAACCGCCAAGAACACCACCATACAGCTTATCAGAAAGGCCAATATGAGTGAAAAGACAGACTCCGCCGACAAACTCCGGGAAACCGTCCTCAACGAACTGCTCGACAAAACCTCGCCTTCCGGGGCAGCCCTTGCATACATTAAAAGAGAGGTAAGTGATTTTCTCGATTAAACAGATTCCGGAACAAAGACATGTGCAGATAACCGTTTTACCCGAAAAGCTTCGTATCTTTGCCCCGCAGGCCGTCTTATCGCTCCCCGTCCCGATAACTATCGGATTCCGGGGTGAGGAAAGTCCGGACACCACAGCGCGGCGTAGCGGGTAACACCCGCCCTCCGTTAAAGCGGAGAGGACCAGTGCAACAGAAAGGATGTACAGGTAATGCTGTAGTGAAATCAGGTAAACTCTACGCGGTGCAACGCCATGTAAACCGGCTCAGGGTTGCGCGCCCGACTCGTTCACAGCGGGAGCCGGAGGGTAGGCGGTTAGAGATACCGGGCAACCGGTATCCCAGATAAATGATAAGACCCGACAGAATCCGGCTTACAGGCCTGCTTTTTTTCAGATAGATATAAGATGTTGGATTTGAGATGTCAGACCTCGATTCGCTGCTTTTACGAAGCATCTTATATTTTCCCCGGTCCCCACCAATTCCGGAATTCCCGGACTAATCAACTCCAGAACTAACCGAACAGGTCGGAAGACAGGTACCTGTCGCCACGGTCACAGATGATCGCCACAACAACTCCTTCCTTCAGTGTTTCTGCCAGTTTCAGCGCAGCGCAGACAGCTCCCCCGCTGCTCATCCCGGCAAAAATCCCTTCCTCACGCGCAAGGCGCCTGGTCATATCCGCAGCTTCGGTTTCACTTACCTCAATGACTTCATCCACTTTTGCAGGATTGAATATTCCGGGCAGGTATTCTTCCGGCCACTTCCGTATCCCGGGAATGCTGGAATCGTCCGTAGGCTGTACACCCACAATACGTACGGCAGCATTTTTCTCTTTCAGGTAGGTCGACGTCCCCATTATGGTCCCCGTAGTGCCCATGGCCGAGACAAAATGAGTGATCTCACCTTCCGTATCCCGCCATATCTCCGGGCCCGTTGTTTTGTAATGGGCTTTCCAGTTGTCGTCATTACCAAACTGGTTGAGCATTACATACCCTTCTTCCTCCATCTTTTTCTCTGCATAATCCCGGGACCCTTCTATACCGACATCAGACGGGGTAAGTGTTACCTTCGCCCCATACGCCCGCATGGTCTGCACCCTTTCTTTTGTAGAGTTTTCGGGCATAACCAGTTCTATGTCCAGCTTAAACAAGCCGGCTATCATGGCCAGTGCAATACCGGTATTGCCACTTGTAGCCTCGATAATCCTGGTTTCCGGTGTTATCTCTTTCCGCTCCAGTGCGCTTTTTATCATGTTGTAGGCCGCCCTGTCCTTCACACTGCCTCCGGGGTTGTTGCCTTCCAGTTTCAGAAGGAGGGTGATGTTCTTGTTCTTCACCAAAGTCCTGGTCGCCACAAGGGGCGTATTTCCGATGTTGTCGAATAAGGTCTTGTACATTTTTTCAGGTTTACTGTGCTTTTCCCATAGATTATATGGATTAATGCTGTTTAAAAATCCGTCGGCTACGGATTTACTCCCCACAAAAATACCATTATTTTTTCCGGTTCCGGGTTTCCGATCAAAAAGACAATTCCCGGCTCCCCGTTGCACTTTTTTCCATACGAATGGTCACCGCCTCTTCCGGCAATAGCCCCTCTATCTTTTCCGGCCATTCGATAAAGATCCAGTCGCCGGTATACAGGTAGTCCTCTATACCGATATCCAGCGCTTCGCTTTCGTCGGCTATCCGGTAAAAGTCAAAATGGTAGATCCTGAGCCCGCCTGCCCCTTCATATTCGTTGACCAGGCCAAAAGTGGGACTGCCAGTAATATCTTCCACCCCAAGCTGTTTTGCGAGTGATTTTATGAGTGTGGTCTTCCCCACGCCCATTGCTCCGTAAAACAACAAGGTTTTATCCGGAACCTCGTCAATGAGCTGCCGGGCCACCTTATCGATATCAGCCAGGGTATAGCTTATTTTTTTCATGTATTACGTAACTATTGAATTTCGAACTGCCGAATGATGAAATATGATCTCGTAGTAATATCCTGAAGTTTACCTGATCCATTGAAGCCCTTTTTCAACAACAAAAGGACACAACGTCTCCGGAGAAACTGACAAAATGAGTCTGACATGCGGTTAATAAAAGGAACACCACATCATCAGTAAAGTACTATCTGAACTTACACTTCATCATTCATTATTCGGTATTCAGCATTCTTTATCCCTTAATTACCGCGGCTCCAGGACTACAAAAGGTATGATCATTTCTTCCAGTGATATTCCGCCGTGCTGGTAGGTATTCCGGTAATAACTCACATAATGATTGTAGTTGTTCGGATACGCAAAGAAAAGGTCGTCCTTGGCAAAGATAAACGAACTGCTCATGTTTATGGACGGCAGATGGATGTCTTTGGGCCGTTTTGCGGCAAACACCTCCTTGTTTTCATAAGACAGGCTCCTCCCCGTTTTATAACGGAGGTTCAGACTGGTTTCCTTATCCCCGATCACCTTGGACGGATTTTTAACATTTATGGTCCCGTGGTCTGTAGTGAGCAGCAATTTAAAGCCGAGTTGCTGCGACTGCTGAATGATTTCCAGTAACGGTGAATTCCTGAACCAGCTTTGGGTCAGCGAGCGATACGCTTTGTCGTTGGAGGCCAGTTCCTTGATCACTTCCATTTCGGTCTTGGAATGCGAGAGTATATCCACAAAGTTATACACTATCACCGTGAGGTCATTATTCTTCTGCGACTTGAAATTCTGCGCCAGTTGCCGTCCTGCTTTCAGCGAAGATATTTTGTGATATTCCCATTTGATGTCCAGTCCCAGGCGGCGTATCTGTTCGTTGAGAAAATCGGCCTCGTGCAGGTTTTTACCGCCTTCATCCGTATCATTCTTCCAGAAACCGGGATACAGCTTTTCCATTTCGGCCGGCATCAAACCGGAGAAAATGGCATTTCTGGCATATTGCGTAGCCGTAGGGAGGATACTGCAGTAAGGAACCTCTTTCCCGGTTTTGTAATGGATGTTAACCGCATCTTCAATAGCCATCCACTGGTCGTACCTCAGGTTATCTATAACCACGAGCAATGTCGGTTTGTTTTTCTGCAATTCGGGCACCACCAGCTCCCGGAACATGGTGTGCGACATCACCGGGCCTTCACCGTCAGAAAACCACTTCGGGTAATTCTTTTCAATAAATTTACCATATTGCGTGTTGGCTTCGGTTTTCTGCGATTCCAGTATTTCCACCATTCCGATGTCCTCGATATTCTCCAGTTCCAGCTCCCAGTACAACAGCTTTTTATAGAGCACCACCCATTCTTCATAAGAATTGACCATGGCCATATCCATCGCTATCTTTCGGAATTCCTGCTGATAATTGGCCGTAGTCTTTTCCGATACCAGCCTGGAATGATCCAGGTTCTTTTTCAGGGACAGCAGTATTTGATTGGGATTCACAGGTTTTATGAGGTAATCGGCTATTTTAGAACCTATGGCTTCTTCCATAAGGTACTCTTCCTCGCTTTTGGTGATCATTACCACCGGAAGGTTCGGTCGCTTCGACTTGATCTCCGTAAGGGTTTCCAGACCGGTAAGTCCGGGCATGTTTTCATCCAGGAAAACGATATCGTAGTTATTTTCGTTTACATCCTCTATGGCATCTGCACCGCTCTGACAGGTAGCTATGGTGTAATTTTTCTTTTCGAGAAAGAGAATGTGGGGTTTCAGCAAATCAATTTCATCATCGACCCACAGTATTTTTATGTTGCTCATATCCGTATATTTGTATTTTGCATTTGGTATTCCTTTGTCATAAGAGGGGAAAAAATCATCGGACCGGGGTTTACAGGTATAATTTCGGGCCAAAAATAAACATATGAAACGTACTAATAAACTCAAAATATTTAACGATCCAATTTACGGATTTATTACCATACCCAATACGCTTATTTTTGATCTTATAGAGCACAAATACTTTCAACGGCTTCGCAGAATCTCGCAAATGGGATTGTCTTACCTGGTCTACCCCGGGGCTCACCACACGAGGTTCCACCACGCGCTGGGGTGCATGCACCTTATGCAAAAAGCCGTACAAACCCTTCGTTTTAAGAAGGTTGAGATCTCCGAAGAAGAAGAGGAAGCGTTACTCATTGCCATCCTGCTTCACGATATCGGCCACGGACCTTTCTCACATGCCATGGAACACAGCATCGTAAACGGGGTCAGCCACGAGCGGATATCCCTGCTTTTTATGGAAGAGCTGAACCGTATTTTTAACGGAAGTTTAACGCTTGCCATTAAAATGTTCCGCGGGGAATACCACCGGAAATTCATGCACCAGCTTATTTCGAGCCAGTTCGATATTGACCGTACCGACTATCTGAAAAGAGACAGTTTCTACACCGGGGTGGCAGAAGGGAATATCAATTCCGAACGGCTGATCACCATGCTCAACGTGGTAGACAACGAATTGGCTATTGAGGAGAAAGGCATTTATTCCGTAGAAAAATTTCTGGTAGCGCGGCGGTTGATGTACTGGCAGGCATACCTGCACAAAACGGGGCTGTCCGCAGAACAACTTCTTATCCGCGTACTGAAACGGGCAAAGGAACTCGTTTCGGAAGGGGCCGACCTGAGCGCGAGCAGCGCCCTGGAATATTTTTTGAGGAACAAGGTGGAAATCCAGGATTTCAATGCTGATGTCCTCGACATTTTTTCCAGGCTGGACGACTACGATATTATATCGGCCATGAAGGAATGGCAGTTCCACGAGGATTTTGTACTTTCCCGCTTGTGCACCATGTTACTGAACCGCGACCTTTTGAAAATAAAGTTCAGGAAAAAACCCTTTTCGGATAAAAAATTAAAAAAACACACCGATCTTTTTATCGAAAAATACGGGGTCCCGGCAGAAACGGCACGGTATTTCGTATTTACGGGAGAAGTGGAAAACCTCGCGTACAGCATGGAAAAGGAAAATATTCATATTCTGATGAAAACAGGAAAGAAATCTGACGTAGTAAAGGCTTCGGACCTGCTCAATATAAAAGCACTGTCCAAACTGGTGACCAAATACTATATCTGCTATCCGAAACAAGGGCAAAACGTATAGGAGAAAGAAAAACCGGAAAAAATATTAAACAGGAAAACCCGCTTTCAATCCCCGCCAATTCATGGGATTAAGCCCGGTAATAGATCATGTCCCATATTCGTATACCCCCGATTCCCCACTAACTTAACAAGCCGACAACTTAATATTTACTTTTTTTATACTTTTGCAAGAATGAAATTTACAGCAAGTCAAATAGCAGGCATCCTGGAAGGGGACATTATCGGTGACCCCGATGTGGAAGTCTCCAAGCTGGCCAAGATAGAAGAAGGTACGGAAGGTGACCTTACTTTCCTGGCTAACCCCAAATACAAGCCTCACATTTATACCACCAGGGCTTCCATTACTATTGTAAACAAAGAATTTGAAGCCGAGACCGGGCTTTCCACTACCCTCATCAAGGTAGAAGACGCCTACAAAGCATTTTCCAGGTTACTGGAATATTACAATCAGGTGAAGATGAACAAGACGGGAATAGAGCAGCCGTCCCATATTTCCGATTCTGCCCGCTACGGTGAAAACATCTACCTCGGGGCCTTTTCTTATATAGGAGATCACGTCCGGATTGGGGATAATTGTAAAATCTATCCCAATGCCTATATAGGAGACAATGTTTCCATAGGCGACAATGTGACCATATTTGCAGGTGCCAAGGTCTATTCGGAGACCGTAATTGGCAACCATTGTGTTATCCACGGCGGGGTGGTAATAGGAGCCGACGGCTTTGGTTTTACCCCGGAAGAGAACGGCCAGTACAAAAAAGTCCCCCAAACAGGCAATGTTATCCTGGAGGATTATGTGGATATCGGTGCCGGTACCACCATAGACCGGGCCACGCTGGGTTCTACCATTATAAGAAAAGGGGTGAAACTGGACAACCAGATACAGGTAGCCCACAATGTGGAAATAGGAGAAAATACCGTGATCGCAGCACAGACCGGTATCGCCGGTTCTACCAAAATCGGGAAAAATTGCATGATAGGCGGACAGGTGGGGATCGTAGGGCATTTGACCATAGGCGACCGCGTAAAGATACAGGCACAGTCCGGAATATCAAGAAATGTCCAGGACGACGAGGCATTGCAGGGGTCTCCGGCATTTAATCTCGGTGACTTCAACAAATCTTACGTACATTTTAAAAATCTGCCCAAATTAGCACAAACCATTCACCAATTAGATAAAAAACGGAACGATAATGAGTAGTGATAAAGTTGTTAAACAACGTACTGTTGCAAAAGAAGTTACACTACAGGGAGTTGGTCTTCACACAGGACATGAGGTAACCATGACCTTCAAGCCCGCCCCCGAAAATCACGGTTATGCCTTTAAACGCATAGACCTGGAAGGTACCCCTGTAATTGAAGCGGACGCCAATTATGTGGTAAACACCCAGAGAGGCACCAACCTTGAAAAAAAAGGCGTTAAGATTCACACTTCAGAACACGTACTCGCTGCCCTGGTGGGATTGGAAATAGATAATGTTTTAATAGAACTGGACGCTCCGGAGCCCCCCATAATGGACGGCTCTTCCAAGTATTTTGTGGAGGCCCTGGAAAAAGCGGGCACTGTGGAACAGGAAGTCGAAAGAGAAGAGTACATCGTTAAGGATGTAATCTCCTACATGGACGAAGAAACCGGGAGTGAGATCACGGTTATTCCATCTGATGAATACCAGATAACCACTATGGTCGACTTCGGCACCAAGGTCCTGGGAACACAAAATGCCACGCTGAAGCACCTGTCGCAATTCAAAAAGGAAATATCCAATGCCAGGACCTTCAGTTTTCTCCATGAAATAGAAACCCTTCTGGAGCACGGCCTCATAAAGGGAGGTGACCTGAACAATGCCATTGTTTATGTAGACAAGGAACTCTCTCAGGAAACGATGGAAAAACTCAAAGTAGCCTTTAAAAAGGATTCCATCTCCGTAAAGCCAAACGGCATCCTGGACAACCTTACCCTCCACTATCCCAACGAAGCGGCTCGACACAAATTACTGGACGTTATAGGAGATATCGCCCTGGTGGGTACGCGTATCCGCGGTAAGGTCATTGCCAATAAACCCGGGCATTTCGTAAATACCCAGTTTGCCAAAAAGCTGTCCAAGATCATCAAGATCGAAAAAAGAAATAAAGTACCGCAGTTTGACCTGAACAAACCGCCCTTGATGGACGTAACGGACATCATGAAAAAACTGCCGCACCGCCCGCCGTTTTTGCTGGTGGATAAAATACTCGAACTCTCGGATACACATGTTGTGGGCGTAAAGAACATTACAATGAACGAACCTTTCTTCGTGGGACACTTCCCCGGGGCTCCCGTAATGCCGGGTGTGCTGCAGGTGGAAGCAATGGCCCAGGCAGGAGGTATACTCGTATTAAGTACGGTTCCCGATCCGGAAAATTACCTTACTTTTTTTATGAAAATAGACAAGGTGAAATTCAAACAACAGGTGGGGCCGGGCGATACACTGATATTTAAACTGGAATTGGTATCTCCCATTCGAAGAGGTATCTGTCATATGCAGGGATATGCCTATGCCAACGGTAAACTGGCCACAGAAGCCGAAATGATGGCACAGATAGTAAAAGTTAAAAATGAATAAGGAAATTACCCCTGTGTATTTTCCGTATTCGCATTATAATCGATACAATCGACACACATGAATCAACCTTTAGCATATGTACATCCCGGTGCCAAGATAGCCAAAAATGTGGTTATCGAACCCTTTACCACTATCCACAATAATGTGATTATAGGCGAAGGCACCTGGATAGGCTCCAATGTAACCATTATGGAAGGGGCACGAATAGGAAAAAATTGTAACATTTTTCCCGGGGCAGTTATTGCTGCTACTCCGCAGGATCTGAAATTCCAGGGAGAAGAAACCATTGCCGAGATACGTGACAATACAACCATCCGGGAATGTGTGACCATCAACCGCGGCACTGTGGACAGGATGAAGACCGTGATAGGTGAAAACTGCCTTATCATGGCCTACAGTCACATCGCGCACGACTGCATTATCGGCAATAATTGTATTTTTTCCAATAACAGCACACTGGCAGGCCATATTACCGTAGGTGATTATGTGGTATTGGCCGGGATGACAGCAGTACATCAGTTCTGTTCCATAGGAAATCACGCTTTTGTTACCGGGGGATCACTGGTGCGAAAAGATGTTCCGCCCTATGTCAAGGGAGCACGCGAACCCCTGTCGTATGTAGGGATAAATTCCGTCGGACTGCGGCGAAGGGGCTTCTCTGCCGATAAAATCCGGGAAATACAAAACATCTACAGGATACTCTACCAGAGAAACTACAACAATACCCAGGCCATCGAGATCATCGAAGCGGAGATGGAAGCCACTCCCGAAAGGGACGAAATACTCCAGTTCATAAGAGACTCCCAGAGAGGAATCATGAAAGGGTATTTCAATGCCGGATAAGGGCAATGTAATAATGTGATAATATGTTAATTTGATAATGTCGGGGGTTGATGTGTCGGGAATTTGTTAGCAGCATGCCCGTAACTAAAAAAGCTCCCCGGCTAAAAAACTATAAACCAGAAATTATGGCAACAACGTCAGATATACGAAAGGGACTATGTATACGGTTCAACCACGACATCTACAAGATCGTGGAGTTTTTGCATGTAAAACCCGGAAAAGGCCCGGCATTCGTACGCACAAAACTCAAGAGCGTTACCACGGGAAAGGTTGTCGACAATACCTTTTCAGCGGGACACAAAATAGACGATGTACGCGTGGAAACCCATAGTTTTCAATACCTGTACCCGGAGGGAGACACCTTCCACTTTATGAATACGGAAGATTTTAACCAGATAGCCTTACAGCGGAATGCCCTGGACGCTCCGGAACTGCTCAAGGAAGGCGAGGTAGTGACAATACTTATCAATACCGAAGACGGAATGCCGTTATCGGTAGAGATGCCTTCACATGTTGTACTGGAAGTTACCCATACCGAACCCGGTGTCAAAGGCAATACGGCAACCAACGCTACAAAACCGGCTACAATGGAAACAGGTGCTTCCGTGAACGTTCCGCTCTTTATCAGCGAAGGCGATAAAATAAAGGTCGAAACGGATAAAGGAACTTATGTAGAACGGGTAAAAGAATAAATCCGGAAAACGGATATACACTCATGAAATTTCCACAGGTACACACCCTAAGGCAAATAGCTACCATACTGGACTGTGATTTTTCAGGACCGGAAGACTTCCCGGTACACGGAATGAATGAAATTCACGTTGTAGAATCCGGGGATATCGTTTTTGTTGACCATCCGAAATATTATGACAAGGCACTGAATTCCGCGGCAACCGTGATCCTCATCAATAAACAGGTGAAATGCCCGGAAGGCAAGGCTCTGCTCCTTTCGGATGACCCTTTCAGGGACTTCAACAAGCTCACCAATTATTTCCGCCCTTTCGAAAAGGCGGCAGGCCTCATTGCGCCTTCCGCTTCTATAGGAAAAAACACAATTATTCAGCCCAACGTTTTTATCGGCAACAATGTCACCATAGGCGAAAATTGTGTTATACATCCCAACGTCATCATTTATGATCATACCGTGATCGGCAATAATGTGACCATTCACGCCGGTACCGTATTGGGAGCGGATGCCTTTTACTACAAAAACAGGCCCGAAGGGTTTGACAAACTTATTTCGGGAGGCCGGGTGGTCATAGAAGACCACGTAGACCTGGGCGCCCTGTGTACCATTGACAGGGGGGTTACCGGAAGTACACTAATAAAAGAAGGTTCCAAACTGGACAACCAGGTTCATGTGGGGCACGATACGGTGATCGGTAAAAAATGCCTTATCGCCTCGCAAACGGGGATAGCCGGTTGTGTTATTATTGAAGATGAGGTTACCATCTGGGGGCAGGTGGGCATGACCAGCGACATAACCATCGGTGCCGGCGCGGTGATCCTCGCACAATCGGGAATCAGCAAATCGCTTCCGGGAAATACCACGTATTTCGGCTGTCCGGCGGAAGAAGCCCGTAAAAAGTACAGGGAACTGGCATCCATACGGAAAATCCCGGATATTATAGAAAAATTAAACGAGAGGGATGCAGGCTAAAACCGGCTGTATTTACAACCACAGCTCAGCCATTCCCCCTTCCTTCGTACAACATACGGTACTAACAAAAAAATAACAATAAGGCGCAAACATAAACAACAAACCGTATCGGATAATCCACATAAAACCCTATTTTTGCATAGCCTATAAAAAATTAAAGTATAAAGTATAATGAGTGTTTTAGTCAACAAGGATTCAAAAATAATTGTACAAGGTTTCACCGGTAGTGAAGGTACTTTTCACGCTGAACAGATGATAGAATACGGTACCAATGTAGTAGGCGGAGTGACTCCGGGAAAAGGTGGTCAGGAACACCTCGGACGCCCCGTTTTCAACACGGTAAAAGATGCTGTGGACAAAGCAGGCGCCGATACTTCCATCATCTTCGTTCCGCCCGCTTTTGCCGCCGATGCCATTATGGAAGCTGCCGATGCAGGTATAAAGGTAATCATTACCATAACCGAAGGTATCCCGGTTGCCGATATGATCACGGCCTCCAACTATATAAAAAACAAGGATTGCAGGCTAATCGGCCCTAACTGCCCCGGTGTTATTACTCCCGGAGAAGCCAAGGTAGGCATCATGCCCGGCTTTGTATTCAAGAAAGGAAATGTAGGTATCGTGTCCAAATCAGGAACCCTTACCTATGAAGCCGCAGACCAGGTAGTACGTCAGGGACAGGGCATTACCACGGCAATAGGTATCGGAGGCGACCCCATCATCGGGACCACAACGAAAGAAGCCGTAGAGTTACTGATGAACGATCCCGAAACAGCATGTATCGTCATGATCGGGGAAATCGGAGGGCAACTCGAAGCCGATGCCGCCAAATGGGTCAGGGAAGACGGAAACAGAAAACCCGTTGTCGGATTCATAGCGGGCGAAACCGCCCCCAAAGGAAGGACCATGGGACATGCCGGAGCCATTGTAGGAGGTGCCGATGATACTGCCGAAGCCAAAAAACGAATTATGAAAGAATGCGGCATCCATGTGGTGGACTCTCCCGCGGAAATCGGTAAAAAAGTGGCTGAAGTTCTCGGATAATTAGTGTTAAAATAGTCAATACTTATAAAATATTGTAAATCCATTAGTTATATTAGCTAATGGATTTTTTTTATCCGCACTTTAACTTCGGGGTTAAATTAAAAAGGGATCAATCCTAAAAGTTGTGGACATTGTTGGCGTTCAGACATAAGAGGTATGACTTGCGATTTATGAAATGGCTCCTTTTTGTTACAGGGTGATATTGGCCTCAATCCAGAGTCATTTATTGCGGGCTTTGAGTAAGGTGAAAAATTATGGGCTTGTTGTCGGGTTAACAGGTTATTGAGTTATTCAGTTAATGAGCTATTCAGTTCATGCGTGATGCCTGAATAACTAAAATACAACCTCATTTGCAACATTCAACCCAAAAAACATTCGTGTATCCGTGGCAAAACCAAAACGGGAAACCGCAACAAGTGAAAAACCCCACAACCTTTGATCCAGATCCTTAAAAAGGGAGATGCGATTTGGGACTTATGCCAAGTTAAGGTGTATAATATAAATGCAGACACAAGAATCAATACACTAAAGATCATAACCTAAACTGTTATCGCTTATGAAAAAAGTAATTTTACTGTTTGTCTCCCTCTCCTTTTTTAGTATCGGCTGTAAACAAACAACAGAAACCGGAACGACCACTACCCTCCATACCGATCCCAACGGATTTTCCTATGAAACCGTAGACAACGACCCCACAGGCCTCAGACTTTACACTCTGGACAACGGCCTTAAAGTATATCTCAGCAAAAACACCGACGAACCCAAGATACAGACCTTTATCGCCGTAAGGGCCGGTTCGGTATATGACCCTGCAGACAACACAGGCCTCGCCCACTACCTGGAACATATGGTGTTTAAGGGCACCGATGAAATAGGCACACAGGACTGGGAAAAGGAACGCCCGCTCCTGGAAAAAATAGCTGCACTCTACGAAGAACACAAAGCCGAAAAGGACCCGAAAAAGAAAAAAGCCATTTACAGGACCATCGACAGTGTATCCCAGGAAGCCTCCAAAATCTCCATAGCCAACGAATACGACAAAATGGCAAGCTCGCTCGGCGCGGAAGGTACCAATGCCTGGACATGGCACGAAGAAACCGTATATGTTAACAAGATCCCGTCTAACGAACTGGACAAATGGCTCCTGCTGGAAAGCGAAAGGTTCAGCCAGCTGGTCCTGCGGCTGTTTCATACCGAACTGGAAGCGGTATACGAAGAATTTAACCGATCGCAGGATAACGACGGCAGAAAAATAAACTATGCCCTCATGGATGCCCTGTTCCCGACACATCCGTACGGCCAGCAACCCACCATCGGGGTCTCGGAACACCTCAAAAACCCCTCCATGGCAGCCATCCACAATTACTACGATAAATATTATGTACCCAATAACATGGCCGTCGTCCTGGTAGGAGATATCGATTTTGACGAAACCATACAAAAAGTCAACGATAATTTCGGTGATTTTGAACACAAGGAGGTCACCCACCCGGAACGGCCGGAAGAAGAGGCCATAACCGCTTCCATGGAAAGGGAGGTATTTGGTCCCGAGGCCGAAAGCGTTACCCTGGCATTCCGTACAAAAGGCATTGGCACAAAAGAAGAAAACTACGTTACCCTCATAGATTATATCCTCGCCAACAGTACTGCCGGGCTTATTGACCTCGATCTCAACCAGAAACAGAAAGTTCAGCGGGCCGGTTCATATACCCGCTTCTCCAACGATTACGGTACACATACACTGTATGGCAATCCGAAATCCGGACAATCGCTGAATGAAGTAAAAGACCTGTTGCTCGGTGAAATTGAAAAAGTGAAAAAGGGAGAATTCGACGACTGGATGATCGAAGCCGTTATCAATGACATGAAATTATCACAAATACGCCAGTTCGAAGATGCTTCAGCCGTGGCCTATGCCTATGTCAATGCCTTCGTACATTTCCAGGACTGGGAAGACAAGGTAAAACAACTGGATGAAATGAAAAAGATCACCAAACAGGACCTGGTCGATTTTGCCAATACCTTCTATAAAGACAATTACGCCGTGGTTTACAAAAGACAGGGAGAGAACAAGGACCTGGTCAAAGTCGAAAAACCGGAGATCACTCCCGTACAGTTAAACAGGGATAAAAAATCGGCGTTCCTCGAAAATTTCAACAGTATAGAAGCCCCCGACATCAAACCTGTTTACGTGGATTACGACGCCGCCATAAAAGAGACCGCGCTGAATAACAATATCAACGTCTCTTATATAGAAAATGAAATAAACGATCTGGTCCAGCTTAATTTTATCTTTGATATGGGCAAGGACAATGACAAAAAACTCGGCCTTGCCATAGGGTACCTGGAATATCTCGGAACAGACAAGTATTCTCCCGAGGCACTTAAAAAGGAATTTTACAAACTCGGTATAGATTACGGGGTGAACTCGGGGAATGACCAGGCCTATCTTTCCCTTTCCGGATTGAAAGAAAACCTGCCCGAAGGCCTCGAACTGCTGGAACACCTCTGGAGTAATGCCGTTGCCGATCAGGACACCTATGACAAATACGTACAGAAAATTGCCAAACAGCGGGAAGACAACAAAACCAGTAAGGGCAATATACTGTGGTACGGCCTTAGGAATTTCGGACAATACGGCGAAAATTCCAGGCTCAGGGACATTTATACCATCGGCGAACTCCGGGAAACCGATCCGACCGAACTGGTAAACCTGGTTAAAGACCTCAGGAAATACAAACACCGCATTTTTTACTACGGCAATGATATAGATGCCGCGGTGACCGCCCTGAACGAAAAACATCAGGTGCCCGATAACCTGGAAGAATATCCCGAACAGAAAAATTACACGGCCAAGGAAACCGGGGGCAACGTTTATTTTGTAGATTACGACATGGTTCAGGCCGAAATGCTGTTCCTTTCAAAAGGAGACACTTTTGATCCCGAAAAAATGGCTGCGGCAAGCCTGTTCAATACCTATTTCGGGAGTGGCCTCTCCTCCATCCTGTTCCAGGAGATCAGGGAATCGAAATCGCTGGCCTATTCCGCATTCTCGGCCTACGCCAGCGCTTCGGAAGCCGGAAAGCCCGACTACATCCAGGCCTATATAGGCACACAGGCCAATAAATTGCCCCAGGCTGTAGAAGCCATGATGGAACTCATGAACAACATGCCCGAAGCTGAGGAGCAATTTAATGCCGCCAAAAAATCGGCCCTGAAAAAACTCGCAGCCGATCGCATAAACAAGGCCAGCATTTTCTGGAACTTCGAACGGCTCAAAAAACGGGGGATCACCCACGATAACCGGAAAGAAATCTATAATCACATACAGGATATGACCTTACAGGACCTCAAAACCTTCTTTAATGAAAATATTAAGGGAGCGTCCTATGATATCATGGTCATCGGTAACAAAAAGGACCTGGATATGAAGGCCCTGGGCAAACTGGGAAAAGTTAATGAACTGGATGTGGACTACCTGTTCAATTATGAAAAACCGGTGCCCGTAAAATCATAGTACTAAATCCATTACGACAAATCCCCGCTAAATTGGCGGGGATTTTTGTTTTGTCCTGTTCCAATTTGCTATATTTGGTGATCGCTTATGGGGGTACAGACAGAAAGCGGGCATTGCCATGATCGCAAACACTGTTGTTATCCCGGAGAACAAAAAAACAACATATGAAACTTTTAGAAGGAAAAACAGCTATCATCACCGGCGCAAGCAGAGGAATAGGAAAAGGCATTGCGCAGGTTTTTGCCCGTGAAGGCGCCAATATTGCATTTACATACAGTGCTTCGGCAGAAGCCGCCGCCGAGCTGGAAAAAGAACTTGTGTCCCTCGGCATAAAAGCCAAAGGATACCAGAGTAATGCCGCCGGTTTTGACGATGCCCAAAAACTGGCCGAAGATGTTATGGGTGATTTCGGAAGTATTGATATCCTGATCAACAATGCCGGGATCACTAAAGACAACCTCCTGATGCGCATTTCCGAAGAAGACTTTGACAAAGTGATAGAGGTCAACCTCAAGTCTGTTTTCAACATGACCAAAGCAGTACAGCGAACCATGCTGAAGCAGCGAAAAGGTTCCATTATCAACATGAGCTCCGTGGTTGGTGTTAAAGGGAATGCGGGACAAACCAATTACGCTGCATCCAAAGCCGGGATCATCGGTTTTACAAAATCCGTAGCCCTCGAACTCGGCTCGCGGAACATCCGGTGCAATGCCATAGCCCCGGGATTCATAGAAACCGAAATGACCGCCAAACTCGATGAAAAGACCGTACAGGGATGGAGGGAAGGAATTCCGCTGAAACGGGGCGGCACTCCCGAAGATGTGGCCAATGCCTGCTTGTTCCTCGCTTCGGACCTCAGTACCTATATCACGGGACAGGTATTGAATGTAGACGGCGGAATGCTTACCTGATAAGTGGTAAAGCACACACATCGCCTCACCCTCTTAACCAAACGGATCACTAAATGTCTGTTATATATATCATTATAGCAGGAATAGTTGCGCTCCTTGCAGCAATATTCCAATACGGAAAAGCAAAAGGCAAGTCAAAAGAAAACTTGCTTTTTGCTTTTTTGCGATTCGTTTCGGTCTTTGCCATCCTGCTGCTGCTCATCAACCCAGAGTTTAAAAAAGTATCCGTATACCGGGAAAAGCCCGGCCTTGCCATAATTACAGACAATTCGTCTTCCATAGCCCACCTGAACGCGAAAAAAAACGTACAGGATGTCATCGCCGCCCTGGAAAGTAACGGGCAGCTCGCAGAAAGGTTCTCCATAGACCACTATACCTTCGGACAAACACTTGAAAATGACCGTTCCGTCACCTTCGAAGAGCACCAAACCGACCTGAATGCCGCCCTGTCTTCCATAAAAGAAATTTACAGGGGAAAACAGGCAACCGCAATACTGATTACCGACGGCAATCAAACCTATGGTGAAGACTATACATACACCTCACTGAACTACCCTTTCCCGGTATTCCCGGTGGCAGTGGGTGATACAACCACCTATGACGACCTGAAAATACACAGGCTCAATGTGAACCGGTATGCCTATTTTAAAAATAAGTTTCCCGTTGAAATCATCCTCAATTATGACGGAAAAACCCCGGTAAACAGCAATTTTCGCATTGTTTCGGGCAACCGTACCCTCTTTCAGAAAAAAGTACGCTTTTCCCCGGAAAAAAAGTCGGAAGTCATCCAGGCCCACCTGGAAGCAGATACCCGGGGAGTCCTTACCTTCAGGGCAGAAATACTTCCGGTGGAAAGTGAAAAGAACACCAAAAACAATTACAAGGCATTCGGTATAGAGGTTATCGACCAAAAAACGGAAGTGCTGATCCTCTCAGACATAGTACACCCCGATATCGGTGCCTTAAAGCGAAGCATAGAGGCCAACGAAGAACGGAATGTCACCGTAGGCAGACCGAACTTAGACATAAACAAATTAAATGATTTTCAACTTGTTGTGCTCTATCAACCCGACGCCTCCTTTGCCAGTGTGTTTGAACAACTCCGTAAACTGCATAAAAATATCTTTATCATCGGTGGTGAAAGCACGGACTGGAACTTTCTCAACCGGGCCCAAACCGATTTTTCAAAAAAGGGGAACGGTTTTACCGAAGAGGTCCAGGGCAGTTATAACGAAAGCTATGCCGCTTTCGCCACAGAAAATATCGGGTTTTCACACTACCCCCCGCTCCGTGCAGCTTTCGGTGATATTTCGTTCAATACGCCCTACGAAACTATTTTGTTTCAAAAAGTAAAAGGCGTGCTCACTACGGCCCCCTTACTCTTCACCATGGAAAAAGACAATCACAGGACCGCCGTATTGCTCGGCGAGGACCTGTGGAAGTGGAGGATGCAGGACTACCGGGAAAACAGCACTTCTGAAAAATTTGACGGTTTTGTCGGTAAACTGGTGTTTTTCCTCGCATCCGACAAGAAAAGAGACCGGCTCGAAATTGATTACAATACCTTTTACGACGGGAGTTCCGGTGTAGTTATCACGGCACAGTACTTTGACAAAAATTATATTTTTAACAAGGAGGCCTCGCTTCATATAGCTGTAAAGAAATCGGGTGAAAACACGGAAAAAACATTTCCCATGCTATTGAGAAACAATTATTACGAGGCCGATCTCAGTACTCTTGAAGCCGGGGAATACTCCTTTACGGTGCGTGCAGCGGGCGATAACATAAAACGATCGGGCCAATTCAAGATACTGGAGTTTGATGTGGAAGAACAATATGTACAGGCCGATATGCAAAAATTACAGCAACTTGCGGCTAACACGAAGGGCAGGGCCTTTTATCACAATTCCCCGGACAGCCTTTCCGCCATGTTACTCGAAGACACCAGATTCAAACCCATTCAGAAAAGTAAAGAAAATATCGTACCTTTACTGGATTGGAAAATTCTGCTGTTTCTTATTGTACTGTTACTTTCGGTAGAATGGTTCCTCAGAAAATACAAAGGGCTTATTTAAGGTAAAAACGAGCAAGCCGAATAATAATTTCCCCGCGAAACAGACCCAATTACGGACTAAATAATCCAAAATACATAAAAAATGGAAAGATTACCCAAAATAGGTTTACCTGTTATTATAGGTATTGTACTTTTAATTATTCTTATTTTTAAATCCACAACAAGTATAGATTCCGGAAAGGCCGGAGTATTGTACAAGAGATTCGGAGGTGGTGTTGTTACGGACGAACCTCCTTTGGGTGAAGGCTTTCACTGGGTTTTACCCTGGAATAAGGTCTATGTATACAATGTAAGGCAACAGGAACTTTCCGAAAAAATGCAGGTGCTCTCCTCCAACGGGCTGCAGATCGGACTGGATGCCACCGCATGGCATCAGCCAGTTAGAGAACAATTAGGCGCACTGCATCAGGAAAAAGGGGAAGGCTATATCGCTGATGTTATTCTCCCGGCCATCCGGTCTGCAGCCAGAAGTGTAGTGGGCAGATATACCCCGGAACAATTATATTCCACCAAAAGAGATGCCATCCAGGAAGAAATATATGATGAGACCAAAAAGATACTGGACGAACAATACGTGCAGTTAAACGAAGTCCTGGTCCGGGACATTACCCTGCCTCCTACGATCAAAACTGCGATAGAAACAAAGTTAAAGCAGGAACAGGAGACCCTGGAATACGAGTTCCGGTTGGAAAAAGCCGAAAAAGAAGCCGAACGCCAACGTATAGATGCCGAGGGTAAGGCCGCTGCCAACAGGATACTGAGCGCCTCCCTGACGGATAAAGTACTTCAGGAAAAGGGCATACAGGCCACTATAGAACTTTCCAAGTCACAAAACTCCAAGGTAATTGTTATCGGGTCCGGAAAAGACGGCATGCCCATCATCTTAGGCAATCAGTAACGGTTCAATATTTTAAGTTCAAGGTTTAAACCTTGAACTTAAAACCCCCGTTTGTTAATAATTCCTGCCAAAATTCAACCGTATTCACCTGAAATATGGCCGCAATTTTTATCTTTGTGACGTAAAGTTTTTTCTATGGAGCAATTTGTGGTTTCGGCACGCAAGTACCGCCCGCAGACATTTAAGGATGTCGTGGGGCAACAGGCTATTACCAATACCTTGTTAAACGCCATAGAAAACAACCATCTGGCCCAGGCATTACTGTTCTGTGGTCCGAGAGGTGTGGGAAAGACTACCTGTGCCCGTATCCTGGCCAAAAAGATCAACCAGGATGGCATGGAGAATCCCGAAGAGGACTTCGCATTCAACATTTTTGAGCTCGATGCGGCTTCCAATAATTCCGTAGATGACATCAGGAGTCTCATAGACCAGGTGCGCATTCCTCCCCAGGCAGGAAAGTATAAAGTGTATATCATAGACGAGGTACACATGCTCTCACAGGCAGCTTTCAACGCTTTCCTGAAAACACTCGAAGAACCTCCGAAACATGCCATTTTTATCCTGGCGACTACGGAGAAACACAAGATCATCCCCACCATCCTCTCCCGTTGCCAGATATTCGACTTTAAACGGATCACCGTAAGGGATGCCGCCGAATATTTAAAATACATCGCGGAGAACCAGGGCATAGAAGCCGAGGACGATGCCCTTCATATCATAGCACAGAAAGCGGACGGCGCCATGCGCGATGCCCTTTCCATATTTGACAGGGTAGTGAGTTTTTCCGGAAAAAAACTTACCCGGCAGGCCGTGACCGAGAACCTTAACGTACTGGATTACGATACCTATTTCAAGGCCACCGACCTTATCCTGGAAAATAACATCCCGCAACTGTTGGTTGACTTTAACGAAACCCTTGCAAGAGGTTTTGACGGGCACCACTTTATCGGAGGCCTTGCCTCCCACTTCAGGGACCTCATGGTATGTAAGAACGAAGCCACCGTCCCCCTGCTCGAAGTCGGCAGTGATGCAAAACAACGCTATCTGGAACAATCCCGGAAAGCCCCCCTGCCCTTTCTCATAGAGGGAATAGAACTTGCCAACACCTGTGACCTCAATTACAAAACGAGTAAAAATCAGAGATTACTTGTAGAACTTTGCCTCATGCAATTAGCCTCCATCACTTTCGATGGAGAAAAAAAAAATGACATACCCTACATAATCCCGCCCGCTTTTTTCAGGGAAAATGTTCTCACAAACGAAAAAACGGCTGTCCGACAGGTTCAGACGGAAGCAGCCTCCCCCCCAAAAACATCTACAGTTCCGGCAACACCCACTGCCGGTAAAACCAAAACCGTTGCGGAAAACACAACGGTTGCCACCGCTCCTGAACCCGACAATCCGGCCAATACCATGGAGATCCGGAAAAAACACGTTTCCGGCCTGTCCCTTTCCAGTATAAAAGCCAAAAAGGAACTGGAAAAGAACAAAAAGGAACACGAGGTGGACGAATCGGAACTGCCGCGGGAAAGCTTTACCGAAAAAGATATGCAAAAGGCCTGGGACAGTTATATAAAACTGATGGACAACAAGGGAAAAAAGATCATAGGTTCCAATCTTTCCACAGACCGGCCGAAACTGAAAAACAACAACACCATCTGGATAGAACTCCCGAACGACACTATGAAAAAGGAAGTGGAAAGGGAGCAGTTTCCGCTTATGGAATACCTGAAACGGAAATTGAAAAACCATTTTATAAATCTACAGATCACGGTTAATGAAACCGCAGAACAAAAATATGCATTTACACCCCAGGAAAAATATGCCAAGCTCAGGGAAACCAATCCGCGGATCGACATCTTGCGCAAGGAATTTGACCTGGACATTTAACACCTCTCAACAGACAATAAATAACACAGTATTTAATTACATTCAGAACCATATAAGAACATGGATTTCGTAAAAACCACGGAACAGGACTCTAACTATCGTGACCTGGAAAAGATGACGGTAAATGAGGTTTTACATAACATCAACAAAGAAGACAAAACCGTACCCATTGCCGTAGAAAAGGCTATTCCGCAAATAGAAGCACTCGTAGCGAAAATAGTACCCAAACTGAAGAAAGGAGGACGCCTTTTTTATATTGGCGCCGGTACAAGCGGCAGACTCGGCATTCTCGATGCTTCCGAATGTCCGCCCACCTACGGGGTATCCGACCATTTGGTGATAGGTCTTATTGCCGGTGGTGACCAGGCCATAAGAAAAGCCGTGGAATTTGCAGAAGACAGTAAAGAACAGGCCTGGGAAGACCTCTCGGAATACGATATATCTCCCCTCGATGTAGTTATTGGCATAGCTGCCTCGGGAACCACGCCTTATGTAATAGGCGGTCTGGAAAAATGCAATAAAAACGGGATTATTACAGGTTGTATAACCTGCAATGAAGACAGTCCGCTTTCACAGGTAGCAGAATATCCCGTAGTGGCGGTTGTAGGGCCGGAATTCGTAACCGGGAGTTCCCGGATGAAAGCAGGGACCGCACAGAAACTCATCCTCAATATGATCTCTACCACCGCAATGATACAACTGGGCAGGGTCAAAGGCAATAAAATGGTCGATATGCAGCTCAGCAATACCAAACTGGTAGACCGCGGAACAAGAATGCTCATGCAGGAACTCAACATTTCCAGGGAAAAGGCCGAAGCCCTCCTGCATCAACATAAAAATGTGAGAAACGCCATTAAAGCCTATCAATCCGGAAAGTAACCAAACCTCCGGACTTGCAGTCCGGGGGCTGGAAAGGCAATGAAATTGCCACGGTTATTAAGTTACCGAGCTATTCAGTCAACACGCAATAACTCGATAACCTAATAACTCAGTAACTCAACAACCCAATAACCCCGATAGCTATCGGGATCGGGAGCAGGGTTTTAAACCTAACATCGAGACCAATAAAAACACAAGTACATTGAGACGGACAGACCGAAAATCACTCCTGAAAAGCCTGAAATATTTTGCCTATACCGTCATCCTGATGTTTGCCGCTCCTGTTATTATCTATGAGGCTTTCAAGAACCAGGGGCATCCGTTTTACTGGCCCATACTTATCATCGGGCTTCTGGCTGGTATCGGGGCTATCGTCATGGCCTTCATAAGCCTCAGGATGATGATGAAATCCTTTTTCGGGGACTAAAAACAGGTGTTGCCTGAAAACTACAGCTACGTCCACCCCGATTTCCCGTTCGGGTGCTCACGGTGATTACCCGACAACGTTCAGAATGACGGTTTACCGTTTTTTTCAGGCAACACCTGTGAACCTGCCATCTTTTATTTATTGACCCTGACGGGATACGGAGGCCTTTCCGTTTTCTTCGGAGGGTTGGCCTTCAGTTCTTTCATCACTTCTTCTATAGCCCTTTCCAGTTGCGGATCTTTTCCCTGAATGACCTGTTCGGGCCACTGTTCTACTTCGATGTCCGGCGCTACGCCTTCATTTTCAATACGGAACCCTTCTTCATTATAAAAAGCCACGTTGGGAGCCATGACCATTCCGCCGTCGATAAACTGCGGGAATCCCAGTATGCCTACCAATCCGCCCCAGGTCCTCTTTCCGATGAGCTTACCGAGTTTGAATTTACGGAACATCCAGGGCAGGAAATCCCCTCCGGACCCGGCGGTCTCATCAATAAGCATCACTTTAGGCCCCTGTATGGAAGCACTGGGCGATTTAAGGTCTTTTCCGTACCGGAAATTCCAGTAGGCCTGTTCGGGCCTTTTGAGAATGTCTATATAATAATCGGCCAGGTAGCCTCCGCCATTAAATCGTTCGTCTATAATGATGGCCTTTTTATCGGCCTGGGGAAAGAAATACCGCTTAAAGTACTCATGTCCCGCACCTGCCGTATTGGGCACATAAACATAAGCTACTTGTCCGTCGGTAGCTTCGTGCACTTTTTTCAGGTTACCTTCTACCCAGTCCCTGTTCCTCAGGGCCCATTCAGAGGCCACCGGGGTTACTTTTACTTTTCGTGCATCCGATGTGCTGCCTGTGGCACTTACCGTAAGTGTAACGATCTTGCCTGCAGTATTCTCGAAAAAGCTGTACAGGTTGTCCTGCGCCGTTACCTCCTTACCGTTAACCGCAAGAAGATAATCACCTGCATTAACATTGACACCGGGTTCGGTAAGCGGAGATCTCATCTCGGGATTCCAGTTGAGTCCGCCGTATATTTTTTTAAACCGGTAACGATTACCCGCTATTTCATAATCTGCTCCCAGCAGACCGCCTTTTACCTTCTCCGGGTTGCGCATGCGGTCTCCCCTGCTTCCAAAACGATGGTGCCCCACGGCCAGTTCGCTGAACATCCATTCCATGACCCGGTACAGGTCGCTCCTGCACGAAACATCGGGGAGGAATACCCTGTACTTTGTTTTCATCGCCTTCCAGTCGGCGCCGTGCATTCCCGGATCGTAAAAATAATCCCGGTTGACCCGCCAGGCTTCCTCAAATATATTGTTCCATTCGGCTACCGGGTCTATTTTCACCTGTATGGCGTCGAGATCGATCGTTCCGTTCTCCGGTTTCTTGCCCGTATCGGTTATTCCCCACTTGCCTTTGGTGCGATACAGCATTTTTTCTCCTTTGGCTGCAATGGTATAGGTATCTGCTGCCATGACCTCCTCGTCCTTGCGTTTCTCAATATCGTATTTATGCAGCATGGTGGGGCCGTTGTGATGAGGACTTCCCGCCAGATAGAACAGTTCCCCTTCTTTTGCAATCCCAAGATCGGAATACATTCCTGCGGGAACCGGGATATCCACGATCCTGTGCGCTATCCCATCCCAGTCTATCACCAGCGGGGTTGTGTCTTTTTTGCCCTTGTCTTCTTCCTTTTCTTTCTCTTTATCCTGGCTTTCCTTACTGATCTCTTCCACATCGTTTTCCTTTGCAAAAGGGGACTTTGTTTCCTTTTGCAGTGTAACCAGATAAATGGAGCTGCTCATTTCCATGTCCAGGGTAGATTGGTCGAACCAGTTCACAACGGGCCCGGCATCAGTAGATGCCAGCATGTACAGGTATTTCCCGGAAGGATCAAACACCGGGCTGGACACACTGGACAATCCGTCAGTAAGGGGATAAGACCGGTCTTCCTTTAACGAATACAGGTAAGCCCTTTCAAAATGGGTCTCGGTTATGACCGTGTACGCGATCCAGTTGGAATCGGCAGACCAGTCCCCGAAGAGATTCCGGAAGGCTCCGACACCATAGCGTTCGTCCGAAGCGATCTTTTTTACCTTTCCGGTAGTGATATCGGCTATATACAGGTTCCGGCCATTATCTGAAAAACTCACTTTCTTACTGTCGGGAGACCAGTTAGTAAAAGCATAAAATCCGGTCCCTCCCGGTTTGATGACTTTCGCCGGGGCATCGCCATCCTTGTTCCTGATATGTAAAGCATATTCTCCCCCCGCATCCGAAAAATACGCAACGGATTTTCCATCCGGTGACCAATCCGGCATGTTCTCATGTACTCCCGGAGTATTGGTCAGGTTTACGGGATCTCCCTTTTTGGCGGGAACAGTAACGATCTCTCCCCTGAAATCTACAACGACACGCGCTCCCGAAGGCGAGACCGAAGCGCTTCGTACGTAATTACTGCCCGAAACAAAACGGGGCCGGAGTTCCAGGAGGTCAGCGGCAATACCAACTTTGATACGGTTAACGTCTCCGTTGGTTACATCGTAAATATGCAGGTAACCGGCCTGTTCGAAAACGACCTGTCCATTGTGAACAGAAAGGTCCATTACCGGGAAATCCTCGTAATGGGTAAGCTGTGTTATTTCTTTAGTTCCCGTGTCGTAGGAAAAGAGATTAAATTCCCCGTTCCTGTCACTCCGGAAATAGATTTTAGTACCCATCCATTCCGGATTGGAGTCATTACAGCCACCTTCGGGTTTCGGAATTTCGACTACGGAATGGTCTTCCGTATCGTACAACCAGATACGGCTGATCCTCCCCCCGCGATAGTGCTTCCACTGTTCGAATGCATCCCGGAGCGGCGTATAGGCCATGTGTTTTCCGTCCGGGGCATATGTAGCCCAGAACGCACTGGGAATATCCAGTTGGGTAACCTTTCCTCCGTTTACACTCACCGTAAATAGCTGTGCAAGGCGATTGGTAAAGGTGTTTCGCTGCGAAACGAACAATACTTTTTTACCATCCGGCGAAAATCCCCGAACGGCATCTTCATAAGGATGCCAGGTAAGGCGGCGGGGTACTCCCCCGGTCACCGGAACCGTATATACATCGGTATTGCCGTCATATTCGGCATTGAAGGCTATAAGGGAGCCATCCGGTGAAAAGACGGGATTGGATTCGATACCTTCGTCTATGGTGAGCCGCCGCGGATTGGAACCGTCCTTCCCGGCTACCCAAAGGTCTTCTGCGTAAATAAAGGCTATATGGGTGTTGCTAATGGCGGGTTGAGACAACAAACGGGTATCTTCCGGGTCCGGGGCACTCCTCAGCAAGCTGAAGTTTAATGAAATAAGAATAAGGGTCAGGAATGTTCTGATCTTGATTTTCATGGTTGGTTTTTTAATTGTTTTTCGGGAATTAAAAAAGGGGGAGATAAATCGGCCCTCTCCGGTAAAGAATACATTCACCGGAGAGAGGCCGGGTAGCTAAAAACTGATATTATTCGTCTTCTTCCAGCACGGTAAACTCAATATTTGAAGAGTTGTACACCCTGTGGGTCTGCTTTTGGAAGTCCTCTTTTTTGGCATAAAAGATATTGTCTACATAAGTCTGCGGGTTACGGTCGATAAGCGGGAACCACGTGCTTTGCACCTGCACCTGTATCTTATGCCCTTTTTTGAAGGTGTGGAACACGTCCTGTAATTTTATATTTACATCAGCTTCCTCATTGGGCACAAAAGGCTCCGGCTTTTCAAAACTGTTCCTGAAACGGCCCCGCATCACCTCACTGCGCACCATCATGTGGTAGTTGCTCATCTTCAGGTAATCCTGGGTTTCTTCATAGTCTTCAGCGTCCGGAGGGAATACATCGATAACCTTTACGATCCAGTCGGCGTCCGTTCCGGTGGTAGAGACCCTGAGTTTGGCCAGGATATCTCCGGCCAGGGTAATATCTTCTTCCAGTACCCCGGTTTCAAAAACGAGCACGTCCGGCCTGCGGGCGGCAAAGCGCTGGTCATCGGTCATATACTTTCTCGGGGTAAATACCATTTTTATGTCTTCGGAATACGGTACCGGTTTTTTAGGGTCACTGATAAATTCCTGATACGAATATTCCATGGTCATTATCTGCGACAAGCTTTGGTTTCGTCCCATGCCGTATACTTCCTTAGCAGTGTTCTCCGGAGGCCAGGTATCGAATTTCCTCCATTCTTTCCTTCCCGTATCAAACATGTAAGCTTCGGGCAGGCCGGAATTTTTATCTCCGCTGCCCTTGAGGAAATGGTGAAAGAACCTGGTTTCTATGTTTTTCTGGAAAAACTCAGAGATATTATCGCCGAAGTATACATTTCCTATGGCCTGACGCCCTTTATTCCGGGCCCAGTCCCCGTGGCTCCAGGGCCCTACAACAATGGTATTGTAGTTATCGCTGCGTTTTTCAATATTCTTGTAGGTTTCGAGCGGTCCGTAGAGGTCCTCGGCATCAAACCACCCTCCGACAACCATTACCGCAGGCTTTATATCCTCCAGGTGTTGAATAATTCCCCTGGACTGCCAGAAATCATCATAATTGGGATGATCTTTTAATTGCTGCCAGAACAGGTTGTCTTCTTTATAATACTTATTGAGATTGGAAAGCGGCCCTGCATCCAGGAAAAACTGGTATTGGTCTTCGGTGCCCAGTTCGGGAAATTTGTACCATGCCTCCGTTGTAGGTTTGTCTTTCATATAGCCGAAAAGTGCCGTGGCCCTCCAGTAGCTCAACAGGTAGGCACCGTTATGATGAAAATCGTCAAAAAAGAAATCCCCGATACAGGCCTGGGGCGAAACGGCTTTTAATGCCGGATGCGCATCCAGCAGGGAATAAGTGGAATAAAAACCGGGATAGGATATCCCCCATACCCCGACTTTTCCGTTGTTGTTGGAAACGTTCTTTACCAGCCAGTCTATGGTATCATAGGTATCGGAGGCCTCATCGACCTGCTTCCTTTTTTTGTTGGGAATATAAGGCCTCATGTTATCGTAAACCCCTTCGCTGTTCCAGCGGCCTCTGACATCCTCATAAACGATAATATACCCTTCTTTCATCATGGTTTCGTTAGGCCCTATTTTGGAACGGTATTGGTCTTCTCCGTAGGGGGCACAACTATAAGGTGTTCTCTGGAGCAATATCGGATATTCCCTGGACTTGTCCTTTGGACTGTAGATCGTAGCGTGAAGCTTAATCCCATCTCTCATGGTAATGGCTACCTCCTGCTTGTCGTAATGTTCCTTTACGTCATATTCCTGGGCAAAACAGGAAATAAAAACAAACATCACCAACAGCAATGCGAAAAATTTCTTCATAATCTGGTGTTTTATTATTGAGTTATTTCGGTTATGGCGTTACTCCCTTAACGGTTACCGGTAGTGCCCGAATAAGCTGTTAATTTCATAACAGAAGTCATTTATCGCGACCTCTTTAAACCGGAAATGTATTATTAAAGAGTAAATATATAACAAAAAAGTACGGCGGCAACCGTACTTTACTTTGTTTTGCAGAAAGAGTGTTCTTATTTAACACTTTCCTTTCCGGCCTTGAGCCAGCTGTAGTATGTTTCCGTATCGGTATACTGTTGCGGTGGTCCTAACAGTTCCATATCCGGGGTCATGATCACATAATAGGGCTGTGAGGCCGTGTGGAAATTGATGGCCTGAAAAGTGGCCCATTTCTCCCCTATGGTCCGGATCTTTTTAATACGCCCCGATTCCAGTTGATAATTGAACTGTTTGTCTTCCGGGAGTTTCTTCCTGTCGTCTATATACAGTGAGATCAATACATAATCATTTTTTAACAGTTCGTACACTTTTGGAACACTCCATACATTCTCTTCCATCTTACGGCAGTTCACACACGCCCACCCGGTAAAATCGAGCAGAACAGGCTTGTTATTGGCCTTCGCATATTCCAGGCCTTCGTCAAAATCCTTGAAGCAGTTCAGGCCCAGCGGACAATCGCTTTCCTGTTGTTTTACACTGTAGAACATGGGCGGCGGAAAACCGCTGAGCAATTTCAGGTTGGCTCCCCATATTCCGGGGATCAGGTAAATGACAAAAGCGGCCACCAGTACACCGGAGGCGATACGGATAAAGCCGAGTTTTTTCAACGGTCCGTCGTGCGGGAATTTTATTTTTCCGAAGAGATAAAGGGCCATAAGTGCAAAGATCACGATCCAGATACCGATAAAGATCTCCCTTTTCAGGATGCCCCAGTGTTGTACAAGATCGGCATTGGACAGGAACTTAAAGGCCAGCGCCAGTTCCAGAAAGCCCAGTACCACTTTTACCGTGGTCATCCATCCGCCGGAACGCGGCAGGGAATTCAGCATATTGGGGAACAGGGCAAACAGGGCAAAGGGCAAAGCCAGGGCAAAACCAAAGCCCGTGATCCCCGCAGTAAGTTGCGTTGCCCCGCCTTCCGCAGTAAGGGAACCTACGAGCAAAGACCCGAGGATGGGCCCCGTACAGGAAAAGGATACAATGGCCAGGGTAAGCGCCATAAAAAAGATACCGATCACCCCGCCGGTCCCTGAAGCCGAATCCATCTTATTCCCCCAGGAACTGGGCAGGGTCAGTTCGTAATACCCGAAGAAGGAAAAGGCAAAGAACACGAAGATCACAAAGAAAGCTATATTTAACCATACATTGGTAGAGATCGTATTGAGTATCTCAGGGTCAATGGAATCGAGGAAGTGGAACGGTATGCTCAGCAGCATATAGATCACCACGATAAACACCCCGTAAAGTATGGCGTTGGAAATCCCTTTCTTACGGTTACCCGACTGTTTGGTAAAGAACGAAACCGTAAGGGGGATCATGGGAAATACACAGGGTGTGAGCAGTGCCAGTAACCCCCCGAGGAAGCCCAGGATAAAAATACTGGTCAGTCCGCCCGATCCGCTTTGTTCCTGTTCCGAGCCTTTCAGCAATTCGGGATTTTGAAGGTCCAGTTTTAGTTTTTTGGACAGCAAGGCACTCTTTTCGTCCACTTCAAGCTGTTGCACTGCCGCTTTACTGCCGTCCAGTGAAAATGCCAGGTCGGCATCGGCAAAAATACAGCTCTTATCGTCACAGGCCTGGTACTCTACCAGTCCCTGAATGGTCTTCAGCTCTTCGTTCAGCAGTTTTATCTTTTGCCTGAACACGGCTTCCCCGTCAAAATAGGAGAGCTCCATGTCGAAAATATTGTCGAACTCCGTATGCGATTCACTTTCCCGGAGCTCTCCCACCAGTTCGTAATCTTCCCCTGCCCCGTCAAAGGTAAAGGAAGTGGGAATGGGCCCACCTTCCGGGATATCGGTCGTATATAAATGCCAGTTTTCTATAATGGATGCGGTAATGACCAGTTGATATTCCGTTTCCGATAATTTTTCCACGGAAGTGTCCCAGGTGATCTGTTGCCCCTGTGCCGAGGCCTTTGGTGAAAACGTTATCAAAAACAGTCCGATCAGGATGGGGAGAATATGTTTCATTTCAGCTATTAGTTTTTACGTGCGGGATTTTAAACATTAGATTCAGCTTCCGGATGTTGCTTCATCACTATATGAAGCGTGTGAACAGTTTCCGGGGTTACCTTGTACCGGTTGTCCAGCCGATGGCCTATAACCCAGACAATGGCATCGCCGGAACACAGCAACCAGGTATTCTGTTTGTCCAGTACCGATATTTTTTCATCTTTAAAGAACTTGCTCAGTTTCTTGCGGTTATTCATTCCCAAAGGGTAAAAATAATCGCCTTTTTGCCATTTTCGTAATTTCAGGGGATAGTTTAACTTATCTTTATCAATTAAGGCAGATGTTTTTGACCCTTCTCCTGCTTTTTTTCCTTCAAAAAATTGTAAATGCAGGGGCGTTGTAATCTCTTCAACATCCGGCCCAATAGTATAACAAGTAGTTTTCTCTTCTTTTAACGGTTCCACAAGAAGATATTCCCTGTCTTTCATCATAATGTATTTGTCGGAGGTTATACGCTTTCCTGACATGGCGGGCAACAGCTTCCGGATCTCATCCACAGGAAAGAAAAAGTCCTTAAACAGGTAATACAGGTAGGATTCCTGCGGATGTAAGCTGTTCAATGTATTTAGATCCACGATCCACCGTTCCCCTTTTTTCTTTATCACATTCTTCCGGACTTCATCCACATGTTTTTTCAGGATGGCTTCACATTCGGCCAGGTGACGCTGTGTCCTGCCGAATTGCTGTAAAAAATCGGACGACAATATTTTTAACTGGGGAACGATATCGTGCCTGATCTTGTTTCGCAGGTACCTGGTATCTATATTGCTGCTGTCTTCCCTCCACGGCCAGTCGTTCTCCCGCAAATAGGAAAAAATCGCTTCCCTGGAAAAGGGCAGCAACGGCCGGATGACCTTTCCGTTTACGGGCGGGATCCCGGAAAGCCCCTCAATTCCCGTACCCCGGGAAAGATTAATGAGAAAGGTTTCGAGATTGTCATCGGCATGATGTGCCGTGAGCAGGTAGTCGAAATTCAGGGTTTCCAGCAATTCGGAAAACCAGTCGTACCGCAATTCGCGTGCGGCTATCTGTATGGAAAGTCCGTGTTCATCGGCATAAGCTTTGGTATCGAAATGCGCTACATAGACCTTTATTCCTAATTGTTCGGAAAATTCCCGTACAAATTTTTCATCCTCATTGCTTTCTTCTTCTCTCAAATGAAAATTACAATGCGCAAGTGCCACATCAAATCCCGCGAGGTGGCAGAGCTGGGTCAAAACCACGCTGTCCATACCCCCGCTGATGGCAACCAGCAGTTTTGCACGCTTTAAAAACGGAAAGTTCCGTGCTATATGTTCTTTGAACTGTTGTAACATCCGGCTAAAATAACGGTTCTTCCTCAAAGCCAAAAATACGGTGTATTGTCAGGTCTATGTTTTTCCATTACAAGTATTACACCAACAACCCAAAAAAGTCCTAAACAACAAGAATAATACACCACAAGGTTTATTCTTCCAGCACTTTTCTCATGGCCCGGGCTTTTACCATGCACTCTTCATATTCCTTTTCGGGCACAGACCCGGCCGTTATGGCTCCTCCGACCGTAAAAGAAATATAATGATTTTCCTCGTTGTACAAGATACTGCGTATAACCACATTAAAATCAAAATCCCCCGAAGGCGTAAAATAGCCCACTGCTCCGCTGTACAGTCCGCGTTTGGTTACTTCCAGTTGTTCAATGATCTTCATGGCCGATATTTTCGGGGCCCCGGTCATGCTCCCCATGGGGAAGGTAGAACGGATAATATCCACAGACGGCGTATTGTCCTCCACTTCGGCCACTACCGTGGAAACAAGCTGATGCACCTGTTCAAAGGTATACACCCCGCATAACTCTTCTACCTGCACACTCCCTTTTTTAGCCTTTACAGACAGGTCGTTACGCACCAGGTCAACGATCATAATGTTTTCCGAACGCTCTTTGGGGGTGTTTTCCAGTTCGTCTTTCAGTTTGCGGTCTTCTTCCGGGCTTTCCGCCCGTCTTGCCGTTCCTTTTATAGGTTGGGAGACCACCCTGTTGCCCGTTCGCTTTAAATACCGTTCCGGAGAGGCCGACAGAAGGTATTTGTCTTCCAGTTTCAGGTAAGCGGCAAAAGGCGGCCGGGAAATGGCATTGAGCCCGGAGAACGCCCGTAAAGGGGAAAACTCCGCATCTTCCGCATAGAACTCCTGGCAGAAATTGGCCTCGTAAATATCGCCCCGGTGAATATGCGCCAATAGCTGCTCCACTTTTTCCAGATAGGCTTCTTTCGGAATTCTCGCTTTAACCGCTCCTTTTTCTACCCGCTTATGTCCGTCCACATTATCCGTTTCTTTAATATTGCAGACAGTTTCAAAATCATCTTTTACTTCATCGTCTACCATAGGCATGTACCGAAACACCGCGGTGTTTCCCCGAATAAAAATGATCTTTTTCGGTTGAAAAAAATACAGGTCGGGGAAATGCAAATGGTCAGGATTGGCAGAGGTCAGCTGCTCCACATCGTTTTTAAGGTCATAAGACAGGTAACCGAATATCCAGTCGGCCGTAGTGGTCTGGTATTCCTTTAAATCGTCAAAAGCACGGTGGTGATCGGTTTTTATAGCGGTCAGGGCATCTACCGCAAGCACGGCATCAAAGGTAGGGTACAAATGTTTGTAATCATTACTGTCCAGCCATATAACCTCCGCATATTGTTGTGCCCATAAAAGTAGTTTTTTTTTAAATCCGTCCCCGTCTTCCAGGGGAAATACAACTTCAGTTCTCTGCATTCCTCGGTTTTAGAAAATAAGAATGTTACAAATTTAACAAATCCTTTACGAAAGAGGAGCTGTCAAAAGGAAAATATTTTGTACTATTGCAATGTGAAAAACAGGTAC
The DNA here is from genome assembly GCF_021183825.1 of Sinomicrobium kalidii. Taxonomy (GTDB): domain Bacteria; phylum Bacteroidota; class Bacteroidia; order Flavobacteriales; family Flavobacteriaceae; genus Sinomicrobium; species Sinomicrobium kalidii. The sequence continues at coordinate 4,130,525 of NZ_CP089211.1, read as the reverse complement.
TGAGGTTATCACTATTCAAATTTATTGTTCACCTCATTATTATTTTACAAAAATGCAAAACAGTCACAACATATTCACTTCCATTCAACTGAGGCTTCCCGTTTCGGTTATACGTACTGTTGTGCGCCGTATCCCCCGTCGCCCGTAAGGGTGTACTTCTGTTTTTGGAGCTTAGGTGAGTCCGGCTCCGTTCTCAAAGAAAATTCTATTTATTTTTTCAACCAAGTCAAAGCAAGATGGACATTGTTATTGCTGACAAGTCGCATATAAAATTCGCTTCCCTTATCTGTGATACGATTGAGGAATCGGCCAAGGTAAGAGGTACGGGGATTGCCAAAAGAACACCGGAATATATTATCTCCAAGATAGAGAGCGGCAATGCGGTCATTGCCGTGGATGGCGATAAATTTGCAGGGTTCTGCTATATCGAGGCCTGGGGGCACGAAAAGTTCGTGGCCAATTCCGGGCTTATCGTGCATCCCGATTACAGGAACATGGGCCTTGCCAAAAAGATCAAGAAAACCACTTTTGAGCACTCCCGGAAAAAATACCCCGATGCCAAGATATTCGGTATCACCACCGGACTGGCCGTAATGAAGATCAATTACGAACTGGGCTACAAACCCGTGACCTTTTCTGAACTGACAGACGACCCGACCTTCTGGAAAGGCTGCCAGACCTGTAAGAACTACGACATCCTGCAACGGACAGAACGAAAGATGTGCCTGTGCACCGGGATGATGTACGATCCCAAAGAAAAGGAGAATGCCGAAGAAAGGCACCCATACAACAGCAAGGTACTGCAACGGTTGAAAAATATAAAACAGGCCCTCTTTCTCAAAAAGAAAAAACCTTCAAAAGACGCCATTATTCCCCTGGAAGAAGGATATATCAGTCTTAAAAAGGTTATGGCCAAATTAAAAGGAAAATAACATAGTCGGGGAGTTGGTTAGTTGGGGAGTTCGGAGTTGAGGAGTTTAAAATCGATAACTCCAAGACTCAGAACTAAAAAACTCCAAAACTCCAAGACTCAGAACTAAAAAACTCCAAAACTAAAAAACTACAACAAAACAATGAAAAAATTAGTTTTAGCTTACAGCGGCGGATTGGACACTTCATACTGTGCAAAATACCTGTCCAAAGAAAAAGGATATGAAATCCATGCCGTAAGTGTAAACACCGGTGGTTTTACGCCCGAAGAGAAAAAGGAGATCGAGGAAAAAGCCCTGAAGCTCGGGGTTACCACCTACAGCAATATCGATGCGGTTGAATCTTTCTATAACAAGGTCGTAAAGTATCTTATTTACGGTAATGTGTTAAAGAACAACACCTATCCGCTTTCCGTAAGTGCCGAACGGATCGTCCAGGCGATAGAAATTATCAACTACGCCAAAAAAATAGGTGCCAAATATATCGCCCACGGCAGTACGGGAGCAGGGAACGACCAGGTACGGTTCGACATGATCTTCCAGATACTGGCCCCGGAAATAGAGATCATTACCCCTATCCGCGACGAACAGCTTTCGCGGCAGGAAGAGATCGATTACCTGAAGAAAAACGGCGTGAACATGTCGTGGGAAAAGGCCAAATACTCCGTCAACCGGGGACTTTGGGGCACCAGTGTAGGCGGTGAGGAAACCCTTACTTCCCATCAATCCCTGCCCGAGGAGGCCTGGCCGAGTCAACTGGAAAATGAGGAACCTCAAAAGTTAAAACTCAGTTTTGTAAAAGGCGAGCTGCTGGCCATAAACGACAAGGAAGACAGCCCTGTAAATAATATTGAACTGCTGAACGATATCGCTTCCAAATATGCTATCGGCAGGGACATACACGTTGGCGATACCATTATCGGTATAAAAGGAAGGGTTGGTTTTGAAGCCGCTGCCCCGCTCATCATCATCAAGGCACACCATACCCTGGAGAAGCACGCGCTCACCAAGTGGCAGCAACACCACAAGGAATACCTCGCCAACTGGTACGGTATGCTCCTCCACGAAGGACAGTACCTGGACGAAGTGATGCGAAATATCGAAGTCTTCCTGGCCGACACGCAAAAGAACGTTTCGGGCAATGTATTCATCACCCTCTACCCCTATCGTTTTGTGGTAGAAGGCATACAATCGCCCCACGACCTGATGAACGCCTCGTTCGGAAGCTACGGCGAAATGAACAAGGGCTGGACGGCAGACGATGCCAAAGGATTTATCAAGATAAATTCCAACCAGAACAAGATCTATTATCACGTGAATAAAATGAGTTAGTGGTTTTTTAGGCTATTCGGTAGAGACGCACGGCCGTGCATCTCAACGTGATGAGACCGTGCATCTCAACGTAATGAGGCCGTGCGTCTTAAACGAGAACTAATAACCTAAACCTCATATCTAAAATCTAAAAAAATGATACAAGCAGGAATCATAGGCGGGGCAGGATACACAGCAGGTGAGTTGATACGATTGCTATTGCACCATCCCGCAGCAGCAATAAATTTCGTTTACAGTACCTCCAATGCCGGGAACCTCATAAGCGACGTCCACCAGGACCTTCTCGGAGAAACAGCGCAGAAGTTTACGAGTCAGATAAACACCGAAGTAGATGTACTGTTCCTCTGCCTCGGGCATGGCAATTCCAAATCTTTTCTCGAAAAGCACAGCTTTTCCGACAAAACAAAGATCATCGATCTCAGCAATGACTTCCGGTTAGCCCCCGATGCGGATTTTAACGGCATGCATTTCGTCTACGGACTGCCCGAACTCAACAAGGCCGAAATCGAAAACGCCCAATACATCGCCAATCCCGGCTGCTTTGCCACTGCCATACAACTGGCATTGCTTCCGTTGGCCCGGAACGGCCTGTTGCAGCAAGATGTACACGTCAATGCCGTCACCGGGGCAACCGGGGCGGGTACATCCCCGGCGCCCACCTCGCATTTTCCGTGGCGGGACAACAACTTTTCGTATTACAAGCCCTTTACCCATCAGCACCTGGGAGAAATAGGGCAAAGCGTTACGCAATTGCAGGGTTCTTTCGATAAGGAAATCCTCTTTATGCCCAACCGGGGAAATTTTTCCAGGGGAATCTTTGCCACGGCCTATACGGAATTTACCGAAGACGTTGAAAAAGCCAAAGAACTGTACAGGGACTTTTACAAGGACGCTGCCTTTACCACAGTGAGCGACAAGGAACTGCATCTGAAACAGGTTGTCAACACCAATAAATGCCTTATCCATTTGCACAAGCACAAAAACAAGCTGTTGATCACCTCCATCATCGACAACCTGACCAAAGGCGCATCCGGACAGGCCATACAAAACATGAACCTGATATTCGGACTGGAGGAAACCCTGGGATTGCAGTTAAAGGCATCGTATTTCTAATACGATGTAGAAACGTACGGCCTCATCACGTTGAGACGCACGGCCGTGCGTCTCTAGTGAAAAACCAAAACCTCAATAAACGACAAACTATAAACGACAAACCATAAACAGCAATTAACGATCAACCGATGAAAATAGCCATTATAGGAGCCGGGAACCTCGGGCTTTCCATAGCCAGGGGGCTTATTATCAATAACGCGGTGACCACGCTTTACCTTACCAAAAGGAATCCGCAGTCCATAAAAAGCTGGGAAGCGTACGGGAACGTCACGGTCACCTCCGACAACCGGCAGGCCGTACAGAATTCCGACATCCTCATCTTTGCCGTACAGCCCCGGCAGTTCGACGGTATTTTGCAGGAGATAAAAGACCTGTTGAACGACAAGCACGTCCTGATTTCCACCATAACCGGGTTTAACATCAAAAAGATCGAAGCTATCGTCGGTGACGACAACTACATCATAAGAAGCATGCCCAACACGGCCATCTCCGTAGGGAAGTCCATGACCTGTGTTTGCAGCAATGAAAAAGGAAAACAGCGGGTGGAACTCGCCAGGGCCATTTTCAACAAACTGGGCACCTCCATAGAGATCCCCGAAGAACAAATGCGTGCGGCCACGGTGATCTGCGCCAGCGGTATCGCCTTCTGGATGCGTCTTGTCCGTGCCACTACCCAGGGAGCCATTCAGCTCGGTTTCGATGCCAAAGAGGCCCGGGAACTCGCCATGCACACCTGTATGGGGGCCGCTACCCTGCTCGTGGAATCCGGTAACCATCCGGAAGAAGAGATCGACAAGGTAACCACTCCCAGGGGATGCACCATAGAAGGCCTCAACGAAATGGAACACAGCGGACTGAGTTCTTCGCTGATCAAGGGCATAGTAGCCTCCTTTAACAAGATCAATCAAATTGCTGATTTGTAAAACATCTAAATTCTCATATCTAACATCTCACATCTAAAATGAAACTATTCGACGTTTACCCACTATATGACATTACCCCGGTACAGGGAAAGGACGTCTTCGTTTACGACGAAAACAACACCGCTTACCTGGACCTTTACGGCGGACACGCAGTGATCTCCATAGGGCATTCCCATCCGAAATATGTATCCGGTATTTCCGGGCAGTTGCAAAAACTCGGGTTTTATTCCAATGCCGTACAAAACCCCTTGCAATCCGAACTGGCGGAAAAGCTCGGCGCCCTTTCCGGATGTGACGATTATCAGTTGTTCCTCTGCAATTCCGGAGCGGAAGCCAATGAAAATGCCTTGAAACTCGCTTCCTTCCAAACCGGGAAAGCACGGGTCATTGCCTTTAAAAATGCCTTCCACGGAAGGACATCCGCCACAGTGGCCGCTACGGACAACAAAAACATCAATGCTCCGCTTAACGAACAGCACCAGGTGACTTTCCTGGAACTGGGCGATACCGCAGCCCTCGAAAGCGAACTGCAAAAAGGCGATGTCTGTGCCGTCATCGTAGAGTTCATACAAGGCGTGGGCGGACTGGACGAAGCCACTGCCGAGTTCTACGAAGAAGCCGATAAATACTGTAAACAGCACGGCAGCATGTTCATCGCCGACGAAATACAATGCGGATACGGCCGTACAGGCGATTTCTTTGCCTTTCAGAAGTATAATGTAAGGCCGGACATTATATCCCTGGCCAAAGGTATGGGCAACGGTTTCCCCGTAGCGGGTATCCTTATCCATCCATCCATAAAAGCCAGACACGGCATGCTGGGCACTACTTTCGGAGGAAACCACCTGGCCTGCGCAGCCGCGATAGCTGTGCTGGATGTATTGAAAGAAGAACAGTTGATGCAAAACGCCAAAGATATCTCCGCCTATTTCATCGAAAAAGCCCGGGCTATCCCCCAGGTTAAACAAATAAAAGGCCGCGGGCTTATGCTCGGAATGGAATTCGATGTTGAGGTCGGCGAACTCCGCAAAAAACTCATCCATGACAAACATATCTTCACCGGCGGAAGCAGCAACAAAAAATTGTTGCGTATCTTACCTCCGCTCACCGTGAAAAAAGAAAATATCGATGCGTTTTTTGAGGCGCTTAAAGCAATTCTCCCCTCGTAAGAGGGAAAAAAAGCTCCCCTCTCGAGAGGGGCCGGGGGTGTGTAACATCCAAAAGCATACAAAAACATGAAAAGAAGAAAAATAATTCCATATAACCCAAAATTAAAAGAACTCGCCCGACAATTGCGCAACAATAGCACCAAAGCCGAGATCATTCTCTGGACAAAACTGAGAAGAAAACAATTATATGGATATGATTTTCATCGACAGAAACCCATTGATAACTATATTCTCGATTTTTTCTGTCACGAACTTATGTTAGGTATAGAAGTGGATGGATATTCACATAGCATCGTGGAAGTCTATAAAAAGGATATACAAAAAGGACAAACAATGAATAAATTAGGAATACATATTCTTCGGTTTACGGATGAACAGGTTCTGAAAGGTACTGAAAATGTGTTGAGGGCCATTGAAGCTTATATCCATGAATATGAAGGACACACCCCCAACCCCTCTCAAGAGGGGAGCTAAGTATTGTTTCCTCAAGAAGAAGCACTTAATAACTCATTAACCCAGTAACTTATTAACTAAACAACAAATGAAGCACTACCTGACAACAGACGACATAGAAAACCTCCCCAAAACCATCGAAGAAGCCATTGCCCTGAAAAAAGATCCGTATGCTTTTGAGCAATTAGGAAAGCGTAAAACCCTCGGTATGTTATTCTTTAATACCAGCCTGCGTACCCGCCTCAGTACACAAAAGGCGGCTATGCAACTCGGCATGCAGGTCATGGTGATGAATTTTTCGGGAGAAGCCTGGTCGCTGGAATTTGAGGACGGTAGTGTGATGAACGGCTCTACGGCCGAACATATCAGGGAAGCCGCTGCGGTAGTATCGCAATACTGCGACATCATCGGCGTAAGGGCCTTCCCTACCCTTACCGACAAACAGAAAGACGAAGAGGAACACGTAATGAAAAGCTTTCAGAAATATGCCTCCGTTCCCATTGTAAATATGGAAAGTGCCACCGCACACCCGCTTCAGGCATTGACCGATGCCATAACTATCACCGAACAGAAAACAAGAGGAAGGCCCAGGGTAGTGCTCTCCTGGGCACCGCATCCCAAGGCATTGCCCCATGCCGTGGCCAATTCCTTTACCGGTATGATGCAAAAAATGGATGTAGATTTCGCCATCACCCATCCCGAAGGCTACGAACTGAACCCGGAGGTAACCGGGAACACCCCGATAATCCACAACCAGGACGAAGCCCTGAAAGATGCCGATTTCGTTTACGTAAAGAGCTGGAGTTCATATAAAGATTACGGCAAAGTCCTCCACACCGATCCCAACTGGAAGATCACCGCAGCTAAGATGGCACTGACCGACAACGGTAAGTTTATGCACTGCCTGCCCGTACGGAGAAACGTTATTGTAGATGACGCCGTCCTCGACGGCCCGCAATCCATCGTCATCCCCCAGGCCAACAACCGTACCTTTGCGGCACAGGTAGTTTTGAAACAGATTTTGGAATCCATGTAATCGTGGAAATAAACCATAGAAACAATGAAAATTAATTTTTATGACCATACGGCTCCTCCCTTGTGACGAAGGGAGGTGGTCCCGATCCCGATGGATATCGGGACAATCGGGATCGGAGGGTTAGAAAGCCCAAGCCACAGGAAAAACACAAACGCCCGGGAACAAATCCCAGGGTTCGGGCTTGGTCAACTCCCCGCCCCACTTTGTGGCACAGGTGGTTTTAAAACAGTTTTCGGAATCTATATAATAACAATAATAACGTATAGACGCACGGCAGTGCGTCTCAAACCAGATCGGAGGCTCAACAGCCTTAATCAAAAAACACAAAAATGAAACCCAAACTATCCGTAGTCAAAATAGGCGGTAATATTATCGAGAACGAATCCGCATTAAGCGATTTCCTCCGGGACTTTGCTGCAATGGACGGCTATAAGATCCTGGTCCACGGCGGAGGGCGAACGGCCACCCGTATTGCCGATAAACTCGGCGTCCCCGCACAAATGGTAGGCGGACGGCGGATCACCACCCGCGAAACCCTCGACGTTATCGTCATGGTCTACGGCGGACTGGCCAATAAGAACATCGTTTCCCGCTTGCAGGGCTTCGATTGTAACGCCATCGGATTATCCGGCGCAGACGGGAACACCATTGTCTCCGACAAAAGGCCTGTAAAAGATATTGATTACGGATTTGCCGGGGATATCAAACAGGTAAACGCCACGGCTATAAAAGTATTGCTCGAAAGCCGGATGACACCTGTATTCTGCGCCATCACTCACAACAAGGAAGGACAGTTGCTCAACACCAATGCCGACACTATAGCCTCCGAAGTGGCCATCGCCATGAGCGAACATTTCGAAACCTCGCTCTACTATTGTTTTGAGAAAAAAGGGGTATTGCGAAGCGTGGAAGACGATAACTCGGTCATAGCACACATCAATACGGAAACCTACGGGCAATTACGCGATCAAAACGTCATAGCAGACGGCATGCTGCCCAAAATGCACAATTGCTTTAACGCCCTGCAACGCCACGTACACAAAGTATATATCGGCCTGCCGGGTATGATCGTAGGAAAAGAAAAACTGTTTACAACGCTAACGTTATAATATAGATTGATCGTAAAGACGCACGGCCGTGCGTCTCAACGTGATGAGGCCGTGCGTCTCAACGTGGTGAGACCGGGCGTCTCAAGCGATATAATCTCCTAAAAAGATATAAAGTAAAATGATAGACCAACTCAAACCATCGGCCATAGGGCTTTTAAAGCAACTGATAAGCACCCCTTCCTTTTCATCCGAAGAGGACAAGACTGCTGCACATATCGAAAACTGGCTGCAATCGCACGGCATCCCTTTTCAGCGAAAGGACAACAACATCTACGCCTTTAACAAACACTTTGAAGAGGGCAAGCCCACACTGTTGCTCAATTCGCATCACGATACCGTAAGGCCGAACACCGGGTACACCAAAGACCCCTTCGATGCGCATGTAGAAGAAGGCAGACTGTACGGATTGGGAAGTAATGACGCCGGAGGATGCCTCGTATCCCTCCTCGCCACTTTCGTTTACTTTTATGACAAACCCAACCCGAACTTCAACCTTATCCTGGTAGCCTCGGCCGAAGAAGAAAGCTCCGGAGGCAAGGGACTGAACAGCATGCTCCCCGTGCTGCCTCATATCGACGTAGCCATCGTAGGCGAACCTACCCTGATGCAACTCGCCATCGCCGAAAAAGGACTGGTAGTATTCGATGCAGTCGTAAAAGGTACTCCAAGCCATGCCGCACACCCTAATGATAACAACTCCATATACAACACCATAAAAGTACTGGAATGGTTCCGGGACTACCGCTTTGAAAAAACATCCGAAGCCCTCGGCGAAGTAAAAATGACCGTCACACAGATCAACGCCGGAAAGCAACACAACGTCGTCCCCGCCGAGACTAACCTCGTCATCGATGTACGTGTCAACGACAAATACACCAACCGGGAGATCGCAGACCTCCTGCAGGCGGAATCGCCCTGTGATGTTATTACTCCCCGCTCGTTAAGGCTTAATTCATCATCCATACCGAAGGAGCATCCATTGGTACAGGCGGGAATCGCATTGGGAAGAGAAACTTACGGTTCACCAACGCTTTCGGATCAGGCCGTATTGACCTGCCCGTCCCTAAAATTAGGACCCGGGGACTCCACACGATCGCATTCGGCAAATGAGTATATTTATGTCCGGGAAATTGAGGAAGGGATTGCGTTGTATATTAAGTTATTGGAGAAAGTGTTGTAGTTTGGGAGTTGATGAGTTGGGGAGTTGATGAGTTGGGGAGTTCGGAGTTGGGGTTTAAAATATGTATACTCCAAGACTCCGGAACTAAAAAACTCCAAGACTAAAAAACATAAAAATGTGTTATTTTTAAGGCTTTAAAAAACACATTAACACAAAACTCGACATTATGAAAAGTAAGTACCACTTTAAGTTTGAAGAGCTCACCATGTACCAAAAAGCCCTGGATTTTGCAGATGATATAAATGAACAGATCAACAAATTTCCTAAATACGAAGTATACCGATTGGCATCCCAGTTTATCCGGGCTGCCGATTCCATCGCAAATAATATTGCCGAAGGATCAGCTGGGTCAACCGCAAGTTTTAATCGCTATTTACAAATTGCGTGGGATAGTGCTAACGAATGTGTCGTTTGCAGTACCAAATCAAAAAGAAGGGGATACATTCCCCTCGAAACCGATGAACAAAACCGGGCGGACATTACGGAGTTATGCAAAATGATAACTTCATATAAGAACTATTTGAAAAAGAAAAAACGAAATTGAATTAGTTGGTGAATTGAGGAGTCCTGGAGTTTTGGAGTTGGTTGATATAAGACTAAAAAACTAAGAACTCCAGGACTCCAAAACTCCAAAACTAACAAACTAAAAAAACAATGAAACTCTGGGACAAAGGCTTTAGCACAGACCAAAAAATAGACCATTTTACCGTAGGCAACGACAGGGAACTGGATCTCTTATTAGCCAAATATGACGTTATCGCTTCTACGGCACACGCCAGAATGCTGGGCAGGATAGGTTTACTGACCGATGAAGAGACAAACCAACTCGTCACGGAACTCGGAAACATCCAAAAGGACATCGAAGCCGGTAACTTCACCATAGAAGACAGCTTTGAGGACATGCATTCCAAAATAGAGTACCTCCTCATCCAAAAGCTGGGCGACACCGGAAAAAAGATACACACGGCCCGTTCCCGGAACGACCAGGTACTCGTAGCCATGCATCTGTACCTGAAGCACGAATTACAGGAGATCAAACAACAGACCGCCGATCTCTTTGACCTCCTCCTCAACCTCGCCGAAAAACACAAGGATGTACTCCTTCCGGGCTATACGCATTTACAGATCGCCATGCCTTCCTCTTTCGGACTGTGGTTTTCCGCCTATGCGGAGAGCCTCATCGACGACCTGTACTTTATCGATGCCGCCTATAAGATCGCCGACCAGAACCCGCTGGGCAGTGCTGCCGGGTACGGGAGTTCCTTCCCTATAGACCGAACGTTTACAACTAAAGAACTCGGTTTCGAAACCCTGAAATACAATGTCGTAGCCGCACAGATGGGCCGCGGTAAGGTAGAGAAAAGCACCGCATTCGGGTTGAGCAGCATTGCCGCTACCCTCTCCAAAATGGCCATGGATGTATGCCTGTACATGAGCCAGAACTTCGACTTTATCACTTTCCCGGACGAACTCACCACCGGAAGCAGCATTATGCCGCACAAAAAGAACCCCGATGTGTTTGAACTCATCCGCGGTAAGTGCAACAAGATACAGGCCGTACCCAATCAGCTTACCCTGATCACCAACAACCTCCCCAGCGGATACCACCGGGACCTCCAACTTGTCAAAGAAGTCATCGTCCCCGCCATACAGGACCTGAAAGCCTGCCTGGAAATGGCCGCCTTTACGCTAAAAGACATCCGGGTAAACAAGGGCATCCTCGACGACCCCAAATACGACTATCTCTTTAGCGTTGATACCCTCAACGAACTCGTACAGTCCGGCGTACCTTTCCGCGATGCCTATAAAAAAATGGGCACGGACATCGCCGAAGGCAACTTTAAGCCCAAGCGGGATATACACCATACGCATGAAGGCAGCTTAGGCAATCTGTGCCTGGATGAGATCAGGGAGAAGATGGGGAAGGTTTGAGTTATTTAGTCATTTCCATGTTAAAAACCAACAGATATTCCTAACGTTTATGTAAAGATCATTCAAAAGTATTTACTTTACTACGATTTTGTTGACGATATACTTTTTGTTTTAACGATAAGACACGGAAGCAGAAATCCAAAAACACTAAAAGTAAAGTAAAACTGAAATTTTAGGCAGATACTCTCCTGTTTTTCAAAACCAAAAGGAGAAATTGTTACTTCCGAATACATGCAACGATATAATATTGGCAGAACTGTAATAAAGCATTTAACAGAACCGGTTGAAAAATATCTGCTGATCAGGGAAGAGGAAAAGGAATCATCCGGATATGTTTACCGATAAATATCCGATAAATAAAAACCGGATGATCCGGAGCCTGTTTTTGCCATTTAAGGGATTGCGTATATGCTGAACCGGGTTGGGTTTGCCGCATATCCATCTCCTTAAGCCGCCAACCTAACCCGGTTTGCTGCATAAGCAATTGTATATGAATTCGTAAGCAACCCCCGTAAACGGTCAGCGGAACTTCGTATGCCGCTTACCCATCTCCTTAAACTGCTAACGTAACCCGGTTTGCTGCGTAAGCAATTACGTATGAATTCGTAAGCAACCCCGGTAAACGGTCGACGGAACTTCGTATGCAGCTTACCCATTTCCTTAAGCCGCCAACCCAACCCGGTTTGCTGTATAAGCAATTGTACATGAATTCATAAGCAACCCGCTAAGCAGTCGGCAGAACTTCGTATGCCGCTTACCCATTCCCCTGATCCGCCAACCTGATCCGTTTCGTTGCTTAAGCAATTACGTATGAATTCGTAAGCACCCCGGTAAACGGTCGACGGAACTTCGTATGCAGCTTACCCATTTCCTTAAGCCGCCAACCCAACCCGGTTTGCTGTATAAGCAATTGTATATGAATTCATAAGCAACCCGGTAAACGGCTAACGGGAACGGGTAAGCCGCATACCGGCCTCCTTCCCGTGTATACGCATTCCCTTAAATGGCCGTTTTCGGGGCTTTAAAACGGGAAGGAATGTGCCTATCCTGAGTTCCCCCCACTTCTGAAGATGTACAAAGACACCCGGGGGTACGGCAGGGAAGATACCATGATCCCGATAAGTATCGGGAGCCAATCAAATCGTCATCCCGTAAAAAAGTGTTAAAAGCCATGCATGACAGGGGGGCAAAGAATGCAAATTCATTTTTGGCAAACACTAATGTCTTAGCCTTTTTCCGCTCCCTGTTCCTGATTTTCCGGGAAATCCGGATCAGCGATCACTTCTTCTATCTGCAGGGTATGTCTTGCACTATGAGCTGCGATAAACAGTAAAGACTGGTAACCGTCCACTTTTCCGAAAGGGAATTCAATAACATGATCGCGCAAATCTTCCAAAGAGGCATTTTCAATGTATTCCAAAACGGCTTTACGGGCCGATGCCAGGTCATCGGTCGCTGTTTCCGGATCGGTATATTTCCCTTCGCCCCGGAGTTCTGCAGGGGCCTCTGCCTTCTGACTACGGTCCGTAATGGCTGCGATGAGTTCTTCATCGGAAAATTTCACCTTATCCTTTTCTTCCGGATTGGCAGGAGCTTCCAGCCCTTTCCGTACCACACCAAACAACATGCTTTCCGCAGCGACAATATGTTCCAGGCACTGGCTTACGGACCATTTATCTTCCGAGGGCCTGAATTGCAGCTGGGCTTCACTCAGGCCGGATACACTTTCCGACAGCTTATCCGAAGTTTTTTTAAAATAGTCGAGCAAAAATTCCCTGCTGCCTGCAGTTACCGTTTTCCGGGATTCCAAAATTTCTTTCAAATTGTCCAAGCCGGTCTGCAGGTCGTCACCGATCACCTTTTCAAAATCCACAAACACCATCATCAGGTTCATCGGGTAGTTCATATGCCCTTCAAAGCCCCATGTTACTTTGGTTTGATCCTCCGAGGTCGCCCGGGTAGTCATGTATGCCGGTGAAACGGACTCAAAAGGTTTAAAAAAACGGAGCTCAAAATCGATCCTCTGCCCTTCCGTAATTTTCCTGATCTCCTGTTCACCGGATCCCACATCTTCTTTATCGCTGTTCCAGGCGGAAACAAATCCTTCCGTACCGTCCGTGCCGCGATACGTTTTTTCCATATCCGGGTCCATCATGGCCCATTTGCTGTAATTATCCTGGTTCTTAAGGTACTTTACATAGTCAAAGACCTCCTGTTTCGGCTTATGGATAGTAACCTCCCGCTCTACCGTATAGTCCTTCTTTACAAACAGTGCCGCAACCAGCGGAATGGCAATCAGAATCACCAGCACAATAAGGATTTTTTTAAGTATTTTCATCTCTCTGTTTTTTTGGTTGATTATCAAATTTAACAATTTTTCAATTCAATGTTTTAACTTTTACTTTTTTAGTACACGACAAAATTCAATTCCGAAGGATTTTCCTATCCCGGAGGCCGGCAACATACCTCCGATACTTCGACGGTGCTCAGCAACAGGCATGCGCATACTTGCGGGGAGACTGCCGCGCTACGCTCGCAGTGACGCTTTTCCTTTGGTTTGTGAGTTTTGGAGTCCCGGAGTCCCGATATATCCTAAAATCCGTAAGATACTTTATAAAACTAACCGCAAACCTTTATAAGTAAAGCGTTTGCGGTTTTTGGTATTTTCACCTAAATTGGTGTTGCTACAAAATACGATTATGAAAATACAAAAAAGTAAAGCTATCTCTGCTTTTGGCGGATTAAATTTTGTTTTGGAGTATCTCTCGACATCCGGTATAGGCCAATTATTGGACAATAACCTGCCAGAGCTTGCGCCCCAATCCAAATATTCCTGGAGCGATGTCTTGTATTCATTGCTAAGCATTTACTTATGTGGTGGCGACTGTATCGAGGATCTTCAAACCCACCTTAGAAGCCATTTTACAGACAACCCTTACCTGAATATGCCCAGTTCCGACACCATGCTACGGCGTATCGGTAATTTATCCGAACCCGCTGCTGAATGTATGACCAAAAGAGGTGCCGTAGTTCACACATACAGTCCCAATTCGGCCTTGGGACAATTGAACATTGGGGTATTGAAACATTTGGGTGTTTTTAAACAAAAGGAACTTATTGTGGATTATGACAATACTATCATTTTCAATGAAAAAAACGATAGTAAAATGACCTATAAGCGTGCCCAAGGGTATCAACCCGGGGTCTGCACTATCAATGAGAACCAGGTCCTTTACATAGAAAACAGGAACGGGAACAGTGACGCCAAGTCCTTTCAGCGGGATACACTATCTCGCCTCTTTCATTTGCTGGAAGCCAATCTAGACCGAAAATTGACCACTTCAGGGCCGATGCCGCTTCCTATCAATATGAGGTTGTCAAATTAGTGCAACAAAAGGTAAAGTTCTTTTACATTGGTTGTAAAAACAGCTATGTGGAAAAATATTTCAAAAAAATAGAACGTTGGGACACCATGTTGGATGCCAACAATAACATTATTGAAATTGGACAGGTTCTGGTGACCCCATTCGAACAACAGGCCAAAAGGGCCGGGGAAAAACCTGAACAATACAGGCTGGTGGTCAAGCGCTCGTTCAAACCTACAAAGCAAACCGATGCTTTTACCAGCGATGCTTATCAATACCGCGCCATCCTCACCAATAACCTTGAACTTAATATTACTGAACTGGTCCGGCGCTACAATCACAGGGGAAATATGGAGCGTCAGTTCGATATCCTCAAAAATGATTTCGGGTGGGACGGAATGCCTTTCTCTACCTTGGACAAGAACACCGTTTTTTTATATTTAACAGCAATCTGCCGCAACCTTTACCATCATATCATTGAATGCTTTTCCTCCAAATACAAAACTCTAAGGCCTTCCTACCGTGTTAAAAAATTCCTTTTCAGGTTTATCATCTTGCCTTCAAAATGGATCAACCGTTCCAGACAAGTATACCTCAGGGTTTATGGAAATATGCCCTTAAAAACTTAGCCGGCAAAAAACAAAACGCTCTTTAAAATAATGACCTTCACAGCGAAAGTATAAAAACTTTAACAGGGAACGTATGCCCTAATATTTAAAAAGATATCGGAGACCCACAAAAAAAGCAACGTTTAACCCTTAAAGCACCAAAATCAAAATGGGGTTTAATGATTTACTATAGACATGCGGATTTTAGGATATATCGGGATGGAGTTGGGGAGTTTGGGGTTTCAGAGCGTGGTGCCTTCCCAAAACCACAACAAGTACACGTCTTTGCGAGCGTAGCGCGGCAATCTCCCGGAGGTCGGCAACATACCTCCGATGACATGCGCATCCCAGCCTGGAGACTGCTTCATTTCACCCTGCCCTGAGTTTATCGAAGGGTTCGCAATGACGCTTTCCTTTTGGGTTTGTGAGTTTTGGAGTTTTGGAGTTTTGGAGTTGGGGAGTTGGGGAGTTTGGGGTTGGGGAGTTTGGGGTGTCGGAGCATAGTGCCTTCTTAAAACCATAACAAGTACACGTCTTTGCGAGGGCTCTGCCCGTGGCAATCTCATCAGGCCGGCAACATACCTCCAATGGCATACACAAACCAACCCGGAGACCGCCAACACTTCAGTTTATCCCGGGCTTGCCTGCATTAAGCCTGCCCAAAAGCTCAATAACGGGGTCCTTATAATCCGTTCTTAAACCTGACCCGGAAAAAACACGAAGTAAAAAACATAACACACGTTACTGATCTTAATTGTTCTTACCCGTAAAAATCAATACAAAAGACAAAACCCGTAAATTATTTTTCGTATATTCGGTTACTCATACAATTACAGGTTATTCGTTTCTCTCAGCTCCCCTGTCTAACAAAAGATACAGGGGGCAAAAAATCATTTTATTTTCCAGGTAGTTTTTAATGTTTGTGTTATGCACTTTTTCCCTGAGATGTTCAGGATAAGGGCATCTTATAGGGTAAAACCTGAATTTTGTTAAGGGTTTTTTACGATCCTTTCGTAATGACATAAAAACCTTACACAAGGTTTCTACGCCCATAACAATTTTTAAGGTGACGACCGTATTGAATTCTTAACCAAAAACACAAACACCCGATGTATTCCCGTAAACAAATTATCTGCCGCTGCTGTTTTATGATCTTCCTTTTACTATCAATCCCCGCCGCATGGGCACAACGTACAGGGACCCTGGAAGGTAGTGTCCTGGACTCCGTAAACCGGGAACCGGTTCCCGGGGCCACGGTCATTGTAAACCGTTTGGCCGATGATACCCGGGTAGGCGCCGTAGTGACCGGGATGGAAGGTGATTTTACCGTAGAAGGCCTTCCGCAAAGGGATACCCTGCTGGTGGATATCCGTTACCTCGGCTATCAGCCTTTTCGCGGGCTGCTTTACCTTACGGAAGCAAAATTTACCATGGCCCCGGTAAAATTATGGGAAGGCGCCATAGCGCTGGAAGATGTAGAGGTGAAAGGCGTTCAGCTCCCCATGATCATCCGGGGCGATACCCTGGAATACAATGTCAGCGCCTTTACCACCCGGCCTTACAGTGAAATCAAGGAACTGTTTAAAAAAATGCCGGGAATGGAAGTAGGTCCGGACGGTAGCCTGACCCATAACGGGCAACGGATATCACGGATACTGGTAGACGGACGCGAGTACTTCGGCACAGACGGTAGAATGGCCTTAAGTATTCTCCCGGTGGATGTGGTAGAAAAAATTCAGCTTGCGGATACTGACGAAACGGAAGATATCAGGATGGGAAATACTGCACAAAAGACCAAAACCCTCAACATCCAACTAAAAGAAAATCTGAAAGACTTCGGAAATCTCACCGCAGGGGGAGGAACCGACCACCGCTATGAACTTATGGGAAAATTTAACCGTTTTCGCGGCGAAAGCCGCCTAACCGTGCTCGGGATGCTGAATAATATCAATGCCGTAGACTATACCGAAGACGAAGTGATCACCGTGCTCAATGCCGGTAACGGTATTACAAGAACCCTGCGAGGGGGAATTAACTACAATGACCGCTGGGAAAGCGGAACAGAACTTTCGGCAGGGTATGATTACACCCACCCGGGTACGTTCCAGGAATCCCTGAAAGAGCGTATCCAGTTTATCGTACCCGATTCTTCGTTTACTACCACCTCCAATTCCACGACTTCCCGGGGAAGTGACGAACACCGGTTAAACATCAGTACCTCCATTCCGCTCGACTCAACAACCACATTACAAATCAGGGTTCCCCAACTTTCCCTAAATACCACTAATAACAGCGCTGTTACCCATACCACCACAGACGAAGCAGAAAACCCCGTCAATACCCAGCAAACTACCAACCATACCGAGGGAAAAAACATGTCCCTTCCATTGCATATAGAATGGCAGAAACTATATTCCCCAAAGACGCATTTGAACATCTCTTTTTCCGGTACGATCTCCCGCGACGAGAACGAAGACCTCAATACGGGAGAAACCACTTTTCACAAGGAGGAAGCGGACTCCACGACCCTTTTCAGGCAACAGATCATTACAGACAACT
The DNA here is from genome assembly GCF_021183825.1 of Sinomicrobium kalidii. GTDB lineage: Bacteria > Bacteroidota > Bacteroidia > Flavobacteriales > Flavobacteriaceae > Sinomicrobium > Sinomicrobium kalidii. The sequence goes on along the minus strand of NZ_CP089211.1, from coordinate 4,112,817 downwards.
ATACAAATAATTATACATTAACTATAAATCACGGGTTTCCCATAGCAGAACGGTTAAGCGGTGCCTGGTACAATACGGCCTCCTATGCACGGTCTTCCAACGAACGGAAAACCTGGCTGCTCGACGAAAATTATCAAAGAACAGGCTTAGACAGCCTTGGTTCTAACGCCTTCCGAACCGAAACCCTGAACAACACTACCAATGCTTCGCTCCGTTACACATTAAAAAAGGTTGAGTTCTCTGCCGGGCTTACCCTCAATTACAACCGGCTAAGTCCTTATAACAAAACCCTGCAAACCGGAATAACCCGTGATTTTATAAATATCGCGCCTTCTTTTAACATCAATTACAGGATAACTGATAAACAACGATTGACCTTTTCCTATAATGCGTATACTTCTCCGCCCTCAGCCACCCAATTGCAGCCCGTAGCCGATAACAGTAACCCGCTGTTTATCCAGGAAGGTAACCCGGACCTGGCCCCTACCTTTTACCAGTTATACAGTATGCATTACAACGCTTTAAACACTAAGGGAAATTCCTTTTTTGCCAATATTTCCTACACCCCCGTCAAAGACCAGATCATCAGCACCACCACCTATGACGATCTGGGCAGGCAGGTGTCTTCGTATATCAATGCCGACGGTGTAAGCCGGTTGTACGGTTATTTCGGCTTTTCGGCCCGTAAGCTTTTAAAGACCGGTATAATTTCCGTAAAATTATCGGGTAACACAGGCTATAACAGGGACCGGAATTTTATTAATGAAGAACTTGTAAGCAGTGACCGATGGACGCTGGCCCCCAACCTGCAGGCCGGTTATGTTATAAACAAAGTGCTGGATATCGACATTTCCTATTCGCCACAATACAATAAAGTAAAATATGATAAGGCTTCCGGCCAAAACCAGGATTTTACCATTCATACCCTTAGCGGTTCGCTGGACCTCTACCCGTTTAAAAACCTGGTATGGGGGAATCAAATAGGGTTTATCCGTAACAATAACATCCCCGATGATTTTGAAAAGGGCTCACTGCTGTGGAATATGGATGTTTCCTGGCTATTCCTGAAAGACGACCGTGCCGAGCTGCGGTTCCGTGTGTTTGACCTGCTGAAACAGAACCGTAACATCAGCCGTACCGCTACACAGAATTATATAGAGGATGTACAGAGCAATAATTTGCAGCAGTATTTTATGCTGAGTTTCGGGTATCATATTAGGTAGTTTTGGAGTCTTGGAGTTGGGGAGTCTTGGAGTTGGGGAGTTGGGAGGTAAGTTATTGATTTACTGGGTTATTAGGTTACTTAGGCACTACGTGTTAATCCTACCGGTTATTCGGTTGCTTGAGAAACTGTCCGTGTTTTTCTCCGGGTACCAATATAAATGGTTACTGTGGGATTAACGTTTTTGCAACCCATAAATTGGCAATGATAGTTAAAAGTGTTACTTCCAGCCCTGGTTACCAGCAAATATACAATGACCAAAAGGAAAGCGTCACTGCGAATGAAATGAAGCAGTCTCCTGGCTGGGATGCGCATACCTGTTGCTGAGCACCGTCGAAGTATCAGAGGTATGTTGCCAGCCTCCAAGAGATTGCCGCTCCCGATATTTATCGGGATCGCAAAGACGTGTACTTGTTATGTTTTAGAAAACACCCAAGCCAAAGAAAAGTACTATCACCAACCCCGGTTATCAGCAAATATACAATGACCAAAAGGAAAGCGTCACTGCGAACCCTTCGATAAACTCAGGGCAGGCTGTAATGAAGCAGTCTCCTGGCTGGGATGCGCATACCTGTTGCTGAGCCTGCCTGCACTGAGTTAAGCCGAAGTGTCGAAGTATCAGAGGTATGCTGCTGGCCTCCGGGAGATTGCCGCTCCCGATATTTATCGGGATCGCAAAGACGTGTACTTGTTATGTTTTGGAAAATACCCAAGCCAAAGAAAAGTACTATCACCAACCCCGGTTACCAGCAAATATACAACGCCCAAAAGGAAAGCGTCACTGCGAACCCTTCGATAAACTCAGGGCAGGCTGTAATGAAGCCGTCTCCCGGCTGGGATGCGCATCCCTGTTGCTGAGCCTGCCTGCACTGAGTTAAGCCGAAGTGTCGAAGTATCAGAGGTATGTTGCCGGCCTCCGGGAGATTGCCATGTCCAAAGGGCCGGCAAAGACGTGTCCTTGTTATGGCCTTAGGAGGGGACCACACTCCGACACCCCAAAACTCCCCAACTCCATCCCGATATATATCGGGACTCCAGGACTCCCCAACTCACAAACCAAAAAATATCCGTGTATCCGTGGCTTCCCCTGAGAAAAACCGGGGAATGATACAAATAAAAGGATTCTCCCTACCAAAAGTATGTAAATCCCCTACCCTTTTCCTCTGAACGTACTCTAATTTTACTATCGGATTCGGGAAACAACAATACCCGGAGAACAACACAAAAGATAAAAACCTAAAGCAATGAAAAACATCAAGGCGCAGGCGGGACGGTCTCGTTCTTCTTGTCTATAAAAAAAGGGGTAGATTAAGGTGGACGCTGGCTACCGCAACGGTAACGGCCTCCGACCGCCCCCGCCTTTCGCCTTTTTTAAACCTGTAGTTAACCCGATACTGTTTGAACCCAAGGGGATATGAATATATAACCCCGAACATAAAAACAACAAACATTAAAAACTGCCCTGGTAATGAAACGAACGACCTGCACAACAACCACTATGACAAAAAATATAATTTTTTCATGGTTATCGGAAACACTCCCTGCATTTAACGCCCCGGGGCACAGGCGGGACGGCCCTGACCTCCACTTCCATGTGGATTGCCCGTACGGTTATTACCTCGTATACCGGTAATAACCTTATGGGCCGCTCCCGCCTCCTCCGGTGGTTCGCGGGGATACTTACGGATAAAACCCGGAATTATCGCGGCACCGCCCAAAACATCCGTGTATCCGTGGCAAAAAACAACCAAAACATCATAAAACCCCAAATACCGACCACCATGAACAGAACAAAAAATGCACTTCCGGACCCGGGGGAATATTCGATTTCCTGAAAATTACCTGTAATTCTTTAATGGTAATTTACTGTTACTACCTGTTGGAATGTTGAAGAAATAACATAACCCGTAAAATGATGAAATGATGATGAAGCTGAAAAGGACAAAACTCCCCGGAGAAACACATTTAAAAACAGGATTAGGAGTTATAGAGTAAACAGGAAGTCTCCTTACTCCAAAACTCCTCAACTCAGAAATCATTGATTATAAATTGGTTACTAAATAATCCGGTTTACAAAAAATATAAATAATTCGGTAATATCCAATAAACATCAAATATCCATACCGGACACCCCGGAGACCAGCAACAAAAAACAACATCAAAAATGAAACCTATCCCTTCCAAATTAAACCATTTTGTCCAGAAAAACAGGACTATCATAGTTGAAATTATCAGCTTCCTGTTTATTCTCCTTTTTGTATATGCAGCACTTAACAAGCTCCTGGATGTGCAAAAATTTAGTGTCGATATAGGAAAATCCCCGATGCTTACACCAATAGCAAACTTTACTTCCTGGTTTATTCCTACTGTAGAGATCCTGGTGGCTGTATTACTTGCCTGGCCCAGGTACAGGCTAATCGGATTATATGGCGCTTTTACCCTAATGGTAATGTTTACCGCTTATATAGTGGCCATCTTAAGCGTTAGTGAAGAAATTCCCTGCTCCTGTGGTGGTGTACTGGAAAAAATGGGGTGGACAGAACACCTGATATTTAATATTGGCTTTGTGTTATTGGGCCTGCTCGGAATTATATTACACACACATATAATAAAAAACAGGCCTGAGAATAATTTTATGGTTGGAGAGACTGCTGCACCCCCGGTAGAATAACAAAATGAATGGAAAAGACTTAAAAATTTAAATACCAAGAGTAAACCAAAAATCCGAATAACAGAAGCATATTTTTTAGTAAACATAAATCTATCCCAAAAATGAAACGTACAACCACCTTAATATTGTTAGCCTTTCTTTTTGCTATTTCCGTGGTATTGGCCTTACACATTGCTACTCCTAAAAAAGCAAACCTTAAACATGCCAGTTTTGACAGATTTTTTTCTCCAGAGTCCCTGCAATTAATAGATACATTAAACCTGAATTTTAATTCCTATTATTTTGCAGGTATGGATTCCACCCGTTTGTATTTAGGTAACTCTACGGCTTTTGGGCATATTGTAGAAATTAATGTCGAAAACCTGAGAGATACTACATATCATAAGGTAAGTGTTAATGATATCTTGGCACATAAGGCCGTTCGGGTGAGAATAAATCCTCCTTACTTTTATTTAACTGATGGGATAACTCCATTTATATATCGAGGAAATACGAGAGATTGGAAAGCCACTTCTTATATTGACAGTATTTACTTTGTACATGCAGTACCGATCTTAGACAGTTCAGTTGCTTTACTGGGGGTAAACCGTGACCTCGAAAATACCTTCTATAAAGTAACCAAAGGGAAATCCGAATTAGATGTTTTCCCAGAACTACTGGAAAAGCAAGGAAATGATGGACTTTTTAGCACTGATGGGATACTCCAATATGACAAAAGGACTAAGCGGTTGATATATGTATTTTTTTATCGCAATCAATATCTCTATATGGATACCAATTTTAATTTGCTCTATAAAGGAAATACCATAGATTCTATCACCCAGGTAAAGATTAAGGTAGATGAGATAAGTTCAGAAAACAAAATTACAATGTCGTCCCCTCCATTAATGGTAAACAAAAATTGCCATCTAACAGAAAATCTCTTATATATCCACTCTAATATATTGGCAAAAAATGAGGACATAGATACTTTCGAAAACTCCTCAGTTATTGATATGTATGATTTAAAAAATAGTAGTTACAAATTTAGTTTTTATATACCTGCTTATAAAGAAAATAAAATGAGTGAATTTATTATAGAGGACAATATAATAATAGCGCGACATGGACAATACTTAGTCTCCTACAGACTAAAATAACTCTTCCAAATACTGACCATACAAAGGCGTTTTTTTAGAATGGAAAAAATTCTTGCAAGAATCAGGGTAAAGCCGAAAACCTGTATAACCGAGTAGGCATTATTGTATAACTAAAAAATTCAATATCATGAAACGATTTAAAATTTTTATGACTAGCGCGGCTTTCCTTTTAGCTGCTGCGGCAACATTTGCAACTGCAAATATAGCAACACCAGGTGTTCCAAGTCATTACAAACAGGGATCCCAATGTCTGGAATGTTCAGTACCTAACTCTCCAGGGAATGTATATAATATAGATTATTTTTGTGATACAACTCCTAATGGACAAAGGTGTTCTTGTATAAATATCATGCAGCAAGTAAAACTGGCTACCCAGAATGATCCAATAGCATGTACTCCTTTATGGAGATATGAACTTTAGGAATATTTCAATAGTAAGAGAATTGGCACTTTATTGTGCCAATTCTTTGTACTAAAATTGAAATTTGTCTGTAAAAATTTATTCAGCACTATAATTCAATAAAAAAAGATGAAACGATATAAAATTTTGCTAAGTGGTGTAGCTTTTATTTTAGCTATTGCTGCAACATTTGCAACTGCACAAGTAGTTCGCATGCCTGGGGTGCCTAATCATTATAAAAAAGGTAATCAGTGTCTACAGTGTACAATACCCAACGAACCAGGAGACGTATATAATATAAATTATTTTTGTGACACTCTTAAAGGAACCTCAAGTCTTCGGTGTACTTGCATAGACATTGATAAATCTGTTAGAGCAGCCACACTTGATGATCCAATTGCATGTACTCCTTTATGGAGACATGAATTATTATAGAAGTCAATCCATGGGAATTGATGTAATAAAACACCAATTCTCATGGCACATAAACCAAAAGTTATCGTATTAAAAAATTTAAAATTATTAACAAAAAAATGAAACGATTAAAAACTTTGCTTAATGGTGTAGCTTTTATTTTAGCTATCGCTGCATCATTTGCAAATTCACGGATATCACCTCCTCCTACACCTCCTAAATATTATGTTAGTGGAAATATTTGCTTAGAATGTATTACACCGAATTACCCAGGGAATACATATGGCGTAGATTATATTTGCGATACAGAAATTATTTCGACCAAACGATGTACCTGTATTGTGATTACTGCCGACAGACTATCTACAGAAAGGGCTTCAGTTGGAGGTAATTCTTATTGTGCTCCATTATGGAGGTATGATTTCTAGTCGAAAGCTGAGAAAGATCTCTATTATTTATTATTTTCTTCTAATTCAAATTTTCTTTTAAATTCCATTAATGCTTTCTTATAACGCTTAATAAGATTTTGATTTTTTGATTTTTCACTAGATATCACAACCTCCCGATAAGTTGTTAATGCTCTTTCCAAATCTCCCTTAGTGGCATAGATATCAGCCTTTTTCTTTTTAGAACTCAACACCATCGCCTCAATGGGGGAGGTGATTATTGCCATATCCGCGACCTGCAGAGCTAAATCGTAATTCGGTTGTGTAGGTAATTGGAGTACATCGTCTAATAAATAATACCAATTAATATACTCTAATTTATCCTTTAGCATTTGTTGTACCAAGGTTTCTGCTTCTTCTTCATTCGTTTTAACAATCATTTTATATTGATATCTATATATTAAATCTTTAAATTCTTTCGCTTTATCAACAAGTATTCCATTAGAATTGCATAATTCCAACACTTCTTGCCAAATATCTATAGCTTTTTTAATCCCTCTTTTTTCCTCTTCTAAATTTCCTCCCCCATAACTTTTGTAAAGATAAATACGTGCCTTAGCATTTAATGCGTTAACCTTGCTTTCTACATCGTATGCTACATTTTCAATTACAATATCAGCAATCCTAAGTGCCAACCCATAGTCCGGATACTTTGACAGAAGATAGGCATCTTCTCTTAACCCCGTCCAATTATAATTCTCATTACTATTTAACATCCATTGTAATAAAATATTGGCACGTTCATCATTATTTCTAGCCAAAATCCTAAATTTATATTCATATAATTCTGAGCGTTGCGGGTAAGCGGCTATTAAACTATCAATACCTTTTAGAGCGGTCAAATAATCCCCCTTCTTTTCAATCTTCAGAATATTATCAAGGTGCTCTGTGTACTTATTGCCCTGACTCAATTCTTCATCAGTATTAAATTTATCACTAACTACCTGCTTTAAAACATCAGATTCAAGATGATTGGGATTCCCAATCCAAATAATTTTGCCAGACCGATTCACTATAAATGCAGTTGGGTAAGCATATACTCCCCATTTTTTTTTTGTAGTTTGCTTATAATCATCTATACCTACTGTAAATTCCATCCCGCTTCCTTTCCTCTTCACTAATCGTTCGATTCTTTCTATGTAATTCACATCAGTCGAATCCTTTGTATTACTTTCACCAGTATATATACTTACTACTTGTATTTCTTCTTTAAACTCCATTGCTAATTCTGTTAAATGTGGAATGGCCAAATGACATCCCGGACAAAAAAAAGCAGTAAATTCTACTAAATATATTTTATCCTTTTCAAATTTCTTTATCGGTGTTCCCTTTAACCATTTTTGTATAATCAGTGTGGGAGCTTTATCTCCAACAGAAAGAGTAGTATCTTGTCCATATGTCTGAGTTAATATTGAAATAATAACTCCTATATATACTATAATTTTTGGTTTTACTTTCATTTTAGGCAGTATTTAATTTTTTGTTTCTGACATTATTTCTTATGATGATATATGACTATTATTTCTCTTTATTTATAAAGTTTGACAACAATTCTTCATAATAGTCAATTGTCATGGCGTCATCTGTAGTTTTACTATATACTACTGCCCGTTCATAACATTCCAATGCCTTTTTCCTATCCCCTTTAGCAGCATAAATATCAGCCTTTATTGCTATTGCTTTTACATTATTGATACTATAATTGGGTTCTTGTTTTGTAGCGGATGTAAAAACCTCTATATTTCTATCAGCCAATTGGAGTAAAAGATTGTAATCTGGCGTTTTCTGTAATTCAAGAGCATACCATATTAATGTTCCCCATACCCATTTTAAACCATCTAATTCATCATTTAAGACTTTTTGCAACAAGCCATTTGCTTCTTTATCATTTTTTCCTGCCAATACTCGGAATTTATATTGATAAAAATCTCCTCTTAACAATGATACTGCTTTTGCGTCTTTGGCAATCTTAGGATTTTTCTCTCCTTCTTTTAATACATTGACAGCTTTTTCTAAATCTCCCATTCCTTTGACTGAATCAGCATAGATAGCTGCTTTTGCACGTATAAGATCAGTCATTATCAGTCCAGTTTCTGCTTCTTTAATTGCCCGGTCGGCTACTGCAATCGCCAAATCAAAGTTAGGATTTGGATGTGATCGTATTGCATCAGACAAGAACCATTCCCAATAAAAATAACTATTCGACATATAATTCAACATCCACTCTAACAAATCATTGGCCTTTTCTTCCCCTTCTTTAGTTCTTGTTTGCAATAAATAATTGTATTTATAATTATATAATATTTGATCTTCTGGATTTCTCTCTATTAAACTATCCAGACGATATAAAGCAGTTTCATGATTTCCTTCTACAAACATGCCAGATATCTCTTTAAGAACATCTTGGCGACGCCGAAAAATTTCATTCCGTTTTTTGCCCGCACCAAGTCCATTGCCCCTAATGGTTTCTTTTAGCACTTCCCCCATATGTTGAGGGTACCCAAACCATACAATCTGGCCTTCCCGATCTACTATATAGCCTGTAATACCTCCTTTTTTAGCTGCCCGATTCCAAGATTGGTACATTGTTCGATCAGGATCGTCTATTGCTACTGGATAATCGATTTGATCACCAAGCTCTTCTACAAAATCAACTACCTCTTGTTCTTGACTAGTTCCTTCAGAGTATACTCCTATAACAGTAACCTGATCTCTGAATTTTCGAGCTATTTTCGTTAATAGTGGAATATTCTTTCTCGCATTCAATTCCATCATTTCGGGAGTAATAACAATAAGGTAAACCTCTCCCTCTTTTAATGCAATTACGGGTTTACCTTTGATCCATTTTGATACTGATAAGGCAGGAGCCGGATCACCAAGCTTTAACCGATATTTCATCTCCAACTGTTTTTTCTCTTCCTTTACAAGAGTGTAGGCTTTAGCATCAAATGTACCAACTATGACCTGCTCTAATACTGAATCCAATTGACCTGGATGGCCGATCCAAGCGATGGTACCTGATTGATCTATCACAAACGATATTGGAGCCCCCCTTTTCCCGGCGGCTTTCATCCATAGATCAGCAGTAGTTTGCTGGGGAACATCCACTGCTGTCGGAAAATCTATTTTATCTCCCATCATTACCAGATAATCCTTTACCTTTTGAACATAACTCAAGTCGTTCAGGTTTTCTTTATTGTTTTCCCAAACATGCATCCCTATAAAGGTGACTTCTCCGGCGTATTTATGAGATAATTCTGTTAAATGGGGAGTGATAGCCCTGCAAGGAACACAGGCTACAAATCCGAATTCTACTACGTAGACATGTCCTTTTTTAAACTCTAACACTGGCTCCCCTTTTATCCATTTCTGAACAACCAGTGGCGGGGCTTTATCACCCACTTCTAATATTTTAGATTTCGGCTGCCCGTAAAGCCATATTGGTACGAAACAACTGATTAAAAAGATGTAATAAATCATTAATTTCATGTTCTTTATTTACTTACACGTTAAAACTCAGGATATCCAGTATTTTGTGTCAGGTTAGGATTTCTTTCCAAATCATTCTGAGGAATGGGATATAGGACATCTGTAGGTTCCCACATGGGTTTGATTGGTGCTAAAATTTCATTCACCTTCCCCCATCTTTTTAGGTCCATCCAACGATGACCTCCTTCTGTAAAAAGTTCTACCCTCCGTTCCTGTTCTACAGAAAGCATCAAATCTACCCAATTGAGGCCTGGGTTTGCATCCCGTAGCAATGGTAACCCGGCCCTTCCCCGAATAATATCTAAATCGGAAATAGCTCCTGTCAAATTATCTTGTTGTATCCTAGCCTCAGCACGAACCAAATACAATTCAGACAATCGAAGAATAATAGAATATTCAGTATTAGGTGGGTCAACCCCTGGAAAAGTCTTGTATTTATGAGTATATAAATATGACTCTGATGTACCTCCCGTTCCTACCCATTCTATTTTTCGTTGATCTCCTGGTTCAAAAGCGTTGCTTAACTCCTCAGTAAATGATCCAAAACTACTGTTAAATGAAGCAAATGCGGCTAAATAAGCTTCCGGTGCATTATTAGAAGTACCAGGAGTTGGAAGCAACTGCCATATAGCCTCATTGCTATCAGCTAAAAACACTTTACTGAGGTCTTCTTCTATATTATATAATGGGTTATTAATAACGGCTGTTGCTTCAGTTTCTGCATTACCCCAGTCTTCCGTATATAAATATACCCTTGCTAATAGAGACATGGCAGCTCCTTTGTTGACACGAACCCTTTCTTCTTCAACATGGGAATGGGAATAATCATCTGGCAACAATTCTTTTGCCTTCTTTAGATCACTTAATACTAATTCATAAACCTGTGATACCGATGCACGGGAAGCCAACCGATTTTCTTCAAAATCCGTTCCCATGATTATTGGAACATCACCAAAAAGATTTATTAAATAAAAATAATTGAATGCTCTAATAAACTTAGCTTCCCCTTCTAATTGTTGCATCAATGAAGATGAAAGTTCCTTAGAATTTGACACTTCCTCTAAAATAACATTTACACTATAAATACTAGTATAAGCACTTTGCCATATTCCTCGAATTATATTATTATTAGGGTCTATTTCGTTTTCGAATAATTCAGTGGTAGAGGAAAATGTATTATACTCATCCGATGTTTGCCCAGTGGCCATTTTTACCCCAGTTTGCCAGCCCGAGATAAAATGTCTTGTATCGGACATATCAGCATAAACTCCAGCCATTGCCGCATTAGCGGAAACCTCATTATTAAATACGGTACCACGAACTAATTCATTTTTCGGTGGGTCTATTTCCGCAAAATCAGTACATCCTGATATCAGAATTATTCCAAGATGGGTTATAATCGGAATATATATAACATCTATTGCATGTTTATATTGATTTAATTTTCTCATCGTTCCTAATTTTTAAAATGTAATTTGTAATCCCATAGTAGTAGTCCTCAATAGAGGTTGCGTGAGTCCCTCTGGATCCAGCCCTTTAAACTTTGTAAAAGTCAATAAATTTTGTCCGCGCAGATAAAATCGGACACTCTGTAACCCTATGTAATTAATTTCTTTTGCTGGTAAATCCCAGGATAGGGAGATATTCTGCAATCGGACATAGGACCTGTTAGTATTAAAATTATTATTACTTGCCAACCATCTATTGTAAGCTGTGCCTATACCTCGAGAAAATTTTTGAATTCCAGAATTATCCCCTGGCTGTTGCCAACGATTCATTACTTCTACTGGTTGATTTTGCAAAGTTCCTGGCATATTAAAATCTTGCCTATAATCACGCCCTGTTTGTTTTACAAATTGAAAAAAGAAATCCAATTGCAGGCTTTTATAGGTCAGGGAATTGCCGATTCCTCCGAAATAACGTTGTGATCGTTGTAATATCATCCGATCCTCGTTATTTATAATGCTATTTTCATCAGTATCTAAAAACATATTTTCACCTATATCTGGATCTACTCCTAAAAAAGTATAGCCCCTTGCAACATTTAATGGTTCTCCTACTATATACTGATTAGCAAAAGGAGATAATTCTAAATTGGGATATTCTACTAGTTTATTTTTAGGAATTGTTATATTCATATTAGTACGCCATGAGAATTTCTCAGATTGGATATTAACCGTATATAATTCCAGTTCTATACCAGTATTTTGGACGGTAGCAGGTAAATTAGCTTGTATATCCGTAAAACCTGTAATATCAGGTAATGGAAAGCCAACCAATTGATTGGAGGATCTATTACGATACCAACTTGTAGCAAATCGTATCCTATCTTGTAGTAAACCGGTCTCTAATGCAATTTCAATTTTTTTATTGATTTCCCAACCATAATTTGGATTGGCCATGCGAGCCGGATGCAAGGCGGCTATTTGGTAAGGAACAAAAGTTGAGGTATAAGAATCTAAGTAACCATAATCCCCAATCTGGTCACTACCGGTAATACCATAGGAAGCTCTGAGTTTCCCAAAATTAAGAAAAGACAAACCTTTTTTAATAAATTCTTCATTAGAAAAAATCCAGGCTCCTCCAACCGCTCCAAAATTCCCAAATTGCTTTCCTGGGCCAAAACGGGATGAACCATCCCTTCGCCCGGTCAGGTTTAATAAATACTTCTCTTTCCAATTATAATTAACCCGTGCAAAAATAGCATTATAACGATATTGCGAATAAATAGATCTTCCCTGAAGTGTCTCAGTTGCCCCTAAATCTTCCATTAATGCTTCTGTTGAAAATCCACTTGCAACGACACTTTGTCCTTCATTAATTGTTTCCTGAATAGTAGCTCCTATTAATGCAGTTAATTCACCACCTAACAAATTTTGCCTATACTCCAATTGTGGTTCAATATTCACACTCCTTTCGGAATTATTACTAAACATTGTAGTATTTTCATTGGAATTAACTGAAAAAGGATCCTGAAAACGAATTGGAATTTTTGTTATCGAATTATGTAAAAGACTGGAATAACCAATTGAACTCCTAACTATAAGTGATGGAAATATTCTATAACTTAACATAATATTGGAGATAAAACTATTTGTCTTTGCTGTATAAGTCTGTCCAATAGCAGCAAAAGGGTTGTCCCAAGTCCCGTTTTCCCAATTCAGATCCCCATTTTCATTATAGATTTCGGGACCATTTGGAGGAAGATGAATAGCATCAATTGCAAAATTTTGATTTGGTAGATTATTTTCACTGATTGTATACGTTGTGGATATGTTTAAATTTAATTTTTGATTATCATTAAAATAATTAAGGTTTAAATGCCCTGATCCTCTTTGAAAAGAAAAATCACCAGGAAAAATAGTAGTTTCCTTGTAATAATTACCACTAAATAGGAATTGTACATTAGAATTTCCTCCCGATAAAGAAGCTTGAGCATTGGTAGTATATGCACTACCTCCTAATAATATATCTTGCCAATCGGTATAACGATTTCGATTCCATAATAAAAGATCTGGAGCACTGGCCTCTGAAGGAGTTCTCCCATCATTAGCAAAAGCCTCCTCTCTCATCTCTATATATTGATCAGTAGAAAGTAATTTCATCTTATTTGATGCACTACTAATACCGGAAGAGATATCTATCTCTAATTTAGCCTTTCCAGCTTTCCCCTTTTTAGTGGTGATCAACACCACTCCGTTAGCACCTCGGGAACCATAGATAGCAGTAGCATCCGCATCTTTTAGTATCTCAATGCTTTCAATATCCGATGGGTTAATAGCGTTGAGAGGATTAGCATCAGGAATCGCTCCGACTAATTGTGCATCAATATCAATGGAAGTAGATGGAAAAGGCACTCCATCAATAAGGTATAATGGATTATTCCCATTATCTCTAAGACTATTCTGCCCTCTAATTTGTATAGTAAATCTTCCTCCAGGAATATTTGACCTTTGGGTAACTTCAACTCCAGGCATTTGTCCCTTTATAGCCTGTAGAACATTGGTTACAGGCTGCCTTTCTATTTCTTCTGCGGTAAATCTGCTTATATTCCCTGTACGTTCTCTTTCTTTTACAGTCCAATATCCGGCGTTAACTTCTACTTCCTGTAAAGCTGTAACATCCTCTTGTAATCGTATATTTATTATTGAACGACCTCTTACAGGTTTTTCCTCTGTTTTATAACCAATAAATGAGAAGATCAGAGTATCCTTGTCTTGGACGTTCACAATGTAATTACCTTCAAAATCGGAAATAGCACCTCTCCCGGCACCTTTTACAATTATATTCACACCCGATAGTGGATTGCCCATAATATTAGTCACTGTACCACTAAGCTGATACTGTTCCTGTCTTTCTATCGCTGCCTGGTTCCTTGGCTGTACTTTCGATTGGGATTTTTCTTCTTCCTTTTTGAAAGTCAAAATCACCTGGTCCTCCTTTACCTCGTATTCCGTCCCCGTATTGTCAAACAGCTTTTCCAGGACCGTTTCTATACGTTCTTTTTTTACATTTAGGGAAACCCTACGTTGCAGGTCTACAAAGCGGGTATTATACACAAATTTATAGGTGGTGGTGGCCTCTATCTCGTCGATTACTTTAGCCACAGTGGCATCCGTTACCCGCAGGGTCACTTTTTTCTGCGAATACCCGTCGTTGGCATACATGCCAAAGAACGTAGCCAGTATAAACACCGCGGTAAGCTTCATTTTTAAATCGAATTTCAGGCCGGGGGAACGCCCTTTCCTTTTTATATCCCGTGTTTTTTTCATAATTTTAGTGTGAGTTAAAAGGTGGTTGATTATTTTTTAATTGATCACTGTATATCAAACCGGGAAATGGGGCCAACATTTTCCGGTTTTCCTTTCCTTCGACGTGGCTCAGGAACCCAAGGAGTTTCTGGTTGTATTTTACTTTTCTCTCCCTTGTTCTTCCTTTACACAGGAACCTGAGGTACTCTATTACTAGTATATGAGTGATCTAGAGTTGATTGTGTTTCATAGGCTTTTTTAGTGGTTTTTTGGTTATTGTTATTGTTTTGGTTTTGTTGTGAAGGGTTGACACCCCTCTGCCTGCGGCATCTCCCCTGAAGGGGAGACTATTGTTCCTTTATGACTTTGTTTTTAGCTTTCCGTTATTTTATAAAGACCTTATTGTCTTTGATTTCGTAATCTATGGCATAGCTGGCGTTTAAATAGGCCAGTACATTTTCTATGGTTTCGTTTTCGAAGCTGGCGTTGAATGTTTCTTTTCCGAGGGCTTTGTTGGTGTTTATGATGGTTATGTTATAATGCCTTTCCAGTTTTTTGAGTATGTTGTCAAAGGTCATGTTGCGGAAGACGAGTGTGCCTTCCATCCAGGAGGTATAGACCACGGTGTTCACCGCTTCCGTACTGATCTCACCGGCTTCCCGGAGTAACGTGCCGCGGGTACCGGGGGTGATCACCGTGCTTTCCCCGGGCGTTTTATCTCCCGTATACAATGCTACCTTCCCTTCTACCAGGATAATATCGGTTACGGCATCTTCCGGGTAGGCGGACACATTAAAGGAAGTGCCCAGTACCCTTACGTTTAACTTCCCGGTGTTCACAATAAAGGGGTGTCCCGTATCCCTGGCCACCTTAAAATAGGCTTCCCCGGTCACAGTGACCTGCCTGTCCTCCCCTTCCCGGAAGTTTACCGGGTATTTCAGGGCGGTACCGGAATTCAGGAATACCGCAGTACCGTCTGACAATTCCACTTCAAAACGTTTCCCGTAAGGGACTTTTAGCGTATTGTAAGCTATGGCCTCGCCGACCGTATCGCCCGTATAGGTGATCTTCCCCCTGTCCTGCCGGCCCACTACCCGCCCGGAGGCATCGGTAACCCGGTCGGTTTTCTGCGGGTCTATCACTTCTATTTCGCCGTTGTCCAATTGCAGGGTGATGGGTTCTTCTTCCGGGACCAGCTGTTGTCCTGTTCCGGGAGAAAAATACCCCTGTTGGTAAAAGTACCCCAGCCCCAGCAGGACGACGATACCCGCGGCGGCATATTTTATCCAGTATGTCGTTATTTTTTTTATTTTACGGTTTTTCCGTTTTTCTTCTTTCTCCATCCTGTCCTGTAATTTCCGGTAAGCGACTTTTACGTCTGCCGGTGTCATGGCGAGGTCCAGGTCGTACTGCTCGCGGACGTACTGTGCAAAGACCGCCCGGTGTTCTTCTTTCTGTAACCATTCAAAGAGCGTTTCGGATTCCTCCGTACTTATGGTATCGGTTAAGTATTTTAAGACCAGGGCTTTCATTTTTTTGTTGTTTGTCTGTGGTTTGTTGTTTTGTTTATAGTTTGTTGTTTATGGCTTAAAATTTTCAGGTTCAAAGTTTTTTTATCAACATAGTTTCCGAATCGTTCATTTTTGCTTTAAACCGTATATTAACGCATTGTTAAACCGCTTATCAAAATCTCATTTTCACCCCTATTACGATGGATTCATAAAAAACCCTTAACACAGAATTTGCTTTTCTTTAATCTTTACACTAATTTTTCACCGGGCAATCTACATACTAACATGGAAGACGTACAACTGGCGCAAGCCATACGGGACGGGCAAGAACCGGCATTCCGACAGTTGTTTGAGCGTTATTACCAAAGGCTGCATGCCTATATCACTTCGTTTACCCGCGACCGGGACGAGGCGGAGGATATAGTGCAGCAGGCCTTTATGGTCCTTTGGAGCAAACGCCGCAAACTGGATACCGGGAAATCCCTGAAGAGCTATTTATACACTATAGCACACAACATTTACATTGACCAGCACCGGCAGCTCAAACGCCGCAATGCCTTTTTTGACGAGTTAAAGGCCGCCGCCCTGAGGGAACGCATCAAGGAAGATGAAGACCTGGTGGAGCAGCGCATACAGAAGCTGAAGAGCATTGTAGAATCCCTGCCGCCGCGGTGCCGGGAGATTTTACAGCTGAACAAGCTGGAAGGGCTGAAATACCGGGAAATTGCGGGCAGGCTGGATATTTCCCTGAAAACGGTGGAAGCGCAAATGCGCATCGCTTTCCGGAAAATACGGAAAGGGCTCAGTGACGATGAGTTTCTGCTTTTTGTACTGGCAAGGGGATTGCCGGAAAAGGTTTGAAGGCAAAAAGGACAATGCGTAATATTACCAAAAGTTGTGGACATTGCAGGGGTTCAGACATAAGAGGTATGACTGGCGATTTATGAAATGGCTCCTTTTTGTTACAGGGTGGTATTGGCCTCGATCGAGAGTCATTTATTGCAGCCTTTGAGCAAGGTGAAAAATTATGGTCTTGTTGCCGGGTTAACAGGTTGTTGAGTTATTGAGTTATTGAGTTCGTGCGTGATGCCTGAATAACTGAATAACCAAATAACTTAAATACAACCTCATTGGCAACATTCAACCCAAAAAACATTCGTGTATCCGTGGCAAAACCAAAACCGGAAACCGGCAACAATTGAAAAACCCCACAACCTTTGATCCTGATCCGTTACCGGTATTTACCCGGCGTAATGCCGTATTTCTTCCGGAAGGCGGTAGTAAAATATTGCGTACTCCGGTAGCCGCAGGTATCGGCGATTTCCTGTATGGTCTTTTCTCCCGATAACAGTTGTGCCCTGGCTTCTTCCAGGCGCAGGTCGCGGAGGTAGCCGAATACCGTGGTCCCGAAAATCTTCCTGAATCCCTTTTTAAGTTTAAATTCGTTAAGCCCCGACCGCCGGGCCAGGGTTTCAAGGGAAAACGACCCGCCGCAATCTTCTTCCAGGATGGACTTTACATAATACACCTTTTCCCTGTCCTGTTGCTGCAGCTCCGGTAACCGGGTTTCCTGGAATTGTTCTATTTGCAGCATAAGGAGCTCCAGCACCTTTGATTCCAGGAAAAACCGTTTGAATATCCCTGTCCTGGTACAATGCAGCAATTCCCGGATCACCCGGTACATCTCGGCGGATATCAGCCGGTTCTGCCTGCCTATAAGGGTCACCTTTTTGTGCTCCATATCCCGGAGAAACCGGTCAAGCACGCGCGATCTCCCCCGGGTGATCCGTTCAAAATAGCTTCGGGACAAGTGTATTTCAAGGGTTTCACAGGTCTTTTTCTGCTCAAAACTGTCAAAATACCCGTCAAAATAAGGGATATAAAACAGGTTGTGTTCCCCGGGACTGAACATAAAATCACGGGTGCTGTTGCTGAATCCCGCCCTTTTATGCCCGGAAAGGGAAAAGTGCATTTCTATGACCGGGGTTTCGTTGTCGGCTTTCAGGCGCATGTCCCGGTTGATCTTCAGGTTGCCGTACAGGATGTGTATACCCTCGAACCACTGTTCCCTGAAATATCCCCCGGCATAATCCCCGTACCCGATTTCAAACTCCGTCTCTTCCATGGCGCCTGTCGTGGTAAAGTTTCCCGGCAGGTCCCGTTGGTAAATAATTTCCCGTAGATCCGTGGAACGCAGTCGAAATTTCATGGGCTTTATCTTTTATTACGTGATGTATATATCCGGCCTCCCTTTTTTTCATCATCCGGCATTCAAACAAAAAACTCCGTCAATCGCAATCCGTTTCTTCAGGGAATGCACAACTTTGTAGTACAAATATAAGTTATTTAGAACAAATCTAAATTACATAATGCAAAAAATAACAGACCATACCGAACTGGCCGGCCAGCTGGAATGCCCTTCGGGAACACGGGGACTGCAAATCGCCGACAATATGTTCAACACCAACAGGAACCTCATACGGGAAACCGTGGAACTGCTGGACATACAGCCCTGCGACCATATCCTGGAAATAGGTTTCGGCAATGCACGGCACCTCAATGAACTATTCAAGCAACACCCCCTGATATCCTATACGGGTGCGGACATATCAGAACTTATGGTCCACCGGGCCATTGCGCTCAACACTTCCCTGATGGAAGAAAACAGCATTGTTTTCCGGAAGACCGACGGAACACAACTCCCTTTCCCCGCCGCCTCTTTTGACCGGGTGTTTACCGTTAACACCCTCTATTTCTGGAAAAACCCGCAACAACAACTCGGGGAAATAGGCAGGGTACTTGCAAAGAATGGCAGGCTGTGTATAGCTATCGTGGCCGGGAATTCCATGGAAAAACTTCCCTTTGTCCGCGAAAATTTCCGGTTGTATTCCTGTACGGAACTCACCGCGCTGCTGGAAAGTGCCGGGTTTAGCGTAAGGATATCCTATCAGGGCCGTGAGACCGTAAAAAGCCACCTGGAAAAACACATTTCTCGCGACTATTGTATTGTACAGGCCGAAAAAACCGGTTCCCGCTAAACATCCTGCCGGAATACGCCGTGTTTACCGGAAAGGAAATTCAAGACGCTTCAGTCCTACCCGATAAAAAAACCGATCATGAAAGAAACCTTGCAAACCACCGTGGAAATATTTAAAACGGATGTTACCGACCCGACGGTTGCGGATAGCTGCATTCTCACCCTGTCGCGGAGGTTTCCCCGGCTGCGTATCAATTTTGACCTCGAAGACCGTGACAGGATCCTCCGGGTGGAAGGCCATACTATTAACATTCGGGAGATCGTAAAAATTCTCAACGCCCTGTGTGTCGACTGCACCTTATATGTGGAGTAATACCCTCCTTCCCTCCTTGTAAACGGGTACGGTCCTGCCCCGGGTACTTCCAATTAAAAAAATTCAATGAATCAAAGCGTTTCAAAATTACAACCCTTGCTTGGGATGTCAAACAAGCTCCTCCCTTGATCCCGATGGTTATCGGGAGAAGGGAGATGGGCAGACTTCAGTCTGGTCGGAGGGTTTGAAAGCCCAAGCCATTGGAAAAATACAAAAAATTAGAAATATGCCCGGGATTTGGGCCTGGTCAAACTCCCCGTCCCGCAAGCGGGACACTTCTCTTCTCCTGATAACCATCGGGATGAAAAAGGGAGCTTTTTCTTATCCATTATTCACGTCCTATTACTTCTGCAGGACTCTTTGTGAACCTCTGTAGGACCTTTGTGAATCTCCTTATAATACATAAAATCCGTAAGCCGGCCGGGGATAAAGCACCTCACTGTTAAAAAGCGCCTGTAATGTCAGGTAGCCGACATTTTATTTCAAAGGGCCTCACTAATTTTAATCATCACTAAAACAAAAACGAAAAAAATGTCACAATTCAGAAATTTGTTTAAGCTGTCTATGTTCACACTCATCGGTGTCATTGTATATTCCTGCAGCGATGACGATGATACTTCCGGCGACCCCATGCCCACAACGGCCACGCTTACCGTAGAAAATGTACTCGATAGCAGAACACTGGTTCAATCGGGAAGTTTTGAGGGGGATGGTGCAGGGGCCCCTGTTATCCTGCCCGGCGAATCCGTTTCGTTTTCATTTTCCGCAGCAAGAGGGCAGGCCGTATCTTTTGCCGCCATGTACGGATGGAGCAACGATTTGTTTTTTGCGCCGGAAAACCCGGGGATCACATTGTACGATGCCGGCGGGAACCCGGTTGAAGGCGATGTTTCCGGGGCGTTGAAGCTGTGGGACAACGGTTCCAG
Source organism: Sinomicrobium kalidii (assembly GCF_021183825.1). Taxonomy (GTDB): domain Bacteria; phylum Bacteroidota; class Bacteroidia; order Flavobacteriales; family Flavobacteriaceae; genus Sinomicrobium; species Sinomicrobium kalidii. The sequence continues at coordinate 4,092,498 of NZ_CP089211.1, read as the reverse complement.
GGTCAACCAGCCCCCCGGGGCAGACGTACAACATCCCGGGGAAGCGGAATCCGGCGTTATCCGCGAAGTTAACGGGACGGATGACCAGGGGAACACCTATCTGCCCGCACCGGAACTGGTTCGGGCCACCCTGACTTATGACGGGGATTCCTATTTTACCCTGACACTGGAGAACACTTCGGGGGGTACGGCAAACGAAACCCCGGTAAGCCCCGGCGTATGGGCAATTTCATATATAGCCGGAGGAAATATTTTAAATCCCGCGCCCCTCTTCAGCGAAGGGGAAAGCACTTATAGCGGTCTTACCGAACTTGCGGAAGCGGGAGACATTTCTGCCATCGCAGCGGATGTAAGCGCCGAGACGGGCATCTTTACCCCGCTGTCTCCCATTCTCGTCGTGGTGTACAACGGCATTGAAAACCCCGTCTTTAAAACCGGTGAAACGGACCGGAACGAAGGACTGACCGAACTGGCCCAGACAGGCAATGCAGAGAAACTGGCCGAAGCGCTGACCGGGACACCCGGGATCGAGGCCACCTATATTCTGCCCGATCCGCAAAATACCGTACTGCTGCCTTCAATAAATGGCGCAGCCGGCGGAAAAGTGAGCCGGGAACTGTTATTGAACGAAGGGGACCACATCGCCATTGCCACCATGTACGGCTTCTCCAACGACTGGTTCTTTGCCCTCGGTGATAACGGCATCTCCGCCGATGAGCGGGGCGATGTCTCTTCAAAGATCCGGTTGTATGACGATGGTACCGCTGTCAACCAGTTCCCGGGAGCGGGAATGACACAGATCAACCTGGGCGGCACCGTAATTCCTGAAGACAACCCCATACAGGAAGTGCCCAACCCGAACAGTTTCAATACACTTCCCTCACCGGACCAGATCGTAAAAGTGAGGCTGGACTAACTATTTCTTACAAGTAAAGGCCCCCGGACAGATGCAGTGCTGCCGACAACGTCCGCCAGGGCCTTTTCTTTCAGAGCATTACGCCGGTTCAATCGGTTTTGATAAGAAATTCATGGCTTCCCGAAGAAAGCCTTAACACCCCGCTCCGCTCCCGGTCTTTTTTATTGTTGTTATATATGTAATACCCTTCGCCCGGATGAAGTTCGGCAGTACTATTGGCAGGGATCACTACGTGATAGCGTATATGGTCCCCCTCGGTTTTCCACCCGGAAACGATTTCACCGTACGGGCCTTCATGCCTGGCTTCAAACTGTGAAAGTCCTTTTACAAAATGAGGTTTCAGTATAATATTTTTAAACCCGGGGGCACGCTCATCGGGCAGGATACCGCCAAGACCTTTGTACAGCCAGGCTCCTACAGCACCAAACATGATATGATTTTTCGAAATGTCCGAACCTGCATTCAAATCCCAGTTTTCATACAGGGTAGTCGCCCCGTTTTTAATCCACCATCCCCAGGAAGGATAGGTATCCTGAGAAGCCACCTGATAGGCTAAACCGGCATACCCGTTCCGGCTTAAAGCTCCCAGTATGGTTTTGGTGCCCAATAATCCCACATCGATATGGTTATCCGCTCTTTTTACTTCGGCGGCAAGACGGTCTGCCACTTTTTGTTTCAGCGAGTCCGGAACAACGCCCCAGTACAACGGCGCACTTAATTCGGTTTGATAACCGTTCCCGTAAATACCGGTTTCCGGGTCCAGGTATTTTTTGTTGATGGCATTTTTGATGTTCCGGGCCAATCCGGTATATTTTTCACGGTCCTTCTCCCTGCCGAAAAGCCCGGCTGCCCTGGCCAGAATAGTAGCATCCACATAATAATAGATCGACGAAGTAAGTTCCTCAGGGGTTTCGGACTTTACCGGGACCCAGTCTCCCAGCCCCCAATCCGTCAGTCCGTTGCCATCACTGACGGATGTAATATGATCCACGTATTTCTTCATGGGTTCATACATGTCCCTCAGCACTTTATCATCACCGTAAAACCGGTATATTTCCCAGGGTATAATGGCAATGGTACTCGTCCAGTCCGGGCCGTTGCCCCAGTCGTAGCCCCAGCCTCCCCATGTGGGGATGATGGACGGTAAAACGCCGTTCGGCTGTTGTTCGTCCCGATGGTCTGCCATCCACTTTTCATAAACGGTAATGGCATCAAAATTATACAGCCCGGTTTCAATATTGATATGCGCATCACCCGTCCACCCGTTTTTTTCCCGTTGCGGGCAATCGGTAGGGTAACCGAAAAGATTGGACAAATAAGAAGCATTTGTGGCTTTCCAGATTTTGTTTATGATCTCGTTGGAAGTGTGAATACTTCCGGCGGGCTTTACATCGCTGTGCATAAATTCTCCCGTAATGCTTTGTTTTGTCAGTGCAACGGGTTTATCGCTTTTTACTTCAACATACTGAAAACCTTTGTAATTGAATTTCGGCATAAAGGTCTCCTCTCCCTTTCCGCTTAACGTATAAATATCCACCTGGAAAGGGTCCAGGGTATCTTTCGGGCGATAGTGGACATTGATATTTGACAGGTCCGGGTTGCCCAGACTATCCAGTTGTTCCGCATGTGTTACCCGAATCCTGGTCCCCTTTTTTCCGCTGACCTTTAGTTTGGTGACTCCGGATATATTCCGGCCCAGGTCAAAAATATATCTTTTGTTACTGATTTTTCTTATTTGCTCAGGGACAATCTGTTCCACATTGCGGATAGGTGGCATGGCCTGTGCCACAATCGAATCGGAAGGGGCCTTAACTTCAATGGCCGGGTTCCATGAGCTGTCGTCAAAACCCGCGGTATCCCATCCGGGCTGTTCCAGGAGTGCATTGTAGTGTTCTGCCGTATAAATACTGTTGAACACCACAGGGCTCAAAGAGGTTTTCCAGCTTTTGTCCGTGGCAAATACTTCGGTGGTACCGTCGTCATAAGTTAACCGGATATTCAGGCAGAACCCCGGACGGGCCCTCCATCCCGCTTCGTGAAAATTCCACACTGCTGTTGACTGATGGTTGTACCAGCCATTGCCCAGTAAAACACCGACGGCTGTTCTTTTCTTCCGGAAGTTTTCGGTTACGTCATACGTTACATAGAGGTTCCGTTTGTCAAATCGGGTATACACGGGGTCGAGACGATGATCTCCGGCCTTTTCGCCGTCAAGGTATAATTCGTACAACCCGGCGGCTGCAATATACGCCCTGGCCCTGACCACATTCCTTTTAGGTCGTATTTCCTTCCTGAAAAACGGCGCGGGTTTTAAATCGGTATCTTCAACATCGGTGATCCAGCTACCTTCCCAGTTACCTGCTTGCATCATTCCGGTTTCAAAGTGAGAAATTGCCAGCGCGCTTTTCCTGCCCTTGTTATCCGATATTTCCACGCCCCAGTAATATTTTGTGAACGGCCGTAAGGGTTTGCCGTCATAGATCACCAATATATCACCGCCCTGCCGAAAGGTTTCCCAGAGCTTCCCGTCGCGGTTTACAATCGCCATCGAATCGGCAGCCACATAAATGCGAAAGGATTCCTGGTATACTTCTGTGTCTTCCGAAGCGACCCTCCAGCTCAACCGGGGATGCGGAGCATCTGTTCCCAGGGGTTCCGGCAAATGTTCGGTTTGTAGTTTTTCCAGGCGTAATTCTCCTTCCTGTGCATGGGAAATTCCGGAAATAAACCATAGGCAGGCTGTCAGAAATATGATTTTCATATAATACCGGGGGTTTTAGTAGTTATCCTGTTCTGCACTTACTTCGGTTCTGATGGCAGTTTGTATGTAAGGCTCCCCCTAAATATAGGTGTTTTTTCAATAGCGTATTACACATTTAATGATGATGATGCCCGCCTTCTCCCTTTTTCATTTCGGAATAAAGGTAATACGCCCCTTTTAACACGATCTCCGCGTTTCCGGGCAGTTCCCGTATTTCCTTTATTTCAACAAATCCCTGGTCCCTGATCCCGGGGACTACCTGTACCCTGGTAAATGCGGTTCCGTGCTTATCGCCATGTGGTGTTTCTTGCGCTTCGTCATCCGTATGTGTATGAAGTTCTTCTTGCTCCTGTACCGCTCCCCCGTTTTTGACAAACACAAATGTCTTTCCCCCTTCTTCGACAAGGGCATCTTCCGGTAGTGCACGGATCTCTTTCTTCCCGGTGTAAATCCTTGCTTCGAGATATAAGCCGCGTATAAAATCCGGGTGTTCCCCTTCAATATGACCATGTACCTTTACGGTCTTGTTGTCCATATCGAAGGATTTCCCGGTGAGATAGACTTCACCCTGATAACTTCCATCCCCGATACCGGGAACCACAAACTGTATGGACTGCCCTGTTTTTACCTTGCGGATGTCCTGTTCAAAGACATCCAGTTCAATATGCATATGGCTGTTGTCCACCAGCTCGTAGATCTCCTGTTCCGATCTTGCCAGTTCCCCGTTATGTACCGCGATCCTGGTGATATAACCGCTGATGGGTGCCCGCAGGGCGATGGTAGAAGAAATATGCCCCGCCGCCACACGTTCCGGAGAAAGCCCGATATACCGGAGCTGTTTTTCAAGTGCCTGTTTTTTGGCCCGGGCACTGCGGTAGAGGGACGCGGTTTTCTGAAACTGTTTCCTGGAAGTGACCCTCGCGGAATCGAGCGTTTTCTGCCGGGTGTATTCGGCTTCCAGGTAGTCCAGGTTATTCAGCACACCGAGGTATTCTTCCTGCATCTTCACATAATCCATATGCTCCAGTACGGCGAGTACTGTTCCTTTTTTAACAAAATCCCCTACCAGGAAATTGGCCTTTTTTACCATACCGTTCATGGGAGTCGTTATGGCCACAATATTTTGCGGTGGCAGGTCGAGTATGCCGTTCGCTTTTACAAACCCGGAAACATTGAGTGATGTGAACGTCCCGTATTCCAGGTCGATCGATGCCAGCTGGACATCGGTGAGCTCCACCCGGTCTGCACTTTCACCACCGTGCTCTTCTTCGTGATGTCCGTGTTCTCCTTCCGCAGATTTTTTTTGCGGTTCCCCGCACCGGGCCAAAAGGAGGAGTATGCCCAGTACTATTGAAATATATTGTAGCTGTTTCATGTTGTTTTTTATTGTTTTGCAATTTATAAATGTCGGACCCTTCGGCTGTGCCCGGGGACCTCACCGAATGTTGAACACAGAATGCCGAAGTACCATAAAGTTTGAGAAACTGTCTGATGTATGAACACTTAAAACTTCATCTTTGGGTATTCAGTATTCGTGATTCATCATTAAGGCTACAAGCTAACGATCTATTTATTTGTTACTGTTATTTATAAGCGCGCCTGAAAGCCGGTTCAGTTCGATAACAGCTTCATTATAGGCCTTCAGGCTTTTCAGGTAGGCCTCTTTTACGGTTATGGCCTGGTTCAGGTTTTGAATAAAGGCAATATAATCGACCTCCCCGGCCTTATACCCCAGTACGGCGGTCCGTATCTGTTCGCCGGCCATCTGAAGGCCTTCTTCTTCATAATAACTTACCGATGCCGTTGCTTTCTGCCATTCGGCCACTGCCTTGCTCCACTGCCGGCGCAGACCGAGCCTTTGTTCTTCTGCTTCCTTTTCGGCAATGGACTGCTGTATATTCGCTGCCTGTACCCGGCCTTTCTGGGCAAAAAACAACAGGGGAATATTGATCCCGGCCCTGAACATGTAAAAACCTTCCTGCCCGTTCACGGTCTGATCGCTGTAGCCAAGGTTCAACCGGGGCAAAAACCTGGAACGTTCCAGTTTCAGGGCGGCTTTCGAAACCCTTTCTTTCTGCCGGTAGTATTGCAGCAAAGGGGTTTGAGATAAACCGGAAGTGTCTGCGGCAACCACCTGGTCAAATTTATAAAGACCGGTATCCTGGCTTACCACCGGGGTACGGACGTTTATCCACGATTGCAGGTTTTTTGTCACATTCTGATAATCGGCCTGTGCCTGCTCCCGCATCACTTCCACCTCGCGTGCCCTGCCGGTGGCCGAAACCAGTTCCAGGCGGCCCGTGGCCCCGGTGTCAAAACGCAGACGTGCAGAAGCCCTGAAATCGGAAAAAATACTGTCCAGTTCTTTTATGAGTTCCAGCCTGCTTCCTGCAAAAAGCCAGGAATTATACGCTTCGCTTATACGGGCTACCAGGTCGTTATTCGAAAGTTCCCTGTGCGCCAGGCTCAGATCGGTCCGGGCCCGCCGGTACTGTGACCTCCGGATATAGGTAAGCGGAAAATCAATATTTTGCTGAATTCCCAGGGAACGGACCCCTTCAATATCCGCTCCATTTGTTTCCTCCCGTTGGTAATAGAGCTGGGTATTGCCAAAATCAAAAGCGGTTTTCTGCAGGGCTTCCTGTTGTTCTATCTCCAAATCCGCCTGTGCGGCCAGAGGATGATTTTTCAGTCCCAGCGTAATGGCCTTTTCCAATGTAAGTCCCTGTATGGCTTTTGTGGTGTCCTGCTGGGCGTGTGCATTTGTTACACCGAGTATCAATGCCGCTACCACCAATAATGATACCTTGCCGGGCCGGAACTTCCATTTTATCCCTTTTTCGAGATCGTAATACAACAAGGGCAGAACGATCAGTGTCAGCAGGGTTGCCGTTACCAGTCCCCCGATCACCACCGTGGCCAGGGGGCGCTGTACTTCCGCTCCTGCCGAAGTGGAAAGGGCCATGGGCAAAAACCCGAGGGAAGCCACCGATGCCGTCATAATAACGGGGCGCAACCTTACCCGTACTCCTTTAAAGATGCGTTCTTCCAGTGCCGATCCTTCTTCCCTGAGCCGGTTAAATTCCCCGATAAGCACTATACCGTTGAGCACCGCTACGCCGAAAAGTGCAATAAAACCTATTCCGGCAGATATACTGAAAGGCATTCCCCTGATCCAGAGGGCAAAAACACCGCCTATGGCCGACATGGGTACCGCCGTAAATATCAACAATGCCTGTTTAACGGAACCGAAGGTAAAAAACAGGAGTATCAGGATCAGTAACAGCGCTGCCGGTACTGCAAAGGAAAGCCGTTGCCTGGCCTTGACGAGATTTTCAAACTGTCCCCCGTAAGTGATGTAATAGCCGGGAGGCAGATTGAGCTGTTCGTCCAGGACCTCCCGTATGTCGTCCACTACGCTCTCCGTATCGCGGTTTCTCGTATTTACCCCGATAACGATCCTGCGTTTGGCATTGTCCCGTGAGATCTGTGCCGGGGCTTCTTCAAAACCGATTTCCGCAACTTCCCGCAAAGGCACCTGTCCTCCCGAAGGTAACGGGATGTACATATCCCGGACATTTTCAATATCGCGCCGGAAATTTTCCTGAAAACGGACCACCAGGTCGAAACGCCGTTCCCCTTCAAAGACCACCCCGGCCTTTCCCCCGGCAAAAGCGGTATGGACAGCCAGGTTGATATCTTCCACATTGAGGCCGTACTGGGCGATTTTGTTTCGTTTGTAATTCACCTGTATTTGCGGCAACCCGCTGGTCTGTTCCACAACGGTACCGCCAACACCTTCTACCTGTTCCAAAAGGGCATTGGCCTGATTGGCTTTTTCAAAAAGCAGGTCCAGGTCTTCTCCGTATATCTTTACCGCAATGTCCTGTCGTACCCCGGTGATGAGTTCGTTAAAACGCATCTGGATGGGTTGTGTAAATTCTGTGCCTACTCCGGGTATGGAATGAATGACGGCTTCCATTTTTTCGTACATTTCTTCGCGGCTCGACGCACTCACCCACTCTTTCCTGGGTTTCATCACGATGATGATATCCGCCAGTTCCGGCGGCATGGGGTCGGTGGGAATCTCGGAGGTGCCTATTTTATTGACCACTTCCTTGACTTCAGGGAATTCCCGCATTAAGGCCGTTTGTACTTTTGCTGAGACTTCTATCATCCGTTTCAGGGAAGTCCCCGTGGGAAGTATCTGGTGCGAGGCAATATCCCCTTCCTCGAGGGTAGGGACAAACTCACCGCCCAGACCGGAAAAAATATAAACGCTCAGCGCGAATAACAACAGGGTAAACACGATCACCGCTTTCCTGGTTTTCATGGCAAAACCGATCACCGGCTCGTACAAACGGTGGAAAAAATCCATTATTTTTTCGGAAATGGTCCTTCTGGTCTCTATTTTTTTCTTCAGGACCAGGGCGGACATCATCGGAACATAAGTGAGCGATAAGATAAAGGCACCCAGGATAGCAAAACTTACGGTTTGTGCCATAGGGGTAAACATTTTTCCCTCGATACCCACCAGGGCCAGTATAGGCAGGTATACGATAAGGATAATGATCTCACCGAAGGCTGCCGACTTCCGGATCTTGCCTGCTGCAATCCCCACCTGCTCGTCCATTTGTGCCTGGCTGAGGTTCTGACGGTTAAAATTGGTATGAATACGATGCACTATGGCCTCCACTATGATCACCGCCCCGTCCACGATAAGACCGAAATCTATGGCCCCCAGGCTCATAAGATTGGCGGAGACCCCAAAGAAGTTCATCATTCCCAGGGCAAACAACATGGACAGCGGTATCACCGAAGCCACGACCAGTCCGGCCCTGAAATTACCCAGTAACAGCACCAGGATGAATATAACGATCAGCCCCCCTTCCACCAGGTTTTTGGTTACCGTATGTATGGTCCTGTCTATTAACTCCGACCGGTCCAGAAAAGCATCAACATGGATGCCTTCGGGCAGGGACTTCCGAATTTGTTCCATCCGTTCTTTTACGGCCCGGGTCACCTGGTATGAGTTTTCACCTTTAAGCATCAATACCAGTCCGCCTACCGTTTCTCCCTTTCCGTTCCTGGTCAGGGCGCCGAAACGCGGGGCATGGCCTATTCGTACCCGGGCAATATCGCGTACCAGAACAGGAGTTCCCCCCGTATTTTTTATCACTATCTGCCCGATCTCTTCCAGGGAGTTCACCATCCCCTCGCCGCGAATAAAATAGGTGGTGTTCGTCTTTTCAATATAGGAACCTCCGGTGTTGTGGTTGTTTTTGGCTATGGCGGTATAGACTTCGGGCAGTGTAAGCTGGTAAGCCCTTAACTGTTCCGGGTTTACCGCAACTTCATACTGTTTTAAATAGCCGCCGAAACTGCTTACTTCGGCTACCCCGGAAACACCCGCCAACTGCCGCTTTACGATCCAGTCCTGGATGGTACGCAGTGTGGTCAGGTCGTAATCATCCTTAAACTCCTCCTCTACTACCAGGGTGTACTGGTATATTTCACTCAGCCCGGTTACCATCGGGGCCAGCCCCGGGCTTCCGTAATCTTCCGGGATATTTTTTTCCGCTTCCCTGATCTGTTCATTGACCAGTTGCCGGGCCAGGTACGGGTCTACGTCCTCTTCAAACACCACGGTGATCACAGACAGTCCGAAACGCGAAATGGACCGGATCTCCGTAATATCGGGAATAAAGGACATGGATACTTCCAGGGGATATGTGATGAACTGTTCCACTTCCTGCGTGGCCAGGTCGGGAGCCTGTGTAATGACCTGTACCTGGTTGTTGGTAATATCCGGTACGGCATCCAGGGGGATCTGCCGCAGGGAAAATAGTCCCCAGCACACCAGGGCCAGGACAAACAGCCCTATAATAAGCTTGTTCTTAATGGAAAAGCCAATAATTCTATCAAACATTCAGTTAAGTTTAATCCATTTTACAATACAGGTTATCTGGTTCGGTTGACCAGTACACAAGGATACTACATCCTCAATACAAAATGGATCAAAGCCTGGGCGGCTGGAAAGGCGTGTCTAAGTAGGTGGAAGAAAATGTAAAGCGGTAAATACCGTATCGGGGACCGGAGATAAAACCGGGGGCCTCCGGGGGAAGCGGTACCTCTACGGGAACAAATATAAAACTGTTGCAACAGGGATTATTTCCCTGAACGGGGAAGTCTTCCGTCCGGGAATCCCCGTGATGTTCCCCGGATGGCTCATGGTCATGAGCACATTTATTTTGCGGAAAATCCCCGGAGAATCCACCTCCGGGTTCCCGGTTTTCCTGATAGGTATGTATCAGACCGGGCAGGTTCTGCAATTCGCAACACAGATCCATACCGGGGGCCATTCCCCGGATCAGGGAAAGAAATATAAGCGATATGGATACAAACGTATGCACAACATCAACAAATATACTATTTTTTAATAGTCCTGTATGTAACAGCTCAGAATTCCGGAACTAATGTTTTCTTTTCGGCTTCCTTAACAATAACTAAACCACGCTGCACTGAAAGGTGCAGCGGTTTTCTTTACCGGGGACTAAAAGCCCCCCTTTTTAGAAAGCAATAAAATCACCAAGTTATTAGGTGGATTGAGTTATTGAGTTATTTAGTCAACACACAATAACTCAATAACCCGGATTATAATTTTTTCGCACTACTAAAGTGCTGCAATAATCCCGATTATCCCGGTATCTATCGGGATCTGGAGCAGGGTTTGCCCCCCTAAACCGAGACCAATAAATGATGTTTCATGCCGCCCGGAGCGTACATATCTACCCGTAGCATTTCGAACAAAAATCACTTTTTAAAAGATGTTGTTATTACTTATTCCGCCTCCGCGGATGATAAAAAATTTTCAAAACCGACATCAAAAATGAAATAAATTCAAAAATATATTGTCAAAATTATCATTTGTTATGTTTACTTTTATTTAACGATCCATCCCTTGCCTGTATGATTGGCTTTTAGTAGTTTTGGTGCCCGAGATGAAATTGCTATTCAATCTTTTTATATCGCTGTGCATCTTCCTGTTGAGCGGATATGGTCAACAGGACGACCATGCCTTCCGGGAACATACAGACTATTTCCTCACACAAAATATCAACAATCAGCAACCGGTCGTTTTTGATGCTCCTCAAAACGACAGGGCTTTTGACCTCCGCTCCGGTTCATCGGGTTCAGAGAGACGAAAACACAGAACAGAGGAAAAGAATATTGAAGAGGAGTACGAACCTGTTCCTGTAAAAAAATACCTGAAGAGCAGTAATACCCTTACTGCTCTTTTTTATGCCCTGGGCCTCGGGCATTTCTTCCGTTATATTAAATCCGGCCCGTTTACCTCCGGGCATTTTTTCCGTTTTTCAGTTTTTCGCCCACTGTACATCAGGTTCCGGGTTTTCCGGTTATGATCCGGTAACCAGGGCCTTTTTCAACAGGTCATGCTTTCCATAGTTTTTTTAGTACGAAGTGTAGTATAGTGCCCGTAGCAACGCGCTTCGCGGGTATACCTGCCGTACTGCACATTTAAAAATCATCCACCAAACCATTTTTTTAAAATAAAGTTATGATAAAGAGAATTGTCATGCTTGCAGGCCTGTGTGCCTTATTGTTTCACACCGGTTGTGCATCCAAAAAAAAGGAAAAAGAAGCAGAAACGGAATATCTGGTCACCAGTCCGTTAAAGAAAGATACTTTAATCACCAGGGAATACGTGGCCCAGATACATTCTATCCGCCACATTGAACTCCGGGCCCAGGAAAGAGGTTACCTGCAGGACATTTATGTGGACGAGGGCCAGTTTGTAAAAAAGGGACAGTTACTGTTCCGTATTATGCCTAAACTCTACAGGGCCGAACTGCAAAAGGCGAAGGCCGAAGCCGATTTTGCCGAGATCGAATACAATAATACCAAAAAGCTTGCCGACAGCGATGTTGTGGCCCCGAACGAACTGGCCATGGCCAGGGCCCGCTTAGACAAGGCCAAAGCCGAGATGGCACTGTCACAGGTGCACCTGCAATTCACGGAGATCAGGGCACCGTTTGACGGTATCATCGACCGCTTTCACGTAAGGCAGGGCAGCTATCTCGAAGAGGGCGAACTGCTGACCGAAATGGCTGACAACAGTAAAATGTGGGTGTATTACAATGTTACCGAATCGGAATACCTGGATTATATGTCGCAGGCCGAAAAAAAGGACTCAACGGCTGTGAACCTCCTTATGGCCAACAACCGGATTTTTGAACAACCGGGAGTGGTAGAGACCATAGAAGCCGATTTTGACAACGAAACCGGAAATATCCCTTTCCGTGCCACTTTTCCCAATCCTAACGGACTTCTGAGACATGGCGAAACCGGAAGTATTCTCATGAAAGTCCCTTTTAAGGATGCATTGATCATACCGCAAAAAGCAACCTTTGAGATCCTGAGTAAAAAATTTGTTTTTGTTGTAGATGATAGTGGGCATGTTAAACAAAAGGAGATTTCCGTTAAGGGAGAATTACCACATTTATTTATTGTGGATGAAGGCCTGTCTGTAAACGACAAGATAGTACTCGAAGGCATCCGGATGGTGAAAGATGGTGAAAAGATCGCTTATAAGGTTGAAAAACCGGAGGCGGTAATAGCAAACCTGGATATGTATGCCGAGTAATTCAAATCTGTCGGTTTTAGACTTAAGGCTTTATGAATTAGCACGTAAGACTATATCTTACAGTATTTTAACTTCTTATATCATATGTCTTACGTCCTAAATTATAGCAGATAATTTTCTGTCATCTACAAATCAAACCTATAAACAGCGTAAAATGTTTGCTAAATTTATAAAAAGACCGGTATTGGCCATTGTCCTATCGGTAGTCATCGTTTTTGTGGGCTTACTGGCCATAAAGCAGTTACCCATATCACAATTTCCGCAGATAGCCCCGACAACAGTCAATATTTTTATAGCATACCCCGGAGCCAGTGCAGATGTATTGGTAAAATCAACGCTTATTCCTCTGGAAACATCCATAAACGGTGTTCAGGGCATGCGTTACATCGCTTCGGATGCCACAAGTGCGGGTGAAGGTACCCTGCGTATCATTTTCGAACCGGGAACCGATCCCAACCAGGCTGTAATTCGTGTCAAGACCCGGGTCGACCAGGTGATGCCCCTGCTCCCGGAGCTCGTACAGCGGGAAGGTGTTATTATCAAGCCCGTACAGCCCAGCATGCTTATGTATGTGAATTTATCCAGTAAAGAAAAAAATAACGACGAGAAGTTTCTTTACAACTATGCATACACCAAAATAGTCCCGGAAATTCAGCGTATAAACGGTATTGCCAGCGCAAAAATACTCGGTAGCCGGAAATATGCCATGAGGGTCTGGCTGAAGCCCGACCGTATGAGAGCCTATAAAGTCTCTGCCGAAGAGGTCCTGGAAGCGATGGATGAACAGAGCATTATTGCACGGCCGGGACGCCTGGGGAGAAGTTCGGGCAAGAAAACCCAGTCACTGGAATATGTGTTGACCTATCAGGGAAGGTATAATGAGCCTGAAGACTATAAGGATATTATTATCCGGGCCAAGGAAGACGGCGAAATATTAAAACTCAGGGATGTGGCCGATGTTGAACTGGGGAGCGAGTTCTACGATATTTATTCCAACCTGGACGGCAGCCCGGCAGCCTCTATCGTACTGAAACAAACCTTCGGGAGTAACGGTAGCGACGTTATTAAAGCCGTTAAGGCAAAATTACAGGAGCTGAAAAAAGAACTACCGCCCGGGGTGGAATACGAGATCGGTTATGATGTATCGAACTTCCTGGATGCCTCCATAGAACAGGTATTACATACGCTGAGAGATGCCTTTATTCTTGTGGCCATTGTGGTGTTCCTGTTTTTGGGAGACTGGCGTTCTACACTTATCCCCATTATAGCCGTGCCGGTATCTTTGATAGGTACCTTCTTTATTATGCAGATGTTCGGGCTTTCCATAAACCTGATCACGCTTTTTGCGCTGGTACTGGCCATTGGTATTGTGGTAGATAATGCCATTGTGGTGGTAGAAGGCGTACACGTAAAGATGGAAGAAGAAAATCTTTCGCCCTACAAAGCGTCTTATGCCGTATTGGGAGAGATAGGCGGGGCTATTGTTGCCATTACCCTGGTTATGGTATCGGTATTCATCCCTATTTCATTTATGACCGGACCTGTAGGGGTGTTTTACCGTCAGTTCTCCATCACCATGGCAGGGGCCATCATATTGTCGGCAGTCGTAGCGTTGACGCTTACCCCGGTATTGTGTGCCATATTATTAAAAAACAATCATGGAAAGGCCCGGAGAAAATCTCCCGTTGACCGGTTTATAGACTGGTTTAACCGGAAATTCGATAAACTGACAGGGAAATATATAAGTCTTCTAAAGGTTATCGTGAACCGGAGGGTCATTACCTTCGGTATGTTAATCGCCTTTTGTGTCGGTATCTTTTTAACGAACCGGGTATTGCCGGCAGGATTCATTCCGAATGAAGACCAGGGCATGATCTATGCCATCATACAAACCCCTCCCGGGGCTACATTGGAACGCACCAATGAAGTGGCCAGGAAACTGCAGGAAATCTGTGAAGAAACAGAAGGTGTGGCATCGGTGTCTTCACTGGCCGGATATGAGATCATGACCGAAGGACGGGGTTCTAATGCGGGGACATGCCTTATTAACCTGAAACCCTGGTCGGAACGCGAACACGGCGTTCATGAGATCATGGAAGAACTGGAGGAAGAGACCAAAGATCTCGGGGCTATTATAGAATACTTCGAACCGCCGGCCGTTCCCGGTTTCGGGTCGTCAGGAGGCTTCTCCATGCGTTTACTCGATAAAACGAACGATACGGATTATAAGGCGTTTGAAAAAGTCAATGACAACTTTATGAACGCCCTGAGAGAGCGTAAGGAAATCACCGGGTTGTTTACCTTTTTTGCCGCAAATTATCCGCAGTACGAGTTAAAGATCAATAACAAAGCGGCCATGCAGAAAGGGGTTTCTATCGGGAAAGCCATGGAAAACCTGAATATTCTGATCGGTAGTACGTATGAACAGGGATTTATCAAATACGGCAGGTTCTTTAAAGTCTATACACAAGCTGCCCCGGAGTACAGGGGAATGCCTTCCGACCTGGAAAAACTCTATGTGAAGAACGAGGAAGGCGAAATGGTACCGTATTCCGCTTTTATGACCATGGAAAAGAAACTGGGGCCTAATGAGATCACCCGGTATAACCTGTACAATTCCGCATCCATCAGGGGGCTCCCCGCTCCCGGATATACTTCCGGAGATGCCATTAACGCCATAAAGGAGGTCGCAAAGCAAACGCTGCCAAGAGGATATGATATCGCCTGGGAAGGGCTGTCTTATGACGAAGCCTCCCGTGGCAATGAATCCATATACATCTTTGCAGTTGTGCTCATTTTTGTATACCTCGTACTTGCCGCCCAATACGAAAGCTTTATGCTGCCCATGGCCGTTATCCTTTCGTTGCCCGTAGGTATTTTTGGTTCTTTCCTCTTATTGAAGATGATGGGGCTGGCCAACGATGTCTACGCACAGATCGGTGTTATTATGCTGGCGGGGCTTTTAGGTAAAAATGCCGTATTGATCGTGGAATTTGCCGTTCAGAAACGGAGAAACGGGGCCTCCATTTCAGATGCTGCTATTGAAGGGGCCAAAGCGAGGTTCAGGCCTATTCTTATGACTTCATTTGCATTTATTGCCGGATTAATTCCGCTGGTTGTTGCTACGGGGGCCGGAGCCATAGGAAACAGGACCATAGGCGGTTCTGCCCTGGGAGGAATGTTTATCGGAACCGTACTGGGGGTATTGGTGATCCCGGGATTATACTATGTTTTTGCAAAAATGTCAGACGGAAAGGCACTTATCAGGGATGAAGACACCGAGCCCGTTTCTGAAGAGTTTATGAGAATAAGTGAAGGAGAAAGCAAATTGCAAGCCAGAATTCGCAAGATGAATACGCTTTTGAAAAAATTAATGAAAAGATCAGACGATGAATAAAAACAATATAACACACTATGGTAAAACATCTTTGGTTGGGATTTTTGCATTGGCCACACTGTATTCCTGTGTTCCCGCTTTAGAAACCGTACAGGAAGATACGGCGGTTCCGGTTCAGTATGCAGATCAACCAAAAGACAGTTTAAATTCGGCCCGGATAAAATGGCAGGACTATTTTACCGATCCGTACCTCGACACCCTGATTGATACGGCGCTGAAAAACAACCAGGAGCTCAATATCACGTTACAGGAACTGGAGATCGCCAGGAACGAAGTAAGGGCGAGAAAAGGCGAATACCTGCCGTTTATTGGTCTGAAAGGTGCCGCTGGGGTTGACAAAAAAGCCCGGTACACCAGCCGGGGGGCCAGTGAAGCCACTACCGACATCAGGCCCGGGGAGGAAATGCCCGAGCCCCTGCAGGACTACCTGGTGGGCGCCTATGCTTCGTGGGAGGTAGATATCTGGGGGAAACTGCACAATGCCAAAAAAGCAGCCATAAGCCGGTATTTATCTACTGTTGAAGGCAAAAACTTTGTGGTTACCAACCTGATCGCCGAAATTGCCAATTCCTATTACGAATTGCTGGCACTGGACAATCAGCTGGATATCGTTAAACAGAATATTGCCATCCAGACCAATGCCCTGAAAATTGTGAGGATACAGAAAGAAGCCGCCCGCGTCAACGAACTGGCTGTGCGTAAATTCGAGGCAGAGGTACTCCACACCAGGAGCCTTCAGTACGATATCCGGCAGAAGATCACGGAAACGGAGAACAGGATCAACTTCCTGGTAGGCCGGTATCCGCAGCATGTCCGCAGAGATCCGGATGCTTTCGACAACCTGATCCCCGACGACATCCATTCGGGTCTGCCGTCACAACTGCTGGAAAACCGTCCGGACGTGAAACAGGCCGAACTGGAACTGGCTGCGGCCAAACTGGACATCAAGGTGGCCAAAGCCCGTTTTTACCCTTCCCTGGGAATTTCCGCCAATATAGGCTACCGGGCATTTAACCCGAAATACCTGCTGAACACGCCCGAATCGCTGCTCTATTCCCTCACCGGGGACCTGACGGCACCATTGATCAACAGGAATGCCATAAAGGCTGCGTATTACAATGCCAATGCAAAGCAGATACAGGCAGTCTACAATTATGAGCGGACCATTCTGAATGCCTATATTGAAGTGGCCAATCAGTTGTCTAAGATCGGTAACCTCGAAAAAAGCTACACCCTCAAATCGAAGGAAGTAGATGCGCTTACCGCATCCATCGCTATTTCCAACATCCTTTTCAAATCGGCCCGGGCCGATTATATGGAAGTATTGCTGACCCAGCGGGATGCCCTGGAATCGAGGTTTGAGCTCGTTGAAACCAAAATGCAGCAGATGAATGCCATGGTGAACATGTACCGGGCACTGGGCGGCGGATGGAATTAAACGGGTAGTTTTTGTTCAGTAATTGTAGGTACTTAGTTATTGGGTTACCCGGTTATTTAGTCAACACACAATAACCCAATAACTAAGTAACTAAAAAGCAATTTCATTGCCACTTCCTCACCTCCGGACTTACAGTTCGGAGAGGTTTAGTTTTTTGCAAATGAGGGA
The DNA here is from genome assembly GCF_021183825.1 of Sinomicrobium kalidii. GTDB lineage: Bacteria > Bacteroidota > Bacteroidia > Flavobacteriales > Flavobacteriaceae > Sinomicrobium > Sinomicrobium kalidii. The sequence continues at coordinate 4,075,153 of NZ_CP089211.1, read as the reverse complement.
AGACAGGAAACCGGAAACGATCCCGGGTTTACGATGTATCAGCTTCACATACAACATTCAACCAAAAAACATTCGTGTATCCATGGTAAAACCAAAATAGGAAACCGGCAACAAGCGAAAAACCCCCACAGCCTTTGTCCCTGATCCAGTTTCAGGTTTAAGCATGTCCGAATGAATAACTTCCCGCAACATCTTACAATCCACCCAAAACGCCATAGCTTTAAACCCTGTTTCTATTTCGGCCTACAACTATTTTAAGTCCTACGTCGTCTTAAATCTCATATCCAAAACCAAACCTTGCCCACAACTTTCGGAATTAATCCTTATTAATTTTCAAGCCTGTCCCGCAACTGTTTAAAATAGTCAAAAGCCTTTGCCAGGCGGGAGCCGTACCAACTGAACATTTCCCCGTCAACAAAAACCGTTTTGGCACGGTGAGTAAACCGCCCCACCTCAAAGGCATGTTCGTCCTTGAACGGATAGGGTTCCGAAGACAGGAACACCAGGTCGGGATCACCATCCATGCGTATTTTTTTCAGTTCCACCTCCGGGTAGCGTTCCTTATCTGCGTAGATATTCCGGAAGCGGTTCAATGTCAGCAGGTGATCTATAAAGGTGTGTTTCCCGGCCACCATCCAGGGGTTTCGCCAGATGAAATAGGCGACCTTTAGCTCGGGTTTATCGTGAATGTATTTCTGAAAATCGGTTAATCGGAATTGTATTTTATGTACGATCCCGGAAGCTTCTGTCCGACAGGAAAGGATTTCCCCGTATTGCCTGATCAACTCAAGGGAATCACCTATAGTATAAACATCAGAAACATGCACCGGAGCTATTTCTTCCAGTTCCTCCACCATTTCCCGGGTGTTTTCTTCTTTATTGCACAGAATAATGTCTGGGGATAACGCCTTTATCCGCTCCGTTTTCACCTTTTTAGTCCCTCCCACAATAGTTTTGAGGGATTTAAAATGATACGGATGAACGCAAAACTTCGTAATGCCCACCACCTTGTCTTCCAGTCCGAGGTCGTACAACAATTCGGTCTGGGAGGGCACCAGTGATATGATACGTCGCGGTGTTTCTTTCAATACCAGTTCCCGTTGTATTTGGTCCTTACAGGTCAATAAGCATCCGTTTTAATTAAAAAGCTGTGGTCTATAGTACACTATTTCTTATGTATCACAAAAGAAATGGCAGCATCTTCCGGCAGAGGTGCCCGACCGTATATCTTTACATAGCGGTGTCCATGACAGCGGCCATCTGATGCTGTATTTTCTCCGCTTCGGATTTTGCGGCTTCGGCAAAGTCCTTTCCCCTTGATGCATATATGATCGCCCTCGCCGAATTGACCAGCAGGCCTACATCTTTGGTCATTCCGTATTTACAGACATCTTCCAGGCTTCCCCCCTGTGCGCCTATACCGGGCACAAGCAGAAAACTGTCCGGTATGATCTTACGGATATCCGTCAGGTATTCCGCCTTCGTCGCCCCGGCCACATACATCAGGTTTTTACTGTTTTCCCATTGCCGGGAAGTTTCCAGCACACGTTTATACAACTCCCTGCCATCGGAATCCCTGGTCTGGAAATCAAAAGCGCCTTCATTGGAGGTGAGGGCCAGCAGGATGGTGTGTTTATCCTCAAAAGACAAAAAAGGTTCTACGGAATCCTTTCCCATATAGGGGGCCACCGTAACAGAATCGAAGCCCAGATCTTCGAAAAATGCCTTGGCATACATGGCCGAGGTATTGCCTATATCTCCCCTTTTGGCATCGGCTATGGTAAACACATCCGGGTAATTCTCATTCAGGTAATCGATGGTTTTCCGAAGGGCCTTCCAGCCTTTTACGCCACAGGCTTCGTAAAAAGCAATATTGGGTTTGTAGGCCACGGCTGCGTGGTGGGTAGCATCAATGATCGCCTTGTTGAAGGCAAATATCGGGTCTTCTTCTTCCAGTAAATGCCCGGGTATTTTTTGCAGGTCCACATCCAGCCCTACACAGAGAAAAGATTTTTTCCGACGTATCTGGTCCAGTAATTTTTGTGTTGTCATTATTATTGCAATATTGTTAGTTTTGAAGAATCAGGCGATCAACTTCTCTTTTAAGTTCCGGAAGATGGTTTATCAAAACAGACCAGATATTTTCATCGGAAAGGTTATCATAAGCGTGTATCACCTGATTTCGCAATCCTATAATTGCTTTTGCATTGGAAATCTGATTTTCCAATGAACGATCTCTTTTCAGAATCCTGTTCATTGCTTCCCCAATAATCTCTAAATCACGTTCAATGGCCCTTTTCAGCATTAAATTTTCCCGATATTGAAAAAAATCTTTTTCCCGATTTTCAAAATAGCCCTCAATTTCTTCGATAGCCAGTTTTATGTCGTACAGCCATTTAAGAATTCTTTCATCCATAAATCAATTCTTTATTTTTATTAATTGAATTGATCAGTATAGGGTTTTTTAAGGTTTGTTCTTCCACCAGATCAATTTCCCGCCCTAGCAATTTTTTCAGATTTTCCTTGAAAGCCATATAATTTTCAAAATAATTGATCAAGTCGATCGGTTTAAATCTCACCAAAAAATCAATATCGCTATTGGAATTAAAATCGGATGTGAGTGCAGAGCCAAAAAGATACATTTTATCTACGTGATATTTATTGCAAAGCTTTTTCAAGTTCTCAATATGATTTTCAATCAGTTTCATATTCAAATTTAACGAAAAAATCATTAACGAATATTCTGTGGCACATGCCGGCTGCTTATTAAAATGCCGCACTTCGACAGGAGTCCGGTGCGGCATTTTTGTTGGGTTTATCTCACAAAAAGTTTTTTATCAAAACACTTCGCTTGCTTTCAGCTTTTCGGTATTTTCCGCAAGTTTCAGTTCCTCACTGATCTTTTCGATATCTCCGTTTATGATATTTTGCAGGTCGTAAAGTGTGAGCCCTATCCTGTGGTCGGTTACCCTGCCCTGGGGATAGTTGTACGTCCGTATCTTGGCACTGCGGTCTCCGCTGGACACCATACTTTTCCTTTTGGCCGCGTCTTCTTCCTGTTTTTTGACAAGTTCCCTTTCATACAAACGGGAACGGAGCACCTTAATGGCCTTTTCCAGGTTCTTGTGCTGTGATTTTTCGTCCTGGCACCGCACTTCAATGCCCGTAGGGAGGTGTTGTAACTGGATAGCGGAATAGGTGGTGTTTACCGATTGTCCGCCGGGCCCGGTAGAGGTGGTCCGGATAATCTTTACATCGCTCATGTCCAGTTCCACATCAAACTCTTCGGCTTCGGGAAGTACCATTACGGTTGCCGCAGAGGTGTGCACCCTGCCCTGGGTTTCGGTTTGCGGTACACGCTGTACACGATGCACCCCGGCTTCAAATTTCAGGGTACCGTATACCTCTTCGCCATTGACTTCAAAAATAATTTCCTTGAACCCGCCGGAAGTCCCCTCGTTAAAATCCACCACATTCACTTTCCATCCCCTGCCTTCGCAAAATTTGGTGTACATCCGGTACAGATCACCCGCAAAAATGGAAGCTTCGTCCCCTCCGGTACCTGCACGGATCTCCATCATGGCATTCTTGGTGTCTTCCGGGTCTTTTGGGATGAGAAGGTATTTTATTTCTTCCTCCATCGCAGGGAGTTTTTCCCTGGCCTCTTCCAGTTGCATCCTGGCCATCTCCACCATTTCCGCATCGGTCCCGTCTGCAATGATCTCTTCGGCCTCAGCGATATTGTCCAATACGGTCTTGTATTCCTCGCGTTTTTCAACAATGGCCCTCAGGTCCTTGTATTCCTTGTTCAACTGCACATACCGCTTCTGGTCCGCAATGATATCGGGCTGAATGATAAGGTCCGATACCTCATCAAATCGTTGTTTTACTACGTTTAATCGGTCTAACATATACTGTGGTTCATTCGATTTGCAAAATTACAATATTTTTGTCAGATTAATATTCGAACTCCCCGAATTCACTTCGTATGGTAAGTTTTTTGCGATCTGACGCTTCCACCCGGCCCACAACCTTTGCATCAACATCAAATGATTTTGAAATCGCAATAATATCTTCGGCAATCTTTTCATCCACATACAGTTCCATACGGTGTCCGCAGTTGAACACCTGGTACATTTCCTTCCAGTCTGTTCCCGACTGTTGTTGTATCAGCTTAAACAGCGGCGATACTTCAAAAAGGCTGTCCTTGACAACGTGAAGATCGTCTATAAAATGGAGTATCTTGGTCTGTGCCCCGCCACTGCAATGTACCATGCCGTGTATATCTTCTGCCGTATATTTTTCCAGCACTTTTTTTATTACGGGGGCATACGTCCTTGTGGGCGACAGCACCAGTTTGCCCGCATCAAGGGGTGAGCCTTCCACCGGGTCAGTAAGTTTCACACCACCCGAATACACAAGATCTCCGGGAACGGACGGATCGTAGCTTTCCGGGTATTTTTCGGCAAGGTATTTGGCAAACACGTCATGCCTTGCCGACGTAAGTCCGTTACTTCCCATCCCGCCGTTGTATTCTTTTTCGTAGGTGGCCTTCCCGAAGGAAGCCAGTCCTACAATAACATCCCCGGCCCTGATATTCGCATTGTCTATAACATCCTTTCGCTTCATCCTGGCGGTAACTGTAGAATCCACGATAATGGTACGTACCAGGTCGCCCACATCTGCGGTTTCCCCGCCGGTGGAATGAATCGCTACGCCGAATTTTCCCAGTTCGGAGACCAGTTCTTCGGTACCGTTGATGATCGCGGAGATCACTTCCCCGGGAACCCGGTTTTTGTTTCTCCCTATGGTGGAAGACAATAAAATATTGTCCGTAGCACCTACACACAACAGGTCGTCTATATTCATGATAAGGGCATCCTGTGCAATACCTTTCCAGACCGACAGATCTCCGGTTTCCTTCCAGTACATATACGCCAGGGACGACTTGGTCCCCGCACCATCGGCATGCATGACGAGACAGCTGGCCTCATCAGCAGTGAGGTGATCGGGCACTATTTTGCAAAAGGCTTTCGGGAAAAGTCCCTTATCTATGTTTTTTATGGCATTGTGCACATCTTCCTTGGAGGCCGAAACCCCTCTCTGGGCATATCTCTTGCTTACCGAAGCACTCATAATTAATGTCGTTTGCCGCAAAAATACATAATTTCGGGATGAAGATTGCCGATTTTGGCTCCGGATTTGTTCCCCGGAACGTCAAACCAAACTACTCCGGATCAGAAACCCATAGATTTCCGGCAGACTAAAAGCCGGTTTTGCCACGGATACACAAATCACTCTAAAAACAACGATGGGTATCTCCGTGTATTTGCGGCTAAAATTTATACCAATCTAAAATAACTCGAATGAAATTACGGGATTTCAACCTTTAACCTGATAATAAAAACGGGGAGATCCTGCTGATGCAAAATCTCCCCGTTAAGCAAAGTTCAGGATTTACATTATTTTGTAAATAACAATTCCCTGTATTTGGTGAGTGTCCATAGTTCATCATCAACAAGCAGCTCCAGCTTGTCGCAGTGATAACGGATTTCGTCGAAATACGGTTTCACTTTTTCGCAGTAAGCTTCCGCCTTGAGTTCGGGATTGGTAATGACATTGGCCTTTTTCCTTTCCTCGATCATTGCCGTAACCTTGGAATTGATCTCGGCAATATGCTCGGAGATCTCTTCGATAAGGTCCAGCTGTTCCGAAGCCACTTTTTTGAAATCCGTACCGAACACGTCTTTAAGTCCTTTTACATTGTCGATAAGAATGTTCTGGTACCTGATAGAAGTGGGAATAACATGGTTGCGTGCTATATCGCCGAGCACACGGCCCTCGATCTGCACTTTCATGGTGTATTCTTCGACTTCGATTTCATACCTTGCCTTCACTTCCACCTTACTCATCACCTTCATTTCCTCAAACAGGGAAATGGCTTTTTTAGAGATCATCGCCTTCAGGGCAACCGGAGTGGTCTTGTTGTTACTCAGACCGCGACGGGCAGCTTCTTTTTCCCAGGCGGCGCTATAGCCATCCCCTTCAAAACGTATTCTTCGGGAAGCCTTGATGTATTCTCTCAACACATTGAATATGGCTTCGTCTTTTTTCAGTTTCTTCTTGGCGATAAGGGTATCAACCTCTTTCTTGAACTCGGTGAGTTGTTTGGCGACGATGGAATTGAGTACGGTCATCGGTTTGCCGCAATTTGCTTTGGACCCTACGGCGCGGAGCTCGAACTTGTTCCCGGTAAATGCGAACGGTGAGGTCCTGTTACGGTCGGTATTATCCAGTAATATTTCAGGTATTTTTCCGACTACGTTCAGTTTAAGGTCGGTTTTTTCTTTAGGCGACAGCTTTCCTGTGGATACATCTTCCAGTTCGTCGAGCACCCTGGTGAGTTGTTCGCCGATGAATACTGAAATAATGGCGGGCGGTGCCTCATTGGCCCCCAGCCTGTGATCGTTAGTCGCCGAGGCCACCGATGCGCGGATAAGTTCTTCGTATTCGTTTACCGCTTTTATGGTATTGATAAAGAAGGTGAGGAACTGGAGGTTTTTCATGGGAGTTGACCCGGGACTCAACAGGTTTACGCCGGTATTGGTGGCCAGCGACCAGTTGTTGTGTTTTCCGGAGCCGTTAATTCCCGCAAAGGGTTTTTCGTGAAACAGTACCTTGAAGTTATGCCGGTCTGCGGTTTTATCCATAACATCCATCAACAAGGAATTATGATCTACGGCCATACTGGCTTCTTCAAAAATCGGCGCCAGTTCGAACTGGTTAGGTGCTACTTCGTTATGGCGTGTTTTTACCGGAATTCCCAGTTTCATGCACTCTATCTCAAGGTCGCGCATAAAATTCACTACCCTGTTGGGAATGGACCCGAAATAGTGGTCGTCCAGTTGTTGTCCCTTAGCTGCAGAATGTCCTAAAAGCATCCTTCCGGCCAGGACAAGATCGGGCCGGGTATAGGCCAGTGCCTTGTCTATCAGGAAATACTCCTGTTCCCATCCAAGCGTAGCGGTAACTTTGGTTACGTTCTTATCAAAATATCTGGCTACTTCGGTAGCCGCATTATCTACAGCCTGTAAAGCCCTGAGCAACGGCGCTTTATTATCCAGGGCTTCTCCCGTATAAGCGACAAAGACCGTAGGAATACAAAGCGTCCCTGCATAAATAAATGCCGGGGAAGTCGGGTCCCATGCCGTATAACCACGGGCTTCAAAAGTATTCCGGATACCACCGTTGGGAAAGCTCGAAGCATCAGGCTCCTGTTGCACCAGCTGGCTTCCGTCGAATTTTTCCATGGCCATTCCGCCACCGATAGTTTCAAAAAAGGCGTCGTGTTTTTCGGCGGTAGAACCTGTTAAAGGCTGAAACCAGTGGGTATAATGCGTCGCCCCTTTTGAAATGGCCCAGTCTTTCATTCCTGCCGCCACCTGGTTGGCTATTTTACGGTTTATTTTTTCTCCGAATTCTATGGCGTTCATCACACTGGTAAAAGCTTCCTTTGTCATGAACTGCCGCATTGCCGTCTCATTGAATACATTAGATCCGAACAACTCCGAACGCTTCACAGTCTCCTGTATCGGGACCGAAACCCTGTTGAATGTTTCCTGTATAGCTCTAAATCTGATTGTTGCCATATTGTATTTGTGATTTTATTGTTTTTTGTGGTTTCTCTGTGCTTCTTAACAATCATGCCTTATGCCGGCAAAACCCGGGGAAGGGGATATTTATCGTATCGGGTCCGTACTTTTGTCCGCTTCATCATTATATCATCATCTCAACGTCAAATTAATGAAGATACGAATAATACCCTCATCTCCCGTCCGCACCAAATATATGAAAATACCTCAATAAAAAAACAGTTTTCCTGAACATCCCTCTTCGAAAATAAGGGTTTGAACAAAAAAATAGCAATCCGTTATATTTTACCCCCCACTTTAGTATGGCAGGTTTTTTTGGTTTAAACAGCAAATTAGTTTAGACATAAATCAAAAACAAGGGGGTTAAAATAAATTATTTTTAAAACACCCTTGTTTAAAATAGGGTATAATTAAAAATTAACTGTAAAATAACATTATAACCCCTTAAATTTATGAGGTATTTAAAAAAATATTAATTTTACGCCGATTATACCGACATATTTAGTGTTCAATTTAAATTATGAAATGATATGAGTAGAGCTAAACTTGAGTACATTTGGTTAGATGGTTATGTACCGACGCAGAGCTTGAGGAGCAAGACAAAAATTGTGAGTGATTTTTCCGGGAAACTGGAAGATTGTGAAATATGGTCTTTTGACGGTTCTTCTACGGAGCAGGCTGAGGGAAATTCTTCAGACTGCCTGCTCAAACCTGTTTTTATCTGCCCCGACCCCCAGCGCAATAATGCTTACCTGGTGATGTGTGAAGTGTTGAATCCGGACGGAACGCCGCATGTTTCCAACGGAAGGGCTACTATTGATGACGATGACAATGACTTCTGGTTTGGTTTCGAACAGGAATACTTCCTCTGGAACCCCGAAACAAATAAACCCCTTGGCTTCCCTGCCAACGGATACCCGGCCCCTCAGGGACAATACTATTGTTCCGTAGGAGCAAACAATGCGTACGGAAGGGAGATCGTGGAAGAACACCTGGACGTATGCCTGGAAGCAGGACTCAATGTAGAGGGTATCAACGCCGAAGTTGCTGCCGGACAATGGGAATTCCAGATATTCGCCAAAGGTGCGGCCGAAGCCGGTGACCAGATCTGGGCAGCCCGCTATTTCCTCGAAAGAATTTGCGAAAAATATGGTATTGCCGTAAACTGGCACCCCAAACCTCTTGGAAACCTCGACTGGAACGGAAGCGGTATGCATGCCAACTTCTCTAATTCCACACTGCGAAGCTGCGGCGACAAAGCCGTTTATGAAAGCGTTTGCGAGGCATTCCGTCCCGTGGTAAAAGAACACATCGATGTTTACGGTGCCGATAACGACCAGCGACTCACCGGAAAACACGAAACCGCCTCCATTACCGATTTCAGCTACGGAGTTTCCGACCGCGGCGCTTCCATACGTATTCCGATCGCAACTGTAGAACGCGGCTGGAAAGGATGGCTGGAAGACCGCAGGCCTTCATCTAACGGTGACCCTTATAAAATTGCGGCCAGGATCATTAAAACGGTAAAATCAGTTGAAGTAGACAAAGCTGTTGCCGTTTAAGATACGGTAACGGTAAATAATTCTGTTTTTTGTGTATAATTAAAAACGCCGGTAACTTTGTATTTCTGTTAGCCGGCGTTTTTTATTTGTTTATACATCCATCATCCTTTCCTGATACTATTTACATTTCGTAATTTCCTTTCTGAAAAATCATGGACCATACCCAATTTTAATGTCGCAGGTTACGGATTCCTTTCACTGTTACCAGAGGACCTTAAAAGCCATAAGGATTTTCAGCATATCCGAAATCCCGGTAAAGCAATACCCGAATAACTTCCCGTAACGCCTAACGATTTAATTGCTGCATCTTATAATCATAGATCATAACATCTCATATCTGAAATCCAAAATCATTCCACGTTTCGACAAGCGGTAACGCAATGCTCCCGGAAGCAAGTATACATTATAGTGTCAGGTAAACAAAGGATGCATACAGCAGGAGAAGTATTATGCCTTCCAATCGCCCCAGCCGCATTTTTTTCGGCAGGAAGACCAACGGCAAAACCACAAAAGCAATACCGAGCATCCAGTACAGATCATTGCTTATCAACCTTCCATCTTTGGCCTGCACCGGGGTGATCATGGCTGTAATACCCAATACAGCCAGGATATTGAAGATGTTGGAGCCGATAAGGTTCCCCAGTGAAATTGCTTTCTCTTTCCGGATCACGGCCATTATTGAGGCAGCAAGTTCGGGAATGCTGGTCCCTACAGAAACCACGGTAACTGCAATGACCCTTTCGCTCACGCCATAATACTCTGCCATTCCCACAGCACCCCGTATCAGTAATTCCGATCCTCCCCAGAGGGCCGCGCCGCCTATAACCAGAAACAGGGATATACGGCCGTATCCGGGCATTTTCTGTGCTATTTCTGCCAGTTCCTCAGGCTCCTCTTCCCCCTTCTTGTTCCGGAACATAAAAATCAGGAACAACACCAGCATGGCAAACAATACTCCACCTTCCCAGCGCTGCAATATCCCGTCCGGTACAATAAAAACATAGAGCAGTATTGAAGCTAACATCATAATGGGCCAGTCAACCTTATAAAAACCGCGTTTTACCGTAATGGCGGACAAGGTGACCGTAACCCCGAGCACCAGTCCCAGGTTGGCTATATTCGATCCCACAACATTGCCCAGGGCAATATCGGAAAAGCCACCTATTGCCGACTTCACACTAACTATAAGTTCGGGGGCGGAAGTGGCAAAGGACACCACTGTCATCCCGATTACCATACGCGGAATGTTGAGACGTAACGACAATCCGACGGCAGACCGTAGCAACCAGTCTCCTCCGGCAATAAGCAGGACCAATCCTATAGCGATAAACAACAGGTTCATAAGTGTTTTTCTTGATCCTGCGAAGATAGGATTTTTTATGGCCGACACGAAACAGAAAATATACACAGACAGGAAAACCGGGATCAAAGCCATAATCAGGTATGTGATATACGACTTAAGGCGATAAGATGTAAGAACTAAATATGAAACGGAAGCGGGACCAGAAGTTGCGGAGCTTCGGTTTTATCATCATTAAAAAGGGAAGATGTAAAAAACACCTTCCCTTCGATTGCCCCGGATTGCAGGACTACCCCGCCCCGCATCGATCTTAACTCCTGATCGGATGTCATTTGTTTCCCAACGACAACCATTTATCCGGAGTTTAATATTCACTTGATGAATAGTATTGACCAAACATTTATAAATCTCCGTAACACAAAACGGCAATCCTCCAAACGTAAAACAGCATGCCATACTATGTTATCTGAAACAAATATATAAAAAATATTATTACATCCCTATATACCTGCAAATAATTTTAAAAGTACATTTTCATTTATTGGAAGACATCCCGGACCTTATCTGAAAAAACACCGTGATTGCATCTCTCCCATGCAGGTCAAAAAAACGGCAAACCAACTTTCTTTCTTTAACTTTGCCGTTCAGAAACAGAAAATACATGCGATTTAAGACAGCCTCTTTTGTCCTGGCACTTCTGGTCAGCATACTCATAGCTTATCTCTTCCCCGAACCGGCTATAGAGGGAAGTGGTTTTCCCATAAAAACCATAAGCAGTGTTGGTATATCCCTTATCTTTTTTTTCTACGGTCTAAAACTGAGCCCGGACAAGATCAAAAAGGGACTGAACAACTGGAGGCTGCACCTGGTGGTACAGCTTTCCACTTTTATACTGTTCCCCCTTCTCATACTACCGTTTTACCCGCTTATGCAAAATATGGAGCAGCGCACCCTGTGGCTTGCCCTGTTCTTTCTGGCAACTCTGCCCTCTACCGTATCCTCGTCCGTAGTTATGGTATCCATGGCAGGAGGCAATATCCCGGCAGCTATATTCAATGCCAGTCTTTCCGGTATGATAGGTATCCTGATCACCCCGCTCTGGGTAACTCCGTTCCTCGGGAAAAATATACCGGACCCCGATTTTACGCATATCTATACACAACTCGCTTTCGAAGTTATTCTGCCCGTTATACTGGGTATCCTGCTACAACCACTGGGAGGAAAAACAGCAACCAGGTACAGCAGGCAACTCGGTTTGTTTGACAAAACCATTATCCTGCTCATCGTTTACAAAAGTTTTGCAGGTTCATTCTACTCCGGGATATTCCGGCAGATACAATGGGGAGACATCGCCTTGCTCATACTTATTGTCCTGTTGCTCTTTTTTACGGTTTACGGCTGTATTTACCTCATCTCAAAACGGTTGCATTTTAATAGGGAAGACCGTATCACGGCATTGTTTTGCGGTTCCAAGAAATCCCTTGTGCACGGTACGGTGATGGCTAAAGTACTTTTCTCAAAACTGAGCACGGCAGGGATTATTCTCCTCCCCCTGATGCTCTATCACGGATTGCAGATATTGCTGGTGAGTATTATAGCTTCCCGTTTTTCCCTCAAAACCCGAAAACCGGACGGAAAACAGGCATAGCACGATCGGCTTTTTACGGGGCTGATCAACGCAGGCACACCGCTTGTCATCTTTTTTCACATTAATATTCCATTATTTTCCGGTTAATTTTTCAATATTTAACACGTATAATATCTCATCACATATGCCCGAAATACAATAAAAACCACTATATTGCGTACTTTATCGATAAAATAATTCACATTATCGATATAAATCGACATTTGTAATACTCAAAAAAATATGTTAATTTTAACAAGTATATTTGGCGAAAAGCGAATATCAAACGGTCATTAAATCATAAAACAATTAAATATGAGAACAAATTTCCTCCTGTTATCTGGTTTTTTTGCAGCAACATTCGGTGTGGCCGCACAGGGATTGCCCGACAACCCGGACCCAGGTAAATGCTATGTGAAATGTATTACCAAAGATGAGTTTGAAGAAGTGGAAGAAACCGTAGAGGTACATCCCGCGTACACCAAACTCGAGGTAGTTCCCGCTACATATAAAACCGTGGAAGAACGCGTGCTGGTAAAAGAGGCCAGTAAAAAACTGGTTTACGTCCCTGCAGTATATGAAACCACTGAAGTTCCTTATGTAAAAAAGGAAGGAAGAACAGACCTGGAAGTGGTACCCGCTTCTTTTGGTGATGACACCAAGACTTTTGAAGTGTACCCCCAGACCTCGGGCTGGGAATACCAAACGCTCGAAGACTGTCCTTCATCCAATAAGGAAGATTGTATTACGGCCTGCTTTGTGGAATATCCTGCGCAAAGCCAGGATGTGGCCATAACCACACTCGTACAGGATGCGGGAACCAATAACATCCCCGTTTCCGAAGAAAATACCACCTACACCAAGGAGGTGATCAAGGAACCGGCGAGAATGGAAGAGGTGGAAATACCTGCCGAATACGCTACCATAACCAGACAGGTAGTTGAAACTCCGGCTACCACAAAAGAGGTGACCGTACCTGCGGAATACACTACGGTAACAAGGACCGTCCTCAAGAAAAAAGGAGGTATCACCACATGGGAAGAAATTGACTGTGAATTGCTCAACCCCACTATCTTACCGATATTCTACGAATACAACAGTGCACGGCTCACTCCGAAATCGAAACAAGTGATAGACGACACCCTGCTGCCCATCCTCCGGGAAAAGAACGTAAGCATAGAGTTGATGTCGCACACCGACTCCAGGGGTAATGACGATTACAACATGGCACTTTCCCAGCAACGGGCAGAGTCTGTAGTAAATTACCTGGTTGCCAAAGGGATTTCCAGGAGCAGGCTTCTTGCCAAGGGATATGGTGAAACCCGTCTTGTTAACCGTTGTTCAAATGGTGTAGAATGCTCTGAAGCAGAACACCAGCGAAACCGAAGAACCGAATTCCGTATACTGGGGAATCAATAAGAAAACTATAAACCATACAAAACAAAGAACCACCTTATTTTTTCCAAGGTGGTTTTTTTGTATCCTTTAACGCAGGATCACCATCGTATACACCGCCGTATCTTTGGTGATTTCTATACCATAGGTATCGTACAGCTGGTTTTTCATAAGGTCAAAAAAACGGTGTTGCAATTTCCAGTCGCGGGGAGTGTTGTCTTTATAGGAACTGACCACCGGAGCGCCCAACAGGCTGCCAAGGCGGGCCAGCAATTCCGGAAAAGTGACGTTGTCTGCCTGTATCTGCATATCGTCCACCAGGAATTTGGGAGAATCGCGCCCCCAGTCCAGTTGTTCGGCATCCCATAGTCTGGAGGGATCTTTTACCGTTAACCTGTATACTTCCCCTTCCTTGTTCAGTGTGTGGGCATTAAGCCCCGTTGCCGTATACACTTCCCCCAGTATTCTTTCCGGGCCGTTTCTCCATATGTCGTTCAGGGCGTAAACTTCCACAAAACGGTTGTCGTTTTCCCGGACATCTACCTGCACCGCCGAAACACGACCGAGCAAAGCGACCAGGTCGTCCAGTTTTCCGGCAAAATGGGTGTATTTCCCGTTTTCATACAACAGGTTTTCCGAGGTTTTCGACCTGTTGATAAAAACTTCCACCGGCCTTTCCGGACGGTACGTCTCCAGGGAAGCATATTCTCCGCCTCCGGTTTCCACAACACGGACGATATTGGAAAAACCCTTCCTGCCCTTATTTCTGTTACGCCTTATGAGCGATCTTAGCCTGTTTTCCGTAAGATCGGCCGGATGTCCTTTCCATACCACATCACCTTTCGTATTATAAAGTACGCCGTAGGGCAAAGTGGTGATGCCGTGTTTGAGAAAAGTTTCCCCCTCCATATCTATGGCAACCGCCAGCCTGGAAGGATGTTTGGGCAAAAAACGGGTGACTACATCCCTGGACTCCTTTGTTAGCGAAACCGCATAAAAATCCCCGGAGAATTGTTCCTGAAGGGTTTCCACATACTTGCTGACATGTATACAGGGTTTACACCACGTAGCCCAGAAGTCGATAAAAACCAGTTTGTCATCTCCGGGCTCCGAAAGGCGGGAGGCCTGTATAAACTCGCTTACCTTTACCTGTCCGAAAGCAAAACTGCCCAGGCAGATAAAAAAACATATAAAAATATACCCTGTCTTTTGTCTCATAACTGTTGTGCAAATGCATATCGCGGCACAAAACCCGTGCCATGACACAAATATAGAATATCAGGAAGGATTTATATTTCAAATTATTAACTCTTTAACGTTTTAATCCGCCTTGTTTTACCGTTATACGGGTTACATCACAGGTCCTGATACGGTATATCGTTCCCCGCGGTACCGTCGTATCTTCTCCCCGGATACGGGCGATATCATTATTTCCGATATGGCCATCCCGTCTGTCAGGATGTTCCGGCCGGTGCGGATAAAACAAAAAAATTGTATAACTTTCCGGTGGAAATCCGGGATACTTCCCCCACTAACCCTAAACGTTTCAGCCATGTACAAAAAACTTTTTTCGGCTTTTATTCTTTTTGTCCTCCTGCTTTCCGCCTGTGGCAGCACAAAAAAGATCCGCATAAAAAAATACTTTGATACCGCTTTCTACGACCGTCAATTCGTAGGGTTTGCACTTTACGACCCGGAAACGGACAAAACCCTATACAATTACCAGTCTGAAAAATACTTCACCCCGGCATCCAACACCAAGATATTTACGCTGTATACCGCGCTTCACCTTCTCCCCGACACCCTTCCGGCCCTCCGTTATGCAGCCACCGCAGATACCTTATTTATAGAAGGTACCGGCAATCCCGCCTTCCTCCATCCCTATTTCAAAGAAAAAGCGGCGTTTGATTTTCTTTCGGAACAGGAAAAGCCCATAGCGCTGTACGCAGATAATTTTTATGACGACAAGTTCGGCCCGGGCTGGTCGTGGGGAGATTACGCCTATTATTATTCGCCGGAACGGAGTGCCTTTCCCGTATACGGAAATGTGCTCACGGCCTGTAAAGAAAACGGAAGGACGGAAATTATACCGGAACACTTTTATGAGGCCGTTCGGCCCGGAAAACATCTACAACGTCCGCGAGCGCTTACAGAGAATATGTTTTACCTTCCTAAAAACCTCGGGGATACACTGGAAATCCCGTTCGTAACAAGTCCGGAACTGGTAAGGGAATTGCTGTGCGACACCCTGAAAAAAGACGTTTTCCCGACCCATACTCCCCTGCCCCGGAATCAAAAAACCCTTTACGGGATGGTTTCCGACAGCGTGTACCGGAGAATGATGCACGTAAGTGACAACTTCCTGGCCGAGCAGTTATTGCTTATGTCGGGAGCAGCAGTTTCGGACAGCCTGAACAGCCGTAATGCCGTAGAGCACATCCTGGACAGCTACCTCCCCGATATTCCGCAGAAACCCCGATGGGTGGATGGTTCCGGCCTGTCCCGCTACAACCTTTTTACTCCGGCATCCATGGTGTATATTCTCAACAGATTATACCGGGAATTGCCCCGTGAACGCCTGTTTACCCTTTTTCCCGCCGGGGGGCAATCCGGAACGCTGAAAAACACTTACAAAAGCAAAAACGGCATTCCTTATATCTATGCAAAATCGGGGACCCTTAGCAACAACCACAACCTCAGCGGGTATATTCTGACCAAATCCGGAAAAACGCTAATATTCAGCTATATGAACAATCATTATATGCATCCTACCGGGGAGGTTAAAAAACATATGGAGGCCCTGTTCCGGCATATCCGGGATAATTATTAGCAGAGAGTTTCCGTACATGAGGGACGGGGATTCTACTCTGTTCTTAACAGAAAGCCCTGGTTGTGTATATTGTCGATCTGGACGGAAGGGTCCCTGGAAAGGTATTTTCGCAACCTGGAAATAAACACGTTCAGGCTCTTGCGGTTAAAATAATCGTTCCTGCCCCACAACAGGGTAAGGATGTCCTTGTGCCTGCACAACTTGTTCCGGTGGTTCAGCAGGTAGGTCAGCAGTTCGTTTTCCCTTGAGGTGAGATGTGTCACTTCACCATCGTAAACGAGCTGGAGTTTTTCCGGGAAAAAAGTATATCTCCCCAGCAGATATTTGTCCTTTTTTTGCGGTATTTCTTCCGTTTTCCCGATCCGTGACAACAGGTTTTTGATACGCACCACCAGTTCCTCTTCATCGATCGGTTTCTTGAGATAGTCCACCGCCCCGAGTGCAAAACCCTTGAGCACATCGATCTTCAGTGATCTGGCCGTGAGAAACAGGAACGGGGTTTCCGGGTGATTCCGCTGAATATGCCCGGCAAGGGTAAAGCCATCCATTTCGGGCATCATCACATCTATGATACACAGGTCAAACGGATATTTTTCCACCTGCGCCAGCCCTTCTTTCCCGTTTTTGGTCCATACTACATGCAAATCTTTCATTTGCAGGTATTCGGTAAGCAGGTACCCCAGGGAAGCATCGTCCTCCACGAGTAAAATGTTTGCCGGATTATTTGTGCTTTCGTCTCTTTTCATGTGTTGTTTTATCGCTTTTTAACAAGGGGATCACAATAGTTATACAACTTCCTTTTCCTTCTTCGGAATCCACCCGTATTTTGCCTTTATGGCTCCGGACCACCCGTTTTACGTAATTGAGTCCCAGCCCGTAACCTTCTACCCGATGAATATCTCCCGTTGTCCCCCGGAAAAATTTTTCAAACATCTTTTTCCTGTCCTTTTCCGAAATTCCCATGCCATTATCCTCCACAGAAATATATAGTTTTTCTGCTTCCGTATAAACCTCCAGAAAAACCACAGGATCTTTTTTACCGTACTTTTTGGCATTGTCGAGCAGGTTCCCCACGGCATTCAGCAAATGCGGAACCTCCGCCCGGACCGGATAGCGGTCGCCGTGCAGTTTGTAACTGAAGTCCACACCTTCCATCGCAGTCATTTCCTTGAAGTCTTCTGCAAACTTTTGCAGGTGCGGGTAGAGATCGGTTTCTTCCGGTTTTATATATTTCTTTTTCTTTTCCAGGGTGGCCAGTTGCAATACTTTGTCTATGTGCTCCTTCAACCTCTCGTTCTGTTGTTTTATGATATTCAGAAAACGGATATTTTCCGTCTCCTTTTCTTTTCCCAGGAGCATTTTTGTAGCCAGGCCAATGGAAAACACAGGCGTTTTCAGTTCGTGGGTCAGGTTATTGATAAAATCGTTGGTCGTGGTAATGATACTGTGCTGCCTGTAGAGCGACTTCAATACCCAGACGATTACCACAACTATGGCTATTATAAAGATCAGTCCCGGAATGGTAAGGCCATTGAGCTGGGAAAGAAAATACGAATTGATATCCCGGAACTGCAATTCCGTTACCATCCGCTTTCCCGTGAGTTCGGGAAGATATCCTGTCAACTCAACAGGGTACCTGAGTCGGTCTCCCCCGTTTTCCACATAGCCCGGCGAATGAAGGGACAGCAGGGAATCTCTGGAATAGATGACGTAGGTAAAATCGGTCTTGATCCCCTGTACGAGCAAGCGATCCTTTAAAAAATCCCTGTAATAATGGCTCGCTGCATCCCTGAGACTGTCCAGGCTCAGTGTAAAATAGGTATCGTCGTTCGTAAGGGCCTTCCCCATGAGGAAGGTCAGCTCATTTTCACGGTCCAGGTCGTTTTTCACCTCCTGTATCGCCCGTCCTATTTTCTCATTGAACTGTACCCTGGCCAGGCTCAGTCCTATACGGAGGTATTGATATTGCACCACGCCCAGTCCGACAACGGAGACCACGAACATAATGATATAAATCTTTTTTGCACTCACATCAGGGGTGATCTATTGTTTTCTTATTAACACCGTTAACCTTTTATTAATCTTTTTTACTTCTTGTTTTCAGCCATACAATATACAAAACAGTAGTTTAGCCATACCAGCTAATTCTTTAAAAACCTTAAACACACATGAAAACCATACTTGCTGCGGGAAGCTATTTCTTCCTGCTGTATTGCTGCATAAACGGGCTTTACGCCCAGGGATGCGTTGCTATCCGGCATTTTTCTTCATGCAGCGGAAACCATCTGGAATCTAACCTGCTTGGCGAGGGCGACTGGCAAATAGGAATGAACTATCGCTATTTCAAATCGTTCCGCCACTTCCGCGGAACCCATGAAGAACCGGACAGGGTTACCAATAATACGGAGGTGATCAACCATGCCCATGCGTGGGATTTTACGGCGACCTACGGCATCAGCGACCGTTTGTTTGCCATCCTTACCGTACCGGTGGTGATCAATACCCGGTCATCGCTTTACGAACACGGAAGGGACGAACGTCATACCACCTTTTCCCGCGGTTTTGCCGATATCCGTATTGGCGGCGGGTACTGGCTTTTCGACCCACAGGAGCATATAAACGGAAATATTGCTGTCGGCCTCGGAATTAAATTGCCTACCGGAAATTACAATGCTTCGGACATTTTCTATAATGCGGGTGAAAACAACCAGCCCCAGGTACGCCCTGTAGACCAGTCCATTCAACCCGGTGACGGTGGTTTCGGAATAGCGCTGGACTTCCAGTATTATCAGAAACTGTGGGACCGATTCCATACTTACGGAGGCGGATTCTACCTGATAAATCCCAGGGAAACCAACAGAGTACGTACCTTCCGTGAAACACTGAGTCCCATACTGGAGAACGAAGCCATCATGTCCGTACCCGATCAGTTCGCCCTGAGGGCCGGAGTGAGCTACACCCTGTCCCCCGCCACCGGGATTTCACTCGGGGCAAGGTTCGAAGGGGTGCCTGTGGAAGACCTCGTGGGCGGCAGTGAAGGTTTTCGCAGACCGGGGAATGTGCTGTCTGTTGATCCCGGTATCAGTTATATGAAAAACAATATTGCCATGAATCTCAATGTTCCTGTTGCGGTAAGAAGAAATCGTCCGCAAAGTGTCACCGACAGGGAAACCGAGCAACGTACCGGCGAACCCAGGAACGGCGATGCCGCTTTTGCCGATTACCTCATCAACTTCGGAATAACATACAGGTTCCCGGCAAAAAACAAGACAAAAACACCGGAAATATGGTAAATTAATATCCGTCATTTTTATTACCTTACCCGGTAAAATACCACCAAAACAATGTTTCGAAAAACCGTCATATTATCTTTCACCCTTCTGGCCATAGCCTGTGACCGCAAAACAAAAAACGCGGAAAACACAAAAGAAGATTCCCCTACCCTGTTTACCCTGCTTCCTGCCGAAGAAACGGGCATCCGGTTTGTCAACGAGGTAAAGAACAGGAAAGATTTCAATATTTTCAAGTACCGGAACTTCTACAACGGAGGTGGCGTAGCCATAGGTGATATCGACAACGACAGTCTCCCGGATGTCTATCTCACTGCTAACATGGGAGAAAACAAACTCTACAAAAACCTGGGAAGCATGCGGTTTGAAGATATCACCAGTAAGGCAGGTGTCGGGGGAACCAAGGCATGGTCCACCGGCGTGGTTATGGTAGACATCAACAGTGACGGCCTACTCGACATTTATGTCTGTAATGCAGGTTCCGTAGAAGGTGACGACCAGGAAAACGAGCTTTTTATCAATAACGGCGACGGCACCTTTGCGGAAAAGGCAAAAGAATACAACCTGGCCGACAGCGGGTTTACCACACACGCCGCATTCTTCGATTACGACGGCGACGGCGATCTCGACGTATATATCCTTAACAACAGCTTTATCCCGGTAAACAGCCTGGGGTATTCCAATAAAAGGGATCTGAGGGCCGGGGACTGGAATGTTCCGGACATGTTTAAAGGCGGCGGGGACAAGCTTATGCGCAATGACAATGGCACTTTTACCGACGTTAGCGAAGAAGCGGGCATCTATGGCAGCCTCATCGGGTTCGGGCTGGGGGTTACCATAGGAGATATCAATGGCGACCTCCTTCCCGATATTTATGTTTCCAACGACTTCTACGAACGGGACTACATGTATATTAACAACGATAACGGGACTTTCACGGAAGACATAAAAAACAGGGCCTCACATCTCAGTTTCTCCTCCATGGGAGCCGATATGGCCGATATTAACAACAACGGCCGGCCCGATATTTTTGTTACCGATATGCTCCCCGAAGACGACGAAAGACTAAAGACCACCACCTCGTTCAACCGTTACGACCTTTACAACCTTATGCTAAACCGGGACTTTTATCATCAATACATGCAGAATACGCTTCAGTTGAACACGGGGCAGCAGAAGTTTTCCGAAATCGCACATTTCAGCGGAGTGTCCAAAACCGACTGGAGCTGGGGAGCACTCCTTTTTGATATGGACAATGACGGGCATAAGGACATCTATGTGTGTAACGGTATTAACCACGACCTCACCGACCAGGATTTTATCGATTTCTTTGCCAACGATTTTATCCGCAACATGGTCGCTACAGGCAAAAAGGAAGTGATCGACACCCTTATCAACAGGATGCCCAGCACTCCCGTGCCCAATTATGCTTTCCGCAACAATAAAGACCTCACTTTTACAGACGCTACAACCGACTGGGGCTTTGACATTCCCAGCTTTTCCAATGGCGCTGCCTATGCCGACCTGGATAATGACGGTGATCTTGATCTCGTTATCAATAATGTGAACCAGGAACTTTTTGTCTTTAAAAACAATGCGGATACATTTACGGAAAACGCTTATCTGAAAATCAAACTCGAAGGGGAAAAGCCCAATACCTTCGGTATAGGAAGTGTCGTCGAAATATACAGTGGTAACGAGATCATCCGGCAGGAACTGATCCCCAGCAGAGGGTTCCAGTCTTCAATAGACTACGTGATGACCATTGGCCTGGGAACAAAACGGATTGACTCGCTCCGCGTAATCTGGCCGGACAAAAGGACGCAGGTACTGCAGGACATAAAGCCGAACGAAGCACTCGTCTTAAAACAACAGGATGCCACCGGTAGTTTCATCCGCAAAAAAAGGGAGACAGAGAAAACCCTGCTCACCGAAGTCCCGGTGGAGATGGAAGCCCACCGCGAACCCACCTATATCGATTTCGACTATGAAGGTCTCATATCGAAAATGCTGTCCAGGGAAGGTCCGGCCATCGCCGTTGCCGATATTGACGGGGACGGTAATGAAGATATTTTTACAGGGGGCGCCAAAGACCAGTCCGGCAGCATATACCTTCAAAAAAGCAATGGCAACTTTGTAAAAACCACACAGCCTGCCCTGGAACAGGACAGCCGTTTCGAAGACACCGCAGCCGCTTTTTTTGACTGTAACGGGGACGGTTATCCCGATCTGTTGACAGGTTCGGGCGGAAACGAGGTTACCGGACCCAAAAATTATAAGAACCGGCTTTACATCAATGACGGAAAAGGAAACTTCACAAAGGCCCCAGGCGAAGTCCCTTCAACACGGCATAATACTTCCGTGATCGCAGCCCACGATTTTGATGATGACGGCGATACGGATGTTTTTATTGGCAGCCGGAGCGTTCCCGGTATCTATGGCATAACTCCGGACCACCTGCTGCTGGAAAACGACGGGAAAGGCAACTTTAAAGATATCACCGAGAGCAGGGCATTCGACCTGAAAGAAGTAGGAATGATCACCGATGCCCGCTGGGCCGATATGGACGGCGACGGTAAAAAAGATCTCGTCGTGGCAGGTGACTGGATGGCCCCCACAGTACTGAAAAACTCGGGGAAAAGGTTACAGCGCATCGCCACATCCCTGGACGAGCTTACCGGATGGTGGAATACCCTGGAAGTGGCCGACCTCAACAACGACGGAAAACAGGACCTCGTACTGGGCAACCAGGGCGGGAACACGCCTTACAAAACCTCCGCGGAAACGCCGATGAAAATGTTCGTGAATGATTTTGACAACAACGGAACCATCGAACAGGTAGTTACCCGCACCATTAACGGCAAGGACGTACCCGTAGCCCTGAAAAAGGAGATCACTGCCCAGATGTCGTTCCTCAAAAAACAAAACCTGAAATTTTCCGACTATGCCACAAAGTCCATAGACGAACTCTTCCCGGAGAATGTTTTAAAAAAATCCATACAGAAAACCGCCGTTACGGCAAAAAGTGTCGTGGCCCTGAATAACGGGAACAATGATTTTTCAATATCCGAACTCCCCCGCGAAGTACAGTTTTCCTGTATGTGCAGCATTACCACTACCGATATAAACGGCAACGGTACTACAGACCTTATTATGGGCGGAAACAATTATCACTTTAAACCGCAATTTTCCCGCCTGGATGCCAACTACGGTGCAGTACTGTCCAATGACGGACAGGGCGGTTTTAACTGGGTAGATTACGATACTTCCGGTTTCTTTGTCTCCGGGGAGGTAAAATACATACACCCGGTCATCAGTAAAAACGGGGATACCTATTACTTTGTTGCCAGGAACAACAGTACCCCGCTGCTATTCAAAAAAGGGAAATAAAAACATGAAGGAAAAGCAGCATTACATAGTGAAGCATATAGTCCTCATAGCATTCGCATTCGGGGTAACAGCTTGTTCCAAAAAGGAAAAGCAGCTTTTTACTACCCCGCCGCCGGAGGCAACGGGAATTACTTTTTCCAATACCCTGGACACCACCCGGCTGAACATACTCGACTACCTCTATTTCTACAACGGGGCCGGGGTAGCCACCGGTGACATCAATAACGACAGCCTCCCGGACATTTTCCTCGTTCACAACCAGGGTTATAACAAACTCTACCTGAACAAGGGAAACATGAAATTTGAGGATATCACCGAAAAAGCCGGAGTGGCCGGAAAAAGCGACTGGAATACCGGGGTAACCATGGCCGATGTCAACGGTGACGGCTTCCTCGATATCTACGTCTGTGCCGTTGTGGGCATAAACGGTTTCCTGGGACATAACGAACTCTACATCAACAACGGCGACGGGACTTTTACCGAAAGTGCCTCCGAATATGGTCTCGACCTGGAAAACTACAGTACAATGGCCACATTTTTCGACTATGACCTGGATGGCGACCTGGACATGTACCTGCTCAATCACGCCGTCCATTCCGAAGCATCTTTCGGAAGGGCCGATATCAGGAACAGGCGGCACTATGAAAGCGGTGATAAACTTTTCAGGAACGATGACAATAAATTTACCGATATAAGTGAAGAAGCCGGGATTTACGGAGGCGCCAACGGCTACGGCCTCGGGGTGGCGGTTTCGGACTTTAACATGGACGGTTACCCGGACGTTTACATAAACAACGATTTTCACGAAGACGATTATTACTACCTCAACAACGGGGACGGTACCTTTGCCGAAAGCCTCAAAACATATTTCGGGCACACTTCAAAATTCTCCATGGGCAGCGATGCCGCAGATATCAACAATGATGGTTTTCCGGACCTGCTTACACTGGACATGCTCCCCGAAAACGAAAAAGTGCTGAAATCCTCTGCCGGGGACGACAATGTGACCATGCAGCATCTGAGAACTGAAAAACTGGGCTACCACTACCAGTACTCCCGCAATATGATGCACATTAACCGCAGGGGAAACGGTTTTTCCGAAACGGCCCTGCTGAGCGGTATCGCTGCAACAGACTGGAGCTGGGGCGCCCTTTTTACCGATTTTGACCAGGACAGCCGCCAGGACCTTTTTGTCAGTAACGGCATCCCGAAACGCCCCAATGACCTGGATTACATAAAATACACCTCCAACGAACAGATACGGAAAAAACTGGATGCCACCAAACTCATAGACAACAATGCCCTGGCCCTTATGCCTTCCGGAGTGATCCCCGATTATTTCTTTCGTGGTAGGGACAATTACACTTTTGAAGACAAATCCGGGAAATGGGCCCCAAACCCTCCCGTGATCTCCAACGGTTGTGCCTATGCCGACCTGGACAATGACGGCGACATGGACCTTATCACCAACAATCTCAACGCTACGGCCACCATATACCAAAACAGGATCAACGACCTTTCCGAAGACAATGTACCGGCCAATACAGCAAGTCATTACCTAAAAATACGGTTGCGTTACAAAAACCCGAACTATTTCGGTACGGGGAGCAAGGTCATCTCGTATCACAACGGAAAAAAGCAATTCAGGGAACTTTTCCCCGCAAGAGGTTTCCAGTCCACCTCCGAACCGGTTATACATTTTGGTTACGGTAAAAACACTTCGGCAGATTCCATAACGGTGATATGGCCCGACAAAACCTTTCAAACGCTGTACAACGTTCCCGTCGATCAGCATATCGTGATCAGTATCGATCCGGAAAGAAAACCGTTTGACTATGCCCTGTTCCGGAATACGCTCAAACCCGTGTTCACCAGGGTAACAGGAAATCTGGGCATTGATTTTACCCACCGTGAAAACCATTTTATAGATTACGACCGCCAGAAACTGATCCCCTATAATATGACCGACCGGGGCCCTGCAACTGCCGTAGGCGACCTCAACGGGGACGGCCAGGACGACATTTTCTTCGGAGGCTCCAAACGCGAACGCGCTGCAATATTCATACAACAGGATTCCGGTTTTGCCAGGACGACCGTGCCGGTCATTCAGGCGGATTCCGTTGCCGAAGGTGTAGCGGCCGTGATTTCCGATTTTACCGGGGATGGCAGGAACGGGGTCTTCGTAGCCTCGGGAGGCGGTGAATACCGCGGCAGTGCTGCCCCCCTGGCAGACAGGCTTTACCGGTACACCGACAGCACCTTTACCCGGGCAACTATCCCGGAATACTACGGAAACGGTATTGTGGCAAGGGCCTTTGACTATGACAACAACGGTTTCCGTGATCTTTTTGTGGGGAACCATGCCGTCTCCAACGACTTCGGAAAAATTCCCGAATCCTTCCTTTTGAAAAACGACAGCGGTACCTTTTCCATAGTGGAAAACGAAGCACTGCAAAATGCAGGTATGGTTACCGATGCGGTATGGACGGATTTTGACGGGGACGGCAGTACCGATCTCATCGTGGTGGGCGAATGGATGCGACCCTCCTTTTTTAAGAACACAAACGGAAAACTTTCCGACGTCACGGACCGGGTACTCTCCGAAAAAAGCAACGGACTCTGGCAGGCCATCCTTCCTTTTGACATAGACAGTGACGGCGACACCGATTACCTGCTGGGCAACTGGGGCACCAACACCAAGTTCAGTGCCTCCCCGAACCATCCCATGCAAATGTATTACGACGATTTTGACAAGAACGGAAGTACCGAAACCATAATCGCCACCGAAAAAGACGGCAGTTACTATCCCCTTGCCGGAATGGACGAACTTTCCGGACAAATGGTGAGCCTGATCCGTAAAAAATTCACCAAATACAGGGATTTTGCCGGGAAGCCGCTCGAAGAAATCATCGATCCGGAACTACTGCGGAATGCCGGTCTGCTGGAAGTCCATACCCTGCAATCGGGTTACCTGAAAAATGAAGGCGGAAAATTTACGTTCCGTCCCTTCGGTGCTGTAATGCAGCTGGCTCCGATAACAGCATTTGCCCTGCATGATTTTGACAGGGACGGAAAAGCGGAAGCTCTTGCCGGGGGCAACTATTTCGGTGTACAGCCCTATCACGGCCGGTTTGACGGATTTCCCGGCGCCCTCATCAAAAGCGAAGATGCCATCGTGCCCACGCACCTTTTGGGCATGGACCTCTCCGGAAAATCCGTACGGCACCTGAATATTATAGAACATAACAACCAAACGTATTTAATAATAACCATAAACAACAACCATGCAGAAGTATATGCCCTGCCTTAAAGGAATTTTAGGTTTTATAGCCCTGACATTTGTGCTTTCCTGCAAGGAAGATCACAAGCCCATCACGGTTTCTCCCGAAGACTACCACGCTTCGGTAGACCGGGTGGTGGAAGTGATGATACACGATATTTTTTCACCGCCGGTGGCCAGCCGGATATTTGCCTATCCGAATATTGCAGCCTATGAGATCGTTGCCCTGAACAACGAGCATTACCGTTCGCTCGCAGGCCAGTTGCCGGAACTCACTCCCATACCCGAACCCGAGGCAAACACCCCGCTTAACTACCGCCTGGCCGCACTGATAGCACATATCGACATCAGCAAAACACTGATCTTCTCCGAGTCGCGTCTCGAAGTGGTGAGAGACAGCTTGTACCACGCATGGGACAGCATTAACCCCGGGGAATTTGAGGCTTCCAGAACCTACGGGCTCCGTGTGGCAGAGCACATAAAATCCTGGATGAACACCGATAATTACAAACAAACCCGTACCATGCCCAAATACACTGTTGATTACGATGCCCCGGGCAAGTGGATACCCACCCCTCCCGCTTATATGGACGGAATAGAACCGCACTGGGACAAGATACGCCCCTTTTCACTCGACTCTGCTTCGCAGTTCAGGCCTGTCCCCCCTCCCGCTTTTTCGATGGAAGAAGGCAGTCAATTCTATAAAGAAGTCAGGGAAGTCTATGATGTAACCAACCAAATCACCGAGGAAGGCGACGAGACCGAAGAGGTAGCCATCGCCCGGTTCTGGGACTGCAACCCCTATGTATCTGTAACCAGGGGGCATCTGATGTTCGCTACCAAAAAGATCACTCCAGGGGCACACTGGATCGGTATCTGCAAAATAGCCTGCCGGAAATCAGGCACTGATTTTGACAAGACCGTTCACGCCTATACCAAAACCTCCATGGGCATCGCCGACGGTTTTATAAGCTGCTGGGACGAAAAGTATCGCAGTAACCTCATCCGGCCGGAGACCGTGATCAACAAGTATTTTGACGAAGACTGGAAACCCATCCTCCAGACCCCTCCTTTCCCCGAATACACCAGCGGGCACTCCGTGGTTTCCGGTGCGGCATCAACCATACTCACCTCTATTTTCGGGGATAATTTTACTTTTGATGATGATACGGAAATTCCTTTCGGTCTGCCCGTACGGAGTTTCACATCGTTCAACCGGGCCGCCGAAGAAGCTGCCGCCAGCCGCCTGTATGGCGGAATACACTACAGGGCAGCTATTGACGTAGGCCTGAAACAGGGCAGGGACCTCGGCCAACACCTCGTATCCAAACTGAAAATGGAAAAAAGAGAAAAAGATGTAGCGTCCAATTAATGTGTCAATTCGATAATTTTCATTGGCCAATTGGCTCATTGACTCATTGATTTATTACCTAATTAAACAAACATGAAGAGAGCCTTGACCATAGCAGGAATCCTGTGCCTGCTGCTTATTTTATGGTACCTTTTTATAAAACCCTATGACTACTTCGTCACTTTCAGGGCAAAGACGTCTCCCGGCACCATACATAACGGGATACGGGAATGGGGGCATACACAAGGGGGAATAACAATGAAAAGCGTCGGATCTGAACAATTAAAACAACAACTACAGGCCGGGGACTCTACGTTGATATTCGATTGGGAAATGATCTCCCGCAACGATTCCGTAACCCGGGTAAAAGTTCGTATTACCGACCCGGAACATTCCCTGCAAAACAAAATGGCCGTGCTCTTTACCCGGAGCACTATCGAAACCATAGCTATAAAAAAGATCAAAAATTTTAAAGAAGGACTGAAAAAACACCTGGAAACATTCAGGGTCCGGGTAAACGGCATATCACAAATTCCCGAAGCCTTCTGTGCCTGCATCAGGATACAGACCAAAAGGCCGGAAAAAACACAGGGTATGAAACAGAATTACCTCACCGTACCCGGTTTTCTGCTCGCAAACAAGATACAGCCTAAAGGAAATCCCCTGGTGGAAGTTACGGACTGGGACCGTAAAAAAGACACTATATATTTCAATTTCTGCTTTCCGATAGAAAAAAAGGACACCCTGCCCGAAGCTCCAGATATCTTTTACAGGACGATCTCCGCACAAAAAGCCCTGAAAGCCACTTTTTATGGTGAATACGGTATTTCGGACAGGGCCTGGTTTGCCCTGACCGACTATGCCCGCAGAAACAACCTCCCTGTAAAGGACGCCCCCATGGAAATATTCTTTAACAACCCCAACCTGGGGGGCGATCCCCGGCAATGGAAAGCCGAAGTGTATATGCCCGTAGCGGAAAAATAACCGGAAAACAATTCGTATGTTGCTATATTGTTTTTAATTACCGTTCAATCCTTTTTGGTAAGCATCGGTTTTTATAATTTTACGCTCCTAACTTATATATAAAGATTTATATGAAAAAGATTGGAATTATAGGTGGGATAGGCCCTGAATCCACCATTGAATACTACCGTTTAATCATAAAGAAATTTCAGGAAAAACTGGATACGGATCATTATCCCGAGTTATTGATTCAGAACATAAACATGACCGAAATGATCGGTTATGCCTTTAATAACCGGATAACGGAATTAGTCAGTTTTCTCCAAAAGAGAATAAATATCCTTGAACAATCCGGTGTGGATTATGTTGCTCTCGCTTCCAACACACCTCATATTGCTTTCGATGAACTTTCACGGAAAGTTGAGGTACCCCTCATCAGCATCGTAGAAGAAACCTGTGAAGCCATAACAAACCAAGGAATTAAAAGGCTGGCATTGTTCGGCACAAATTCTACAATGTCCCACGGTTTTTATCAGAAAGTCGCAGCAAAGTACGGTTTGGAAATTGTAATCCCCACGGAAAAAGACCGGAAATATATTCACAATAAATATATTGATGAACTGATTCCGCGAAACATCGTCACGGACACAAAAGAAAGCTTAATTAAAATAGCATATAACCTGAAAGAAACCCACGGCATTGAAGGATTAATTTTGGGAGGGACAGAATTATCCCTTATCCTGACCCCATCGGACTTTGAAGGGATCAGGGTTTTTGACACCACCGAAATACATGTTGAAAGTATAGTAAATGCCATGATCAAAAATTAAAACGTGAGATTACGGATCGGGAAAATGCATATTACCAACAAGTGGTTAATTCACTAAATTTATTTCATGAAAAAATTGGTCCTTCCCCTGCTTTACGTTATCGTTATCAGTTGTAACCCCAATTACGGGCAGCTTTCACTGGTCACCCGGCTGCCAAAAGAACTCAAGGAAAATTCGGGTATAGCGATCACGGCACAGGACAGCACCCTGTGGCTCATCAACGATTCGGGGAATAAGGACCACATCTACCGCGCAGGTTTTGACGGGAAAATGCTGGAAGACATCAAAGTAAAACACGCCAAAAATGTGGACTGGGAGGAACTCACCAAAGATGATGACAACAATTTATACATTGGTGATTTCGGGAATAACAAAAACAAAAGGGATGACCTTACCATCTACAGGATAGCCAACCCGGAGACGGCAAAAGACGAAGAGATCGAAGCCGAAAAAATAACGTTCTATTATCCGGAACAAAAGGACTTTCCGCCCAAAAAGAAGCATAAATATTACGATGCCGAAGCCTTTTTCTACCTGGACGGGTATTTTTACCTCTTCACAAAAAACCATTCCAGGCCCTTTGATGGAATCTCGTTCCTCTATAAGATCCCTGCGGAAAAGGGGCATCACAAGGCCAGACGTATCGGTGAATACACATTCTGTACAGACAAAGACCAATGTAAAGTTACGGCTGCGGCCATCTCCCCTGATAAAAAAACCGTAGCACTGTTGGGGCACGACAGGATATGGCTGTTTTCAGCATTCGAAAATGATAATTTCTTTGAGGCTTCCGTACAGGAAACCATAGCATTGCACCACGCTTCCCAGAAAGAAGGACTTTGTTTCCTTGACAACAATACGCTGCTTATCAGTGACGAAGGCAAGGGCAGTTCGGGACGGAATCTTTATAAACTCGAACTCGGTAAGGTTAAAAATTAAACCCTAGCCCGAATACAAACCGGTTGCCGTCTTTGGAATTAAACAGGGAAACATTGACCGTGAACATGTTAATGGCATTGAGGTAAAGCCCTCCGCCCACAGAATTGTGCCACCGGCCGGAATTATCGTCTTCCGTCCATACTCTTCCGTAGTCAAATCCGCCATAGGTACCCAGTGTCATGGGAAAAAGCCCCGTGCGGAACTGTGCCAGCTGAAACCGCAGATCGTTGTTGTTGTAGAACGATGTCCGCCCCGTAAAACGCTGGTTCCTGAATCCCCTGAGGCCATCCATGCCCCCTATGCTCGCCCCCTGGTAAAACTCAAATTCATCGCCTGTATTGAAGCGCGCCTTGAACTTGGTAGCAAACACCACTTTGCCCCCGGCATCGATATTGGTAGTAAACCGGACCTGCGGGGTGATGTAAAAGAAGTCCCGGCTGTTGTCCAGGTTAGAGCGGTATCCGGCCGTAAGGTCGAACTGCATCCCCAGCGTGGGAAGGGAAGTACTGTCAAAATTGGTATAACCATAGGTCATTTCTGCCCCGAAGAATTGCTGCCAGTCAAAAATACCGGGATTTACCCCGGCCTGGTCAATGAACCTGCCGTCGGTCTCTTCGATCTCAATGGTTTCAAAAACAGGTCCTATTTTAAAATATCCGCCCAGGTAACCTTCCCAGGCCAGTTTGGGAGATATGCTGAAACTGCTCATCCGTACCCGGTTATAGTCCATATCAAGTTCGTCGTCGGGATTTTCACTCTCATTCCCATACCCGAAATAGTTGATGGAAAAAAGCGGACTGGTAAAAGCAGCATCAGCTGCAAAACGCCAATTGTTCGTAAGATTCACGATCTCCCCGGAATAGGCCAGGTCAAATCCTTTGGTGGCAAAATAATATCCGCCCTTGATGCTGTGTTGCTGAGTGAAAGGGTCCTGCCGGAGGCCTTTCCCCGTATAGGTATATTTCAGTCCCAGTTTTACACCATCATCGGGATTATAACCGAAATCCGGGAACAACTGCCCGGTATTGGTCCTTACTTTCTTATAATCGTAAGTATTCAGGTTGTAATTATCGGAGAGCCTTTTGGTCACCCGGGTCTCAAAGGTATTGGGCTTTGACTTATGATCGTAAACCTTTATTTTCCGCGGGTTATTGATCTTGTACACATCATTGTTCTGCCCCCCTATGATCCTGATAGGGATCAGGGCATCCCCTTCTCCTTTGATCTCAAAAACATCATCGTCATCCAGTCCGTAGAGCCATATTTCACGGGTTTCGTCACGGTTAAAGGTAAGGTCAATGAATTTTTGTTCGTTTTTTCCCTGTATGATACGATAAGCCTCTAATCTCGTAACTCCTCCTTTTTTACGGGTAATAATAAAGTAGTCATCTTTTTCCGTACCGTAAACCACGGGGTGTTTTTTCAGCATGTGGTAATACGTTTCCGCAATTTCCGGCAGGTGTTCTTTCCGTTGTAACAGCACTGACCTGACCTTCTCCAGGGTTGTCCTGTCCATTTCTTCCGGGAGGTGGGCAAAGGCCTTGTCTACCGTTTCCTCATCGATGCGTTCACTGATATAGGCAGCTTCTTCCTGCCAGTCTTCCAGGCTATGTTTATTGAGTATGGCCATATCCAGCGGAAAAGGTTCTACATTGAACCATTTCAGGCTCCTTATTTCCGGGGTATAGGTCTGCATCATCCGTACTCCGGGGATCATCCGGGTGACAAGTCCGAGGAAAGGTCCGTCAAAGTTGGAAAAAACCTGGTCACGGTCCCTCGGTATCGGTTTGTACAGTGTTTTTCCGTCCTTTTTTCCCATATCGGCCCATCGCCACTGGTCAGCGTGCCTGTCCCAGTCGCCCAGCAACATATCAAAAAGCCGGGAACGGATGTAGAGGCGTTCATCGATCGTAGCTTCGTCCCTTCTTTTGAGTTCTTCCAGCACATCGCTCGTACTGATAATGACATCGGAATGGGCAAAACTCTCCACTCTGCCATGATCGTCGGTCACACGTTCCTCGATAAGGTACAAGGCATCTCCGTAGCGGTCGTTATATCTTCCCAGGGCCTTCTGTTTAGGAACGTAATACAATGCAGGATTGGCATGCAATACCCCGATGGCATCGGAAAGTACCCCGATGGCAAGGGCACCGTAGGGAAATGCCGTAGTGTAGAAGTCCATGACCAGGGCTTCGGTATAGGAGTCTTCCAGGTCGTCCTGCACATACTGGTCTTTAAAGGCCACCGACTGTAAAAACCGCAGTGCCCCTTTGCGGACTTCCCGCATCATATACTGCCTGCCTTCGGGGTCTTCCATCCGCAGGGAATTGGTCTGATGGCCACCCCCCGAACGGATAGGGCTGAGTCCGCCATACAGTGTATCAAGTGATACGGTCTTTGCCTCGATAAGCCTGCCGTATTCTTC
Source organism: Sinomicrobium kalidii (assembly GCF_021183825.1). Lineage (GTDB taxonomy): Bacteria > Bacteroidota > Bacteroidia > Flavobacteriales > Flavobacteriaceae > Sinomicrobium > Sinomicrobium kalidii. The sequence goes on along the minus strand of NZ_CP089211.1, from coordinate 4,042,319 downwards.
CCGGTAGTGTTTTCCCCATATGGCAGAATATATTTTGCCTTTCCGGATTTCATCCTCAGCGTATATGCTCGATTTTACGGTTTCCGGAAAATCGGTGGCAAGATCATCAGGCAGGGAATCGGTATCCATATCCTTGACCCGGGTTACGAAAAGGGGATCGGTAAAATTGTTTTTTTTTCCGTAAAACTCGGCATAGGTATTTCCGTTTTTATAAACGGTAAGTTTTACATATCCTTGTCCGCCGTAGGAAAACAGTCCGTCTCTCTTTACACTCGCAGGAGCGGTTTTAGACCCCGAACCGCTGATGATAAGCGGAATATTGCGGCTCACGGCATATTGCAGGTTGTGCTCGTGTCCCGAAACAAACACTACATTGTCGGCCTGCTGGGCGAGGGTAAATATCCTGTCCTTGAGCATGCGATAGGGTTTGCTCTGGATGTCCTGGGGGGAAATGCCACTGGTTTTGCGTATAAAATTCAGGAGGGAACCCACTACAGGCAGCGGTATTTTCTGTCCCAGCGGGAAAAGTTGTTTGTCCGGTGAAAACTGTCCGCCGTGCCCGCCGTTGCTCAGCAAAGGGTGATGCATGGCTATCAGCAGTATCTTTCCCTGTGATTTGACGATATAGCTTTCCAGTTCTTCAAAAAACTGCGCTCTCGTCTTTATATCGCAATCGTCGTTCATTAAGGGGTGCTTATCCCAGTCCTCGATAAACCATTGGGAATCTATCAGCAAAAGATGTACATCGTCATTCAGCTTCTCCCTTTCTATCGGGCAACCGTCTTCCGGCAGGAACGTATTTTTCCCCAGGGCGTCTTCTATTCTTTTCTCCTGGCGTTTCAGTCCTTTTAGTCCGTCGGAATACCAATCGTGGTTTCCGGGCATAAAAACCACTTTGCCCTTAAAATTCTTTGCGATCTCCGCCTGTATGTCTATCCGGTATTCGGCCAGTTCCCGGCCCTCTTCGTCCTTTTTAGGCATTCCCGAAGGATATATATTGTCGCCCAGAAAGATCGCCGTACTGTTTTCCGTTGCGGTTTCGAGTTCTTTCCCGAAGGCTTCCAGGGCTTTTGATCTTTCTCCCATCGGGGAGTTTCCGGCATCTCCTATGAGATAGAATGTATGGGAAATTTCTTCGGCAGGCGGAGTGTTTACGGTTCGGGGCAATGTTTTATATTGCGGTTTGTATGTGGCGCAGGAAAATAAAAGTAAACCTGCAGTGAGCGACGCCCAATGTTTTTTAATTTTTATCATACAAATAAAAATGCTAATTTTAATTTCGAACTAATTTAAGCAAATTATGGATACAATTCTCCGGCGGGTCGAGAATCATGTGCTGAAAATACTGAGCGAACAACTCCCCAATCATTATTTCTATCACAACTATACACACACCCAGCGTGTGGTAAAGCACATTAACGAGCTCGTATCTGCAGAAGGCCTGGGCGAGAAAGAAAGTGAAATACTGCAAATTGCCGGGTGGTTTCACGATACGGGTTATATCAGAAGCCGCCACAATCACGAAGAAGAAAGTGCACAAATGGCCGAAGCGTTTCTTAAAGCGGAGGGGTATCCGGAAGACAGCATTGCCACCGTAAAGGACTGTATCCTGATCACCAAAAAGAACGGAAAGCCGTCGAATTTACTGCAAAAGATCATCTGTGATGCGGATTTTTCGCATTTCGCTTCCAAAAACTACATGGAAATATCCGACCTGCTCCGGGAAGAGTTCCGGTTACTGGACGGAAAAGACTATACCGATATCTCATGGGCGGAAGAAAACATAAACATGTTTGAAGAACACCATAAGTTCTACACCGCTTATGCCATTGCCAACTGGCAGCCACAAAAGGGCAAGAATCTCTTAAAGCTGAAGAAAAACCTCTCCAAACTCCGGGAAAAAAAGGAGAAGGACAAATTGAAAAAAGCCGACCTGAAACGCAAAAAGAAAAAGGCGGAAACACCGGAAAGAGGGGTCGAAACCCTTTTCAGGGTCACCCTGAGAAATCATACCAACCTGAGCAACATTGCAGACAGCAAGGCCAATATTCTCCTGTCGGTAAATGCCATTATCATATCGCTCGCACTTTCCACTTTATTTCCCAAACTGGACAAGGCCAGTAATTCCTACCTGCTTATCCCTACTATAATCTTTATGGGGTTCAGCGTAGCCTCTATCGCTTTTTCCGTACTGGCCACACGGCCCAATGTTACCAGGGGAAAATTTTCCAGGCAGGATGTAAAGGATAAAAAAGTCAACCTCCTTTTCTTCGGAAATTTTCATAAAATGAGCCTGGAAGACTATGAAGAGGCCATGAAGGAAGTACGGGAAGACAAGGAATACCTTTATAATTCCCTTACGAAAGACCTTTACTACCTGGGCAAGGTACTGGACAAGAAATACCGCCTGCTTCGCATTACCTATACGGTTTTCCTCGTAGGTATCATTATTTCGGTGATCGCCTTCGGAATTGCCACTTATTACGTTAGTCTGAGTTACTGATAACTAAACCACTCTGCACTGAAAGGTGCAGCGGTTTTCTTTACCGGGGACTAAAAGCCCCTCCTTTTAGAAAGCAATAAAATCACCAAGTTATTAGATGGATTTAGTTATTAAGTTATTTAGTCAACACACAATAACTCAATAACTTCATAACTCAATAACCGGGATTATAATTTTTTCGCACTACTAAAGTACTGCAATAATCCCGATTATCCCGATATCTATCGGATCGGGAGCAGGGTTTGACACCCTAAACTGAGACCAATAAATCCGGGGTTGTGCCATAAAACAACCCCGTACCCCGATGATTATTATAAACTCAGGACGCTATTTCTTTCATCAGGTCTTCGTAAGTATAAAGTTTTGTGTCTTTTTTGTCCTTTTTGTACAACACTTCCACACGGATGGCCTTGAGGCCGCTTGCTCCCTGGAGTTCTTCCAGTTCCAGGATTTCCACTTTGTCACTGAAATAGTCTTTGGACTGGAGAAAACGGATATAGCGCAGGTATTCTTCCTCGTCCTTGTTATTGGAATACACGATGGCTATTTTCCCTTTTTGAGTAAGCCTTTCTTCCGAATTCCGTATAAGGGCCTTATCCAGCCTTTTTTTAATGATCTCGTAGCGGGCATTGTACGTGCCGTCCACATCAAATTGTTTTTCGTCCATGCGGAAGCGGATGGAGAGCGGGGAATTGTATACCAGCAACAGGGAAGCCACATCCAGTTTTACGGGGAGCTCCTTTTGTATGGTATAATATTCGTTTTCCATTTCCCACATTACCTGTAACTGCCACAGGCGCAAGTTAAAAAGGTATATATCGCTGTATACCCTGTTATGGGCGACAGATGCGCCGATGTACATGTTGTGTTCCACGCCGTCGGTCTTATACCTTTCAAAGTAGTGGGGAAACATCCTCTGGGCTTCTTCCTGTTTTCTGTCCAGGAGGGCGGCCAGTTTCTTATTGACCAGGGTTACCGATTCATCATAATTCTTGCGATGATCATAAACTGCATCATGCACAGGGTCGAGGCTGTTAAGGTATTCCCCGATGGCATCCGCAATTTCCGTATTCAACATACGGAGATGATCGAAGAAAGGGTGTATCTCCTCTTTCAGAAAGTCCAGCACATTCTGCTCACTCCCGGCATTGAGCTCCCCTACCACATCCTGCATGTGCTCGTCCATGCGAAAGCCGATCTCTTCATATATGGGAAGAGGTTCCGCTTTCAGGGCCTCGTCGAGTATGGTCCTTGCATGAGACAGCTGAATGATAAGGTCCTTTTGTATGGCTTCATTCCGCGCTACGGACGAATCCTTTATATCTATCTGTCCGTAAAGCGGGTAAACATTGTTAAACCCTATTTCCTGCAAAGTTGCCGTATAGCCCTTGGCCTGTCTTTTCAGGTAACGGTGTATTTCTTTTTCAAATTTCCATTTTACACTGGGATGGATGGAGGTGTATTCCTGCTGAATAATGGCTTCTACCTGGTGGATCTCTTCGGTCTTTGCCCTGTTTATGGCCGTGATCAGGTAGGGCATCACATCCTCGAGTTTCTGTGCATTGACACTGTTGAGTTCCAGCGGACGTGGTGATCCCAGTTCCATAATGCCGAAAATTGAACCGTCTTCTACTACTATGGGGGCGAATATGGCACTTTGTATGCCCTGTGCCTTGAGGTTCTTATATGAGATATCCTCTCCTTCCTTTTCAAAATATTTGTCCACATCGGCAATGGCAAAATATTTTCGCTCGCGGAGCAGTTTCGTACAGGAATACTTGCACAACGCCTCCTCACTGGACAGCTCCATTTCATTCCCCATAATAAAACTGTGCAGTTCCTTGCCCGGCCGGTGCTCGAATTTTTCTTCCTCCGCATTATAACCGCAAAAGCCTACCGAAAGGTCCGGTATACCGTACAGGGAACTGAAGATCTTCTGAAAATCCTTTACGAAATTCGCCTCGTTTTCCGTGTTTATGCCCAGGAGTGTGGTCTTGAGGTCTGAAATAACGTTATCCACGGTAGCATCATACATGTTGCAGATGCCGAAGCCCTTGAGCAACCAGCTTTGCGGCGGGAACTTTTCCTTCCACAATTCCAGGTTATCAAAATTATTGAGCAGTTCGTCTATATCGTCACGGGTGATCTCTCCGGCTTTTTCCGTAGGGATGATATCCAGGTAATCCGCATTGTACAACACGCGGTAGTGCCGCATGATGTTATTGGCGTCCGGAATGTCGTAAAATACGGGCCGTTGAAAGTTTACATTGACCTTGTAGTAAAATTTGAGGATCACCGTACACGCCATGATGTACTTGTGTTCTTCCCTCATGTTCCGCAGCTTGAGGTCGAACCCTTCCCCCGCTTCTTTCACAATCTTCCTGAAGCGTTCCGTAGCGTTGAAAATCAAATTTTCAAAGGGGATGGCGGCTATCTTGATCTCGTTGTTGGTCAGCGCCGGGGAAAAAGTATCCCGGAGAAGGGTACCGATCACCTCACTGTATTTGTCCAGCAGCTTTTCGTCCGTAAACCCTTCGCGCAATTCCGGATAGGGTTTTTGTGCTTCCAGTACCTTTTTCGCCTTCATAGCGACAAATTCATCTTCGCTACGCGTCTGTTCTTCGTAGAAATCCAGCAATTTGTGAAAGCTGATTTGTACAAGGAATGGTGAATCTTTTACGAAGTTTTTCATAACGCAAATTTACTAAATTTATTGCATCCATACATCCTGGCCTTTTATTTGGCATTAAAAAAAGTGAATCCCTCTGTTTTTATATCACACTCATTAAGAGGGAATAACATAAAAAACGGTAAAGCCGGGCCGCGTTAAAATATTTCGTTAAATAGTTACGGGACAAGGCAATGTGCCAAAGAGTTTTTTAACTTTGTAAAAAAATACTATGATAGAAGACATAAAAGCTGAGATCAGTCCATTGCGCAACCAACTTCTGAAACATTCTCTTTATCAGAATATCAACAGCCCCGACGACCTGAAGCTTTTTTTGGAATATCACGTTTTTGCCGTATGGGATTTTATGTCCCTGCTCAAGGCACTTCAGCAAAAGCTCACCTGTACCGAAACTCCGTGGATACCCACGGGCAACCCGGAACTCCGTTACCTCATCAACGAGATCGTGCTGGCGGAAGAAACCGACAGTAACAAGGAGGGGAACCACCTGAGTCATTACGAAATGTACCTCGGGGCGATGAAGGAATGCGGGGCCAATACTTCCAGGATAGAAAATTTCATATCAGACCTGCTTTCCCTGAAGAACATCCTGGTGGACATTAAGCTCAGTGAACTTCCGCCTGCAGTGAAGGATTTCCTGAATTTTACGTTTTTCCTGATCGAGGAAGGCAAACCGCACAAGATCGCTTCGGCATTTACCTTCGGAAGGGAAGACCTTATTCCCGAAATGTTTACGGCCATTTTGCGGGAAATGCAGCAAAACTTTCCGGAGTTTCACATCAACAAACTCGTTTATTACTTTGAGCGGCACATTGAACTGGACCAGGACGAACACGGCCCTATGGCCCTCCGGATGGTATCTGAACTCTGTGAAGACAATGAACAGAAATGGAAAGAGGCTAAAGATGCTGCTACTATGGCAATGCAAATGCGTATTGCCCTTTGGGACACTATAGAAAAAGAGATTATCAAGGCCCGGGAAAATTCCCTGGCTTAGAAATAATGTACCAATGGGCAATCTGATAATGTGATATCATTCATTATCGGATTTCCTCATTATCAAATTGGCTGATTAGTGAATTGGCACATTAACTCAGGATTCCGGCGCCAGTTCCAGTTCCAGTCCGTCCATATCTTCGCTGATGGGCAACTGACATCCGAGCCGGCTGTTATCTTTAACGTAAAATGCTTCAAAAAGCATGGCTTCCTCATCCGGTCCCATTTCAGGGAGCGGGTGTTCGGAAAGCACGTAACACTGACAGGAAGCACACATGGCCATCCCTCCGCAGGTTCCCTCTACCGGGAGTTCGTAGGCTTTACACAATTCCATGATGTTCATGGCCATATCTGTAGGTGCATCCAGTTCGTGTACCACACCTTCCCTGTCTTTGATCTTGATCTTTATATCGGGCATTGTTAATGGAATTTCAAAAATGCAAATTTATGAAATATGCCCCGAAGAAACCGGATACGGGAACAACGATTTTTGTTATATATTTCTCCCGGCCTTTTGAAGAATCCATATGGTCGTGCAGGTCGTTGTGTCCCTGTTTTGCAACCGGAAATTAAATGTCATCATTTTATTCCCTGAAATTTCACGGCCTTTCTGGCATCGTCATTTCCGTATAAAATCTTCGCTGCCGGGATATCACTTCCCCCTATGGAGATCTCCGCGTTGTCCCTGCCCGATATTTGCAATAGCGATTCGTGTTTTTTACCGGTCTTTACCCCTTTTAATGTTATGTTTTTTCCATTGTATATGGTTAACGGCACACCTTGTGTATTGGCTATGGTTACATTTTTGAATGCCAATACATCCGTATCTATCGCCGTAATCCCTTTTTTGGCTTCCAGGTAGGCATTTTCCAGGTGCACGTTCTTCAGTTTCATTTCCGGAAGCCCCATAAAGAACGCTGCGACTTCAGAATTTACCGCAGTAATATTTTTCATGAAAATATTCCGGAAAACAGGTGTTTCCCCGGTAACAGGTACCGGTTTTTTGTCCCTGGCTTCGGTTTCGGCGTCCTGGTCTTCTTCGAGTATGGGAGAATTCCCCCCGTAGAACATATTGAACCGGATGACTTCCGTCGGAATATCTTTCATGTTGATATCGGAGATATAAATATTTTCCACTACGCCTCCCCTTCCGCGGGTGCTCTTGAACCGGAGCCCCACATCCGTCCCGATAAAGGTACAGTTGCTCACATGCACGTTTTTTACGCCCCCCGACATTTCACTTCCGATGACAAACCCGCCGTGACCGTGATATACGGTATTGTTTTTTACGATCACATTTTCCGTCGGCATTCCCCTTTTCCTCCCGGTCTCGTTTTTACCGGATTTAAAGCAAATAGCATCGTCTCCCACATCAAAAGTATTGTTGTAGATCACCGCATTTTTACAGGATTCCAGGTCGAGTCCGTCCCCGTTCTGCGAATACCAGGGGTTGCGAACGGTAAGGTTCCGGATAATAAGGTCCTCGCACATCAGCGGGTGCAGGTTCCATGCCGGGGAATTCTGAAAAACAGGGCCGTCCAGCAATACGCCCTTACAATTAACCAGGCTTAGTAAAACCGGCCTCAGGTAGTCCTTAACGGTTTCAAAGTCTCCCCTGCTCTTAAAATCGGGAACATTAAAATTGCCTTTGTTATCTCCTCTTTTCGATTTTTCCGAAGGATACCATATCTTTTCGTCATCGCTGAGCACACCGCCGGACCGCACTTTCTTTTTCCATTGGCTCGCGGTCATTTTACCTCTTTTTACGGGCCTCCAGGCATCTCCGCTACCGTCGAATATCCCTTTTCCCGTAATAGCAATATTTTTCAGGTTTCTGCCGTTTATCGGAGATTGGCACCTGTAGGTATTGAGTCCTTCAAAACTGGTCTTTACCAACGGGTAATCGTCAAAATCATCGCTGAATACTACCAATGCTCCCTCTTCGGCATGCAGTTCCACATTGCTTTTCAGTGTAATAGGTCCGGTAAGCCACATTCCCCTTGGTATAACCACCGTTCCGCCGCCTTTTTCGGCCACATGGTCAATGGCATTGGCAAATGCCCCGGTATTCTTCACTACCCCGCCGCTCTCGGCCCCGAAAAACTCAATACTTACCCTATAGTCGGGAAAGCTGGGGACTTTTATTCCCGACATTTTAAATTCAATATCCTTATAGATATCGGAATAGGCCGGTTGTGCAAATATTTTTCCTTTTACTGCAAATAACATTGCCAGGATCAAATACATGACCTGCAGTCTCCTTTTATTTATTGTAAACATATTGGTTGGTTTAAAGTTCTGATTTTCCTTATGGTTTATTTTCGGGGGTCCCAGTCATCTTCGCCCTTCAGGATGTTTTCTACCGTATAGTTTTCCGCTTCTTTATCGCTTAACCGGCAAGACCACGGCACCCTGTCTTCCGTAGCTGCTCCCGGTCCCATGGAATTATATTCGGCATAGAGCGTGGTGAGTTCGGCCTCGGGCTTGTTCCAGTTGTACCATCCCTCCGGATTTACATGCCTGCTCATGTAACAGTTCAGAAATACGGTCTTTGCATGCGGGCGCCACGGCCTGCCGAGGTAGAATTCCCTGTTTCCCCTTCCTGTGATCCTGCAGTTAAGGAACACAAAACCATAAGGGGTTCCCTCTTCCGTAGCTGCGGCCGTTACATATCCTTCACCCTTGCAGTTGACAACACAGCTTTCAAAAACCGCTGTAGACCAGCCGAAAATGAAGTCTACCGTACCCTCTATATAACAGTTTTTATAGTATTGCCTGCTGTTTTTGCCATGCAGGTAAAGGGTGTCCTGGTTCCCCAGGAATTTACAGTTTTCAAAGATCGCCCGGTCGCCGTCTATCCGTATGGCCACAGCCTGCCCCACATGCCCGGCACTGTTCTGAAAAGTAATATTCCTCGCCTTGAAATCGTCGGCAAAGACAAAAAAGGAAGAAGAGCCCGTAGTGCCCATTTCTTCCCCGAAAATATTTTTTTTGGAGGCATAGTCATCATAAGTGAGTATGGTATAGGTCATACTTTCGCCTATGAGTGTGACATTGGTCTTGGAAGCGGGCAATACCAGTTTTTCCTTGTACTTTCCGTTTTTTACGAATATCTTCGTTTCGTACTTTCTAAAATCCGGTACGGCATCAATAGCCTCCTGTACCGTTCTGAAATCCCCGTTCCCGCTCTGGTCCACTACGAAGTCATATTCCTTATCACCGGAAGCTCCGCTTACGGAAAAAGTACACCACAATAATAAAACTGTAGTAAAAACATACTTCATTTTGAAAGAATTCATTATATTTAGAAAATTTTTGTAATCGATTACACTAAATTATATTCTTTTGCAAGATACACAAATTTTTTATCTGTTTTTTTTTGAAAAAACAACGGGGGGGGCAGCTCCAAATTAAGCATATAAACACGGAAGGTCAGGGACTAAAAACAAACCATTTGACTTTTTTTATGGATATTTGTCCTTACACCCTGCCTAACAGGAACAATATCCGATTAAAGTACATACCGATGAGCAAGGTAACCATATACGATATTTCCAAAAAACTGAACATCAGCGCGGCCACGGTTTCAAGGGCTCTGAACAACAACCCGAAAATAAGCCTGAAGACAAGGGAACTGGTCATGAAGACCGCGGCGGAAATGAACTACGAACAGAATACGCTGGCCCTTGCCCTGAAGAGCGGCAAAAGCAATACCGTGGGCATCCTGGTGCCTTATATGGACCGGAGTTTTTTCTCTTCGGTGATCCGGGGCATAGAGGAAGAACTCTATCCGCATGGCTATCACGTGATCATATGCCAGAACCGGGACGATGCCAAAAGTGAAGTGCAGAACATCAATACCCTGCTCAACGCCCAGGTGGACGGGATCTTTATGTCGGTTTCAAAAACCACAAAAGACACCGCCCACATCAAAAGGGTATTGCAAAAAGGCATCCCGCTGGTATTCTTTGACCGTAAAAAGAACATTCCGGGGGTGAGTTCGGTGACCATTGATGACTTTAACGGGGCCTACATGTCTGTGGAACACCTGATAAGGCAGGGATGCAAGCGGATAGCCCATTTTCTGGGCAATATCAACCTCGAAATATACAAAGACCGGTATAACGGCTACTTAAAGGCCCTTACCGACTATAACCTGCCTTTTAACCAGGATTATGTCGTGCAGACGAACAGTAAGGTGGAATCGGGCACGGCGGCAGTTAAAAAACTGATGAAGCTCCCTTCCCCGCCGGATGCCATATTTTCTTCCAGTGATTTTACCGCCCTGGGTGCGGTACAGGAGCTGAAAAAGAACGGAATAAAGGTTCCGGAAGACATCTGTATTTCCGGTTTTAGTAACGAATCGTTCACCCAGTATACCGAGCCTACAATGACCACTGTAGACCAAACGCCCATAAAAATGGGCAAAATGTCTGCCCGGGTATTCCTGGAACAGATAGACGAGGAAGTTTCGGTGGCTGTTGAAAAAAAGGTAGTGCTTTCGCCCCAGCTCATTATACGTGATTCTTCAAACCGGACAGATAGGGTTTAAAAATTAAAAAGGAGACGTTAAACAACGCCTTCCCGACTATTATTTTAGAGCGAAACTCCCCGTTTCCAGGGGATAAAATCGTTCTGGTTCAGCTGCATGGCTTTGGTCTTTTCCTCGCCGCTTGCCACACGGACAATATAATCGAGTATTTCCTCTCCCATTTCCTCGATCGTCCTCTCCCCCCTGATCACAGCTCCGGTGTCCACATCGATAATATCCGGCATCTTCCGGGCCAGTTCCGAATTGGAAGAAACCTTGACCACCGGGGTTACCGGATTGCCCGTAGGTGTTCCCAATCCGGTGGTAAACACAATGATATTTGCTCCCGAACCGGCCAGCCCCGTAGTACTCTCCACATCATTACCGGGTGTACACAACAGGTTCAGACCGGGTTTGGTTACATACTCCGTATAGTCCAGTACGGCCGCTACCGGAGATGTCCCTCCTTTTTTGGCCGCTCCCGCAGATTTCATGGCATCGGTGATAAGGCCGTCTTTGATATTCCCGGGAGACGGATTCATATCAAAGCCCGACCCGGCATCTACAGCCGATTTTTCGTAGGCTTTCATCAACGAGAGGAACTTGTCCGCATCTTCCTGTTCCACACATCGGTTTACGAGTTCCTGTTCCACACCGCACAATTCCGGGAATTCCGAAAGTATCGGTGAACCTCCCAGAGCGGTGAGAAGATCGGAGGCATACCCTAATGCAGGGTTCGCAGAAATACCGGAAAACCCGTCGGAACCACCGCATTCCAGTCCTACTTTCAGTTTGGACAGCGGAGCCGGGACCCTTTTTATCTTATCGGCTTCCTTTATGGCCTCAAAAGATTCCCGGATAATGACGTTCAGCATTTCCTCCACCGTTCCCATTTGCTGTTGTTCATAAATGAGCAAGGGTTTCTTCAGGTCCGGGTTGATCTTTTTTACAGCTTCCTTAAAAATATCGATCTGCAGGTTCTGGCAACCCAGGCTCAGTACAGTGGCACCTGCCACATTGGGATTGTTCACGTAACCTGCCAAAAGACGGGAGAGCGTCACGGAATCCTGCCGAATACCACCACAACCGCCCTGGTGGGTGATAAATTTTACTTCGACATTGTCAAAAATCCCTTTCTCCTCCTCTTCTTCCGCTACGGGAGTTTCTATTGAATTTCCGCTTATCAGGCTTCGGAGCAGGAGTCGTTGGCTGTTGGTCCTGTAATAGGACAGTTCTTTTTCAAAAACGTCTTTAAGCAACTCTATATTCCGGTTTTCACAAAACACCAACGGGAAAAACAGCCATACATTGGCCGTACCTACCTGCCCGTCTTCCCGCGGATAGCCCATAAACGTCCTGTCTTTCCATTTACTGACATCGGGCGCATTCCAGACAGTGGTCTCCGTCTTCCCCGACACCTTTCCGCTTTGGTGTTCTACGTTCTCCGTAGTCAGAAGTCCTCCTTTCGGTATATCTTCACTGGCTTTTCCCACCAGTACGCCATACATTTGTATCCGGTCTCCGGCTGCAAGGGCCGTCAGCGCGATCTTGTGCTTGGCCCTGCTATGGGAAACCACTTCGATAGCATCGCCTTCAAAAGCAATCCGTTCACCGGCATTGAGGTCTGTCAGCGCCACGGCCACATTATCTTCCGGATGTACCTTTATTAATTTCGTTTTCATCTCCGTTCAGTTTTTAGTTCTTCTGTGACTTTCAATATACCAGAGAAATCGGATTTGTTGCCCTTAAACCGTTTTTTCTCTTCAGACATTTCAGTTATCCGATCGATCCCATGTATTTTTCCAGTCCTTTTTCTATTCCTTTTTCCTCTATCATTTCCAGGGCCGTAGTTACGGCTTCCTTTAATCCGGGGACGGTCCGGGTGAGGTCTTCGTCCCAGAAACCTTCGTTCTTCAATATACTTCCGGCAGTTTCCCCGAAACCGGAAAGTGCCCATGCTTCCTGGAATGTTTTTACCACATCCTCGCTGTCCTGCACGGGGAGTTGTTTTCCCTGCCATTCTCCTTTGTAAAAACGGATCAGACAGGCCATGGCAAATACCAGATACGCAGGAAGCTGTTTTTGTTCCCTGTAATATCCCGTAAGGCTGGGCAGTACCCTGACCTTAAATTTCGAAACCGAGTTAAGTGCAATACTGGCCAGGCGGTGTTTTATAAAGGGATTACGGAAACGGTCCATGATCTGTTCCGCAAAATCCCGGAGCTCTTCCTTCTCCATATCCAGGGTAGGGATAATTTCGTCAAAAACGGCCTTTTTTACAAATTTTCCGGTAAATTCCCCGTCAATGGTTTCCTTTACGGTTTCATTGCCATACAAAAGTGAAAACGGTACCATGGCGGTATGTGCCCCGTTGAGAATACGGACCTTTCGCGTACGGTAGGGCTGTATGCTATTCACTATTTTTATATCCAGTCCGGCTTTTTCCAGAGGTATTTTCGCCTTTAATTTATCGTCACCTTCAATCACCCACAGTAAAAACGTCTCGGCCGAAACCATCAGTTTGTCTTCATAAGACAGCCGGCTTTGGTATTCCTCCTGTTGATCTTTCGGGTATCCCGGGACTATCCGGTCTACCAGAGTATTGTGAAAGCTGTTGTGCTGCGTTATCCAGTTCTTAAATTCACTTCCCAGCTCCCATAAATCCACATATTTCAATATCACTTCTTTAAGGACATCGCCATTATTGTTAATCAATTCACAGGGAATAACGGTAAGTCCTTTTGAAGGACTGCCCTTAAAGTGTTTAAACCGTCGGTACAACAAAACCGTAAGTTTTCCGGGGAAAGAAGAAGGTGGCTGCATGTCCGGCCTATCATTTTCATCAAATGCGATCCCCGCTTCAGTAGTGTTGGAGATCACAAATTGCAGTTCCTCTTCTTCGGCCAGTTCCAGGTAAGCATTAAAATTGTCATAAGGGTTGATCCCCTGCTGTATACAGGATATCAGCCTGTTTTCCTGTATTTCCTCTCCTTTCTGCACGCCTTTCATGAAGAGTGTATAGAGTCCTTCCTGGTCGTTGAGCATATCTACAAGCCCGTTTTTCAGCGGCTGGACTACGGCCACCCCGGCACGAAATTCTGCATCAGTGTTAAGTTTATCAATCACATAATCGACAAAAGCCCTTAAAAAGTTGCCTTCTCCGAATTGCACTACCTTTACAGGGAATTTCTCTTCCAGCCCCTGGCTATTCCTGTCCAGTTTTTTCATCTGTTTCAAATCCATTTATTTCAATCGTTCTGAAAACCGGGACATCCTCTGAAATCCCCGGTTTTCCGGGTTTAGTTTGTTTAGTTTTCAGTAAAAAATATTTTGGTGTTAAAAGCACAATTATAAAATTGGGCAACACTTGTAATTCCTCGTTTTACCCTGTCTGAATCCCAAAAGCAGGGCAAAACCGGGATATATAGTCAGATCTTCTGTATTATTCCATCAGTTTCGGTAACCACAGTGATATTTCCGGAACATAGGTCACCAGTAAAAGGACGATGAGCATGGCTATAAAAAGCGGTATCAACGGTTTGATCACTTTTTGTATGGTAGTCTTGGCAATACCGACACCGACAAAGAGTACCGATCCTACGGGAGGAGTACAAAGACCTACACACAGGTTCATGACCATCATAATCCCGAAGTGTACCGGGTCCATTCCGAGGTCTTTCACCACAGGTAAAAAAATCGGGGTGAATATCAGTACCGCCGGGGTCATATCCATAAACATCCCTACGAAGAGCAGGATGAAATTTATCATGAGAAGGATCATGTATTTATTATCGCTCAGTCCGAGTAACGCCTCACTTACGGATTGCGGAATATCTTCATAGGACATCACCCAGGACATGGCCATGGAAGTGGCTATAAGCAGCATTACAATGGAATTGGTCCTGACCGAACTCAAGAACACCTTGTAAAGCTTTTTCATGTCCATCTCCCTGTAAACAAAAGAGAGGATGAGACTATACAATACTGCAATCCCGGACGCTTCCGTGGCTGTGAATATCCCGGCCACTATACCGCCGATAACCACAACGAGCAGGAACAGGCTGGGAAATGCATGCAGGAATGTAGTAAACACATGCTTTACAGTCGATTTTTCACCGGCAGGGTATTTTTTGCGCTTTATCCAGACCGCAGCTACTGCCATCAGGGCCAGTCCCATTAAAATACCGGGAACATAACCCGCCACAAACAGGGCTGCAATGGACACTCCGCCGCTTGCCAGGGAATATACGATAAGGATATTCGAAGGAGGGATAACCAATCCTGTAGTGGAAGAGGTTACATTAAGTGCCGCTCCGAACTCTTTGGAATACCCTTCTTTTTCCATATGCGGCCCCAGTATGCCTCCTATGGCCGAAGTGGCTGCCAGTGCCGAACCTGAAATGGCTCCGAACAGCATTGCGGAGATCACATTGACATAAGACAATCCTCCCGGAAGGGCACCTATCACCGCCTTGGCAAATGAAATCAATCTTTCGGCTATACCTCCCTGGTTCATGATCTGTCCTGCCAGGACAAAGAAAGGAATGGCCAGTAAAGCAAAGCTGTCCAATCCTGTCGCCATACGCTGTGCCACCGTAGTAAATGCAGGGATGGAGTCTATTGTGACCAGCATGGTTACCATGCCTGATATTCCTATGCTCCAGGCCACCGGAACCCCTATGGCCAGCAACAGTACAAACGATATCAGCAATATCAGTATCTCCGTAATCATATCAAATAGTTTTTGGGGTTTCTTATTTCTATCCACTTATACAGTAGGATGACCACTCCGCTCAGCGGAATGACCATGTAAACATAGGACAACGGCAAATGCAATGCAGCCGAACTCTGCCCCAGGATATGATTGAGATATACCAGCCTGGTCCCTCCTATTACAAATACGAAAATGCTGAACAGCATTATAAGGGCGTTTATAAATATTTTCAGTTTCACCCTGTTTTTTTCATTCAGTTTGGGCGGCAGGATCTCTATGGCGAGATGATCCTGCTGTCCGGAGCAATATGCTGCCCCGAGTATTCCTACCCAAATGAGCAAAAACCTCGCTATCTCTTCAGTTACCGAACTGGGAGCATTAAGTACATACCTGGAAAAGACCTGCCACAGTACGGCCACTACCAATATGGTAAGGAGTACCACGAGAAATCCTCCCAGGAACTTGTCTAGTTTTTTCTTCATAATCCGTTAAGATTGGTTTTTATATAAAATATTGATTGATTTTATTCCTCCTGGATCGCTTCGATAATTTCCTTTAAACGGGCATCCTGTTTAAAGGCTTCATACATCCCCGACACTTTTTCCCGGAACGGTTCTTTTTCGGGGTAAATCACCTCAACTCCTGCCTTTTTAATTTCTTCCAGGGCGTGGTTTTCGGCTTCTTCCCAGATCTTCCGCTCATATTCCACCGATTCCTGTGCGGCTTCTTCCATCCATTTCTTTTGCTGATCGCTCAGGGAGTTCCATATATTGGTGCTGATCAGTAACATATCGGGAAGGGTGGTGTGTTCGTCCATAATGTAATATTTACACACTTCATAGTGATGGGAGAGGTAAAAACTGGGCAGGTTGTTCTCCGCTCCGTCCACGATCCCCTGTTGCAGCGAAGTATACAGCTCTCCCCAGGAAATGGGTGTTGGCGACCCTCCCAGGCTCCGCACCATATCTATGGCCGTCTGGCTTTCCATCACACGCAACTTCAGCCCTTTCAGATCTTCCGGCTTGTGTACGGGTTTTTTGGTATAAAAACTCCTGCTCCCGGCATCATAAAAGGCCATTCCCTTTAACCTTACGCCTATGCTTGCATCCAGTAATTCTTTCCCTATTTCTCCATCCAGTACCTTGTGCGCGTGTTCTTTGTCCCGGAAGAGGAATGGTAATCCGAACAGTTTGAGGTCGGGCACAAAGTTTTCCAGGACACCGACGGACACCTTGGTCATTCCCAGGCTGCCTATCTGGAGTAATTCAAGGCACTCTCTTTCCGTTCCCAATTGCTGGCTGGGATATATTTTTATTGTCATTGTTCCGCCCGACTTTTCCTCGAGCCGTTTGCCCATAAAGGTCATTGCTTCGTGTACAGGATGGGAAGCGTCCAGTCCGTGCGCCAGTCTTATCACTTTTACTTTACTGGCTTCCTGACAAGACACAAAAAAGGTTAAGAGCAGAACAAGAGGTGTATATTTTATCAAGCTACATTTTCGTATCATATTTCGTGGCTGGGTTGGTTTACTGTTAATATTGATGAGTTGTTCCGAAGCCTTGTTTTTTACGTTCTGATCTTCCCGATTATCTTCATCACATTTTTCAGGGTTGCGGTCACCGCTTCCAGGTCGTATCCGCCATCCGCTTTTTTGGCGAAGAGTTTTGACCCCATACCTACACAATGTACCCCGGCACCGAACCAGGCGGAAAGGTTTTCTTCTGTTGGCTCCACTCCCCCGGTCGGCATAATGCTTGTCCACGGGAACGGTCCTTTTACAGCCTTTACAAAATCGGGGCCGCCAACCTGTGTGCCCGGGAATATCTTTACGACTTCCGCTCCGAGTTCTTCCGCATTGGATATCTCGGTAAGCGAACCGCACCCGGGAGACCACATGATCTTCCTTCGGTTGCACACCTTGGCCATTTCGGGATTCAGTACGGGCGATACTATAAAATTAGCTCCCAGTTGTATGTAGAGCGAAGTCGTTCCCGCATCTACAACGGAGCCTACACCCAGGATGAGTTCCGGAAGTTCTTTTTCCGCATATTTGTTGAGCGCTGCAAAAACCTCGTGTGCGTAATCGCCCCTGTTTGTAAATTCAAAGACCCTGGCCCCACCGTCATAACAAGCCTTCAACACCTGCTTGCACACTTCAATATCCTTGTGGTAGAAGACCGGGACTATTCCGGTTTCCTTCATTTTCAACGCTACGGCTATTCTTGTAAATCGGGACATGATGTGTTTGTAGTTTATTGTTTGTGGTTTATTGTTTATCTGTTTTCATCTCATATTCCGGACTACCGGCCTTTCCGGTCATCTTTTTATTCTTCCGGAAATATGGCCCTCGGCAACCTGCATTACTTCATCTGCCGAAACCAAATTGACATCACCTGCTATGGTGTGTTTGAGGGCACAGGCGGCATTGGCAAATGTTATGGCCTTTTCGTCGTCAAAATGCTGTAATCCATACAGGAGTCCGGCTGCATAAGCATCTCCCGTACCTATCCTGTCTACTACGTGTGTAATTTCCAGGGCTTCGGTTTCCAGATATTCCTTTCCGTTCCAGGCCCTTGCACTGATCTTCTGGCATGAAGCATTTCCGCCGTTCCTCACCTTGTCAAAAACCTTTGTCAGCGACGGAACCCTGTTTAACAATTCTTTTGCCGCCTTCACAAAACCGTCTTTGTCCCCGGAATGATCCGTTCCCAGTATTTCATTGATCTCATTCACCCCGCCAATAAAAATGGTGGAATGTTCCAGTAATCCGGCCAGTATTTTCCGGGCATCTTTTCCATAGTTCCACAGGTCCTTCCTGTAGGTAGGGTCGGCCGTTACGTTCATACCGTTCTTCCGGGCCTGTTTCAGCCCTTCTTCCAGGGTACGCCAGGCCCCTTCGGATATCGCCGGGGTTATTCCCGTCCAGTGGAACCAGTCGCTGCCTGCCAGCACCTCTTTCCAGTCTACCATACCGGGAGTGATCCCCGAAAAGGCAGAATGCGCCCGGTTATAGGCAATGGTACTGGACCGCATAACAGCTCCCACTTCCAGGAAATACAATCCCAGCGGGGCATTGCATTTTACAACACTCCCCGTATCCAGGCCATACCTTTTCATGGTACTTATGGCGGCTTCCCCGACAATATCGTCCGAAACACAGGTCACGTGCTTTACTTCGTTGCCGAAATACGCCAGTGAGGCCCCGACGTTCATCTCCGTTCCCCCGAAGTAAAACTCCAGCCTGTTGCTCTGGCTTATCTTTTTATTTCCTTCCGGGGAAAGGCGCATCAGCACTTCTCCGAAAGTAACCGTTTCGTTCATATGAACCCGATTGATTAACTATTTCAGGGAAATCCCGGGACATGTTCCCGGTCTTCCCGTGTGATTAAAATCCGAAATATTCGTTTGCGTTATTATAGCAAATATCCGATATGATCTTTCCGATCCACTCCATATCGGCCGGCAACTCCCCGTTTTGTATTTCTTCACCGAAGAGGTTGCACAACAACCGCCTGAAATATTCATGTCTCGGGAAAGAAAGGAAACTCCTTGAATCCGTAAGCATCCCGACAAAACAACTGATAAGCCCCATGTTTGAAAGTGCATTCATTTGTTTGGTCATCCCGTCCTTCTGATCGAGGAACCACCATCCGGAACCGAACTGCACTTTCCCTTTAACGCTACCGTCATTAAAGTTCCCTATCATTGTTGCCATAACTTCATTATCGGCGGGATTCAGGTTGTACAGGATGGTCTTTGTCAGCTTGTCTCTGCTGTCTAATTTATTCAAAAAACGGGACAACGCTATCGATTGCGGAAAATCACCGATAGAATCCCATCCGGTGTCGGGTCCTAACAAGGCGTTCATCCTGCTATTGTTGTTCCTCAGGGCCCCGAGGTGAAACTGCTGTACCCAACCGTATTCGCAATAGGTTTCGGACAGGAATTCCAACACTGCACTCTGGAACTTCAGCGCTTCCTGATCTGTAACCGTTTTTCCCTTCTTACGCTTTTCAAATATAGCTTTTACTTCCGCTTCGGTATAATCTTCGCTGTATATTTGTTCCAGGCCGTGGTCCGATACCCTGCTGCCGTTGTCGTGGAAATACTGCACCCGTTTTTTCAGTGCATCGCGGAGGTCGTCAAAGCTTTCAACGGACATTCCGGCCGCCTCGCCCAGTTTTGCCATATAATCATTAAACCCTTCGTCGGCGATCATAATAGCCTTGTCGGGACGGAAGGAAGTCGTCATTTTCACTTCTTCATAACCGCTGCCTGCCAATGCTTTATGGTGCTCCAGGGAATCTGTGGGGTCTTCGGTAGTGCACACCACTTCCACGTTCATGTTTTTCAGCAGGTTACGGCAACTGTATTCCGGAGTATTCAGTTTTTGATTGACTTCCCGGTACACCTCATCTGCTGTTTTTTCACTGAGCAGGGTCTCTACGCCAAAATACCTTTTGAGTTCAAGGTGTGTCCACTGATATAACGGATTGCGCAGGGTGTAAGGCACGGTCTTTGCCCAGGCACGGAACTTTTCTTCATCCGTACCGTTGCCGGTAATGTACTTTTCATCTATTCCCAGGGTACGCATGGCCCGCCACTTGTAATGATCACCGTAGATCCATATCTGTGTAAGATTCTCAAAAACCTTGTCCCCGGCAATCTGCTCCGGCGGTAAATGACAGTGATAGTCGATAATGGGCTGCTTTTCGGCATAATTGAAATACAATTCCTGCGCGTACTTGTTGTTCAGCAGAAAGCTCTCGTCGTTAATAAAACTCATTGTTGTCTGATCGTAATTATCTGAATATTGAATAAGGTTTCTTTATCCGGCCTGTTATTTCTCGTTCATCGGCTTACCTATGGTAGCCAGTATTCCGCCATCGACATAAACGATCTGCCCGTTGACAAAATCGCTGGCTTTCGAGGCGAGGAACACCGCTGTACCGGCAAGGTCTTCCGGATTCCCCCATCTCCCCGTAGGCGTACGGTTGATAATAAATTCGTTAAAAGGATTGCCATCCACCCTTATGGGCGCTGTTTGCGATGTAGCAAAATAACCGGGCCCTATACCATTCACCTGGATATTGTACTTCGCCCATTCTGTTGCCAGGTTCCTGGTCAGCATTTTCAGTCCTCCCTTGGCTGCGGCATAGGCACTGACATTGTTACGCCCGAGTTCGCTCATCATGGAACAGATGTTGATGATCTTCCCGGCCTTTCGCTCTACCATCCCTTTTGCTACCAGCCTGCTCATGATAAAAGGGCCTACCAGGTCCACATCAATCACCCTTCGAAAATCTTCAACCTCCATATCCAGGGCCAGTTCCCTTTTGATTATCCCGGCATTGTTCACCAGAATATCGATCTGTCCCTGTTCCTTTTCTATTTTTTTGACATTTTCGGCCGCCGCTTTTTCATCGGTAACATCAAAAATGTATCCCGAAGCCTTATATCCTTTGGAAGTATAATGCTCCAGGGCCTTTTCCAGTTTGGATGGTGTTGTACCGGTAATGACCAGCTCCGCTCCTGCTTCACCGAGGCCTTCTGCCATGGCCATTCCAAGGCCGTGCGTTCCCCCGGTGATCATTGCACGTTTATTTTTTAAACTGAATAAATCCATAAAGAATCCTGTTTTTTTTATATGCCCGCTACCTGCCGAATATGCACAGAGGCAATCCGCAGGCGGGGCTATGATTTTGTTTTCGCGTTCCTGTTATTTCATTTCATTCGGAGGGCAAACATCCATGTCCCCATAGTCCAGGTTTTCCCCGGCCATTCCCCAAATAAAAGTATAATTTGACGTTCCCGCCCCGGAGTGTATGGACCATTCCGGTGAAAGCACCGCCTGGTGATTCTGCATAAAAATATGCCGGGTTTCCTGCGGTTGCCCCATAAAGTGGCAAACGGTCTGCCCTTCTTCCAGGTCAAAATAGAAATAGGCCTCCATACGTCTTTCATGCGTATGTACCGGCATGGTATTCCAGATGTTTCCTTCCACAAGTTCGGTAAGCCCCATTTGCAACTGGCAGGTTTCCACGATGCTGTTTACGATAAGTTTGTTCAGCACCCGTTTATTGGCTGATTTATCTTCCCCGAGGTGAATGATCTCCGCATCATCCCTGCCTACTTTTTTAGTTGGAAATTTCTGGTGTGCAGGTGCGGAATTGATGTAAAAAAACGGCTGTCCTTCGCCCGAAGCGGAAAAGACCACTTCCTTACTCTCCTTACCGATATAAAGCGCTTCTTTCTTATCGAGCGTATATTCCACCCCGTCTACCAGGACCTTCCCGATCGCGCCGACATTAATAACTCCCATTTCCCGGCGGTCCAGGAAATTTTCGGATTTCAGGTAAGGTATGGTTTCCAGAACGAGGTCTTTCTTTACCGGCATGGCGCCACCTACAATGTACCTGTCGTACATGGAATAGGTTAGCTTGATCTCATCTTCCCGGAATACGGGATCAATAAGAAATTCATTTCTCAGTTCCTGTGTGTCATACTTCTTTACGTCCTTCGGATTGGCCGCATATCTGAATTCTGATGTCGTCATGTTGTACAAAATATATTTTGGTTAATGCAATCGATTACACAAATATAAAACAAAAATTAACTTATGCTTTATTATTTTTGTTTTTTTCAATATTGAAAACACTTTTTTAATAAAAAGCATAAGTAATGATACATAATTCACAAAACTATCAAATATTTTCTTCCTGCCAATAACGGGCATTAAAAGATTTTGTGAACTATGTAAAATGTATTGCGAATTCGTCGGTCCTTTGGCAAGCCGGACGCGGAATTCACATATTTACATATATTTATCCACCAAATAGACAAGGGCAGCCATGGTTGCCGCCCCCAGTTGCAATTCGCGTTTGTTTACGTGTTCAAAAGTATCGTTGGCAGCATGGTGGTGGTCAAAATACCGTTGGGAATCGGGCATAAGTCCGGCCAGGATGATATCATCTCCCGCCAGCGGTCTGATATCTGCCCCGCTGTAGCCTTTTTCAAAAAGGTGTATCAGGTAGGGTTCAAACAGCGGTTTCCAGCTTTCTATCCTGGCAAAATCCCCATCGTTACACTCAAAAGTAAAACCGCGCGGGGTAAATCCGCCGGCATCACTTTCCAGGGCAAACAGGTGTTTTTCATTTTTTGCCTTCGCTTCTTCGGCATATTTGTTCCCGCCCCGGAGGCCGTTCTCTTCGTTCATGAACAGCACTACCCGGATGGTGTGTCTGGGCGTATAGCCGGTTTTCTTCAATAACCGGAGTACTTCCATGCTCTGTACACAGCCCGCACCGTCATCATGTGCCCCGTCGCCCAGGTCCCATGAATCCAGATGCCCCCCTACGACCATAACTTCATCAGGGTGTTCACTTCCGGTGATCTCCCCGATGACATTATAGGACTTTACGTCCTCAAACTGCCTGCAGGTCTGTTTAAAATAAAAACGGATATCCGGATTCAGGGCCAGCATACCGCTCAGCAGTTCGGCTCCGTTGGTACTGATGGCCGCCGCAGGAATCCGTTGTGCCGCCGGAAGGTCCCCGTAACTCATGGAGCCCGCATGCGGGTAATCGTCCAGGCGCAGGTTCATGGAGCGGACTATGGTTCCTACCGCTCCAAACTCAGCCGCTTCCATGGCCCCGGCATAACGCTGGTCTACACAACCGCCGTACGCTTCAAAAGTACTAATGAGATCGGCCTGCATGGGCCTGTTATAGAACACGATTTTCCCTTCTATTTTTTCTCTTCCCAGTTTTTTCAGTTCATCTATGCCTTTCACTTCCACAACTTGCGCCTTGACACCTCCGGCAGGAGTAGGCACCGAGCCGCCAAGGGCACAAACGGGCACGTTAGTGGTTTTGCCGGGAGCCGTTTCTATATAGGCCACCTCGGGAATCCCTCTTACCCATTTAGGCACCATTACCGGTTGCAACCATACTTTGTCCAGTCCGAGGGAATCGAGTTGTTTTTTGGTGTATTTTACCGCCATTTCGGCGTTCAGCGAACCGGACAGCCTCCCTCCGATCTGATTGGAGAGGTATTCGAGCCAGTCGTAGCCCCTGGCATCCAGTAAAGCCGTATTGTAAATGGCCTTTAACTGTTTTTCATCATCGGTTTGTGCAACAAGGGAAAGTCCGGTACATAGAAAAACGAGGAGAAGCAATTTTTTCATTGTTGGTCAGGGAATTTAGAGTTATCGTATTCTCCGGGAACACATTGATTTTCGTTCGCAACGCTTTTTCCCCGGGATTCAAAAATAAGAACTATAGCCCACAAAATCTATTCTGCCTGCAACTGTTTTTTATAGTCTTCCAAATGTGCCTTTGTTTTTTCGTCCAGTTCGGGTTCTTTTACCTCTTTGTATTCCTTGAGCTCGTCATACAGTATGTCTGCCAGGATCAACCTGCACGCCTCCTTGCTGTCTGCCGGAATTACATACCAGGGTGCATGGGCAGTGGATGTCAGATTTATGGCTTCTTCATAACACTGCTGGTAATCGTCCCAGAGTTTGCGTTCTTCCAGGTCGGCAGAAGAAAACTTCCAGTTCTTGTTTTCCTTGTTGAGCCGCCTGAGTAAGCGATGCCGCTGCTCTTCTTTGGACAGGTGCAGAAAAAACTTGAATATGATGGTACCGTTTTCCGCAGCGTGTTTTTCAAAATTATTGATCTGTTCGAACCGTTTATCCCAGAACACCGGGCCTATGTCGTCCACACTTTCTATACCCGGAATATTTTCATTCAGTATGTATTCGGGGTGTACCCGGGTCACCAGTACATTTTCGTAGTGGGTACGGTTAAACACACTGAATTTGCCCCGTTCGGGTAACGCAACATAGTGTCTCCACAGGTAATCGTGCCGCAATTCAAGTGCCGACGGTGTTTTAAAGCTGTGTACCACAACCCCGCGCGCATTGAGGTCTTTAAAAACCTCACGGATAAGACTGTCTTTTCCGGCTGTATCCATGCCCTGTATGCAGATCAACACCCCGTATTTGCCATGGGCATACATCCTGTTCTGGAACTTCGCCAGTTTTTTCCGTTCTTTGGCCAGTTGCTTTTCCAGGTCTTTTTCGGAGGCGTCCAGCATGTTCAGCGTTGGTATTTCCTTTAATCTGACCGGTCGGGTCACCCTGTAATCCGAAGACTTGATTTTTTCCATATCATAAGGTTTGCTGTTAAAGATAAAAATAAAATCCTACACGGCACACCGGCAGATTCCGGAAACAACATTTCGTCCGTTTTACCCCCGCCAACTATGTCAGCTTCGTCAAAAATCACTCTTAGCCTTTTCTTTTGAAGGTTAATTCTTATCTTTATGGCATGTCCGTTTATCAAATCAATAAAAAGCTTCTGCCATGAACCGGGAACAACGAAAGGACATTGCACTGCTGTTTATACGGATCGTCTTTGGAATACGGCTGATCTACGGTGTATCGGACAATATCATACACTGGGACAGGATGCTTGAGTTCAGGGATTTTATTGCATCCATCGGTTTTCCGTTACCGCTTTTATGTGCCGTGGTTTCCGTGTACGCTCAGTTCTTTGCCGGGATAAGCTGGATTTCAGGTTATAAAGTAAGGGTTTTCAGCCTGCTTACGATCCTTAATTTTATCGTTGCCATTATCGGGGCACACCTCTTACAAGGCGATACTTATATGAATACGGCGCCCGCAATTCATTTGCTCGCCGTGGCTTTTCTGATATATTTCGTACATGCCGGGAGGTATTCTGTCGATAACTACCTGGAAGAAAAAAGAAAGAAAGCGGATATTTCTCCAAAAGATTCATAATATCGGTTATGCAAAATATATTTGAAGCACAATATGAACAGGTCAGGCAATCCCGCGAAGTTTTATTTCAATATTGTAATACCATATCCCAAAAGGATTTTATCAGGGAAAGCAGTTCCTTTGGCCGGGGAAGTATACGAAACCTGCTGGTACACACCGGAAATACATATGAATTCTGGATCGGGAAACAGGCCCTGCAACGCGACGGTGAATTTATGCCTTATGCTTCGGTAACTACAATAAGTGAATTGTATACTTACTATGACCGGATAGATGAACTCGTCCATGAATTTCTGCATCGTTTTGCATCTCACCTTACCGGGGAAATTCCCGTACATATAGATGATACCACCCGGAACATTGCGCCTTTACAACTTTTTACTCATGTCATCACCCATGAGTTTCATCATAAGGGACAGGTATTATCGCTCAGCCGCCATCTGGGATATACTCCCGTGGATACCGATATCATCCGTTGACATATCCGGTTACGGGAACCGTACCGTTTGCATATTAATTCCTATTTTTGCGCCATAAAACAGTAATTCCCATATTTGGAATTTATTATAAAGTCAATACAATGATACATATAAAATCGCCGGAGCAGATTGAATTAATGCGGGAAAGCGCCCTGATCGTATCCAAAACCCTGGGTATGCTGGCCGGGGAAATTAAACCCGGCGTTACTACCATACAACTTGACAAACTCGCCGAACAATTCATAAGGGATCACAGGGCCAAGCCCGGATTTTTAGGATTGTACGACTGCCCTTCCACCCTGCTTACAAGTGTTAATATGGCCGTGGTTCATGGCCTTCCGACCGACACGCCCCTAAAAGAAGGGGATATCGTATCTATAGATTGCGGGGCCTTAATGAACGGGTTTTACGGAGATCACGCCTATACCTTCGAAATCGGTGAAGTAGCCCCCGAAACCAAAAAGCTTCTGGAAGTGACCAAGGAATCACTGTATGTGGGTATCAGGGAATTCAGGACAGGTAACCGCGTGGGCGATGTTGGTTACGCCATCCAGCAATATTGTGAAAAACACGGTTATGGTGTGGTGAGAGAACTGGTAGGGCACGGCCTGGGCGAAAAAATGCACGAAGATCCCGAAATGCCCAACTACGGAAAAAGGGGGCGCGGTAAAAAATTCGCGGAAGGAATGGTTGTTGCCATAGAACCCATGATAAACATGGGAACGCAAAGGATCAAACAGCTAAAAGACGGCTGGACCATTGTGACCGCCGACGGCAAACCCAGTGCGCATTTTGAGCACGACGTAGCCCTTGTAGACGGCAAACCCGAGTTGCTTTCCACATTTGCCTATATCTATGAAGCCCTGGGAATCAAAAGCGACGAAGAAAACGAGTTCAGAAAAGAAGCCCTGGTATTGTAAATGAATAACGAATATTAAAATTTAAAGCAGTTGGCCACGTAACATTTTAGGCCACTTTATAATTCTACGGTTCGACATTCATCGTTCAAAAACCGTAAAACCCGGTACTTTTTGTCAAATACCAAAGGCGTTGTTTCAGGAGAGATACCTGACATAGTACAATAAAATTTTGTGATCCCAAGCAAAGTCCTGCCGGAACATTTTTATATGCCTGAAATTGATGAAGTACTGTATTTTTTAATGAAAAAGCTGTTCAAGATCATACTAAACCTTGTTCCGAGGCCTTTGCTGATCCGGTTGAGTTATTGGGTAAAACCTTTATTTGCCTTTGCCCTGCGGGGGAACACATATACCGACCCTATTGACGGCAAGAGTTATCGATCGTTTTTGCCCTACGGGTATGAAAAACAACGCGAAAATGTACTGGCCCCCGGGACCCTGTCACTGGAAAGGCACCGGCTTTTATGGCTGTACCTGAAAAACGAAACGGATTTCTTTACCGCACCGAAGAAAGTACTGCACTTTGCCCCTGAACAGGCTTTTTACAAGCGCTTCAGGAAACTGCGAAACCTGGATTATACGACCACCGACCTGGAATCGCCCCTGGCAGATGTAAAGGCAGATATCTGTAACCTGCCCTTTGAAGACAACAGTTTTGACTTCATCCTCTGCAACCATGTCCTGGAACATATTCCTGACGACACCAGGGCGATGCGGGAATTATACCGCATACTGAAACCGGGCGGGACCGGAATTTTCCAGATCCCACAGGAACTGAACAGGGAAAAGACCTTTGAAGACGATTCCATTACCGACCCCAAGGAAAGGGCTGCCATTTTCGGCCAGTATGACCATGTGCGGATATATGGCAGGGACTATTTCAGCAAATTAAGGGATATCGGCTTTACGGTAAACGAAGTGGACTACACCAGGCAGCTCCCCCCGGAACAGGTAAAACGCCATGTCCTGGCCGAAGGAGAAATTATCCCGGTATGTTATAAGTAGTTTTGGAGTCGATGAGTTGCTTCTAAAAATCCGAAAGTATCGCTATTCCAGTATCAGCGATTTAAAGCCTTCGGTCATATACTTTTGCATTTCGTTGTTTTCGTCCATATACAGGATAAAGGCGTGTATATCCGGTTTGGTCTTTAAGAACTCTTTCGATTCTTCCAGGTCCATCACCATAAAAGTGGTCGCATAGGCATCGGCTTCCATACAGGTTTTGGCCAGTACGGTCGTACTCAACACGTTGCCCTTTTTGGTGAATCCCGTCTTGGGGTCTACGATATGCACATATTTTTCCCCCGTGATGGAATCCGTGACGGTCTTGCGGTAATTTCCTGAAGTGGCCATGCCCATATCTTTAAGGTTGATCTTGGCTATAAAAGAACGTCCTTCCATACCCTGTAACGGATCGTCAATGGCAATTACCCAGTCCTTTTCTTTTTCGGTATTCCTTCCGTGCGCAACGAGTTCTCCTCCTACTTCCACGATAAAATTCCGAATACCCTTGCCCAGGAAAAAACCGGCAATAACATCAACGGTATATCCCTGGGCTATGGAGTTAAAATCAAAATATATGTTTTTGTTTTCCTTTCGGATGGTATTTTCCGATGTCAGGGCCACCTTGTCGAATCCGCAATACTGCAACAGGCTGTCCACTTTACTGCTGTCCAAAGCAATGCGATGATGATCCGGACCAAACCCCCAGGCCCTTACCAGCGTACCGATAGTAGGGTCGTAACTCCCACCGGATTCTTTCCAGATTTTTTGTGAACCGAGAAAAACCTTACGAAAGTTCTCATCGACCACCACGGTACTGTCTCCCGCATTGATACGGGAAATGTCGGAATCCGGTTTGTATGTCGACATCGACATATCTATGGCATCGAGTATGGAATCTACAGCCGGTTTCAGGTCTTCTTCCTTATCAGAAATATACTTAATACTGTAAGTGCTTCCCTGGGCTTCCCCGTGAAT
This sequence comes from Sinomicrobium kalidii, assembly GCF_021183825.1. Lineage (GTDB taxonomy): Bacteria > Bacteroidota > Bacteroidia > Flavobacteriales > Flavobacteriaceae > Sinomicrobium > Sinomicrobium kalidii. The sequence goes on along the minus strand of NZ_CP089211.1, from coordinate 4,013,702 downwards.
GGTAACAGCCTTTTGAGGGGATACGGAATTACAACCCGTAACTCCCAGACTCAACAGTGTTAAAGCAATCAGCGTTCTAAATGATTTCCTGAATTCCATCATAATTTACTATATATTTCCGGTCTTTCCGCACCGGTTTTTCATAATTGTCCGCACTGGCTATACCCACACCGGCATAATACGTTCTCGCTTTGAATTTCAGGGCATGTTCCTTTATGGTTTCCATAAACACCACATCGTATTTTTTCGGATTTTCCGGATAAAGCACTGCCTTTACCACCACAAAATGTAACTTTTTGTTTTTGAGGCACACAAATTGGGGGTCTTTTTTGAGCTGACTGTTTACGGCGAGAAACTCAAACCCTTTTGCTTCCAGGTCTTTCCCGACAACATTCATGGCGAGATTATGCAATTCCTGTTCATTCAGAATTTCCATGCGACAAAGATACTTATTTTAAATCACCGTTTAAGGGCCGTATCCTTTAAAATCAGGGCCCGGTTAATTAAAAAAGCACATATCAAACTAAAGATCAACTATATATTAATAACATAAAAGTTATATTTGTAGAAAACCTGGCCATGAAAAAAATATACTGGTTTATTTCTTTAATGTTGACAGCCTGTACAGCCAAACAGGTTGTGGTTACCCCGCCAGCTGAAGTAATTCCGGTTACATCTTACTGTATCCTCGGGACATTCACAAAAACCGTAAATTATAATAACGAGTTAGAAAAATACACTGATCTTCACAAGGATACTGTAATTGAAATTGAAAAAGGCCTCACGAAAAACAATTTGTACACCACAGTTCTTGATTTAAAGGTAGCAAGCCAGTATTTGTGGCTCATAAGAGAAAATGTTACCACCCATAAAACAGATTCAATCCTGATCCATTGTATTGGCCAGACTCCTCTGCTCCTCACAGAATCCGAATTCCGGGAGGATTCATGTGAAATTTTCAAAACAGAAACCGAATTTCACGACAACGGTGATCCGAAAGTAGCTACTTCCAAAATCATCAAACTTTAGTGCGTATCCGGTTCAACAATTTTTTTACTGTGTAACCGCAGTTACACAACTGTGGAAAGATGTCTGTATTTTTGCCGTATCACAAATTGTAAATTATGGATTTTATCTACAAGCCTTTTCCCTGGTACCTCTCCGGTTTTTTGATCGGTATTGTAATGCTCCTGCTTATCTACCTGGGGAAAAATTTCGGCATGTCTTCAAACCTTCGCACCCTGTGTTCTGCTTTTGGCGCCGGTAAATGTGCCCGTTTCTTTAAATTCGACTGGAAGACCCAGCGCTGGAACCTGGTAGTTGTACTCGGGGCCATGATAGGCGGATTTATTTCGGTACACTTCCTTTCGGATGGCAGCGGTGTAAACATCAATCCCGATACGGTTGCACAGCTAAAGGAAATGCACATCGATGCCCCGCAGGGTAAGCTATTGCCGGATGCCGTATTCGGTATGGAAAATGCTCTTACGATCAAAGGGCTGCTCATCCTTTTGGGGGGCGGATTCCTGGTTGGTTTCGGATCGCGATATGCCGGGGGATGCACTTCAGGACACGCCATAAGCGGTATCAGCAATTTACAGCTTCCCTCCCTTATAGCCGTTATCGGTTTTTTCCTGGGCGGGTTGCTTATGGCCCATTTTATATTGCCACTTATTTTTTAATGACATAAGAGGTATGACTCAGGACGTATGACAATGAAACCCTAAATAACGTGAATAATGGATAAGAAAAAAGGCTCCCATTTTCATCCCGTATAACTATCGGGAGAAGGGAGGAACGCTGCAGAAAAATTCAAATAAGGTTACAGTTTAAGGCACCTTCACCTCAAAGAGCTTATCCATTATTCACGTTAAATACAATTATAAACTATTTACAGATGAAATATATCAAATTTTTGCTAGTCGGAATCTTTTTCGGGATTGTCCTTACCAAATCGGAAGCCGTATCGTGGTACAGGATCTACGAAATGTTCCATTTCCAGTCCTTTCACATGTACGGGATCATTATGGTAGCCATACTTACCGGGTTTACAGGCATCCGGATATTTAAACGTACAGGGACTAAAAATACGGAAGGCCAAAAAATACAGATCGCCGACAAGGAAAAAGGAATTACCCGTTACCTCGCGGGTGGTATCCTGTTCGGTTTGGGCTGGGCACTGGCAGGGGCATGTCCCGGGCCCATGTATATCCTTTTCGGGGCAGGATTCTGGAGTATGGCTATTGTTATTTTCGGTGCATTGCTGGGCACTTTTGTATACGGTCTTCTGAAAAACAAATTGCCGCATTAACCGGTTACATACATAAAAAACAAGCCTGCCGGAGCGGCAGGCTTTGGTATATAGAACACAGCTTTTAGTTATTAACAGGCAGGAAGCTGTAATTTCCGGCATAGTAGAGCATTTGCTCCTCAAAATTCCCGGGCCGGGTGACCTTAATCGCCGTAATCTCTCCGGCTTCGTTTGTTTCCGGCACCAGTACGGGATTTACAAACCCGCTGTACGGTGCAGATTTAAAGGCCTTATTCCTTTCCAGAACCTCTCTGTGGATGGCCTGGTCTACTTTTACACCATAGCCTTCTACCAATGCTTCAGCAGCTTCATAATCGCCTTCGGACTTTATACGCTGGGTTTCCCGGAGCAATTCCCCGAACAGTTCCCTGAGCTTGTCATAATCGTTGATATTGTAATAGGTCTTTCCGTCCCGGTTTACCTTTTCAATAACATTGTCTTTTTTCCCTTTTTCAAATACCCAGGCCGATACCCACTGGCGGTTGCGCATATGGGCTTCTTCCACATCGCGTCCGGGTTCCAGGCGTATAAGCTGCGTTAACAATCCGTTCCGGATATAGCCGTCATATTCGGCCATGGCCACTTTGCGGTAATCATCTACCAGTCCGAGTTCCTGTAATTTCGGGTCCATGATATAATACAGCCCTACCAGGTCTGCTCTTCCTTCTTCCAGGGTCGATGCATAATTTTTCAGCGTTTCCTTGGTTTCACCCACTCCGGGATTCAGTTTTCCGGAAGCATGGCCGATAACCTCGTGAAGGGCCGTATGCAATTTACCTCCCAGTTTTCCGTACTTTTTGGCGAGTTCCAGTTCTTCCTCATCGTTTACAAACTCTTTTAAACGATCCCCGCTTCCGGCATTATTATAGGCTTCAATAATGTTGCCCAGAGAAACCGATTTGGAACCGTGTGCAGTCCTGATCCAGTTGGCATTGGGCAAATTCACCCCGATGGGTGTGCTTGGGGAGGCATCTCCTGCTTCTCCCGCTACTACAACCGTTTTATAGGATACCCCCACCACATTTTCCTTTTTATGTTCGGGCATTAAAGGGGAATTGTCCTCAAACCACTGTGCATTGTGGGCCAGGACCTCCATCTTCTTTGACATTTCAAAATCCTTGATCTGCACGATAGATTCGTATGAGCCACGGTATCCCTTGGGATCGTTATACACTTCTATAAAGCTGTTTATATAATCTATATTCCCTTCGGTGGCTTCGGTCCAGGCCACATTGTAGTCGTCCCAGGTCCGGAGGTCTCCTGTTCTGTAATATTCAATAAGGAGGCCGAGTGCATGGGCCTGCTTTTCGTTTTCCGCTACTTCCTTAGCCTTTTCCAGCCAGTGAATGATCCTGTCTATGGCTTCCCCGTACATTCCGCCGCTCTTCCATACTTTCTCTACCAGTTTCCCGTCTTCCTTTACCAGTTTGGAATTGAGTCCGAACGACAGCGGTTTTTCCGGATCGGGTGATTTCATATCGGCATAAAAGGCATCTACTTCATCGGCAGTGATCCCTTCTCCGTAAAAGTTCACGGCCGATCCTTTTATAAGTCCCCTGGAAGCGTCGAGGTTAACTTTCTTGGTGTCCGCATCATTAAAAAGTACTGCCACAATAGCTTCATCCAGTGTCGTACCGGTCTCCTTTAACAGGTTTTCCAGATACGTCCTGTCAAAACCGGGTTTTATTTTATCATTGGAATAGTGATGGTGAATACCGTTGGAAAACCATACCCTCTTAAGATAAACTTCAAATGCTTCCCAGTTTTCCGAGCTTTTATCGCCTTCATAAGTAGTATAAATGTTTTCCAGGGCTTTCCGTATGGCCAGGTTATGACGATAATTCTGGTCCCACATGATGTCCCTCCCACTCAGTCTGGCCTGTGTAAGGTAGTACACCAGCTTTTGTTCTTTCAAACTCAGGTTTTCCCAGCCCGGGATCCGGTAGCGGAGTATGCGGATATCGGCAAACCGGTCTACCTCGTAGTCAAACTTTTTTTCGGCAACCGGTTCTTTTTTCACCGTACTTTCCTTCTTATTATCGGCACAGGAAACAGAGATTGCCAGGGCCAGCGAAAGGCCTAAAAATGCTTTGGTATTCATGATCAATTGATTTTTAAATGCAACAAAAATAATGATTATATAACAAAGATAGGGTGGTGTGTTATAATTAGGTAAGGGTAAAGATAATCGTTACAAACGAGCACCAGTATGAGAAAGGACCAGTATGAGTATGAGTCAGTAGTGTGTTATGATGAAGGAAAGGAATAGAAAAGCTGGGCGCCCAGTAAGCCAGCATGAGTTTTTTGGGGAGGTAATCCTGCCGGGCCATAAAGCAAAAAGACCGATACGGTTACAGGTATCGGTCTTTATATTAAATGGATTATTTATGTTAATTATCCTCCAAAATCGTCGAATCGTACATTTTCAGGCGGAACACCAAAGTCATCACACATTTTCTCTACCGCCTTGTTCATCAGCGGGGGTCCGCAGAAATAGAATTCTATGTCTTCGGGCGCTTCGTGATGGTTCAGGTACTGGTCTATTACAGCCTGGTGTACAAACCCGAGGAAACCGTCGCCTTCCTCATCATTGATGTCTTTCATTTCCTTCCAGTTATCTTCCGGAAGCGGCTCGGACAGTACTACGTAAAATTTAAAGTTGGGGAATTCATCCTCCAGTTCTTTGAAATGATCCAGGTAGAACAATTCACGCTTTGAACGTCCTCCGTACCAGTAGCTTACCTTTCTTCCGGTTTTTAATGTCTTAAAGAGGTGGTACAAGTGCGAACGCATGGGTGCCATACCGGCTCCACCACCTACATACAGCATTTCCGCTTCCGAATGGTTGATAAAGAATTCGCCATAAGGTCCGGAAATAGTTACCTTGTCTCCCGGTTTTCTGGAGAAGATATACGATGAGGCTATTCCGGGATTTACATCCATCCAGCCGTTTTTTGAACGGTCCCAGGGCGGAGTGGCTACACGTACGTTGAGCATGATTTTTCGTCCTTCAGCCGGATAAGAAGCCATTGAATAGGCACGCTCCACGATTTCATCATTCTTCATGACCAACGGCCACAGGTTGAACTTATCCCACTCCATTTTGAACTTGTCCGGCTCTCCGGGGTGTTCCTCGGGGTGTGCAGTAATGTCAATATCCTTGTATTCCACCACACACTTGGGGATCTCGATCTGTATATATCCTCCCGGTTTATACCCCATATCTTCCGGGATCTCGACTATAAATTCCTTGATAAACGAAGCTACATTGTAGTTTCCGACCACAGTGGCTTCCCATTTCTTGATCCCGAAAACTTCTTCCGGAACTTCTATGGTCATATCCTGTTTTACCTTTACCTGGCATCCCAGGCGCCATCCTTCTGCAATTTCCTTTCTGGTAAAGTGCGGCTCTTCAGTAGGCAGGATATTCCCCCCGCCTTCCAGTACGCGACATTTACATTGAATACAGGTACCACCGCCACCACATGCAGACGGTAAAAATATTTTACTGTTACCGAGTGTTGATAAAAGCGTACCTCCCGAAGATACCTCTACATCCTTTTCACCATTAATGTGCAGGGATACAGGTCCGGACGGTATTAATTTGGCCTTAGCACCCAAAAGAATGGCGACGAGCACCAAAACCAACACTAAAAATACAACTATACTCGCAAAGATTATTGAATAATCCATATTTTAAATATAAAAACGGTTTACAATGAAATTCCCATAAAACTCATAAAGCCAATAGCCATAAGCCCGGTAATGATAAAGGTAATGCCCAGTCCGCGCAAAGGCTTAGGAACATTAGAATAGGCAATCTTTTCCCTGATGGCAGCGATAGCCAGTATAGCAAGGAACCAGCCGATACCGGAGCCTACACCGTAGATGGCCGATTCGCCAACACTACCGAAATCTTTCTGCTGCATAAACAGTGAACCACCGAGTATGGCACAGTTTACGGCAATCAGCGGAAGAAATATCCCCAGGGCACTATAGAGGGCAGGCGCAAATTTTTCGACAACCATCTCCACAAGCTGTACCATGGAGGCTATTACCGCAATAAACATTATAAAGCTGAGAAAGCTAAGATCTATATTGGCATATTCCGCCCCAACCCACGAAAGTGCTCCGGGTTTTAAGAGATAATTGTCCAGCAAAAAGTTAATGGGAACCGTTATGGCCAGTACAAAGATAACGGCAGCCCCCAGACCTACGGCAGTCTTTACGGTTTTAGACACGGCCAGGTAGGAACACATCCCCAGGAAGTATGCAAAGATCATGTTCTCTATAAAAATGCTCCTAACAAAAAGATTTATGTAATCCATTTTTCTGATTTTTACAACACGGGTTAAATTACCTCTTATTCTTTTTCAATTAATTTTCTGTTTCTGGATCGCTGCAACCATATAAAAATACCAACGGTTAACAGTGCCATCGGGGGAAATAACATAAAACCGTTGTTTTCATACCCCAGTGCATATAATCCCGTAGATTCTGCCATGGTCACTCCTTTATGGCCAAGGATCTCAATTCCGAAGAGTTTTCCGGAACCGAGCAGTTCCCTGAAAAATGCCACTATAATAAGGATAAGTCCGTAACCCGCGGCATTTCCGATACCGTCCAGAAAGGATTTCCAGGGACCGTTACCCAACGCAAAGGCTTCCAGACGTCCCATTACAATACAGTTCGTAATAATCAGTCCGACAAAAACGGATAGCTGCTTACTCACATCATAGGCATATGCTTTAAGTACCTGGTCCACCAGGATTACGAGCGAAGCGACAATAACCAGCTGTACGATAATACGTATACGATTCGGTATCAGGTTCCTGATCAGGGAAACAATAACGTTACTACATGCCATTACCGCCATCACTGCAAGCGTCATTACTACAGCAGGTTTCAACTGTACCGTAATGGCCAACGCCGAACATATTCCCAGCACCTGGACGGTAATGGGATTGTTGTCATTCAGCGGGTCCGAAATCAACTGCCTGTTCTTTTTAGAGAACAGGGGCTCCTTTTCCTCAGAAACAAAAAGAAATATCGGTGATTTTTTTACTTTTTTACTCATGACGTGCAATTAATTTAATGCTAATTGAGTTTTCTGTTTCTTAAAATACGGCAGATAATGAGACAGGCGCTCTTTTATCATTGCTGTCACCCCGTTTCCGGTTATGGTAGCTCCGGAAATGGCATCCACCTCGTTATCTCCTTTCGCACCACTACCTTTGGAAACTTTTACTCCTACGAGCTCGTGTTCCTCATTAAACACCTTTTTTCCTTCAAATTGTGCCTGAAACCAGGACTGTGTAATTTCTGCCCCGAGTCCGGGAGTTTCACTGGCATGGTCAAAAGTAACACCTTCTATAGTATTCAAATCTTCCTTCAGTGAAACATAACCCCAGATGGCATCCCAAAGTCCTGCTCCTCTTAAAGGTACTATATAATACTTTTCACCTTCAACATCTGCAATATACAATGGAAAATGCTGCTCGTCAACCGGTAGCTTCAATTCTTTGTTCAAATCTATGTTAAAGGCATCGGATTGCTCGTCTACGGAGCCATCTGCCACTAAAGACAATTCTTCCTTTATGTATTGTTTGTATTCACCTTCAGCAGCATCTCTTTCTACCTCGACACCTATGGTCTTGAGAATATTCTGCATTTTCTCTTTTTTCGTGTTCTCCTCTTGCTTTGGCTTTAACGATGTTGCCGCAAAAGCGAGTGAAAACGCGACTATTACCACCATTACTATCGCAAAGATAAACGTGTATAAATTACCTTCTCTGTTCATTACTAAGCGGTTTTAAGTTTAGACGCAGCCAGTCTTTTCTTTCTTCTTTTTATGTTGCCCTCTATAACATAGTGGTCAATAGTAGGCGCAAATACGTTCATTAACAGGATTCCCAGCATCACACCTTCGGGATAAGCGGGGTTAAACACCCGGATCATGATACATAAGAATCCGACCAGTATACCGTATATCCATTTTCCTCTGACGGTCTGTGCGGCGGACACAGGATCGGTAGCCATAAAAACGGTTCCGAAAGCAAATCCTCCTACAAGAAGGTGCTGATACCATGGAAAATTCATCAGATCGTTAGCTCCCCAAAGGTTAAAGAGCAGTCCCATAGCGGTTCCTCCGATAACACTGCCGAGCATAATCCTCCAACTCCCTACCCCGGTAAAGATAAGCAGGGCGGCTCCCACCAGAATCCATAGCGTGGAGGTTTCTCCCACCGATCCCGGAATGGCTCCGCTAAACATATTAAACATACTGAAGTGTACGTCGTGTCCCGCTGCAAGGCTTCCCAGTATGGTCTCACCGGAAACGGCATCTACATTCGTAGCTTCGGAAACCCAAACCTTGTTTCCGGACATGTATGTGGGGTATGCAAAAAAAGCAAAAGCCCTGGCTAACAAAGCGGGGTTCAAAATATTCATCCCCGTACCGCCAAAGGCTTCTTTCCCGATTAACACAGCAAAGGCGACGGATATCCCGATCATCCACAGCGGTATATCTACCGGCATGATCATGGGCACCAGCAGTCCGGTGACCAGAAAACCTTCATTGACTTCGTGTCCCCTGTATATGGCAAAGATAAATTCAATAGTCAGCCCTACAGCATATGACACCACGATCATGGGAAGCACTTTCCACAAACCGTGCACAAAAGCGTCCCAAAATGCAACATCTCCGCCGTTCAGCTGGTGTAAATACTGATACCCCGTATTGTAGATACCGTATATCAATGCCGGAACAAGTGCCAGGACCACGGTGATCATGGTCCGTTTAAGGTCTACCGCATCACGGATATGTGCTCCTTTTTGGGTAGTATGGTCCGGTACGAACAAAAAAGTATCAAGGGCATTGACCGCCGGTGCGAACTTCTCCCACTTCTCTCCCTTGCCAAAGGGTTTTTTCAGTTGATCTATCTTATTTCTTAAAAACTTCATATCTTATGTATTAACCAACTTCTTTAATCATTAAATCGAGGCCTTCCCTGATGATCTCCTGTGCTTCTATCTTCGAGGTACAGGCATAGTCTATCAGCGCAAAGTCCTCCGGAGCCACTTCATAGATCCCCAGGTTTTCCATTTTCTCAATGTTGTTCACCATACAAGCCTTGAGCAACTGCATGGGATAAACATCCATGGGCAGCACCTTTTCCATTTCACCGGTAACCACCAGGGCTCTTTCTTCCCCGTTAAGATTGGTATTGACCTTGTATTTCTTTTTGGGAAACAACCACGAAAAAGAAGTATGATGCATACTCGGTATGTTGTTGTCCTTAAAAGGTAACCAGCCAAACATACGATACTCATTCCCTTCCGGAATTACGGTCACCATATTGCTGTAATACCCGAGAAAACCGTCACCTGTAACCTTGTCGCCGGTCAATACGTCTCCGCTGATAATCCTTACATCATTCGTATCGTTCTTCACCAGAGCATTTATACGAGAACCGATCCTGACCCTGTAATACTGAGGTTTCTCTACTTCAGATCCGGCAACCGCTACAGTACGGGTAGCATCGAACTGCCCCGTACGGAACACTTTTCCGATGATAGCCACATCTTCCGGGTTAACAACCCAAACCCTTTCACCTGCATTGATCGGATCTATATGGTGTATCTGAACACCTACATTTCCTGCAGGGTGAGGGCCCGAAACCCTGTGAAGCTCCACGCCTTTTACTTCATTGAGAAAAGAATCGGATTTTCTGTTTACAGACAAATGTGTTTTGCCCGGGGTAAGTTTCGTAATTGCATCGATACCCGCCTGAAAATCTTCCGCTCTTCCTTCCAGCACAAAAGCCGCATCTGCAGCCAGCGGAGCACTTGCACAGGCCGAAATAAAGATCGCCTTGGGCGTGTCTTCCGGATTGGCAATAACATCATAAGGGCGCTGACGGATAAAAGGCCAGCAACCGTTTTCCAGTAAATACGTTTTTATTTCTTCTGCCGAAAGCTGTCCGGGATCTTTGGCCCCGAACTCTTTATAGACATCCTGGTCGTCGGCATCAATAACCACTTCCAGAATCCTTCGTTTGGCACCTCTTCTTATTTCTGCGATTGTACCACTTACCGGAGCTACGAATTTTATTTTTTCACTGTACTTGGAGTAGAAAACAACATCACCTGCTTTTACTTTTTCTCCCTCTTTCACAACCATTTTAGGCGTAGTGTTGTGAAAATCCGTGGGTTTTAGCGCGAAGGTTTTAACTCTCGGGGCGTCCGAAACTGTTTTTTCCGCTTCCCCTTCCAGATTGATGTTCAAACCTTTTCTGATACGAATGTCATTGGACATGTTACAATAAGATTGTTTTGAAAAATTGGTTATTCAAAAATTCATGCAAATTTATGAATTTACGGATTATTTATTCATGCCTGTAAAGCATAGTTTTTACTATTTATACTCATTCTAAACAAAAGCTTATTCTTGATCTCGTCCACCCGTACAGGGCGGTCAGAAAAGACAGAAAGGGATTGACCGAAGTCCTGTTATAAAAAGTTTTCCTGTCTGCAAAGCATAAAAACTGCAAAAGCCAAAACCATTTTGCAGGGAATCTTGTAGTCTTCCTGACAAAAATGGGGATCGGACAGCTTTCACTTCCCCGCATCTTTTTTTGTGTATATTTACAGCATGATGTACAGCAAGAAGTATTTAGCTCCGGGACTTACCTTTGTATTTCTGTTTCTGGCCCTGACTGTCGTGGCCCAGGAAGAAAAAGAAACAGCGCCACCGCAACATATAAAATCCGTAGTGTTCAAAAGCGATGGTAACAACCGGGGCGATCAGTTTCCCATAGTTACGCAGGGAGAAACTTTTACCCTGTCTTTTGACGACCTCCGGGCACGGGAGACAGACTACTATTACAAAATCGTACACTGCAATTTCGACTGGACTCCCTCCAACCTCTTAAAGTCGCAATACCTCAAAGGGATGGATAACCAGCGGATCCAGGATTACAGGAATTCGGTCACTACGCTTCAACCCTATTCGCATTACGATCTTACATTACCCAACTCGCGGACAAGGTTCAAACTGTCGGGAAACTATATATTAAAAATATATGACAACCAGGACAACTTCCTTTTTTCCCGCCGCTTTGTGATCTACAAAGACCTCGTTTCCGTAGGCGTCGTATTGAAGAGAACCCGGGAAATGTCGGTTATCGGGGAAAAACAGGTTGTACAGTTTACCATAAACAGCAATAATCTTACCCTGGTCAATCCGCAACAGGAAGTCAAAGTAGCCATCCTTCAAAATCACAACTGGGATACGGCCATAACAGGTATAAAACCACAGTTCTACTCCGGTAATCAACTGATCTATAAATACGACAGGGAAACGGCTTTTGACGGCGGCAACGAATACCTTTATTTTGACAACAAGGAAATAAGGACGTCTTCAAGTACCATATCCGGAACCGAACTCAAGGACATATACAACACCTATCTGTTTACCAATACGGTAGAAAACGGCAAACCCTACACCTATAACCCGGATATCAACGGGGATTTCCGCGTGCGTACTCTTGACGGGAACAACAGGGATAACGATACAGAAGCTGATTATGCCGACGTGCATTTCAGCCTCAGGTACACTCAGGAAATAGGTCTGAATGACGTTTATGTCTACGGAAAATTCAACAATTACCAGCTTACGGAAGAAAACAAAATGACCCTGGACGAACATTCGGGAACCCTGGGGGCAACCCTCCGTCTCAAACAGGGTTTTTATAACTATAAATACGTAATGGTAAGCCCCGAAGGAACAGACTATACCACCATTAACGGCAACCATTTTGAAACGGAAAACAATTATCTCGTATTGGTATATTACCGCAACTTCGGGGATATGTATGACAGTATTATAGGAATAGGCAGCGGCACATCGGTGAACATCTCCAACTAATCATATGGATGGTTCCCTTTGTTACCACGGTCTTCAGGGGCCTTACACTCCGCACGGTACCGGAGAAAAAATTTATTCGCAAATTGAATCTGATAAAACTAAAATTTGTATTTTTGTTTACAGGGATATTCCGTTTTTTTACGGACGCTCCCGAACGGTGATTATACAATCCTAATTTTTTCACATGATCACACAAATAACCAAAGGCATAAAGATCTCTGTCGTCACCAGTTTTGAAGGTACTTTCTTCAAGAACTACAGGATGCATTTTGCTTTCGGTTACAAGATCACCATAGAGAACCAAAGCAAGGACTCCGTACAACTTACCTCCCGCCACTGGCAGATTTTCGATTCGTTGAACCACCCGGAATTTGTGGATGGCGAAGGGGTTATCGGAAAAAAGCCCGTCCTCAAACCCGGAGAATCGCACTCCTATAGCTCGGGATGCCTGCTCACCTCCCCTATCGGGGCCATGCGGGGACACTATAACATGGTCAACTTTACCTCCACCCGGAAATTCAGGGTGTATATCCCCACTTTCAAGTTATGTGCCCCTTTTGCGCTTAACTAATTGTCTTTTATTCCCGCACATCAAAATTTCCGGTTACCTTTCCGTATTTCCTGTATTTTTATATCGGAGTAATGCTTCCACGAGATAGTAATCGCCATAAGTCAGCGGCACATCTACTTCGGAGTTTTCAGGGATATGCCCCACGCCGTGTTTCAACAGGAATCCTCCGTTGGTCCCTTCCTGTGCAATGTATTCATCTGTGGTCAGCGTTGTCAGCATGGTTTCGGCGTTCGAGAAATACTTCCCGGATTTTTTGCCTTTGACATAACCGCTCAGTTCGAGCAGAGCCGATGCCATAATGGCCCCGGCGGAAGAATCCCGTAAAGCATCGGGGACGCCGGGGGCATCAAAATCCCAGTAAGGCACCTTGTCTTCTGGAAGGTTGGGGTGGTTCAGTATAAATTCCGCAATATTCACGGCCTGATCCAGGTATTTCTGCTTTCCGGTAGCACGATACATCACGGTATAGCCATAAAGCCCCCAGGCCTGTCCTCTGGCCCATGCCGATTCGTCCGCAGCGCCCTGGGCAGTCCTTTTTTGTTTTACTTTTCCGGTATTCACATTGTAATTGAGTACGTGGTATGAACTGTGATTTTCCCGGAAATGGTTTTTGAGCGTTGTCTCGGCGTGGGTCACAGCGATATCGTAATAAGCAGAGTCTCCGCTGTGTTCCGTAGCCCAGAAAAGGAGTTCCAGGTTCATCATGTTGTCTATGATCACCAAGTAGTCGTCATCGGAGGAATCCCATGACCTGATACAACCTACGGTTTCATTGAACCTGGAAGCCAGCGATCTTGCACTGTTCATCAATATTTTTTCACAGGCAGGTGACGGGTTTAACCGTTCGGCATTGCCAAAACTGCAGAACATCATAAAACCGAGGTCATGCGTACTGGTATTGAACTGTTCTTTTGCCAGTATTTTCATAGCACGTTCCGCTTCCTTCTTCAGTTTCTTATCACCGAGTTCCTCATAAAGGTATAACAGGGTGCCCGGATAGAATCCGCTGCACCACCATCCGGAGCCACTGGTTTCCAGTTTATCTTCCGCAGCATGGTATGTTTTCGGAAACCTGTTTTCGGGAAGCTCATCCTTCAAATGCATATACTGAACGGAAGCACGTTGCAAAACTTCCGTTATCCTGTCCTGAAAAGCATCATTCTTATTCTCCTGCCCGTATATCGAAAGCACAAAAGCCAGGCTCATTATCAATACGTTTATTTTCTTAATCATATCTGTTCGTTTTGGTATCTTGAATTAATTCAGTATTTCTTTCAATCATAGGTTTCCTGGGGGTACTTCCAGTATCCGCACCGGCGTTAACTGCCCGTCAGCTACGCCTTCCCCGTCTACCTGCTCTACCTGCTGTACAAAGAGGTGTAATTGCTTTTCGTGTTTCCAAAGCTCCTTATCATACAAGGGTTCCCATTGACCGACGGATTCGGTGGTAAGGTCTTTTACCATCCATTTCCCCTTTCCGGGAACCTTAAGGCCGGCCAGGGACGCCTTGTTCTTTCTCTCCACATCCCGAAAGAGCAGGTATAGCCATGTCTTTCTCTCTTTGTCCCCGACCAACAGTTGCGGGCGGGATATCGGTATTTTTTTGGTCCCTCCCCCGCCGAGGTCAAAAGAAGTGCTTCTGAAATTTCCCGGGATATTTCTCCATTTCCTTCCGTCATGGTACACTACCTGATACTGAGGAATCCCTTTCCTTTTCCAGTACGTGGCTATATACGGATTTCCATGTTTATCGGCTGTCATGGCCGTCTGGTTTATCAGTCCGCTGTTTTCGGGAATCTCCCACGCATATTCTGCCGTGGTTTTTGTGATGGGAAGTTCGTATTTTTCTCCGGTGGATTTCTCCCAGGTTATTCCACCGTCACATGACCGCGCATAACACAGGTCGTGATTGGTGGCCACATCCCAAGTTTCACGCCACACCCAGGACAGGTGAATGGTCCCTTCGCGATCCACACAAGCCTGCCAATATGCACTTCGCTCTCCTTCGCCGTCAATCAGGTTGGCGTGTAACTGTTTCCACCCCCCTCGCCTGGTATCATAACGATTGATTACCATATTTCCGCGGCCCGAAGCACCTGCCCTGTAAAAGAACAGCAGGTCTCCGTCAGGGAGATTGTAAAATTCCGGGTAGGTGACCTTGTCCTCTTCCTTCCCCGTCATGGCCATTTCCTTATCCAGTTCCAGTCCGAATGGTTTTATACTCCGGGTATATCTCAACAGGGTGTTGTGATGGTCCCAGGCCACATGCAAGTACCCTTTTCCGTCGATCGCAATACTGATGGCATTATGGGCATCGGTAACATTTCCCTTGTACGGGGTTCGCTTTATTTTCCAATCCGCAGCATCGAGCTTTCGCATTCCCAGAACGAGAAAACCTTCCGGATCGTAATAGGCTACAAACTGATTTTTCTTATACGTTGTCAGGGCATTTTTCCGGAATATCACTGTATTCACCGAATTGTTTGCCCATCCGTTCCCCACTGCGGTTTCCCTGATCTTATCCTGCGCGGCAACTACGGAAACCATCAGTAGGACAACCATCAAAATGATTCCCTGATTTCGTGTAACGGCTAATATGTTACGGATTGACTTCAATATTTCTTCTGTATCTGTAATTATATCGATCGGAACAGGGCTATGCATTGAGGTGCACGGACGTGCGCCTCTGCCACCATATTCAAAATCAGGGTGTTTTTGCCCTTTGTACTGTTATATTCTTTGCGTAATAAAAGGTTTCGGTCTCCGGACCGGGGGGATCTGACGACCCTTCCATTTGTAAATTAATGATCAGCCATAAAGGCTTTCCCGTAAAATTTGCGCGGTGGGTCCCTGTTTTCTTTCCATCTATAAAATATTCGATGGTTGTCATCTTATCGTCTATCCGCTTCAGTACTGCTGTATATTCATGCCACTTCTCCATTGCGTCCGGAATGTTCTTTTTGATTGTGGACACTTCTTCCGGGGTGATGAAGGTGTTCTGCCAGTTATAGGCATCTCCCTTGAATTCCAGTATATCACTCTCCGGGGGCCAGCCGTCTACCGCGGTCAACCAGAAGGCCGGCCAGGTTCCCCTGGTCACCGGTGCTTTAAATGTTCCCGATATTTTATACACGGGATATTCCTTGTTTACGGTTATATGATGTTTGGCATGTACGGCCGCCGAATGGTATTTTATTTTCAGATGGGGCGGACTACTGCTTTTTCCTTCATCTTTTTTGACCGGTGTGGCCTTTATTTGTAACACTTCATTGTTGAGACTTAGCTGTTCGCGGTTTTCCGGCCCTGCATACATCCTTGCCGATCCGTTATGGTCGCTGCCCCAGGGATATAAATAATTCCATTGCTTTTCAAAATTACTGTAACCGGCAAATGAAGTACTGTCTATCACGGTTTCCCAATCGGGTTCCCTGTTCTTTTTCGGATAAAAGGCGTGGTCTCTGGATATTTTTCTGCCATTCCAGACTTTTTTCTGGGTCCAGTCCTTCGGCGGATCGGTCCAGAACGGAGTATCCGGGGAAAGTCCGAGTACAAGAAACACCTCTGTGCACAGGTAAAGGCTTCCGGTAGAAAGGTAACCCTCTGCTATCTCGGGGTCCCTGCCGTAAAATCCCAGCGTAAGCCAACCGTTTTCATCAAACATATCGGGAGCGCTGTGATGTTTTTTTACCACGGCATACAAGGCAGAACGCACCTGCGCCGGAGTGATCTCTTCGGGTAGTTTTTGCAGTAAGGCAATTTGCGACAGTGCCTGAAAAGCCCCGTAACGATACGGTATTGAACGGCCTATGGGCGGATAAGTGCCCTCAGGGGATATCAGTCTTTCCTGTATGGCCGCATAGCGTTGCGCCCTTTCCCGGAACAAACTGTAATCCCGGAGAAAACTCTTGTAACGCCAGTCTCCCAGGGCTTCTTTCTTTTCTTTCAGAACAGCCCCGATATCAAGCAACATGGGTTGAATGACATAGCTATTGTAATAATCCCAGTGAAAATCGGGTCCATCCCCGTAAATGCCGTCCCCGAGATACCATTCCTTGTGTTTGTTCAGGGCATATTCGATGCGGACCATGTCTGCTTTTCCTTCAAATTTCAATAAAGCAGCTTCCACCATCCCTGTAAATAACAGCCAGTTACTGTATGCGGGGGAAATCTGCCTGGTGGATTTAAGGGCTTTTATGACATTGCTTTGTGTTTCTTTATCCAGCCTGTTCCACAACTGTCCGGGAGCCCGGAGTAATCCCTGAGCGAAAAAGGCGGCGTCGACGAGCGGCTGACCGCCTTCGGTAAAATTCATAAAATCAGGAGCATCCGGATCTGTGGCATTGTGAATGCCTTTCAGGGCAAGCCTGATGTATTTTTCCCGGAGTTTCCCTTCTTCGGTATTATCCGGACCCAACTCCAGCCAGGGAGCAATCCCCGAAAGGGTACGCCCGAACGCTTCCAGATAAGTTACCTTCTTGCGGTCTCCCCAGGGATGGGCAGTGGTTTCCACGGGCATATTTTTTTTCAGTTCGTTTCTGCCGGCTGCTTCAAGTACAGGCCCTGCAATCTTGACCAGGTTGGTCACAAAATATTCCCGGACTTTACTGCCTTCCGGGATATCCTGCCGTTCTTCCTGTTGCGCACGGGTCACGGAAACCAGCATAAAAGCTAATAAAAACAGGTGGATACGATATTTATACATGTCTTGTTTTAACTATTTTAAAGAGAGGCGGATCATATCCGCCCCTACATGTCATTATATGCATCTTTAATGTGGTATATTTTATCATACCAAGGTAAAAGAATTATTAATACCCGGGGTTCTGCTCCAGGGTGGCGTCTTTATTCAACTGTATTTCCCGCAAAGGAATGGGCAGCAGCAAATGGGTTTGGGTCAATCCCCTTATCTGCATGCCATTTGGGGCCCCGGTATTCAGTTGCGCCCTTTCCAACAGTGTCCCGGTACGCATCAGGGTCATCCGGCGGTTTTCTTCACCGATTAGTTCGCGTGCTCTTTCGTCGAGTATGAAATCCATATCGATATCTCCGGAAGTTACCAATGGTGCATTGGCCCTTTCACGTATGGCATTGATTGATATGGCCGCTTCTGCCTGTTTCCCCTGCATCAGTTGTGCTTCCGCACGAAGCAGGTAGGTTTCGCCCAGGCGCATCAGGATAAAATCTTTCCACATCCCCCAGCCAAAAGTATCTCTCGGATCAAAGTGCCGCCACTTCATGGTATACGGATTAATAATAAAAAGGGTATCCGGTCCTTCATAAGGCACTTGCTGTCCGTAGTTTTCATCTTCGGGATCGTTATACCAGAATTCCCTGCGAATATTGTGCTGGGAATTTCGCATATCGCTTTCGTTGTAAAGATCGTAGAGCACCCAGTTGTTCAGACGTATCCTGGCTATTCCCCTTCCTCCAAGGGAATCAGCCGGAAGCATGCCTTTGCGGTTGTGATAGGCTCCTCCCCATACTCTTCGCTGTTGCGGGGCGCCGGTCATTCCGCCGGGAACATCGCTCGGGTTTTCTGCTTCCAGTACCCAGATGGCTTCCGTATTGCCTTGTGACCTTCGTTGATTTCCGTAGATAAACATATCGGAAAAGGGATCTCCGGGCTCTGAAGCATTCACTCCGTACCTTTCGGTTATCAGGCTGTATTTTCCGCTGTCAATGATAAAATCACATTGTTCTTCGGCTTTGGCCCCTTCCCCCATGCGCAGGTAGGCCAATGCAAGCAACTGGGCCGCGGCATATGTGTTTACCCGGGCTTCAGCCGGAGCCTCTCCTACTTCGGGAAGGTTATTTACCGCAAAGAGCAGGTCTTCTTCGATCAATGTGTTCACCTCTTCCAAAGACGCCCTTACAAAATCGGTCTTCGGTTCGGCCAGAGGTTCCGTAGTTATGGGAACCCCGCCATAACATGTACCCAGTATATTATAGGCCAGGGCCCTGAAAAACCGGGCTTCGGCATTGATCCTGTTTTTGTCTTCTTCCGTTATCCCGGTAAATTCGAGTTCCGGGTTTTCTATGTTGGTAATGATCGTATTGGCATTATTGATCATCTGGTAAGCCCATCGCCAGGTAAAATAAGCCGCCTCGTCATCAGAGGTCAGCAGGTCGTATTCGTAATAAGGCACTTCAATACCCTGTGGTTGTGTGGGCCATACAATATCGGTCCCCGACTGCCACACGCTTACCCAACCCTGGCGGTCGCTCTTAGAATACCATGTACTCAGATGATTGTATAAACCGATAAGAGCGGCTTCGAACCCGAGGGCATCGGTCAGCGCCTCCGGGGTATAGTTCGACCTGGTTTCTTCGTCCAGAAAGGACTTGCTGCAGGATGCACACAGGAGCAGCACCAGGCAAAAACAGCTTATTATTTTTATATATGATTTCATGTCTTTTATCTTTTTGATTGTTACGGGATTCCTCTGATTATAATGACAGGTTCAGTCCGAAAGAGATCGCTCTTGTCAAGGGATAGTTATTCTCCCAATTATCAGCCCCCCTGCCATCGTGATCGTTTTCCGGGTCCCATCCTATCCAGTCGGTAAACGTGTAAAGATTTCTACCGGCCACATAGAAGGTTAAATTGTTAACTCCGTAGGTCTCCAGGAAGGAAGACGGGACGGAATAGCTCAACCTCACGTCTTTTATGCGTACATAGCTGTTATCTCTGGGATAACCGTAGCCCCTTGTGTTAGTATATCGCAAGGACGGCCATTTATCGCTCTGGTTTTCGGGCGTCCAATACCCTACCTCTGCCGGGGTGTTCCTGCGTCCTGCTTCATCGGCATAACTCATATCCGAGTTGTTCTTTAACCCTCCCTGGGCGGTTTGTAAAAACACGCTCAGGTGAAAGTTTTTATAACGGAAAGTATTGGTGAGTCCGCCATACCATTTGGGCAGGGAAGTTCCGAGATAGGTCCTGTCGTTTTCCGGGTCTATAATACCGTCTCCGTTGAGATCGGCAAATTTGATATCTCCGGGCTGTGCGGTAGGGTCCCATCCGGAGGGATCTTCACCTTCCTGCCATATTCCCACCATCCTGTAATCGTATATGGCTTGTAATGGTTTACCTATAAACCACCTGTTAGCAATATCATCTTCGCCGTCGCCGTATATTTCCAGTATCTTGTTCTTGTTCGTAGAAAAATTGACACTGGTTTCCCAGCTGAAATCATCGGTTTGTATGTTTACCGTATTCAGCGTTATTTCCAGACCGGTATTCTGCATTTCACCGAGGTTATCCCACACCGATTCGTACCCGCTGGCACTGGGGATATTACGTTCAAGCAATATATCCCTGGTTTTGCTTTTATATGCTTCTATGCTTCCGCGTACCCGGTTTCCGAAAAAGCCGAAGTCCAGTCCTATATTTCCTGAAGCCGTGGTTTCCCAATTCAGGTTGGGGTTTCCTATTCTCCCCGCCAGGGCTCCCACTGAGGTTGCTCCTCCAAAGGGATAAAGAACGGTGTTGGCCGTAGTAACACTCTGGTTAACCCCAACGGCCTGGTTTCCCGTTTCTCCGTAAGAAAAGCGCAATTTTAACTGGTTGACCTTATCGGAACCGGACAGGAAGTTTTCATTGTGAATGTTCCATCCCAATGCCAGGGAAGGGAATACCCCGTATTTATCTGTATTGGCCCCGAAAGCGGAATAACCGTCCCTCCTGGCTGTCAGTGTTAGCAAATAGCGGCTATCATATGAGTAATTTATCCTCCCCATCTGTGAAAGTAATGTAGATTGCCAGCTGTAAGAACCTCTCGGCACATTATCGGCAATAAAGCCTGCACTGATATTGGAAGCCGCACTGATATTATTAAAAGACAATTCATCATTTACAAATCCCACAGCATCCACAGCCGAAGCAAAATACTCATTTTCCTGAGCGCTGTACAGCGCAGTAACATCGATGTGGTGTTTGCCAAAATCCTTGTTCCAGGTAAGTATGTTTTCAATGACCCAGTTGTTTTCCTCGGTATTTCTTATGTAGGCCGTACCGTTATTATCATTGGCCGCACGTCCGGAATAAGTAGCCAGACGGCCCGGGCGATGTACATAAGACACATTGAGCCTGTATTTAAGACCGTCTATAAAACCCGGTGTAAGTTCGGCGTAAACATTCCCGGTAAGGTTCTTATCCCTTTCCTCGCGGTCTGTTGTAAGGCCCAGCATGGGGTTTTCAAACAACTGCTCGGGAGACATGGGATATATTTCATAATTGCCTTCGTCGTCATAGACCTGCGAATACGGACTCATAGCGGTGGCGAAGAGAAAGTTTGCCCTTCCCCCATCGTAGTTATTGGCTGTAAAAAAGGCAGAGGTCCCTACTTTTAAATAATCGGTGATCTCCATATCGAGATTGGTACGCAGGCTCACCCTGTTAAACTGATAGCCCTTTATAACACCTTCCTGGTCCAGGTAACCACCGGACACGTAATATTTTGTTTTCTCCGTTCCGCCGGACACGCTGATATTGTGTTCCTGGATAACCCCTGTCTGGGTTACGGCATCGAGCCAGTCTGTAGTGATCCCGGCATTATAGTTGTCTATCTCGAAGGTATTGGGAAGTACATCGGTCTGCTCCAGTCCCCTGGCACGCATATATTCGGCATATTTTTGCACATAAGCTTCAGGGCCTCTTGGTTTCAACTTATGAGATAAACTTTCCAACCCTGCGTACCCGTTATAACTGATCCTGGGTTTCCCGGACAGCCCCCTTTTGGTAGTGATCAGTATCACTCCGTTGGAGCCCCGTGTACCATAAATAGCTACGGCTGAAGCATCCTTTAGTATTTCTATGGATTCGATATCTCCGGGGTTAATATCATTGGTAGAACCGAAAAAAGGAGAGCCGTCCACCACTATAAACGGACTGGTGTTGGCATTAATGGAATTTACCCCCCGAATCTGTATCTCTCCCGTACTACCGGGAACGGATGAATTTTGGTTGATATTAAGTCCTGCTGTAGTCCCTTGTATGGCCTGGGAAACATTGGTTACCGGAAGATTGGAGAGACGTTCCTTAGGCACGGAAACCACCGCTCCCGTTACATCCGACCGTTTCTGCGTACCGTATCCCACCACTACAACCTCATCGAGCTGTGCCAGGTCTTCTTCCAGGGAAATATTGATAACATCCCGGCCATTAACAGGTACTTCAGTGGTTTTAAAACCCACATAGGAAAATACGAGTACCGCGTCGGGGTCACCTGCTGCCAGTGCATAGTTACCGTCAAAATCGGTGACTACCCCCTGGGAAGTCCCCTTAATCAGCACGGAGGCCCCCGGAAGCGGCTGGCCATCTGCTGCAGAGGTCACCTGTCCGGTTATGCCCTGCTGAATTTCTCCGCTACGGGAAGTATCATGGGCATGAAGTGCTGCTGTTGAAACCAGGTTTACGAGCAGTATACACCAAATGCCCTGCAATAGTCTTGTGATTTGTTTCATTCGTTAAAGTTTTTAGTTAGTTTGTTTTGTTCGCTTCCTTCTGGCAAAGGAAAAAATGTCGGTTTTCATTTATGAAGCCCCGAAAACAATCGATTGTATTATTTATGTTTACCGCCCCCTCAAAATGATCTGCCGTGGTGTTACACGGGGATAAATGTAGAAGAATTTGCAGTCAAAACAAAATTAAATGTAAAAATCACATTAAAAGAATAGGTTTGAATTTGCTAAAAAAACCCATAAATATTGCTTTTAGCTAATTTTTAATCTAAAAAAATTATTTTGTTAATAAATGTATTTTTTACAAATTTGTTAGAGGCTATAGTTTCTAAAGACTTTAGAACTTTCCGATTTCATATATTTAAAAATACCTTATGAACGTATTAAAAAATAAGCAGGTATTCCTATTTTTATGTAATAAGCCATCTGTTTCCGCAATTGACACCTTTAAGGATATTCATACTACAGCCAAGTTATCAGGAAATGATGCCATTTTATTATATCATAAACAAGGTAGATCCGCAATCCCGGAAAATTTAAGTTCACTTCCCATTTTCTGTTTTACCGATAACATTCTCTCAGATCTCGGGTATATTTCTCTGGGGTCTGAACTTGTTCCGGGCAACAATCACTTTCCCGTTTTGAAATTTTTCAGGAATTTTCCTGATTACGATTATTACTGGTATATAGAAGATGATGTAAGATATACCGGGAATTGGAAACTTTTTTTTGACTCTTTCTCCAATGTGCACAATGATTTTATCAGCACACATGTTCAAAGATCTCATGTTGAACCTCAATGGCCCTGGTGGGACACGTTGAAATACCATAATAAGTCTATTCCGATGGAGAAAAGAATAAGATCTTTCAATCCCATATACAGGATATCAAAAGAAGCGCTTCATTTTATAGACCAGGCCTTGCTTGATGGATGGTGTGGACATCATGAAGTATTACTCCCCACACTATTGGCAAATGCAGGATCTGAAATAATGGATTTTGGTGGTGAAGGGGAATTTGTTTTAAGCGGAAACGAATCTAAATTTTATATTGGAGATTATACCAATAATACAGCTGTTCATAATCCTAATACTACCTTCAGATGGAGACCCGTTTTTACAACAGTGGGCAGTATTACGAATATATTATACCACCCGGTCAAGAATTAGGCCTGCGTCCTTTTCCATGCTTTTATTTCATTATTTAACTCTTCTTTTGACATCGAAACGATACGAAGCAATTCGGAATACTTTATATCGTTTTGACTGGGACTATGAAATCTGCTATTTTCTCCTCTTTCATGAGACAAATGGAATAATGGCCCTAAAACATGCTTATGCTTATATCCCAGAATCCTCCATCTGTTTACACGTTCTCCGTCCTCTCTTCCCCAACCGTAAAAATTTTCATTTTCCATTCCGGAACTAACATAAGCATCAGTACCGGCAAAAAAGACTCCACCTACAGGATCGGGATTATACAATTCATTCATTTTCCCAATGTTTTTTTCAAGTACATCAATATCTCTTACTTTTAAGTATAATTCTCTGATGATAAAAGAGGTATCCAAAAATTTATCCTTATAAGGGGTAACAAAATCGGCTTCTCCTTTCTTTAAAAGGTCTACGGCCTCCACAACTTGCCTGGGAGAAACAATTATATCTGTGTCCCATAGGGATATATACGGAGTGTTACACCTCTTAATCATATCATTAATATACCTGGTCCGGTGAAAAATAGGGTCATAATCTTCTACGAATCTATAAGTAACTTCCTTTGGCAAAAGTTTCGACAAAATATTGTTATTCCAACATCCATATTCCCAAACGTTTATATTGGTATCGAAATATTTCAACAAAAACTCCGTCACTGCCAGAAGATTTTCAAGCCGATTAACAGTATCAATCTTTATCGGAATAAAAAAAGTGATATCCTTTAATTTTACGATATTATTTTTCATGGATTATGGCGCTATTTTTGTCGTAGAATTATCATTTCTTCTACATTCCGTTTTTAAAATTTCTATCAAAAATAAACCGATCCCCGACATCCCATAAAAAATCCCGACATTATTTTTCTCTTCTTTATCGATCATCATGTTGTCCCAATATTCAGATTCTACTATTTTTTTCAGTAAATCCCTGTGTTCAAATAAAATTGATTTGTCTTGTGTTACGTTATATAAATGTTTGCTAATAAAACTTATCCCTGTAATTCCATCAGCAAAATGAATATTTTTATTCCTGAACTCTTCATTAAGAATCTGTGTAAGCTGTAAGTCTTTTTTCAGTAAATCAGCATGCTTCTTCCAGTTGGGCATATTAACCTCTTGCAAAACACTTTCTATACCGAACAGAAGATACAACCTGTTTCCGGCTAAATTGGGGTAAAGAGATAATACGATAGGAGACAAATATTCTAAAATTCTATCTATTTTAGAGGTATAAAAGTTCATTGCTCTTATTTTTGCCAGAAGCACAAGCGATATCGGAAGGTCCCAGGAAATATCAAACAATAACGGATCAGAAGTCTTGATATCTCCCTTTTCCATCAGTTCACACATGCGGTTGGTGAGGTCAACCAATATTCGCTTCAGGATATAGATCTTTGCGCTCTCTTGTGTCAGATCATATTGTTGTAAACGATAGAGATAATAAAAGATAAATCCCATTATCCCCCGTCTTATTCCAATTGGAAGTTTTCCTATATGTTCGGTTATATATTTATACATTCTATCTTCCACATCAGATAAAATATCATCTAAATCGGCCTCTACAAAATTATTATTCACCAAATAGATAATGCCCGATGCTATCCCTGCCAATCCATTTTCAAAATCCGGTTGAATATTAGTTTTACCTGCTTCTTCGTATAGCTCCATTATCAGGCTTTCCGCTAACTCTTGAAAAGCTATGTCATTCGTTTGCTTTGAAAGATTAAAAAAATAAAGGCTCACCCCCATTTTTCCGTTTAACAACCCAATATTTTTAGTCTTGGAGATATGTTGCCGCAATACCTCATTCAAAACATTGATTTTGTCAAATACGGGTTCCATACTACACGAACTGTTATTTATACCAGACATGTTTTCTCTATTATTGTCGAAGTAACTCTGATATCCTGGAGTACAGTTTCTCCCCTTCAGATGGTTTCGGCATATCCCCTTCCAGCAATTTTCCACGGGAATTAAACAGCAGATATCTCGGAATAGGAATATGGCTATCTATTTTTAAAATTTTTTTCAAATCGGAAAAGACCTGCCGGGTAGCCAGATAATGATATCCTTGCAGATTATACTCACTAATGTCTCTTTGCCATTTCTCTCCTACCCGGGGCTCATCTACAGATAAATACAGTAAGGCGACATCGTGTTCTTTCAAAAAATCATGTAGTGAAGCAGAATGTTGGAATTCCTCTTTACAGGGCCCGCACCAGGTGGCCCATATATCAACAAAAATTGGTTTTCCGTCCAGTTCAGATTTAATTACAGACGAAAGATCGCTATCAGCATATACATTTTTTATTTTTATCTTCTCACTTTTCTTTTCGTACAACGCAAAAGTGTATGCCATACTTTTTTCTTCATCCTTTTCTTCTTTAAAGTATTTCGAAAGCGGTGAAATGTAAGGACTGCCCGGAAAAGCTTTCTTCAACCGTTTAAAATTATATTCGTCTTCTTTAATATCCCCTATACCATAATATCTGTTGAACATTAATTTTATGGCCATCATCCGATGTTGGATTTCAACCGGAGCGTAAGAATTACTGACTTCCGAATCTTTCTTCCACAATCCTATATCATTTATTTTTCCTGTAAGTATCTCCTTTTCTATCAGTTTGCCTTTTGATTCTGAATTCAGTACCCGGGAAACCAAATCAATGTTTCCATATTTATCTGAAAACGGATCATATCTATTAAACATGACCCTAAGGATTTCTTTTAAAGCCGATTTATTTAAGTGAATCCTGCCAGACTTTGAATTAAATAAATAATGAAAAGCCACACTCTTTACAGAACTTACAAAGTTTGCTTCGACCTGTGCTTTTACCAATGTATAAAATGAGGGTGAAATTTCCCCGTCGTCTAAAAGCCTGTCAAAAGGTTGGAGAAATCCCTTTTTTTTCTTTTCAATTTGTTCTATAGCTTCCTGCTCATTTTTTGCAATCTTAATAATATCATTATCGATTATACTATCCAAACTTCCTCCTCTATGCAAAGCATAAAATAACTCATGTCCCTTTGCATTACTTCCTCCGAAATTTACAATTGCCTTTTGATTTGTATCTCTGCTTATATTGAGCTCTATCTCGTCTCCTTCATCACATATTAAGTATAATTTGGGAATATTTTTATTCGGAGCAATGGTAATAATCCCTGCTCCGGAAACCGGGAAAGATTTTTCAAATACTTTATCTTTAATTAAAGTATTATCATACATAAAATAATAATTCTGGGGATCACCATCTATAAAACGGCAAAACCAAACCTCTGAAGAATCTTCGGCCTTAATTACATTTCCGTATATATTTGCATGCTGCGCCGTTATATCAGTCATAGCAGCACCAAATATCAAGACTAATATCAAAGCTTTCTGACTATAGTTAAACAAAAAGGACAGTTGTTTACTAACAAAGCGGGGACTCGCTCCCCCCTTAATTTTACTATTCATAATCATTAGAATATAAAAAATGGGCAAACGATTTTGTTTACCCATTAAGTTAATAAAGGTTAATTAACATTTATTCCAACACTCCTGTACACTACTTACACATCCATAACTAGTTCCATTACATGAACATTGGAATTGGCCATCAGGGCAGTCAGATCCGGATCCTCCAAGAATGGCTCTCATATCTTCTTTTTGAAGTATGTCTTCTGCCTTTAATTTCAATTTGTCTAATCTTAATTTTTTCATAATTAAACAGTTTAACGGTTGATTATACTTTTCCTGAACTTTTAAGGACACTCAGGATATATGTCCATCTTTCGCGAAAGTATCGTTGGTTATGTTAATTCTTTTATATTGAAAACAAGTATCCTTTTATTTTTAAACCATATAATCGGCAAAACGAATTGTGCCAAAACTGAAAACGAATTGTACCAAAAAACCACGCTTGGCACTTAGCGCAAGGTAACAATTAATTCCTTGCGCTCTAAAGCCAAGTTTGGACCTGTATGGTGGTCTCAATTCGAGGGCGAGGCATACTTCTCGAGCATTAACAGGTCAGGTTTATAAATATCCTTTACATCCGTATTGGGTTCAAACGTACTAAACCTGTTGTCCTGCGGGGTTTTGTTCATTATTCCCGAGGTTATATCGTCCAACGCATCGGTCATTAACCTTTTACCCATTGGCAGGAGTTCGTCCTCCCATAACCTTCTTGCAGCCTTTTTGGGTTCCATAGCGTATAGTGCCGGGTCAATCCAACACCAGTCCTGTTTGGCTATATCCCCGCGATCGATGCCACTGTTTAACCAAAAGACGGTGCCGCCTGTAATATGGTCCCGCATCCTAATGGCCCATTCAATGGATGAACGGCCCCTGTGGCGCGGTAAAAGGCTGGGGTGATATCCTATCCATCCAAGGCGTGTTTTGTAGCGTGTACGCTTCCCTATGTAATCAAATGAATGTGCCGTGATCCCTAAATCAATACCTTCCGGCATGGTTTCATAATTAAGTGATCCTGCTGGTACTATCGGCACATCGAAAAGTCGGGCCAATGCCCCGATATATTTATCACCTACCGGGGCACATACGCCTGCAACTTCGATCTTATCATGATCCAGACATAACCTGAAAACTTCCTGGCCAAACCATTTCTGGCCACTTATAAATACTTTTACCTTTTTCATTCTGCAATATATTTGAAGGACTGTACAGCCCTGAAATGCCCTCCATATCCCAGCCCGGTCATTAGGCCGTTTCCTGTCTTTTCCATACTTGTCGCGCTTCTTTTTTTATTTTCCCCGTACAGGGTAGACCTTGTTTGTATCCAATCGGGATGCCGTCTTAACGCGGCACACAGCTGAGGATGTGTCGTATGGAAAAATGTCCCAAATTTTTTGTGTTTGCGACCGTGGCCCTGCCTGTGGTATTTACAAACTTCATTTAGAAATTTTACGCCAACACCCGCACCCTGCCATTCGGGCATTACGACAAGCCTGGTAGCCCTGTACGCCTTAGCCGTAAACAAGGGACACACAGCCACATGCGCCACAAGTTCCCCGTTGATAGTCCCGACAAAATATTCGGCTGCTGGGGGCATGGCCAGGTCTAAATAATAATGTTCCTTAAATAGCTTCCAGTAACTGCCGTTGACCTTCCAAATGTCGAGTTCCATGCGTGGTCTACCTCGCAAATGCGCTTTTTTTTTAACTGGCCCGCGTCCATATCATACACCCAATCGGGCTGGAGCCACTCGATCACATCATAATGACAGCTTAAAAGAACCGCCTTTTTGCCTTGGGTTCTTTTCCATGCTTTACCAAAGGCAAGTGCACCCACTTTTGCGATCTGCCGATCAACTACTGAGGTAAATTCATCGATAACCACTTCGTCCGGCTGCTCTGATAAAACACGGGCTAATCCGGCCCTGAATTGCTGCCCGTTTGATAAGGCTTTAAATGGCCTGAGCCAACTGGGTACATCCCCAAGTCCAACACCTGCCAGCGCACCCGTCACCGCATTAAAATCTCCGTCCGGGTGAATACAATCGATAATGGGTTTGTTATCCTCCCAATTCGCGTAAGGATCATATATTTTGTTTTTACCAAAAAATTGCCTACCCAATGAGGTTTTTCCGCTTCCGGACTTGCCGACAATTAAACCGAGTTGCCAATGCTCCGGGAGGTCCATACACACTTTTTTATTCCAGTTGCACCCGCTTTCGGCGTTAAACATACTTTTAACCCTTGCAGCCCGGTAGCTGTCATAATCACTACATTGGTGTTTAATTTCAAGTTCTATCATACCGTTACTACTTTTAATTTTAAGCCCTCCTTTTTTAGTTTTTCGTATAATTCCTGTTGGTGTTTTTCGTCCTTGCAAATCACGATAACACCGTATTGCTCCCTGTAATTGATTTCCTTTGTTGCCATATTTATCTGTGTTTTAATACCGTTTTAAGGCTATTTAAACCATCTCCATACTACCAGCCCTACTATGACCACAATCACAGCAGTTATCCAAAAGCCGGCCTGAAATCCCGTACCTTTGACCTCCTTGTCGGTTCCCTGTTCTTTGGAGGATTTCTTCTGGTCCTGATTTTTCGTCATCGTGGAGGCGGCTTTTTCGCTTTCCGAAGTTGCAGCCCTGGACTGCATATCATACTGTTTTGTCTTATGACTGGCCACCAAACGGCCACCCTCAACTTTGATCTGTTCTATGGTATCACCTTCCCGGATGTGAACATAGTGTAAGGGCAGTATATTCCCGGAACTATCCGGCAGGCTTTCCAAATGGATATCGGAGGCCTGGATAAGAGTCTTTTTTGAAGCCTCGGCCAACCTTTCCCTCAATACAGATAATACTGAATCCTGCTGCCCCCGGATTTCTGTACGGATTTCCTCCATACGCTTATGCCTGTTTACCTGTTTGGTTTTACAGCCCAGGGCCAATAATGCCGCCAAAAAAAGTACTTCCATTTTCATTTTAGTCTATGATTTTTACCGTTAATTCACCTTCCAGGAGGTTGTATAATGTATTCATGGTTTCCTCGGAGTTTGTAACATCCTTATGCCCGTCTCCATCTATATCCACCAGGGAACGACCTACCAGGATACATCCCAGGGTATTCCGATAGTAATTACCCCGATGGATCAGGATTTCAGAACGGTTGGGAACATCTTTAATCCATATCGAATTGCCAAACTTTGGGGCCTGGTGTTTGACCGCATTATAGGTCCCCGCAGGTATTCTACTGACCCATGTCTGGTTGTTACGGTCCGGAAGTTCCAACGTATAACAGGAAAAGACCTCTTTACCGTTTTTGAATACCCGCAAATGTCCCGGAGTTTGAGTATCGTTTCCTTTTTGCCTGTGAATTACAATGTCCATCTTATTGGTTAGTCATATAGGTTATGGATATGATGATAGTACCGCCTGAGCCTTTAACCTGCTGAAAGCTGAGGGCCGCTTCCGCCCCGGCCCAAAACCTGCCAACAGTGCCTGAAGCCACAGGATGAACTCCCGTAGCTGTTCCTACTTTTCCACTTCCGGCATATACCCCATTAGAGGGCAAGGGCAAATCAAACTCAAAGGCTCCCGTTTCATTGGTAGAAGTAGCATTTTCGAGGCTAAAATTTAAAAATGCGGTCACTATGTTACCGATCTGTTGAAAGGCGTAATTTCCCGTTATTCCTTCAACTTCCCCGTTAACTACTTTGAAATTCGGCTCGAAAGTTCCTGTTTCCGTCCGGGGGATTTGGCTAAAGGTTACAAAATGGCCTGGTGAAGTTGCGGGCGAGCCGGATACCGGCCCGTAAAAGGTAGCTGCTGATCCCTGTATTTTAGGACGTAGCGTCATTATTGTCGATAGTCCGTTTTCCGTGTCGTGCAAATAGAAATCTACGGTCTCATTATTACCGGAAAGCCTCCCGATCCGAAACACATCGGTGCCGTCAAAGGCAACTGCCAGCCCCGTATTTCTTAACTCTCCCGTTATTTTCGCTGGATTGGCCGGGGAAAAACGGGCCACTACTTTGTTTACAATGAGATCGTTATCCGCAGTATTATTTCGTGCCAGTACCTCCTCCAGTGTGGAGGGTTGGGTTAGCAAATTGGGCTTTCCCGTAATATTGTTCCAGGAAACTTTTGTCGCATTGATCAGGGAATAATTATTGATGTCGGTTTTATCCCCACCTTTAAAGAAATAGTGAAGAACATTCCCGTCCGTATCTTTAATGACCACCACGTCCCCTTGTTGAAACTCATACACGGGGTTACCGTCCTCATCCGTATCCAGACTATTGGCGGCAAAATCCCCGATATTATCTTCTGTCACGTTTTCCACAAGTCCTGAAATAGCCAGTTCTGGTAGAAATTCCGGTAAAATCTTATCGTCATCCCCGGTTATGATATCCTGTTTGTCAGCCAAATCGGAAAATATGGCATCAATCTCCTGGGAGTGATCCCTAAGATCGGCCAGTTTTTCTTTTTCCTCCGGGGTATAGTCCTCCTGGGAAAGCCCGTACCCTTCTGCTTTATCCACCTTTGTGTCGAAGAGTTCATGGTGGGCGTTGGTGTCGGTAAGGTGGTTTTGGAACTGTTCTGAGGAAGGAACGTCCTCCAGGATTTTATCGAGGCCGTCTATGGTCGCTGTTGGGATTTTTTCATCCTTATGCCAGAATGAATCGAGCCAGTTCCAAAAGTGCTCCTGTGTGGGCTTAAGCCCGTTTCGGAACCAGTTTTTTAATATTGATAAAGCCGTTTTTGCCATGATGATTATCCTTTGAACATGATAAAAGCGAGGGTAAAATAAGGTGGGCGGTTTTCGTGAGGTTGATCGCCCCCGATCTGGTTTCCGTTAAAAGTATGGGTATGTGATCCCGAGGAACTGGTTGTCCGGTTCACATAGTAAAAATACCGGTTGTCTGTATCCGATTTCCCACTGCCATAGATCACGGTGCCGATTGCTTCTACACCCCCTTGGGGATGTCTTGTTTTATCGTTTCCCTTTTCCGCCAGGTAGGCATCCCGGTAAGGATGCGAGTGTCCCCCTCCTGACCTTATGGTTCCCGAAGGCGTAAACCTGGGGAGCTGTGAAGTAGAAAGGGTTACCTGTGTGGCCCCTCCAGTTTTTCCCATAGCGTTATAGTCGGATTGCCCCGAATCATACCCCACGACAAAGCGGCCTTTCAGGTTGGGGGTCCCGTTTGTGCCGTCACACAAGGCCCAGCCGTCCGGAATTTCATTAACCGATCCGCTCCACATGCAGATCGTACCTTCAGGGATAAGGGCTTTCTGCATGGTTCTTAAATGTACCCGCTTAAATTCTGACCAGGGCCAGGAAGTGGTCCCGGTGCCGAACCGGGCCGTCCGGGTCCGGTAGGTTACCTTGCTTTCTCCATCTTCAAAAACCCGCTCAGCTACTTCTTCCCGAATGATAACAGCGGCACCCAAAGGCCCGCTCTGAAATGGCAATACCTCCCCGTTTATGGCCACCACGCCCTCGGCTACGGTATTCCCGGTCTGCTCGCATCCGGAAAGTATGGTAAGGTGCCCTGCCATTGCGGCCAGGGCATTAAAAATGTTATATGCCCCCTGGGCAAAGTCCAGGGTATCGGTTTCTAAAGGAAAACCTCCTGTCTGGTTAAAGTCTGCTCGATTCATAGTTCTTCAATTCGGTATCGTTTTGAAGCCAGTTTGTAAAAATCCACAAGTGCCCGCATATCGTATGGATCGTATATCAGCCCTGCCGGGACCAGGACAATAAAATCGACACCGGTGTCCTCATAATCCGAACTTGGCCGTAGGTACATGGTGCCCAGGTAACGGGGCTGCTGTTCCGCCTGGGTATAGATATAGTTCCGGCGGAACCGGCTGCCGTCTGCAATTTCAATCCGTCTGAGTTCCGGGTCGAACTCATCATTTAGTGCCTTTCGCAAATAACACACCTGGCCGTTATGCCGGAGGCGGTATAGGTTGCGTTCCCGGTTTTGCTTCCACTCGTAATGAAGTGTACTGACAGGTTGCAAAAGAGATTGTAACCAGGCCACCATCCGGGGTTTACGAAGAGGGATAAGCAGCAGTAACACCGTTAATTTTTTATAATTCACCTCAAACCACATAACTGATCCCGTTAAAATTTTCAATTTCAAAATACCCGCTCTGCGGAAATGCCCTGACGTCGATCGGTTCCCAGGCTCCATACGTACCACTATCTACATCGATCCACCGGGTTTCCACCCGGTCGGCCTGTACGATTTTTACCCCTTCTGCGTTTTCCAGTTTGTTGGCCAGTTCCTGGATGACGAGTTCCCCGTTAAACGGTAACTCTTTCATATATTCCTGAAGGGCATCCTCAACGGGTCGCCTGCCGGTAACGCGATGCGTCCCATTAGCGTCCAGAAGCAAAGGGTCGCGAAATATCCGGATACTTAACCGGAGTTGATCCGGCAGGTAATTGATCACCGTAATATTTACCCCGGCATCTTTTACAGCGTTGACATAGGTGTCGAAAGCCTCTTTCTGTGTAGGGGTAATGGGCTGTAAAACGTCTCCCTGCCGGGTGGCTATTTTGACAATAAGCCGACTTTCGCTAATGGCTTCAACTACGGCGGCATATTTGATGATCCTGGAAGCCTCCAGTTCCTCGTCCGTTAACTCCGAATTGTCGTACCGGTCACTGTCGGGGATCAGCTGATAACCATACTGGAAGGCCAGGGCTTTTTCCCGATACCATCTTGCTGTATGCGGTTTTAATAGTTCCAGTTCCCGGTCCACTTCTTCCCGGTGCAGGTCAAAGAGTTTTTCCAGCGTCCAGATGGCAAAAGCAACGATATATACCCAAAGCCTCCAAATGGATAATTTGCTGTCGCTGGTCAGGTGCTCCCGTAGTTCCTGCCGGTCCTGTACCGCGGTAATGATCTCGTCCTGTATGTTCCCGATGCTTCTTGCCATTTTAGCTTACTATAAAATCGATGTTAACCGTCCAGTAACTTATGCCCTCGGGATAAATGACAACATCGTTTTGCATCGCGGTGGCAGGCCGGTGGTTCCTGTTTTGATAGTAACGTACCACATCCCGGTCCTGTTCCCGTATGACCTCCTCCGGAATTTCGATAACCTGTCCTGGCTTTAGGTCTTCAGTCAGGCTCAAGCCATTTTGAAGGGCCAGGGCCAGAACATTTTCCGCGCTTCCGGTTTCCTGCAATGTCATATCCAGCAGGCTTTGATACCCTATAATGGTGGCCTTGATCATTCCGCTTTTTTGTTCTCTTCAATTTCTTTTTTAAGTACCTGGTATTTGCGTTTCCATAATTCCACATTCTTGCGAAGCCTTTCGATTTCTTTTTCCAGGTCGTCGAATTTCTCATCATAACGTTTGTGCAGGTCGTCCATTAATTCCTGGTAGAGCCGCATCATTTTTTGTTCGAGGGAGGCCTGTTTATGCCGACGTTCAAAGAACCATCCGGCAAATGCCCCGGACAGGGCCGTGATCAACGGGAGTAAATAGTCTTTCATCACATGTGGTTTATTTGTTAAATGCCCATTATGGGCTTGATTAGTTTTTTGATCTCGTTATAGTCCTTGCCGTCCCGTTGCAGGTGTATTTTCACCCGTCGCTGTATTTCATCCTGTGCCGGGGATTTACCTGCCTGCATGAATTGGAACAGGTTCGGCCCGAGGATGGGGTCGTCTTTCAGTTCGCCCTGGGTAAGCCTGAGCAGCAGGGCAACCTCCTGCGTTAAACTTTCCCCGGTAGCGAAGTCCCCGTTCCTAAAAACCAGGTCATCGTCTTTATCAATCAAAATATCCCTCATCTTAGCATATTTAATGCCCATTATGGGCTGGACTTATTCAATTAAAATGGTGTTTAAACGTTGTTTAATAGCCGTTACGGCGGCCACGTCTATGGTGGTCCCATAGACCACGACGATCTTGCTGACTTCATCCATAAAGTCGCTGAGTATATCCCGGAGGTTTTCACCGCCCTTTTTGACGATATACCCGTCCTCCTTTATGGTAAAGCTGCTTTCCCCGCTGGTGTACAGTATTTCCTCGGCCTCTTCCGCATCGATCAAAAAAGCGTCCGTGTCCCTGTTCTGGATATACCCAATCAGGCAGAGCGAGCCGGTTACCGGTTTTTTATACAAACTCCCCAATCCGAGGGAGACGTCGAACACGTCCAAATCGTCAGCCAGTGGTGTTGCGATCATGGTCTTTTCCTGCCAATTCACCTCCTTTACACGCGCCCACACGGTTTGTACCGGGATGCTTCCACGTATCATTTCCCTGAGTACAAAGCCTAACTTTTCGGTTTCGTTTCCTTTAGCCTTATTCCGTTGCACGATTGCCTAACTTTATTTGTTGCCGGTAGCCGTTTCGACCGAACTCTTTGGTTACACTTTCCACGTAATAGGTGCCGTCCCGGTCCGGGTAGAGCAGGCTGGTCAGGTGAACCTTCCAACCATGCTCGACACGGGGTTTCCCAAAAGCCGTAAAGGAACCGTCGAAACCGTCCTTTTTATTGGCCTGGTAAAACCGCTGTACGGCTTCTTTGAGTTCCTTTAGGGCCTGGACGCTAAACTGCCAGTCAATGGTGACCTGGGCGTCCTTGTCCCCGAACTCGTACTCGATCCGCCGGCCCTTGTCTATGGCAAAGCCTTTGATAAATACCCGCATGTCTTCGGCCCGGAGGTATTGCAGGTCGGAACTCTCGGCATTTCGCTCCAGGTTAAAGCGGACGGTTTCATGATCCGTGTTATCGGCATAAATCTCCCCGCTAACGACCTGTTTGGTGCCGGGCTGGATATAGGTGTACAGTTTCCAGTCCTGTTGCAGCTTTTCCAGTACCTGCCCGGCGGTGACCTTGCTAAAGCGTACCGTGCCCAGGGAAGCATCTACCGCCGTGATCTCATAACCCGGCACAATGGCCTCCAGTAAGGTTTTCAGGGTGACATTTTTGGCGGAATAGTTAACCTGCAGTTGCTTGATCTTCCACATTTCGTCCTCGCACTTTAAGCGGATCGGGATGTCGGCAGAAACCTCGGTGATATAGCCGGTAAACTCGGTATGGAGTTCCCCGTCATAGCCGAGTTGTATTTCCACCGGGTCGCCCCGCCGGAATACCTCGCGGATATTGTTTCTATCAAAGAACTTGATGTTACGCGGGAGCACGATCTCCGCCCGGTCGGTCAGCAGCATCCAGGAGGACTCGACCTGTACCGAATTGGTTTTACGTATTTCGATCTGCTGCCGGCCTTCCCGTACCGGGAAGATGATCCGGGCATTCATAGCCACCGTCATAGCATATTCTCGTTAAGGATCAACTCCAGGGGTTCGTCGCTCATGGCCCGCATATCGATCGGGATCACTTCCGGTTTACCCTGTACCTGGCGGATGTTAATGTCCTGGATAGCCAGGGCAAAAATGTTCTTTTCGGTAAAGAGTTCTCCCTCGACCACAAAGCTGGCGGCCACCTGTTCCCATTCCAACAGGATTTCCTTTTGTTCGGCTGCCGTGCGATCGCGCTCCGGTAGGCAGACCATCCGCAGGTTGATACTCCAGTCATCGAACCCGTATATTTCCTTGACCGTACCATTATTGCCCAGGACATTGGTCCGGGCGATATTTTTGGCCCTGCTAAAATCCACCAGGGTGGCCGCCGGCAGGACAAAGTCGGCGAACTCTTTTTTGGCCAGTTCCCCCTTTGCGTTATATACCTGGTAGGTGCCACCCTTAAAGGTCACCGGGAATACAATCGGGGTCCCCATATCGGACAGCTTTACCGCTTCATCGGTAGTGACCACCCGAACGCCGGGATAGTTCACGGGTGCAGGAACTTCCTGCCTTCCCCGGATGATATATACCGGGCTGTTAATCCCGAAGGCTTCCCGGATCAGCCGGCCTATGTCGTATCGTATATCCATATTAGCTGCTCATTACAATGGCATCCTGGAGGCGGTCGGCGATCTTCCCGGATACCACGTCCGCCACATAGCGGGCATCGGCATTGGCCCCTACATTAAAATGATTATTGATCGTCAGGGAGATGTTTTTTGCACCGCCTCCATTTCCGGACATCTCCATCCCGGAATCCCCGCTCCCGGAAGTGGTCCCCCCGGTTGTACTTGTTTTTGAGTTCTCAGTTTGGGTATCACCGGCCAGCAGCTCATTGATCGGGTTGGTTTCTCCTTGCCCATTTTGGTTCTTTTTCTTTTCGTCCTTTTCCCGTTCCTCGGCGATCTTCTCATCGATAATGTTCTTTGCCCCGCCGAAAAGTTTACCGAAGAACCGGCCTACACCCTGGACGGCTTTCTTTATAGCCTCAATAATACCCTTGACCTTTTCCCATATCCGGTCAAACACCCCGGCCACCCAATCGTAAACGCCGCCAAACACAGTTTTAAATAGCCTAAAGATCACTCCCAGGGTACGCTTTAGGAAACCCCATACAGCATTGAACACGGTTTTTATGGTATTCCATGCCCTTTGCAGGTTGCCTTTGATGGTGTTGTATATCCAGCCGAATACGTTTTTAACCAGGTTCCACATAAACTGCAGGTGTGCTTTAGTGGTTTC
The DNA here is from genome assembly GCF_021183825.1 of Sinomicrobium kalidii. GTDB lineage: Bacteria > Bacteroidota > Bacteroidia > Flavobacteriales > Flavobacteriaceae > Sinomicrobium > Sinomicrobium kalidii. The sequence continues at coordinate 3,976,185 of NZ_CP089211.1, read as the reverse complement.
CCACCAGAGTACCAGGAGCGGCTTTACAAAATCCCATATCGCCGAAAAAACTACTTTGACGATCTCCCATATTCCCTTAATGGTTCCCCTGAACACCGCACTTTGTTTCCAGAGGTAGGTAAACAAGGCGACCAGGGCGGTAATGGCGGCCAATATCCAGCCGACAATGGGAATGCTGTAAATGGCCGTACCTATGGCCTTGATCCCTGCCGACAGCGTCCAGGAAGTGGCTGTCGCTGCCCCTTGGGCGGTAGCCATTGCCGTGGTGCTGGTGGTCAGTCCCACAAAGGACATGGCGGCCCGTATGGCGTTACGGGAGTTCATGGCCAGTCCTTTGCGGAAAGCGGTCATTACCGGGAGTAGCCCCTGTTTTATGGTGCCATAGGTGGCCACACTCTGGCCGAGCCCCACGAACAGTTGCATGGCGGGAACCAGGTATTTGGCACTGCCTCCAATGGTAATCAGTACGTTCTGGAACATAGCTTTATAGCGGCCCATTGTTTCGGTCCAGGTGGACATCTTTATTTCGGCCTGCTCATAGGCCGTATTAGTGCCGGTGATCTTTTCCCGGAGTTTGTCCTGGGCATCGGCGCTCCGGATCAGGATACGGGCGGCTGCTTCATTCTCCACACCAAACATCTGTGCAAAAATGGTAGCGTCACCCTCTGCTTTTTTCAGTTCCCGGAGTCGGGCGGTCAGGGGCAGGCTTTTATCTCCTACGATCCCCATATCGACACCTAACTTTTTGAGCCTGTCCCTGGCTTCTTTGCTGATGACTTCCTCGCCGGCCATTTTGCCCAGGACATTCCGCAGGGCGGTCCCCCCTTCGGCACCAATCTTGCCGCCCCTGGCAAGTTCCTGTATGGAAGCATTCAGTTCTTCAAAGGACACATTCGAGTTATACGCCTGGACCCCGGCCACTTTGACCGCTGCTGCCACATCAGGGACTTCTGCGGCTCCTTCTTTGGCCCCTGCGGCCATCACGTTCATCATCCGGTCCATTTCTGCGGATGCTTTGGTGGCATCGGAAAGGTCTACCTGGTACTGCAACATGGAGGTGTTCAGGGCCTCGGTTGCCGCTACCAGGTCATTATCCATTGTTTTACTCAAAGTCCGGGCTTTGTGTTCCATCGCCTCCAGGGCATCCGGGTTTTCGGCAATAGCGGGGCCAAGCTGCGATAGTATTTTTTTATAAGTATTCAGGGAGTCTGTGGCTTCGCCTCCGAAAATGGTTGCAGAACGCCTGGCCCGTTTACCCAAGTCCTGAAGGGCACCCCCGGTTACTCCTGTAATGGCCTCCACATCGGCCAGGCCGTCCTCGTATTTAAGAGCAGGCTCGACCGCTTTGTTCAGCACATTGTTTACCGTGTCCAGGGCCTGGGTTACCGCGTAAAGATCAATCGCAGAAACACGATCCAAACTACCCCCCAGCTTGTCCGCCTGTTCTTGGGCCTCCTTTTCTCCACGGGTAATTTGCCGCAGGGGTTTGGTAGCTTTTTCGATAAGTTCTAATATCCACTTCGTAGTTATCGCGGCCATTTTTTCGTCCCGTCAGTGCTACTGGCACCTTTTGAAAATTCGTTAAGTACCTCGGTCAATGCTTTTTTAAAGGTGATCTCGTGATGTTTCATCCGGAGTTGTTCTACAAATTGCCACTCCCGAAACCGCTGTGCCCATTCATCATCGGAAAGGGTATCCGGATTAATTCTGAAAACTACCCGGATGATAGCGTCGCCCTTTTCCATCCAGTCCGGGTCGGCCTCCTCCGGGGGTAACAGTTCGAGTTTCCGGAGGCTTAGAGCTTTTTTACATCAACACTGGCCTTTTTAAAGAGTTTGCCGACCTGCTCTATGATCCCCAGGTACACTTCCCCGTCCTCCAGGGCTTCCATTGGTCCCCCGACAATACAGTTCGAGGCCATGATCTTTTCGGCTTTTTCTTCGTCCCCTTTGGAGGCGTTAACTGCTTTGATGATGCTCCGGGTAGGTTTTCGAAGGACAAATTCATACTGGTCCCCGTCCTCGGTCTTTACCGTGGCCAGGCGCAGGTTCCTTTTGCCATATTTGGCCTCCAATGCTTTTATATCCATGTGTTTTCAGTTTATACATTCCATTCAATGTGGGAGATGATCAGTTCGGCCTCGTATTCCAGCATCTTGTCGTTTTGGTTGTTCTCCACACCACGTCCTGTAAATTGCGCGTTGCGGATACGGTCCACCTGGATCGCCCCGTTATCCCGTGTGTACTCCACGATGATGTCAAAGGGGGCAATGTCCTGTACACGCTGCCCGGCAGGTACGGCGGCCTGAAGCGCATCCCATTCTTCCTTTAGCAAAGTGATAGAGGCTTCGGCCTGGTAGTTCCCGCCGCCTCGACCTACCGGGTATTTCCCGGCACCGTAGACGTTTTCCAGTTCTTCCGAGTCCGAATACGATATTGCGGTGATCCCTTCTATATCCCTGCCCAGCAGGTTGACCGTGATACTGTTCCAGCCTTGTATCTTTCCAAAATTGTTTATGATCCTTGCCATGTGATTTGGAGTAAATATTTTATAACTAAGTGCCCATTATGGGCTTGCCAAATGCCCTTAAAGGGCTTACGAGATGTCGTTTGTTAATCCGAGGTCAATCTCAAATTCGTGAACAATACCGTCGGCCACGATCTTCGCTTTTACCTGTACCGGGGCCTCGTCATTGACTACCTGCTCCGGATCGATATACACCTCGAAACCGCTGATCTCGTCGTCAGCCTCCATGCGTTCCAGGGCGGCATTCAGTAGCCCGGTCCACCGGCTTACGGTGGTACTGCGAATAAACCCGGTTTGCGGGTCTTTTTTAACCACCCCCCGGACCTCGGGGATCAGGGTGGTGCGGATCAGCCGGGCTGCCTTGTTCCATACCCGGTTGTTTTCGATATAGGCATAGTCGCTGTCCGGGGTTGTTGCCGTCGGGGAATTGGAAAAGAATACGCCAGCGTATCCTTCATAAGAGGCCGTGTAGATGTACCCTTTATCGTTCAGGGCTTTCAGATCGGTTTTCGTCAGCGACTCGGTCGGGGTTCCATCGGAAAGGGCTGTACTCAACCAAAGGTTTTGAGCGCTGTCCGTTAAGGTATAGTCCTGTTCTCCTTTCCGGTTTCGGGGTTTGGACTGGATATTGACTGAGCCCAGGTTTTCGTTAACCCGGCGAACAGCCAACATGCCCAGGGCAGCACCAACAGCCGCATAGTTGCCGTAAGCCTCATCTATTGCCGCAATTTCCGGGTCCTGGGCAATGACTACCGAACACTGCGGCGCAGCCAGTTCCCGAAGGCTGGGAATATTGGTAGGGTCAATGGCTTCTGCACCTCCCTTACCTTCCAGGAGTACCAGGTCGATATAGCGGTTTTCCGCGGCCAGTTCATCCACCAGGGAAGCCTGGATACCTTCCAGGGCTGCGGGCAGGGTGTCCAGGGTATCATCAAACCCGATAAAGCCCAAGCCTTTAATATCCTTATTCCTCCGGATTGTGGGCAGAATGTCCTCTATAACCCCGCTAACTGTTTGACCGACTTCGGTCCCGACCAGATAGACGATAACGTCCGGGGCCAGGCGGAACAATTCACTTAATTGGTGGTGCACCAGCACCCCGTTGTTAGCATCGTAGGCCGGGGTAATTCCCAGGGCTTCGGCATCTTTCACCTGGATGAGTTTTATCGCGGTATGGGCTTCCAGGTTCAACGAGGCCAAAGGCATGGCAGAGACCAGGGCAAACACCCCGTCGGTGTTTGCTGTCCTACGACCCAGACCGCCTTCCAGGCGGTTAATGATAACTCCACTTAACTGCGCCATGTCTATTTCTGTTTTAGTTCATCAATACGCGCCTGTATAGCGGCAATAGCAGTCTTCCTGTTAGAGCCTTCCTGCTCGGCGATCAGCAGTTCTTCGAGTGTGGCCGCATCCTCTGTTTGGGCCACGAGTTCTTCGATGTCCTTCACGGTTTTATAGGCTTCGCCCGTATCGATCTGACTGGCTTCGGTTTTTCTCTCGAAAATGTAAACCACCAGTGTCTTTTTGGTTTTGGCATGTAGCCCCGCCCGGTTCTCCGACCGGAAAAAGTAACCGTCAGAGGTGGCATAGGCTTTGGAGTCTTCGTGAAAGGTTTTAAAGTGTTTTTCCGCCTTTTTCTCCAGTTGTGTTTTACTATATGCTTTCATGGCTGAAATTTGATCGTTAAACATTTTCGCTGACCAGGGCACCAATACCTTCACTACGGAAAGCCACAGCGATAAACCACAACCGGAAGCCTATCGTGGTTTTTCGGTATTCGGGATCGGTTTTAGCGTCACGGGCATACCGTGTTACCGTTCCCCGGCCTTTGGCTACACTTCGCTTGTGGAACACCACGGAGGACAGCAGTCCTGTTTCGGTGGTGTCAAAAGGCAGTTTTAGTCCGTCCACACTGAACTCAGGGCTATAAACCGTTTCGTAGGTTTTAAAGCCGTAAAAGTTTTCCATGATAGCCCCGGTCCCATAATTCTGGTATCGTCGGGAAAAGGTGGTATCTTCTTCGAGCAGGTCGGCTACGTGACTGGGAGACAATACCATGATACGCCCCCTCTTGGGTATTTTTTTATTGTCCAGGAGTTCCTTGTACCGGATCAGGTCTTTAGTGACCAATGTCTTACGCCCGTCCCTTGTAGGGCCAGTGGCTTCCAGGACAGGGGTTTCGGCAGTGTTTTCATCCGGGGCTATGGAATGGAGTGCGTGTTCTCCCGTCTTTTCTTCCAGTTCTTCCCGGTGCTGGACCTGCACGTCGCTTACCTTTTCATAAGGCAACGCATACAGTTCGTCATCGGTAACATCCGTGTTTGTGGTGTCGTATTTATTGAGAGAAAGGGCCACATAGCCATCTTCCCTTTGTGAACTCACAATCGGATACACGTTATTATTGATCAGCACGCTTGGGGCGGCACCCTGTACGGGTATCTTAATGACATCATTATTCACCCAGGAGTTTTTGGACATGACCTCGGATAACCAGGTATGCTCATGCCTGAATTTTTTAATCATTTCCCGCTCGGCCTTTTGGTTCAATAGCGGAAGGTTTACGACTTGTAATGGCATAGTCTTTAGTGTTGGGATTTAAAGTATTCGTCTTCCAGTTTTTTTGCCTTTTCCGGGTTTTCGGTAAGCATGGCCGCGTAGGCTTCCGGGTCTTTGTCCAGGTAGTCGTCCAGGGTCCAGCCCACCCTTGCGGCCAGGTCTGCACCGGAGGTATGTGGGTTGATCTCTGCCGAAAGTTTAGGCAGGGAAGGCAGGGCATCGATAGCGGTTTTGGCCGCGTCGTAATTGGCAATGGCCAGGGTAACATAGGTATCCCGTTCCTTAGCCGTGAATTTCTTATCGGCGATCGCCCTGTCGGCCAGGGCTTCAGCCCTTATTTTGGCATTAGCCTCGGCCTGGGCTTTTTGGTTATCCACATCATCGGCCTTTTGCTTGGCCGTAGCCAGGGCCCCCATGATCTGCTCGTCCGTGGCATCAGCGTCCAGGCCGAGCCTGGCAATGATTTGTTTTCTATCCATTTGATTGTCGTTTTTGATTTTTGGTGCGGTAGAGGCCGGAATATGGGGGCAACCGCAGGCCGTCATTACAGCAATGTCACGGGCCTGGATCGCGCTATCTTCCTTGATGATCTCGGCAATAAGACCGAACGCCTTAGCTTCTTCGGCATTCATCCAGTAATCGCCTTTACCCCATATTTCCTCGATTTCTTCTTCGGATTTTCCGGAGATATTGGCATACGCCTGCCGGTAGTCGCTGGTCAGGTTCTGAATGGCTTTCAGGTCGGATTGCAGCTGGTCCTCATTCCCTTTAGTATCGATCGATGGTTTATGGATCATAAACTGGCTGTTCCGATAGGCCCTGCCTCCGGGAAAAGCAGCCAGGATACGGGTTGTTGCACTGGCGGCTAATGCCCCAACAGTAATAGTGACCCTATCCAGCCGCTTTAATTCGTTAATGATCTCGGCGGCCTGGAAAACACTGCCTCCGCCACTGTTGATATATACATCGGACCTGGTTACACCTGCTTCCAGGAAGCCGTCGACCAGCATACGGACAGATTCCGAGTTCGCATGGCTGCTACTTCCTATATAATCCGTGATCCGTAGCTGGCCGATCCCGTTTTTAGTGCTGGCTTCGATTTTAAAGTATTGTTTCATGCATTTGTTGAACACCCATTATGGGCTTTAGGGTCACAAAGTTGCCCGCAGCACCCCCCGAAATGCAAAAAGCCCTTACAAATCAGGAGTTCACAGGGGCTAAATCAGTTTCCGGGGATGCCTAAATCGGGGCGGCAAATTGTTGCAACACGCCTATCGGGGGCAACTTTGCGCTATGGCAAAGGAGAAGGAAAAGCGCATCGCATTTGACTATATCGTCAACCAGGGGGTGAGTCCAACGGTTACCGCCCAAAAGGTCGGGGTGTCCGAACGCACCGTGACCCGATGGATACAAAAGGAAGGCTGGAAGAAACTCCGAAATGCCAAACAGAATATGTCGGCAGAGCGCAGCGAGCGCATCCGGCAGGTGATCGAAACCCTGACCGAACAACGGATCGAACTCTTTGCACAGATCAAACAGGCCAAAGAGGGGGAGGATAAACAACTCCTGTTCTCCCTGCAAAAAGAAGCTGTCGGGATTGATGACGCCATCTCCAAATGGAACAAGGCCCTGGAGAATATCGATAAGGAAAACCGGGTTTCCCTCTCTGCCTACCTGGAGGTCATGGAGGACATTTTTAAACATCTCAATCAATACGATCCCAAACTCTACGTCGACACCCTCGATTTCCAGGAACAGCACATCAACACCATTAGTGAACGCTTATAGCAGGCAGTGCCTGTGACAAGAAAAATTGTGGATGAAAAGGCAGGATAAAATAACGGCCAAGCGGTATTTAAAGAAACTGGAACAAGCCCGAAATACAGGCTTGCGCAATCCCTTTGAAACCAGGCTTGAGCAACAGGCCGCCATCCAGCGGGCTAAGGATGATTTTGCCTTTATGGTACAGCGGTATTTCCCGCACTATGCCGATAGTAAAACGCCCTGGTTCCATGAGGTTTTTGCCCAGAAGGTTGCCAAAAACCCGAATTATATGGGTTTTTGTGTGTGGGGCCGTGCCCTGGCCAAGTCGGTGGTCAATAATATCCTGCTGCCCTTTTGGCTATGGATACGGGGTGAACCCATGTACCTGGTCATTATCGGGAATAACCTGGACCGGGCCAGGCAATTATTGGAGGACATCCGGGCGGAACTGGAAGCCAACCCGCAGATTATTGCGGATTTTGGAGAGCAGCACAATCCCGGAAATTGGGAAGATGGCTTTTTTGTCACCAAAAAGGGGTTTATCGGGCAGGCCCTCGGTATGGGGCAAAGCGTCCGGGGGCTCAGGGTCAAAGGCCAGCGTCCTACCCATATTGTGGCCGACGATATCGAAACGAAGGACTTGTTGAAGAACATGAAACGGATCGGTGAAATTGCCCGCTGGATAGAGCGTGACCTCGTCCCTACAATGGACGGTTCACCGGCCCGATATATCCATGTAAATAACCGATCCGCATCGGTTATGGTAATGACCCGGCTCCGGGACGGACACCCTGCCTGGGACTGGAACCGGGTCGATGCCTACGACCCGGTTACTTATGCACCCGTATGGCCGGAGAAATACCCTCCAGACTATTTTAAAAATAAGGAAGCCCTGATCGGAACCCTGGCCACAATGGCCGAATACAATAACCAGCCGCATGTAGAAGGGGAAATTTTCAGGGCCACGGACATCCAATGGTGCAAAAAGATGCTCGCCCTGAACCACTACCGGATCATTATCGGGCATTGGGACATTGCCTATGCCGGAACCGCTACGGCAGACTATAACGCTGTGGTCGTCCAGGGGGTTAAAGGGAAGGATTTTTATGTGATAGATACCTTTTGCCGGCAAAGCAAAATGCGGGAGGCCGTGGAATGGATGTGCCGTTACCAGCTATCCCTGCCAAAAACGGTTATTGTCCATTGGCAATACGAGGGACAGTTCTGGAACGACGAGGTCGAACGGACGATACAGGAGGTAGAAAGGGAGTTTAAATGCCGTTTAAATATCATTAAAACAACCCTCCCAAAACAGCGCAAATACGATCGCATACTTACCCTGCAACCCTATTACCAAAACGGCAGGATATTCTATAACGAGCGACTCAAAAGCAGTAACGATGCCGCTATCGGCATGGCACAACTTTACGGAATCGAACCGGGATATAAGACCAAGGATGACTGGCCCGACGCCCACCAGGCCGGGATAGCCGAACTTGAAAAATACGTGGAATACGAATCCGGAAGCCTGCCGATACTTCAGGGCCTTATGCTCCCAAATTACGAAAGACTATGACCTATTTAGACCCCACTTATATACAAACCCATATTTTCCAGCGTCTGCTGGTAGAAAGTACGGCAGACTTTACCGACATGCTGGATAATGCCGAGGCCGAACAGATCGCTGTTATTAAAAGCTATCTCAGCCACCGGTACGACGTAAACAGGATATTCAATCCAGACCAGCCGGTAGAAAACGAACTTTTAAAGCGTATCCTGACCAAGCTGCTCATTTATGATGCCGTTCGCAGGAACGCCGCCCGGAAAGTACCTGCCGATTTTAAAGACGAGCAGGAGTGGGCGATGAATACCCTGGAAAAACTCAACACCGGGAAGATCATACTGGACAACCTCCCGCCTGCAATAGATGATAATGGCAACCCGCTGCTTAACACCATTTGGGGCCATAACAGTAACCCGGACTTTTACCTCTAAGCCATGAGCATCATCAGAAGTATATACCGGAAGGCTGAAAGCTATATCCTAAGCAGGGCTGACGAGCGTACCCTTTCCGTGGCGGCAGAAAGCAAACGCACCAATGCCCTGAGCGGGCAGTTACAATACGAGAGTGTCAACCTTATGGCCCAAAGCCTGGAGAACCTGAAAATGGCCGTGGCCCTTGCGACCGATCCGGAGGAACCGGATTTTTCACAACTCAGCGAAGTATATCGAAACCTGCTTATCGATAATCACCTGGGCAGTGTCATTGACACCCGGCTATTGCACGCTCAAAGAGCACCTTTTAAAATTGTAGATGAAAAGGGGCAGGAAAACGAGGAACTGACCGACCTGTTCCAACGCCCCTGGTTTGAGGACTTCCGTCGCCTCACGGTATTCAGCCGTTTCCAGGGCCGTACCCTGGTTGAATTATACGAACTCAACGACCTGGGGGAACTGGAATATATTGACGAAATCCCGCAGGGGTATTTTAATGCCAAAAAAGGGATCATCCTTAAAGAGCCGGGAGCGCAAACCGGGTGGAAATACAAGGAGGGACTTTTTGAGCCCCATTACCTGCAGGTGGGGAAGGATCGGGAATTGGGCATGTTGATGCAAATGGCCCCGGCTATCCTGGCTAAAAAGTTGGGTATGGGGGCCTGGCAGGACTTTATCGATAAATATGGGGTGCCACCATTGTTTATTACCACCGACCGCTCAGACCCAACCCGGCAGAAAGAACTCCTGGAGGCAGGACTGAATTTTAAAAGAACAAACGTCCTGGTGGGCCAGGGCAATGAAAAATTCGAGGTGGGACAAACCGGGGGCGTCAGTAAGGCGGACACTTATGATCTGCTCGTATTGCGGATTAATTCCGAAATCAGTAAACGCGTCTTGGGAGGGACCTCCCTAACGGACGAAAAGAGTTTTGTGGGGTCTGCCGAAATACAATACCGGCTGGCCAAGGACCGGTTTGAAAGTGACAAGCTGCTGGTGAAAAATGTCATCAACATGAAACTGTTTCCCAAGCTGGTACATCTCTCCCCGGTGTATGGCCCCTTACAGAACCACTATTTTGAGTGGGACGATGAAAACTGGGAGGCCAAAAAGGAGGCAGCGGAGATGGCCGTTAAACTGGCCCAACAATTTGAAGTGGACCCGGAATGGGTGGAACAGCAAACCGGGGTGCCGATCCTGGGATTAAAACAAACCACAGGTTTAAAAGATACGAAAGGTCCAACAGCCAGGTATTTAAAAAAAAAGTCCTTCCGGCACTAAATAGCATCCATCGCTTTTATGCCGGATACGTTCCCGGGAAACCCGTTGCGCTGGATGTTTCCAGGTACGGGAAAATTATCGATCGGCTTGCGGAAGCTATACTAAGCGGGGAACTCCAACCCGAAGCCCTCGATCCGGAACTTATCGACACCATTTTTGACGATATAAGGGAACAGGCCCAAAAGGGATGGGGAAAAGACTGGACAAAATGGGGAGAGAAAGCCCAGGCCGATACCGTGAAAATGAAGATGGAGGAAAACCTCTATAAGTTCTCCGGGGCCAAGTCCTACACACAGCTGGTGGAGATCAACCAGCTGGCCCAAAAGTATAAAAACGATTACCAGGGTTTTAAAGACCAGGTACAGGTACTAAACGGCCAATATAACAAAAACTATCTCCAGGCGGAATTTCAGACAGCACGGCAGGCCGGGCACCATGCCGGGCAATGGCAAACCTTTGAGGCGGATAAAGATTTATTTCCGAATCTCAAATATAGAACTGTGGGAGACGACAGGGTACGGGAGGAACATACCGTCCTGGAAGGAACGGTCAAACCCCTGGACGACCCGTTCTGGAGCCTGTATTACCCGCCCAATGGTTGGCGATGTAGGTGTACAGCGATACAAACGGCAGAAAAGCCTACCGGAAAAGGGAACATTCCGGAGGATATGGTAAAGCCGGAATTTAGGACCAACGTAGGAAAGACCGGGGAAGTGTTTAAAGCTGATCAGGGATATTTCCGGATCGTTCATAAAACCGTATCCGATAGGATCGAAAACCTTTTTATAGAGCGTACCTCCAATGAGGCCAGGGAGTACGCCAAAACCAGGTACGTGGAAAAACAGGTGAAGTTTTCGCATCCGGAGTTGCCGGCGAGTTTTACCCTTTCCAACAAGGATATAAAAGCGATCGTCAGTACGCCGCATAAAGACCAGGTAGGCAGGAACTACCTGGTCCGGAATCTGAAAAACGATCTCCGGGAAGCCGAATTTATGTTAAGTACCGAAGTAGGGAAAGAGAAGGCTTTATACAAAAGGTGGTTTTACCTGAAATCCCGGTCAGGGGATTACTATTACAATATCGCGGAGTTGGCTAATGGGCGGCTGGCCCTACGTGCCATAACCGATACTATCAAAGAAAAAAAACAATAATGAGAAAAAGGGTTATCACTATAAACAGGGCACCGGACTTTTCAGGTATGCTGGAGGCCCTGAAACGGGACCAGATGCGGTATGCCAAAGTCACCGCTGTAAATTTCTTTAAGGAACGGTTTTTCGAGCAGGGTTGGCTGGATGTATCATTTGAAGCCTGGGAAGGGCGAAAGCACAACGATCGTCCGGGCGGGGCCATCCTGACCCAAACCGGGAACCTTCGGGATAGTATTCGCGTGTTACAGGAAACTGGCAGAAAAATCACTTTCGGGACGGAAGCACCCTATGCTGAAATACACAACTCCGGAGGGGTGATCGTCATTCATCCCACAACACGGATGAAGCGGTTTTTCTGGTATATGTTTAAAGCTACCGGGCAACAGCGGTATAAATGGATGGCCCTAAGCAAAGACCCTTTCCGAATCACTATACCTAAAAGACAATTTATCGGGGAAAGTGGGGCGCTTATGGATGATTTCGATACCTGGCTTAAAGGGGAGATTATCCGTCGTTTCCAGGCCCTTATTTAACTACAAACCAAAGACCATGCAAAACTGGCCAGACCTGTATATCGAACTTGCGGAGAAGATCTCCGCCAACATGCCGGATATCCGGTGGGTGGACCTTTGGCATAACCAGGTGAATTTTTTGGAAAGTGAGCATCCGTTTCCCACACCTGCGATCTTTTTGTCCTTTCGGGTAAGGGAAATTAATGACGTGGGGCTTAAAGTGCAGAATGTCATATTACAGATGGACGCCTACCTGTATTACGAAACCTTCCTGGACACCTTCCAGGGGGCCTATAACCAGGCCGGGGCTTTGGAATTTCTGAAGGCCAAGGATCAGTTACATGCCTTGTTTCACCGTACAGACGGGGAGAATTACAGCAGCATGCGCCGGGTGGATTTTCATCCGGTGGATACCGGAAGCGCAGGGAACCTGTACCGGGTAGTTTTTGAATGTGCCTTGCAGGACTACTCGGCGGCCAAAAGTTACCAGGACGGGAAGTTTGCGGATGTCAGTATCAATCGGGGAAATATCCCTCCCCGGCAGGAAAACGATGGTTTGGGATATATTATTCGCTGACCCGGTGAAAGACAATGTTTTCGATCGTCCTTGGGCTGCGGTAATACTTCTTAGCCAACTGCTGGAATATCCGCTCATCGGTATAGGTGCGGACACCGTCTTTTTCCGGCAGACTTAACCTGTGATATTCACGCCGTATATCATTGTAAAATTGTCGTGTGGATGTTTTACGGGCCATAAACAAGCGGAGGATTTTAACAAAAATACGCTTTTTTTGGAATGTTAAAAAGCTACTTATATAGAATGACTTTTGATGTTTTGAAATTTTCGATTTCTTTACACCAAATTGGACGCTTAAAATGGGTATATTTGATATAACCAACTCTAATACAGTAATGAAAAAACATCAACTAACGGATAATCAAAAAGGTACTATAAATAACTTGATAAATATAGGTTCGATACCTGTGACTAAAACATCATCCAAAGATGAATTTCTGTTTTTTGAATATCTTATAAAGTTAAAAGCCGTTGAATATAATAACAATAAGACTAAAGTAGTGACCACTAACGAAGAGGCATTAAAGGATTTATTAGAAAACAATAACAGGGTAAAAACAGAACTTAACCAGAAAACAAAAGGATTTTTTAAAAGTGTTCGACCAACTTTTAGAGAGATTATAGTAGCTGTATTGGCAGGAATTATAGTTTATTTTTTGACAAAGTATATATTTACTTAATCTTCAAAATACCGCTGGAGTCGATATTCGAGGGTATTAAAACAAAGCGCCCGCCTGTATTCCCACCGTTCCGCCTCCTTCTCATGACCTTTCGACTTATAGTGTTCTGCCATGTCTTTAGCAATTTCCATCATTGTTTTAAGATCGGATAGGGACATTAACTTTAGGTCTAATTCTTTTTTTGTCATACTTCGAGCAATTTTCAGCTAAAGTAGGATGTTCATTGGTAAAGATTTTACGGGAAAACATAAAAGGGATAAAACCCCTCCGCAGAGGGGTTTCTTTGGTCAAACATAGGTTTAGGGGGCCTTGATTGGCCAAAATATTATCCTTCTATTTCGCTCTGTCCTTCGTGTCCCACCTTTTGTATTTTGATGATACCACCAACAGAACATTTACACTGTGAATTTTCTAACAATGCCTTACAGCCGTTGATTTCGTCTTTGGATGCTGCCTTATCCCATTTTATAGGTTTAGGGGAACAGGCAGAACGGGTAACAGTACAGGCTCCAAAAGGCAGGATATTTTCATTGGCAGCCTTATCGTCTTCCGTGGCCACCAGCTTGTCCTCAAAAAAGGTGAAATCCTGGCTGCTGACTTTTAACTGGCTTGGGGCAGACCCCTTGTCACACTTTAATATGGCTCCTTCGACGACTTTTTGTGGCATGATTAAATTTCTCTTGCGAAACTTTGTTCCTGCTTCTTTATAACCTTTCCTGTATTGGCATCAATCGTAATAATTTCACCCATTTTTGTTTTGGTATCTTTTATCCATGAGATATACCAAAATGCTCCTTTTTCATCTGCCTGTCTTTCAATACCCCATATCTGCTCCATTGGAATACCGTTAGTAACCATAAAGGTGGTAACTTTTTCCCAGGGAAAATTTTTAAATGGTTTGTCATGGTCTTTCTTCTCGATCAAATTCCCTTCCCGATCAAAATAATACCATACGCCTTTCTCCCAATTTCCCTTTTTGAAGAATTTCCCCTTTTTTTGTATAAATGTGTTTTTATAAAACTCTTTATAAATCTCAAACATTTCAGGATCAGGGGGAGTCTCTGTATGTGAAAAATGAAGCTCAGATTCACTTTGAACAACTTCAGTTCCATCGGGTAATGTAAAAGAATAAAGACCTAAGCCTTTGTTTTCATTCTTTTTATATGTTTCCACATCAAATTTCTCAAATTCCATAGGTACATTTTTTTGGCCCCAACAGGCATTAAAAAAAACAAGTAAACACAGGCTTAATACAGTTTTCATCACTTACATTTTTATACTTTATCCTATTTCATTCTGGAGTTTTTCCCATTGCCATTTCCAGGTGCTTATTTGAGTTAAGATGGTACTGCCATTCCAACTCATGTGAGAATAATCCATGATGTTTTCGGTCTTTCCTATTTCGTAGGTATAATCTCCACTATTATCAAAGCTGTGATACATACCCAAACAGTGCATCAATTCATGAGTTACAAAAAAGTCATCCGGGTTGGCATACATAATGGCAGTTTTTGAAGGAATGCCATTGGCATGTCCGCCAAGTCCCCTAACCTGTCCGTTATATACCGCTATACCAGGCTCTCCAAAAAAGAACACTTTATAATAGTCAGCATATTCAGGATGTGCAGCATTAAATTCGGTCTCCATATAATCAGCTAATCCACTTCCCTGACCACTATTATGATATTTGCTTAGCACTTTATTTGGCCCTAATTGATGCGTATAGCTACTGTTCAGGGTACTATCATTAGTCCTATCAAATTTTTGGACATCAATATTTGGGATAATCAGTGCTTGTTTTATAAATTTTTCTAAGTAATCCTTTTGTCTTTTTATAATCGTTGTATTTGACAATCCAAACTTCTCTCTGCTATTTATTTTGGTCTTCACATTTACAAACACCACATCTCCATTATACAACTTTTGGTTCTTATAAACTTTGAGTTTTCCGGCAAGCTGTTTTACCTTTTTACCATTGACCTCAGTAACGGCCATAGCTTTTATTTCCTTGTGTGTCCCAAAATCCCCGGTACATTTTATGGTAATTTCGGCATCGTGTTTACCTTTTGCGGTTTGATTAACCCTTTCCTTATTGGTTATAGTAAACAGGCTTTCGTCATATTCCAGTTCTATGCTCTCCGGTTCTTCCTCAACTTCGATACTTACTTTTAATGTAGCCTCGTTAGGTTCATAATTACGGACAATAGGTGCAGCACCTTCCAAACTGGAATCTATCGGTGGGGGTTGATGGTTAACCGACGTCGGAAACAAGGACAACCACGGTACAAAATATTCTTCAGTATCTCCATTATTATCTGTTTTCCACGGGATTTTGTGGGGTGTATAATGACGGGTTTTTAAAGAGTTATATTTGCTTGCATTTGCAGTAAACACGGCATTGGATTGGGTAGCATAGACACTGCCATATTGCCCTACAATATCCTCATATTTATTATCTCCGTCAATATTGGTATCTTCTATTCGCATCCAGTCAAAACCAAACTCTCCCGACCAGCTATCCTTTGCCCGGAAACTTACCACACATTTGGCCTCAATAGTGGGCTGTACAATTTCGTAGCTTTCCGCCGTATTGTACATTTTGTTTCCTTTCTCTCCTTTTATAGATAGTGTTCCCTTACTATTGGAGATCAGTTCTTTTTCACTATGTAGCATCAGCTTTTCCTGTCCTGATGCAAATAACTCCGGGCTTTCCAGCTTTATTTCATTTTCGGAGTTTATCAGGGCTTTTCCAGCCTGGGTATGATAAAAATCCGCTATTAATTGCTGCATCCAGGGGGTGGTAATTAACATTTTTTGGAAGGCACGTATTTGTAACTGGTCACCAGTTGTTATAGTTAAATCTTCCAGTATATTAATTTCCATATTTCTGGCATTCTGCCTTATGGTCTCCACTGCGGTAATATCAATATTTCCACTACCATCCATATAATAGGTACTGCCTGCCTTATCGACGATTTCAATACTTCCTTCCGCCTCATTAACGATTATTTTTTCTCCATTACGGAAATGAAATACTTTTAAGTCGTTATTGGCCGAACCGTAACCGTTCTTTTGTGCCCCGTTATATACAGCCCCCCGTACAATAGGTTGATCTACATTACCACCTTCAAAATCCACGGACACCTCATCGCCTACCTCCGGGAGTATGTATATTCCTCTGCCACTGCCACCGTAAAGAGTGACTACGGGTATCCAGTCGCTTTCATAGCCCCAATAGAATTGTACTTTAACCCGCTTCATACTTTGCGGGTCGTTATTGGCCACGACCAACGCCCGTTGGCTTTCGGCCTTTTGAATAATAAAGGGATCAGTGTGTGTCGGTACAGATATATCTGCGGGAATTACCGTAAAAGCACAAGTATAATGTCCTTTGAGTTCTGAACGGTGTTTTACTTCTATAACGATAAATTCACCTATGGCTTTGCCTTTTTGTATGGTTATACGGCCTCCTATGGGTAAAGGTGTATCACTGTGCCCGGCATAGGTCGCCATTTTGGCCTCATTGGCCTGTTGAAACAGTTGTTGCATCTCCCGCAATTCCATACTATCCCTGGCCTGGGCCACATATTGATAATCCCGGTTTTGCCGCCCATAAGTAGTTGCTGCACTGTCTAAGGCGGTACGGGATAAAAAGTTGTCGCTATTTTGCTGTGGGCGTTGCCATTGTTCTGTAAAAGTTGCGGCTTGTTGGTAATTATATCCTGTTAAATTTACCTTGCCAGGGGCTATACTACCACCCGGAACAAAAAGACGAAGGTTAGCCCCATTAACTAAAGTAATATCGGTAGCATGGGTTTTTCCGAATTGTAAACCTGCTCCGTCATAATAAAACCATTCGCCATAGCGTCTGGCCATCCGTTGCATAAAGGCAAAGTCGGTTTCGTTATATTGAGTTGTATAAGAAATAGCCCCTGAATGTCTCGGATTAAGGTCTATCTTAAAATTATTAGGGGCCTGTGAGGCCACGGTATGGAGTATCTCCTGCAAGCCCTCCCGGATATAGGTACGGCTTTGGGGAATATCGTCCAAAACAATGGATCGGCTACGACCGATAACAGTATAGCCGGGAACTCCTCCATCCTCGTCTTGGAGATAAAGCCCCTCTATAATCCCGATAAAGCGGTGAGTTTCCTGCCCTAAAGTATTCTTAAAGCTAATAAGGATTTCTTTCCCGCGATAATCGGCAATGGTCTCCATTTGCTGTTCATGCCCCGCCATAAAATTGCCGTCGGCCTGCCAGGTAAAACGAAACTCCTGGTGGGAGGCCATGCTCTCCTTTAATTCTAAATCATAATAAACGACGGAAGCATCAAAGCCCTCTATTTGTATAGTGACCTTTTTTTGAAGAAAATCATTGACTACACCGTTTAAACTGGATACCTGCATACCTTATAATACTTTTAAAACCACAAATTAAAAACCGCCAAGATTTCCCCAGTCTCTTTTGATGTCAACTGTACCGAAGGAAGTTTCTTTTGCGGTAATATACAGGGTAGTTACCATAGGATGATCGCCTTTGCTATTAAAGGTTTCCTCGTATTCCGTACAATACGCCTTTTTAAAGGTAAGTTCCTTTAAACGGCTCAATGCATCCCGTTTATGGAAAGTGATTTTACCGTCCTTGGTCTGTGTATTGCTGGTAGCCCAATAAAAGAAATCGGTATCTTTATCCGACTCTATGACCACCCGCAGTTGTTTTATACGTGCTACCGCTACGGGCTTACCTGACTTATCGCAGTCCTGGACCGTATGGATATTAAACTCCAAAACATTATAAGTCTGCCCATCAATCTGCATCTTGGCTAAAAAACTACTCATTGCTTTTAAATGTATTTATTTACCTAATACCTCAACAAAAATATATATTTTTCTTACATAAAATACTTTAATTCATTTTAAACCAGTCAATAGAATACAAAGAAGGACAAACTGTTACACCATCATCCGATTTAAACCCGGTAACATTCTCCATTTCTATATAGATTTTAACTTCTACGGTTTTTCTACCTTCCTCGATACGGACATTTTTTGCCTTTTCGCCAACCGAAAGACACCGGGCTTTTTGATGTTTTACAGAAGATTTCTCCGGGGAATAGGCCGTAAAACGAATATTTTTTACCTCTTGGTTTACAGCCCAATCCCAAAAAAGGCAGGCACTCTCTATGGAAGTATCTATAACAAGGGATAACTCCATACTAACATTGGTCATGTCCGTATGGATACAATACGTCCCATTCATTGAGGTTTCATATTTTACAATGGTATATATGTCGCCCTCCACATCTAATATTGCTTTGATGTCCATAAAATATAATTAAAAAATATAAATGGTTGGGCTTTCTGAGGTAGGTTTTGTAAATATAATAAAAAATCCTGTAAGAAAAAACAGAGGCGGTCACTTCCCCCTAAAATGTGAAGTTTACAAGAAAGGACGGAACTTACATCCGGATGCCACCTCTAATTTTGGCAAAATTCTCTTTAGGGGGTAGTATTCAAAATTGAAGGCTATTTCTTTTCCTCTAATAATTTTAAAATCTTTTCATTCATTGCCATAACATTTTCCACTAACATAGTCAATAGTTTTGTTTGTTCAGGGTCTGTAGTTTGGTTGTGATGGCCATAAATAGCCAAAATGGCATTCGGGGAATTGTCCCCATTTTCAATAATATTACCCGGAGACACGGTAAGTAGCAGCAAAGGGTTTATCTCGAGAACATCAGCCACCTTTTGCACAAATTCTACGGTAATCTGCGTCTCTCCTCTTTCGTATTTTAAATAGGTCTGTTCTTTCATCCCTATCCGCTCGGCTACGTCCGATGCTTTGTATCCGAGGGCCCTTCGATACATAGAAATATTTTTACCTACGGCCTTGTTTTTAAATTCGGTAATCTCCTGTTCCATAAATTTTATAATTAAAACCTAAAAATTATACAAGTGAAACTTATATCAAAATCTTGCTGTGGCTAAGATAATTAAGCAATTTGCATAAAACAAATATTCACATAAAAAACAAGTCTTATGGGAACCGTATTTAAAACTGTAAATCGCTTTTACCACAACCACTTTAATAGTCAATGCCGGGTGTTTCCCAACTTTCAAAATGGGATACCCGCTGACCACGAAAAGGAGATTAATCATTTAGAAGCTAAGCCCTCTACTTTTGGGAATACCGACAGGGCAGATGCCATCTTTGAAAAATTGATAGAGCAATACGAAGGAAGGTTAGAGGACAAGGATACTATAATCCGACTACTTAAAGAAAAGCAGACCTTACTTTCGGAGTCGTTATGAAAGAGGGGAAGGTAATAGAACTGTAGGAGTCGAATGTAATCAGATTGATAAGTTAAAAATGAGTAACCAAAATAAAATCATATCCTTATGAAATTATCAAGTCGGGAAATCATCGATAAAATAACGACCCTGTTGGAAGTGCAGTATATCTACTTCTCAACAACAGAAGATGAATACCATTTTAAATCTATATGGATCGTCATCCTTAAAGGTGATCGAACTGCATTAACATCGGATTTGACCTCTATGGTGGCTAAAATATTCCAGGAGCAAACCGACTACTTGTACCGGATATTCTCTTTTGAATACGCAGAACAACAACTCAAAGATGAAAACTTGTTTTTTATCCACGGATGCCATCCGTCCAAACTAATTTATTCAGGCCCCGAAACCGATACGGGGCTGAAAGTGCCTGTCGTAGACGAAGAAATACAGAAAGAATTGGAGTTGAATTTTGGAAATGAACTCATGAGGCTCAACGTTTTTATGGATGGAGCTACTTCTTATATGGAAAAAAAGAATTTTTCTCTGGCTGCTTTTATGCTTCACCAATATATGGAAATATGGTTTCGTAATATAGAACTTCTCATTATGGGCAAGGAGCGGAAAAACCATAGCATTAAAGAACATCAAACCTATATCAAGGCTTTTGCGCCAAAACTTGGAAGTATTTTCAACATAGAGCAGGAGAAGGAACGGGAGTTATTAAATCTTTTGGATGATGTTTATATCAGCGCTCGTTACCACAAAAACTATCACATTACCAGGAATCAGTTGGAGATCATATTGAAAAAGGCATTGGATTTTAGCCTTATTATAGTCCGTCTATTCGAGAACAAACTGGAAGCGTGTAGGAAATTCCATTCTGGTGCATTTACAGGAAAATAGAAAGTAACACGGTACGATGAACGAAAAGGAAAAGTTATTAATTCGACTTTTAGACAGCGACGAGCCTATTGCCATTGTGCGATACTTTGAATGGTTTAAAACTGATCGGCATTTAAGAGATACAAAATATTCCGTGCTCAGATTAGATACACTAAACAAAGATATTGATGAGTTCGATGTGCCAAGAAGTTTATATTTCTTTTTAGCTTTAAAGCTACACGAGTTTAAAAAAATGATAGACAATGTTAATGGCCAGGTATTTGAGCGCAATGGATTTAGAGATATTGCGATTTCATTGGTCCATAAAAGAAAGATTAAATTCTTAATAGACAAAAATAATCAATACAATCCCGAATCATAAAAGAGATGAAATCCTTAAAAAAACTCAAAAAGCGGGAAAAGAAGCAAAAGTATTTCTGGTGCTTTCTAATCGGTGCCGCCGTAGGAGTAATCATTACGGGAATATTGATGTTCTATATAGTCATTAAAAAGCTATAAATTTTGTACTTTTGGATAAGGTGAGTGCCTGGTAATCAGGCATAGGTTGGTTAGATTGAACCCTGGTAAAATTACCGGGGTTCGTCTTTAACAATATAACATTAAAACAATATTTCAACATCGTATTTTACGTCTTAAAATTTGAGGTAGTTTAAATATTTGATGTACAGAAATATACATCCAAAAAATCCAAATTTGGGTCTCAAATTCGTATCTTGTTGTCCTCGCCCTCACCACCTCATTTATTATACTTTTTTAAGGTCATACTTTCCAGGGCGGCTATGATCTTGCTCACTTCGTAAGGCTCCATTTTTGGGAGCGGTTTCCTGACCGGGCTTTTTTCACTTCGTAACCAGGCGGCAAACCGGTTCATATCGGCCCGGATCACTCCATCTATACTAACCGTCCAGCCAAACTGTCGTAAAAGGCTCAAAATATACAGGTGTTGGGGGTTGTCCCTGCGGAACATCCCCCAATAATCAATCTTTGCTTTATGATCGACTGTTGCCATTGTACCGGTCAATATTATTTAAAAAGTCCTTAAAATCATTTCCCACCACTCCGTAGAGTCCCAAGGCTTCTTTCATCAGTGTATGAAAATCATTGCTATGGATAAATGCCCGGACCAACAAGGCGACCAATGCCCCGACATGTCCTTCGCATTTCACTAAACTTTCTTGGGAGGAAAGTTCTATTAAAATCTTCGGTTCTTTTTGTGCTTTCTGTTCTGCATTCATAGTTAATCTGTTTTTAAATGGTTTTTAAATCGTATTTTAATGGTGTTTGTACGGCCTTTATAGTGCGGAAAATTGGAGGGATACGTTTTGCCATTTTCCATTGTCTCCCTTTATATAAAGCCGGCAGTAGATTACCGTTCCCACCACTCGTTGGCAGTCATCGAGTTTATCAAACTCGGCAATCAGTTTTTCGTCGCCGAGTTCCTTTACCTGCCGACGGGCTTTGGCAAGAAGTTTTGGATCGTATTCCCTTTGGCGGCCTTTAATCAACAATCCGTCCAGGATATTGTATAATCCTTTGCTTCGAGCCGCAAATTTTTCCTTAAAAATATCCTTGATCGTGTTGATATGTACGATGGCCTCTTCGGTAAACTCAAAACGTTCCTGCTGCTCCACTTCAATTTTTATCGTATCGTCCTCGTTTTTAAGGGGAAAACTCTTAGTTTCTTTAGGCTTTTTGCCTTCCAGTACATACATACGCTCATATAACATATTGGCTTCCGCAATAGTGTGCTCCTTCAATTTGTGCAGTCCTTCGTTATATTGCAGGAACTGCTGTGCGGTGGTCCTTAAAAAGTAATTTTTATCCTCCAGGTACTGCTGCCTGGCTTTCTCTTTGGCCTTTTTCTTGGCCTTTTCGCGCCGCATAAGTTCGGCTTGCAACTCATCGGCGCTCAGGGTACTTAAATCTATCATGTCGTTTTCTGTTTTTCGGGATTATTCACTTCTGTTTCATGCGAGAGCAGACCGGGAGCATTTTTCTCCCATCCGGTATTGCGGATCACCATAGCGATATGTTGCACCTTTTCTTCCAGGTGGGCAGGGATCATATACCGGATGATTTGGTGTCCGAATTCCAAAGCCTCCAGGGCCTGCATGATCCCCGCACGTTCCTGGTTCAGACAGATACGCTGTCCGGGGGTTAGCCCCTGGTTATGCTCGAATGTCCAGGCCAGGACATTCTGTAACAGGAATTGCCTGTTAAGCAACTCCTGTTTATCACACCATGCTTTAACTACGTCGTCCTTCATAGGCTAATCGTTCTTCTAATTGGCGTTTATCTTTCAATACAGTTGTGTAGTTTGGATGATCCGGATTGTGTTTAAGCCAGAACTCCAAATCACCGATCTTGTTTTTAATTTGGTTTGGAGACATCGTTTTTTATTTGTTTATAGAGGTCATATATGAGGGGTTTAGGATAAAACTGCTCTATCTCTTTGGGATAGGTCTGAAACAGGTCGTATAACTGTTTCGGCGCGTCTATACTTTCGATATAATCCTTGTATTGCTGGTAAAACCGGTTTTCTACGTAAACCCTCCAATTTTCCAGATACCACTTGTAAATACCGGGATGCGTGCCTAAAATCCGCATGGGAATACCTACAACCATACTTGCACGTAAGCACCAATTCTGAAATGCCGCTGAACGCATGTTGTCATATATAAAATGGGTCAGGCGTAAGGCCCGGCATATTTTCTCCTGTGTGGTCATCGACTTTATTTATATATCCATCCAGTAGTTATGGGCACCTTCGTGCCAGATCACATAAGGCTCCCCGCCGCCAAACCGGCTCGTTGGAAACGCCTTATATCCTTCCACTCGTACTTTGACATCGGCATCGTAACGGACAAACTTTGCCGTCCGGCCTTCCGGCTGTTTACCTTCGGCATGACTTATAAAAATGAACAGCTTGTTGGAGAACCGTTCTTTTATCCTTTTGTACTCGTTCCTGGTCAGGCCGGAATATTGCAAACTGTCAATAATGATAATATCCGGACTTCTGCGCCTTTTGATCCGGGCTTCGAGTTCTCCCATCGGTTCCCGGTCCAACAAGATGAACCGGGACTTTACCTGTTGCATATTGGCCCTGGATATGGCATCCTGCATGCTCTTGCTTAACCCTTCCTCCAGGGTGTTATAAGCCACTTTACCAAATTTGGTCAGGTACTTACCGAGTTGCAGGCAAAAGGAGGTTTTTCCGTTGCCGGAAGCCCCCCATATCAGCCATACCCCGCTTCGGGCAGGTATTCCGAAGGCGTCTTTCCAGGGGCCTGTAAATGGCATTTCGGCAAACTTTCTGCGCAAAAGAGCCTCCACGCTAACCGCCCGTTTTGCCATACATTACGCCGCCTTATTTTCATGCAACAAAAAGTATTGTTCTACGCTTTGCCTTACCCTTCTCAGGTCGCCCTCACAGGTGTTATATATCTCGTGTATGACATCCTCATCATACAGTCCGTTGACCTGGCAAATGGCCCGTACATCGTTTAATGTAGTCGGGTCAAGCGGGATAAACTTGCGGTTGATACGGCTCCAGAGTTCCCGGAACCCGATCTTGTCCCGTTGCACTCCTTTCAGGATACGTTTCTTAAAGGCAGGCACGCCGCTTAGGACAAAAGCACAATGCCCGAACAGTTCGTTATAGAAATCCATAAACAGGTCCAGCGGTGGGTCTTTCAACTTATCACTTTGATCCTGGATAATAACCGGTTTATACAGGGTTTTTACATGGGCTATAAAGGCTTCTATGAGTTCCTCGGTGGTCCCCTGAATATCCAGCCCACAGGAAAGCAGGAGGTTTTTTACATAGCTTTTTTGAGACCAGTATTTTCTACATTCCACGTATATAACATTCTTATGGTAGCGTTCGTAGTGCTTGTACGCATGACTTTTGCCCACACCGGCTTCGTGTGAAATACCAATGCTTAGGCTACGGGTCTGTACCGCCTGTAGCAATTCATTAAGCATTTTAAAGTTGGATGTTTCCGCCGTTTTCCAATGGTCTATCCGGAGGTTTACCTGTATCTTTTGCCACAGTTCCGGGCGGATCAACTTCCAGTTGTGGTTTACGATCTGGCTAATGGTCGCGGCGGATACTCCCGCCTTACGAGCCACTTTGCTTTGGCTTCCTTTTTTGGCTAACTTTGCGATCTCACTCGTAATTAGCTCTTTTTGCTGTGTATTCATCATGACAGGTTTAAAGGGTTATTACAATCGGGAAAGGATGCTCGAGGCTTCGGCCTCGCTCCTTTCTTTTTTAGGCAGTTTCCCGCCCATTTTTATCATAAGGTCTTGCTGTTCGATCAATCGCTCGGGGGTAACGCCGGTCCGGACCATTAAATCCCGGTAGGCTTTGGCATCCCGCTCGTATTCTTCGTCCTGTACTTTAAAGTCGGCGTACCAGCGTTGTTTGTCGCCTTCTTCCATAAGGATAGGGATGTTTTCATGGCCACGTTTGGGTTGTGCATTGGCCACGAATATCTTTTCGCCTTCAGGGGTGAGTTCGTAAAGCTGGACGTAGTCGTTTAACATGGCCGGATCGTAGCGAACGATCAGCTTGGCCCCGACACATTTTCTGCGGAACTCCTGGTCCACTTTGCCATCGGCATTATATACCTCGTACTCGTATTTTTTCCCCGTCACCGTAAGAGGCATTCCACCGCGATAGTATTTTTTGGGTTCGGTTTCATGTACCCAAAACAGGTTAAGCATCTCGGAATAATCCACACTTTCGCTTACCGGGGTCTCGTGGTCATAGACCTGGTTCCGAGTCTGCCCCTTAAAATGGGGATGTTCCCCGTTATTCCATTTCTGGACGCAATATTCCCAGGCTTTAATAAGTTCTTCTTTGGTTTTAAGAAACTCCCTATGAGACAGGATAAAGTCCATGTTAGGCTTGTTGTCTTCATTCCGCGCTTTGACACTTTGCCCGTCAGAGAACCATAGTGTATTGATGACCTGCTGTTGGAGGCGATTAAATAGCTGTTCGATAGGGTTACCTTTTCGCCCGACCTGATGCCGGTAGTGGGTGCCTCCTTCACGAGCCACCAGGTTGTCGTAGAGTTCCTGCATCCGCTTCATCCTGTGGCCGGACTGATTGTCATAAGTTAACAGATAGGGGCGGCTTTGAGACTCGTTTACCGCCATTTTCATGGCTTTGATATGATCCACGTGGTTCTCCGTTTCGCTATAACTCCAGCCGATAATTTTTTCACTATATACATCCACCACGGGGTTGATTTTTAGTTTGGCGGCCATCCCCAGGGTATTATCCGCATAATGCAGCCAGTCCAGTTTGGACCCGTCTATGGCCCAATACACATTGGGGAACCAGTTTTGACGATCCCGTTTCAGGTGGTGGCCATAGGTCTTTTGCCACTGCTCCTTGCCATGCCGTGCCAGCACCCATATCCGTTTAACTTCCGGTTTATCCAGCCAATGAGTTACAGCACTTTCGGTAATGACCGGCCAGCCTTTCTTCAGGCGTATTTCGTTGTACCCGGCGAGCACTATCGGAATACTGGGTTTATTCGGAAGGCAGTATTTGGCGAGAAGCCAGTCGGCAACCTCTCCGGTAATTTTAAGCCGGTTGTCGTTGCCTTCGCCCCTGTGAATAAACGAGGCGTATCCATGTTGCAGGTAATCCTTGTAACGGCGTTGTAAGGACTTGGGATTGCCCGGTAAAGCATGTGGCCACTTTTGCGGGTCCAGGCGGTTAACCACCTGGGATATTTTTTGCCAGGCTTTGGTCTTACCGCCCAGGGCCCGGCTTTTGGTATGTTTATCTAAAACAGTTTTAACGGCATTTAGGATCATACAATTAACCACCCGTTCCTTTTGTTTTTCGGTAGAAAGGGGTTTACCGTTGGGGCGGCGATGCTCAGCAAAAAAATTGGTAGCATCCTTGTCCGGCAGGATATAACTTTCTAAGAGGTTTTTTGAGGCCACCTTGTGGGGATTACCGGCTTTATCCACGACCTTGTCCCGGATGTCTTCCCGCATGCTGTCAAATGCGACCAGGGCCGGGGTCATCCGGCAGGCCCGGCGTATCACCTGAAGCCAACCCCTGTTAGTCAGATTTTTATAATTGTTTTCCGAAACTATACCGGCCTTTATGAGCCAGCTGGCCTTTACGCATAAAATGTTATTGTAGTATTCGTACATTTTAAATACAGTTTAAAAGGGTTTTAAACTTCGGTCCTGCCGGGGGCTCAAACCCCGGTGCCTGCCGGTCAGGGGTTGTTCGATCAAAAACTTTCGTTGAGTTGGAGCAGTCTATTGTTGATACAGTATAGGTTATAGGCGTAGCTGTAGTTTTTGGTTCTTCGTTCTGCGATCTCCTCATAAATTTTAAGGTTTCTTTCAAACTCCCATAGTAGTTCACGGGTTTGTTTTATCCTTAATTCGAGTATTTCGGTGGCAGATTTTGCGGAAATTGCGGGCATAAGGGCAAGAATATCATATAGCCCGGTTGTTCCATCGGAAAACTCAACGGTAACTACATTGTTTTCCGATCCCTCTATCTTTATTACTTTTCCTGTTTCCCCTCTCTTGTTATAAGGGTCATTAGTTAAAAAGGGATCAATTTTGACGGTTTGATTGAGATGTATTTCTTCCATGATTATTGTTTTTTAAATTGTTCGATTCGTTTATTGGTAGGGGCTGTAAGAGATCGGTATTCCTGGTGGATATGATCGGCAGTCAGGCTGTTTCGTTCACCGGAAATACATTGCCGGATAAAGCGGGTAGTAAAGCCATGCTTTTCGGATAAAGCGTTTATGGCTTCCTGGTTATAGGTGTTTCGTTTTTTTCTTGTACTTTTACTTTTCATGTTTTTTGTTCTTTAATAGGAACAAATATAGTATAAATTTATACCTTTATCCAAATTTATGGAAGAAAAATTTACCTATATCAAAGAAAGGGTACTGTATTTAGCTAAGTACAAGAGGATTAAAATAGAGTCCTTTTTGCAGGATATAGGCATGACTTATGGTAGTTTTAAGGGAAAAGCAAAGAAGGGCACCTTAAACTCAGACGCCATAGCAAAAATTTTGACTACGCATAGAGATGTAAGTCCACAATGGCTACTTATGGGGGAAGGAGAAATGTTAAAGAATCAATCCCCTAATTTGGAGGTGGAGAATTGGATAACCTATGAATCCAACCACATTAGTGATAAACATTCAGAAGAGGGGCTTTTAAGGGTCGGATTAAGGTTAGATGAGGTATTGGAATATAAAGAGTTAAGCAATGAGAAATTTGCCTCTATTTTAGGAGTTTCTTATGTTAACTTGTTAGAGATGATTGCCGCTAAAATACCTGTTCCCGAGCATGTTCTTAATACCATACATGAAGAATTTCCTGAAATAAAAGAGGCATGGCTTTTTACTGGAAAGGGCAAAATGATAGACAAGAGTGTAGCCTCCAAATTACAATCGAATGAAAAGGAACTGCTTCATGTTAAGGAGATGAATGATCAACTAAAAAAAGTGAATTCCTTACTGGAAGAAAAGGTAAAAAATCTGGAGAAGGAAATCCCCAAAAAACTGCCCAAGAACAAAAACTCAAACAATAAAGCCTCGTAAGGGTCCGTTATGTACATTGGGTAGTCTATAAAAATATCCCTTAAAAGGCAAGTTTTTCCGATGAACGACGGGGTTTAACACCCGAATAGATATAGTTTAACACCTTAGTAACAACCTGCATAGATACCCTGACAAGTATTTATACATCCCCCCACAAGTCCTTGTAATAAAATCCCTTTTAAAATTCATTCATTCACAAAACATACCATTTTCTCCACAGTTTTTTTGCTTATTTTCGGATAATACGCATATTAAATTTTTGTTTTACAGTATATTATACTGTTTTCAATACGTCCATTATATGGCATTACACCCCCTTTTTCGCGTTCAATTTAGTGCACTTACCCCGGTTTAAAATCAAAAAAAGTACACTACACCCCTCTTTACAACCACCATATAGGCCATTAATTGCTTTGTTCGAGCTTCTAAAAACCAAAATTTGAATACCCATTTGAATATCCATTTGAATATCCAATGGCAAAATTTTGAGGTTTACGGCCACTTTTTAAAATGGCTTTTCAGGCAGTATTTTGCTTTGAAATCTTGTTTAAGGGTTCTACCTTTGGAATAAATAAAAAAGTGGCACAAACCGCATAGAACGGACAGTTTCCGGAGTTTTACTTTTTTAAGGACATAATTATCCAAAGGAGAGGAGGAGTGTGCTCGGTTAACAGACAGTTTTATGACAGTTTAAGACAAAATCGGACGTTTTTCACAATTCGTAAAGAACTGCGGTCCCGCTTTAAAATCGAACAAAACAACTGTTTTACAGTGACTTAATATATTTTTTAGCTTAATTTAGTTTGGTACAATTTGAAATACCCCCCTTAACCAGAATTTCCGACAGATCTTTTACATCGTATTCTCCGGGTAGTTCATATCCGTTTATAAATATGGTGGGCGTATGGGTTATATTCTCCATATCACACCATTGACGCATACGTTCGATTTTCGAATTCTGTTCTTTTAATTCGCCGTTCATAGGATATTTTTCAGCAAACAACTCATAATCTTTCTTATCTGCCGTATACCAGTCATCCAAAGCTTGTTGCATGATACTTTTATCTTTCTGCGCATCTATGGCCAAGAAATGTTTTACCGGTTGCCCCCTCGGGTCCCTTTCATCTGTGCTGGCCGTGAAAAGCATTTGCAAGTTGATTTTTCCTGTATTAACAAGTTCCTCCAAAACAGGATGTACACGGGCGCAAGGACTGCAATAAGGGTTACATACTTTTATGATGTGATGTTTTGCACCATTTTTATTTATGGAAATCCCAAGCCCTTCAGGTAATGTTTTTAATTTTCTCGATTTGATTATCAACCCGTTAAACACGGAAGGGTTGTTTTTTATTTTCCCAAGTCTCCTTTTATATAAATTAGTTTCCGCCCCTTTTTCTACTAATTGTTTTATATATTTCCACATTACAATCGTACCCAAGGCAACTGTGAAAAATATGGGAAGGCTCCCAAGATCGGCAGGGTTTTCGTATAGATTTCCGATCAGGACCAACATCAACTCAAAAGTCAATACTGCCTGCACGGTAATGCAAAATTTACACCACTGCCTGATAACCACTCCCTGATAATAAGTAGAAATCAAAACCACCGGGAAAGCCAGTATGCTCAAAATGGAAACAAAGCCTATAGAACCCGGAGAAAAATTCTGGAAAAGGAGACACATAAAAGATCCTGAAAAATAGGAAAACCCGACAATACTCAAATTCAGATTACCACCAAGTAATTTCGCATACCCGGAATTTAACACGGAATCGCAATTAATTTTCTTTCCTCCGGAACAAAAATTCCGCAAAGTGGGGTTATACTTATCAACTTCATACCATAAAAGCATGGCAGTTACAATTATTCCCGCAAGCTTCAAGAATAAATACACTCCGATTACAGAAAAAAACGAATGGTTATTGATATCCTGTATCTTTGTTAAGCTCATAAACGCCCAACCCAGAAAAGACAGTATTATAAAAATCTTCAGGACATTAAAAATCCTCCTGGAAACTCTTTTTTTCTCTATATCAATTTCTTTGGATTCTTCACCTCTTTCAGCCAATAAACAAACTCCTGTCCAATATTTTAAAAAGTTTTCCCTGGAATCGCGTGACAATTTGTTTTTTTCGTCAAAATACACCATTTCCCTATCCGTAACATCCTTTAAAACATAAAACAAAGTATCGTTTCGAACAGATACCTGAACAAGACAAGGGAAAGGTATCTTGTCAAAATCATCTATATCAACTTTGGCCGCGAGATTTTCAATTTTATACCTGTTCAGAGTGTCTGAAATTGATAATAAGCTGGGATAGTCTGGATGGGAAAGAATAGAATCCTCTACATATTCGTCTGTATATTCAACTTTAAGTAATTGAAGTATTTTCTTTGTAGACGACACACAATTATCCATAAAAGAAAGTATGTTAGGTTGGTTAGATTTGGTAAAATGTAAATTAAACACTTATGCTAATTTAAGTACTAAAATTATAAAAAACAAAATATTTAATATAAAAACAGATGTATTCATAAAAAATACGGCTGTAAATAAAAGAAAACATAATCACACGTGAATAATGGATAAGGAAAAAGGCTCCCTTACTTCGGCTTGTCGAAGTAGGGATGTCCTGCTGTGCAGGACGGGGAGTTTGACCAGCCCAAGTCCTGGGAATTGCTCCCAAACACTTATGTTTATCCAATGATTTGGGATTTCAAACCCTCCGATCCCGATTAAAATCGGGACCACCTCCCTTCGTCTGAAGGGAGGAGCTTTTAAAGACTCAAAACAGAACTTAAACTTTTACAATGCTTTTGCCCTGGACAACTTATCCATTATTCACGTTAATCATGCATTGACTTATATTTTAAACACAAAAGGACCCGCAAAAGCCGGCCCCTTTATACAAATGAATATCATTTACGGTCTACTGATCCCACCACACTTTTCCGTGAATATCATCATCGCCTCCAAACTGCCGTTGCACGGCTTCTTCATAATTGTCGGCATTATTGAACACTTCATTATCCGGGTAACTTAACCTTCCCGGAACGGGAACACCGTTGGGCTCGACAAGGTTATCGGGATACCCTGTTCTCCTCCACTCCGCCCAGGCTTCATAACCGAACATGTATAAATGTACCCAGCGCTGCGTACCTATCATTTTCATGGCATTGCCCGGTTCAAAAGCGATACCGGGCTGTGTCAGAAAGTCTGCAACTTCCTCCGTGCTTCCTGTCCACTGTTCAACAGAGGCTTCCACGGCCTGGTTGTAATACGTGGCTGCGTCACCACCTATCCATCCGCGTTCCGCCGCTTCGGCCATGGCAAAGCGCACTTGTGCATAAGTCACCAGGTACACCGGGGCATCCTGGGCATAGATATCCGATCCGAGCAGGGAATATTCTTCCGTACCGATATTTTCTTCCTCACCAAACTCCAACCCCACGTATTCATCACTTTCTCTCGCCGGATTACCATACACGGGCAACCTCGGGTCATTTACGGGTTTCATTTCATCGACCAACGTTTCTGTCAAAGCCCACCATTCACGGTTCTGGTTCACTATTTGTCCATACCAGTAATTCTGATTGTTGGCTTCCGGCAGATGGCGGAATACGAGGTTGTCTTCGTTGGAACTGAATACCCCGTCGTTCAAAGCGTCATTGAATTCCTCCTTCCCCCTGGCCGGGGCTACTTCAGACAAGCGAAGTGCCATTAACAACCGGACGGTATTGCCCAGTTTCTGCCATTTGGACATATCACCGCCATAGATGATGTCATTATCTATATCTCCTTCGACGACCGTTGCTACTGCCGCTTTCAATTCTTCAAACAGACTGTTATAAATGGATTCCTGGGAGTCGTAAACCGGAGTAAAGTTATCTGAGCCTTGCAAGGCTTCGGTATAGGGAATATCACCCCACCTGTCCGTTACATTCCAGAAGAAATAGGCCTTAAGTATCCTGGCCACGGCAATCTGGTTGGCGATGGGTCCTTCCCCGGCATCGAGGTCATCCGAGTCGATGGCGGCCTGCAGGTTCATAAGCGGTTCTTCGTACCAGGAATAAAAACTGGTGCTCTCCTGCGGATAAAGCGAAGTCCCCACATACTGGGTCTCGGCCAGGTATTGTGCCATAAACTCCCCCTTCGGGGAAGAACTCAGGCCCGGCAGGTACAATGCCGCATTTGCTATAAGCTGTGTTCCCGAAGCCACTCCGGGCCGGGTGGGATCGGTATTTATACTGTCACTGAAATCACTGCAGCCCGAGAGCACCAGGCTGCACAGTACTGCTGCTATATATTGGATCGTTTTCATTTTTCTCTGGTTTAAAATGTGACATTCAGGTTGATTCCGTACGACCTTACCGAAACGAGTTGTCCCGACTCATACCAGCTTATCGCCTGACTTCCGGTAGAAATTTCGGAAGGGTCGATCCCTTTGGGTGCCTCCTGCCATATCATGGCCGGATTGCGCGCTATCAAGGACACGTTTACGGACTTAAAGGGCAGCTTATCCAGCAATTTTTCGCCAAGAGAATATCCCAGCCGCACTTCCCTGAGTTTTATGTAAGAGGCATCGTAGAGCCATTCTTCATAAACGCTCCTCCCCAGTACATTCCTGTAGTAAGACCTCGCATCTACATAGGCGCTGACCGCTTCACCGGTCTCCGCAGAGATTCCAGTAACCTTTACTCCTCCTCCGTCTTCCAGGGGGTCCCTTACATTGTTCCCCAGGTCATTCATCGCTACCGTTACGGGGTCCTGCCCTGTTCTTACGGCAAGCATTTTGGATCGGCTGAAAAATTGTCCCCCGCCCTGGAAGTCGATCATAGCAGCTATGTTGAACCTGCCTATGCGGAAATTGTTCTGAAAACCGCCGTTAAAATCCGGGAGTACGGTGCCGAAATCATGTGTGGCATCGGTATATAAGGGCATATTGTCTTCTCCCAGCAATATTTTCCCGGTTTCGGAATCGCGCTGATAGGCTTGTCCCACCAGACTGCCAAAAGGTTTTCCTTTATAGGAATTCAGATAGCTGGTAACACTGGAATATGTAGTTGAACCGTAATTGTACACATCTACTCCCGGCGCCAGCTCCACTACCTCACTCCTGTTCCGGTTGATGTTAAAACTGGTTTCCCAGGTAAAGTTATCCGTTTGAACAGGCCGCGCATTCAACGCAATCTCAAACCCCTTATTTTCAATGAGCCCGGCATTGATAATTGTGGAACCGAAACCACTGGTCCCGGAAAGGTTCAGGTCGATGATCTGGTTTTTGTTCTTTTGTACGTAATATGTAAAATCGATTCCCAACCGGTTTTTGAAGAAACGGATATCAAAACCGGCTTCATAGGAATGGGCAAAGGAAGGCTCTATTCCCGAGTTATAAAGTTCATCGGGCAGGTATAAGGTATTTACACCGTTATAAACCGTCCCCACTTCATAGACCTCCCTGATCTGGTACGGATCAAAATCAGAACCGGCCTGGGCATAGCTGAATCGCAACTTCCCGAAAGACAATGGCTTCCAGTCCATTAGTTCACTGAACACGAAACTTCCGGAAACCGACGGGTACCAATAGGAATTGTTGTTCTTCGGAAGTGTGGACGAGTTGTCATTACGAATAGATGCATCTACAAAATAGGTGTCCTTGTACCCCAGAGAAACCATTCCGAACATACTCCTGACCTGCCTTCTCAACAGGTATGATTCGTTTACCGGCCTGTCTATGGAAGCCTCTATGTTGTAATATCCCGGTGCGGACAATCCCCCTACCGTTTCCTGATACAGGTAGGAATACCTGCGGTAATACACGTTTCCTCCCAGGGTACCGTTGAGGGAAAAATCTTCCCAACGTGTATTGTACTGGGCGATAAGTTCATAATTCATCTCCGTATTCTGGTATTTGCCTACGGTATAAGCAGGCACCCTTCTTCCGCCAAAGGCCGTCCTGGTCTCTATGTTCTGGATAAACATATCTGACCGCACCGCACCGCTTATCTCTAGTTCGGGAAGGATTTTATAAGTGAGCTTTACATCACCGAAAAAACGGTCCCGGCGATCATTATTGGTATTTTCATAGGCATCAAAATAGGGGTTGTTCCAGTATAGCGGACTAAAATCCGTGATTTCGCCGGTACCGGAATCCGGTCTGCCCAGGTTCCAGTGCAGGAATGTACCGTCGTTATAACGGTAACCCTTCATGCGGTTCATATCTATATTCCGCTGGAACCACTGTACAAAATAGCCCGTGCCGTATTCCGATCCCTGCTTCGGACGGCGACCGTCGTTCCGGGCGTAATTTACATTCGTGGAAACATTCAATTTATCGGTAATGTCCAGGCCTGCACTCAATCCGAGGTTATTGCGTTTCAGGTAGGTATTGGGTTCCACACCTTCAATCCGTGTATCGTTAAAGCTCAGCCTGTAAGTTGTGTTCTCATTTCCCCCGGTTATGGTGACGCTGTTGTTGAAGTTCAGCCCGGTTTCATAAAAATCCTTAATATTATCGGGATGCGGTACAAACGGGGTAAGCTGACCGTATTCTTCATCCTGCGGATAAAAACTGAATACCTGCCTTACCATGGTACCGTCCATTCTCGGTCCCCAGCTTTCATCAACGCTCATATCCACATACCTGTCGCCGTTGGGAAGTGTACGCCAGGTCTGGCCGGAACCACCTCCATACATATTCTGAAGCGGCATAAAATTCCCGGTCTTTTCTATGGCAAAAGAGGAATTGAGTTCCACACTTACATCTTTGACACCCTTTTTTCCTTTTTTTGTGGTTATCATAATCACCCCGTATTGTCCCCTTATTCCATATAGGGCAGATGCCGCAGGTCCTTTCAGCACGTTTACAGAGGCTATATCGGCAGGATTAATATCCTGGGCGAGGTTACCGTAATCGGCAGCGGCACTTCCTGAAAAATTGGCATTGGATATGGGGGTACCGTCTATAACAATTAAAGGCTGGTCGGCCCCGCCAATGGAGTTCACCCCCCTTATTTTTATTTTCTGGGTCCCTCCCATACTGGCGCCGGAAGCCCCGGTGACCTGTACCCCAGCCACACGCCCCGAAAGGGAACCGATGACATTCTGCTCATTGGTCATGGTGAAGTTCTCCCCTCCGACCTCCTGAGTGGCATATCCCAATGATTTTTTCTCACGGGATATTCCGAGTGCCGTAACCACTACTTCATCCAGTGCTTCGAGCGACGGGTCAAGGGTTACATTGATAGTCTCCCGGTCCCCTACGGTCACTTCTTTCGGTTCAAAACCGAGATAAGTGAATACCAGTACGCTTTCTGCAGTTACACCATCTATGGTATAGTCGCCTTCCGCTCCGCTGATGGTCCCTGTAGTAGTCCCTTTTACGAGAATACTCACTCCCATGACCGGCGTCCCGTCTTCTGCCGAAATCACCTTTCCGGATACGGTTTTTTCCTGTCCGTAAGCAACAACAATACCTGCGCCGAACAGTAATAACAATAACATTTGTCTCATAGTTAATTAGTTTAAATGATGGGTTGTTCGTGATGGTCTGGTATGTACCGTAAAACAGTATCGGAGTGTACAAAATCGTTCTCCCTGTTTACAGTGTAAAAACGGCGAATAGCGTTTTCGAAGATCCTTTTGCATACCAAACGGACTTTTATCAATAATTCGCTGACCGTGTCGTGGCCATAAAGGTCTTATCTCATCAGCATGAGGCAGGATAAGCAGGGGATAGCACAAAAAAATCCGGAATTACCTGTATTCGAAATAGGAGGTCATAGGTATATCTGCCATGGTTCGCAGTCCCGGTTGTGCACGGATCACGGAACTTATGGCATTCACCGTAATGGCACAGGTGGCCGTATCGCCATTGATACCGCCTTCTATCCGCGACTTAAATCCCGGAATACCGGTAACTTCCACTTCGTCGTAAGATTCGGGTTCGCCTATTGCGGCCTGGAATACCAGTTCCACTTTGGCCTGTCCGTTTATAAATCCCCTGCCCACCTGTCTCACTCCGGCTGCATATCCTTTTTTAATGGTCCGGGAAGGACGGAAAATGTCTTTTGTTGCAAACACCGGACTTATCACGTCTTCTGTCCTTTCCAGCTTCCATCCCATCTTCCCGGCGATAAAATGTATGGATTCGGTAAGCCCCACATGTCTCAGAATCCCCTTGTTTTTTGCCATTTCAAAATCGTCGGGAGACAGGCCTGCCCCGATCTTATCCTGAAAGGGAATACGCCTGAAAGACGCATCCTGATAGCGATTTACCTTTATGCTTTCCACCTGCCGGCAAACGGAGGTCAAAAAAACCGGCAATGCATCCATTAAAAACCCCGGGTTTACTCCCGTACCCACCACGGCAACATTATTTGCCCTGGCAGCGGTATCTATTTCAACGGCCAGTTCCGGGGCAGTTTCATAAGGGAAGCTGAGTTCTTCGCAGGTAGACACAACGGGAATTCCCCTTTTAACAATTTCCACCACTTGTTTCGTGATCCTTTTCATATCGGACACTGTGGTGAGTACGGCTACATCGGGTGCGGTACTCAGTGCCTGCTTAAGATCTCCCGATATTTCGATATTCCCGTTGAGGTATGGTGAAAACTCCTTCAGGGATTTTCCTTTTTTATCCGCGGCCGTATCTATGGCGGCTACGGTCCTTAATCCGGGACGCCCGGCAATGAATTCGGCAATTTTTATTCCCAACGGTCCCATGCCGACCTGTACGATCTTTATGTCATTCATCAATTTGCAGGTTTATTCTCCGTAACGTGTTCCAAAGTAGCTATAGGAAAGGAAAATATATGTGCGGATACTGCTAAATTTTAAACAAAAATTCTAATGAAAGTGAATTTTATAACAAAAAAAATTAAATTAAAGGAAGAATTAGCCTGACTTTACCTATGAAACCTGACTTCCGGCTAACCGGTTTTTTATTTCCCGGGGGCTGTACCCGTAATAACTTCTGAAAAGGCGGCTGAAAGAGCTCGGGTTGTCATAGCCAACTTCGTGCAGTATGCCCGATACGGGTAACTCTGTTTTCCGGATAAGATCCCTGGCATGGGAAAGCCTTTCACGGGTAAGATATTCCAACGGTGTATGGCCGAATAGCTGTTTGAACACCCGGAAGAAATGATAGGGCGACATGGCCACAACACTACTCACCTCGGCTATAGTCAGTTTTTTATCCAGGTGTGCCCTCATATAATCCCCGGCCATGTAGAGCCGCTTCAGCAATTCCTGCCGGGTAGCGTCTTTCCTGGATTGCAGATCATCTGCTTTTTTAAGAACGCGCACATGGTTACGGAATATTTTTTCCAGCAGGAGAAAACGGAGCTGTTCATAGTACATCATATCCTTCTCACTCCGTGTAATTGCAGCGGCAAACTCTTCCAGCAGTTTCCGGATGGCCCCGTTCGTTTCATACGAACTGTCCAGCCAGTCCATTTCCCGGAAAACACCGGGAGGCACTCCGTCAAGAAGGTCTTCATCCTTTCCGGAAAGGGTATGGAAGGCATCTGCAATATCTTTCCAGCCGTAAGCGACAATAATGGATTCCGTGGGATAAAGGGAATCGATCTGAGTGTAGTATTTCTGACCGTCGTGTACTATAAGATAGTTGTTTTCCCGGAGTATGACATCCTTGCCTCCCACGTGATAATACTGGTAACCGCTGAGCACAGCCCTTACCGTAAACCTGGAAATATGAATCCCCGAATTAAGGTGTTCGGAACGCACAAAAAAGGCATTGCCGTGGGCCCATTTATTAACATGCCCCTTCTGGGAACAGAAGTTGTTGTGATCTACTGCGCTCAACAGACCACTGCAATATGGACAGATGGGTTCCAAGGTTTAAGGTTTCTGGTTCAAAG
Organism: Sinomicrobium kalidii; assembly: GCF_021183825.1. Classification (GTDB taxonomy): domain Bacteria; phylum Bacteroidota; class Bacteroidia; order Flavobacteriales; family Flavobacteriaceae; genus Sinomicrobium; species Sinomicrobium kalidii. The sequence goes on along the minus strand of NZ_CP089211.1, from coordinate 3,938,466 downwards.
TTTCAAGTTTATTAATTAAAACGACTAAAATTCTCTTCCTCCGGGGGGAGATGCCGAAGGCAGAGGGGGACGCCTTATTTACCTGATCATGTTGTTTCTGCCGCACCCGGGATAAACCTGCATGAGTGATCGCATTAAAACTGTACCTCTACCGGATTGGCAAGTCTTTCTGCAAAATGCTTCAGGTAGGCATCCCATTCGCCGGCATCGGCAAACTGGTCGCTTTTCTTCCAGCCGAACCCTGCATAATAGACGACTTTGTTATCCTTCGCATCGGCCATGACAAGTAACTGACTACCGTCTTTATAATCTACCCGGTGGTCTTTATAGTTCATTACCATTGCGGGGGCAATCACTACTCCTACTCCCAGTTCCGAACCGTCCATGGGCTCCCAGTAACGGAACCAGCCCTCTTCCTTTTCAGTCCGTATTTCACCTTCTTTTTCGTGGAGCATAAGCCCTATGGTAACATTGGGCAAAGGTTCTTCACTCTCATAAACGGATTCAAAACGGCTCAGGTTCGATCCGAGGTCGAGACTGATGCGTTTGGTTTCCTTTACTTTTATACTATCGGCATTCCAGGCGGCATATTTCAATTCAAAAACAGTACGCACAGGACCAACAGCTATGGTTTTATAATCGGTAAAATTCTTTGATGTGTAAAGTGAATCGTTCATCCATATCCCGGTTCCTCCAACACCCCTGCTGGACCCTACGTGATAGGGGTCATACCCTTCCCCGGTATCTTTATGATAAGCGCCTTCCTCTTCTTCATTGTTCTTATACCATTTATCGATGACGGGATATTCCACCCTCTTCAGCCAGGCATCCATACCGCTGGAAAGGGTTCCTCCGGGTTCACCTTCCTCTACTCTGCGCTGGGCTTCCGGACCGTAGGTACGAAAGGCTACACGGTCGTTCTCCCAGGCATAATCGTCTGTCCTTTCGGGTACGAAACGGGAAAAGGTGGTCAGTTCCCCCGCTGTTTTTTGTGCCGGAACATCTTCAGAAATTTTCGCTACCAGTTCCCTGGTCGCTCCTCCCTTGAGATCGGTCTGGAAAAGGAGTTCATCCGGGGTACCGTCTCCATCATTATCCACCAGTTGTGTTACCAGGGTATCCCCGCTGGCCTTATCGGTAATGAGCAGATTTTCAATGCCCGAAGTCCCGGCCAGGGAATCAAATTTTTCAGGAGCTATACTTACGGTTTCCGAAAAACGGTCGGTATTCAATGGGTTTTTTACTGAAAATTCCAGTACGGGAGCGGGTTGTTCACAGCTTGCCAACATGCCCAGTACCAAAATTCCTGTTGTCAGTTTTTTCATAATTGGTTTTTTGGGGATTAATTTCCATAAAATCTTTCCTTTCAAAGATAAGCAAATAGATAAAACGACAGTCCTTCTTTACTGCTTTACTACAAGATATACACGCTTTGTTGCAAAAAAACGCAGGCCGGAAACAAACAGGCCCCTCAGCGGTATATGATACTACCTGAGGGGCCTGTGGCAAACATATCAGCCCCGGAAAAGGCCTTTATATAAACCTGTTAATATCCGGGGTTCTGGATTAGTTTGTCATTCCGGTTCATCTCATCCCTGTGGATGGATATGAAATACATTTTATCCTGCCATTGCCTGTCTTCGATTCCGGGGTCCAGGGACATTGGTGTATAGGTATAGTCATAACTTTCCGGATCGTAACGGTATACCTGTACTTCCGCACCGGATTTTAAGGTCCCGAACACACTGATGGTCCTCACCTGTTCTCCTAAAGTTTCAGGGGCCACCATCCATCGCCTGGCATCGTGAAAGCGGTGTTCTTCGTATACGAGTTCAACCCTCCGTTCGTTTCTGTACCGCTCCATCAGCGCATCGCCCGAATCTGTAATTTCGGGCATTCCGGCACGATAGCGTATCCTGTTGAGCCAGTTCCTTGCTTCACCTTCTTCTCCGAGTTCTATACAGGCTTCCACATAGTTCAGCACAGCTTCGGTATATTTCAATACCGGCCAGGGGATCTGCTGCCTGGTATTCTGATCGATTATGGCAGGGTCGGGATCGATGAACTTGCGCATGGTATAACCGGTATGACTTCCGTTCCAGTCTTCTATGGGGCTGTTACGGGTATCCAGTCCGTAGTACACTTCCTTCTCCCCCGAACTATTGATAATTTCATACTGTCCGGCCTGTATCTGGTTAAACGGGTCTCTTTCCGTAACATCGTCTGTTCTCGGTTTCCAGTCTGCCCCGTCATGCAGGATACTGGCATAAAACCTGGGATCACGGTCATTATAGGGGGCTCCCGCATGGTCGGGATTGTCCCAGTCAAAACGGCTGCCGTCTATCATTTCGTAATCGTCCACCAGGTTTTGTGTAGGGGTATTTCCGGACCAGTTGTGGTAACCGTTCGGCCCGTTGTTACGCCCGACATATGCCCCGCCTTCATCTTTTTCATCTACAAAATACCGTCCGAGGATTAACTCGATTTCCGCAGATGCATCTGCTACGCCACTACCTCCCCCGAGGGAAAGTGCTACGTAGTTTTCTTCCCCTTCTTCCGGAGATACGGGGGCTGAAAGACCAAGTTTATACCCGAGGTTCATATCCACCACCGCTTTTGCGGCTGCTTTGGCTTTTTCCCATCTTTCTGTACGGTTGCCCGAGGTGTACCCCAGGTATTCCGGGTTGGAATATCCCGCAATTACTGAAGAGTTGGCAGAAGCCGTCGGGATATCGTGCAGGTCACTTGCGGCATAGAGCAACACACGGGCCTTAAGTGCCATCGCAGCAATTTCCGTAGCCCTTCCTTCGGATATCGGTTGTCCCTCAAGAAATTCCGATGCCTGATCGCAATCGGCCACGATAAAATTCACGCATTCTTCGTAGGTATCCCTCGGAATGGTATAATCTTCTTCTCCGAGTTCATATACCTTCTCCACCAGGGGGACCGCCCCGTAATAGCGTAGTAACTGCTGATAGAAGAAGGCCCGTAAAAAATGGGCTTCGCCTTTAAGCCTTTGTGCCAATTCGGGATTGTCAAACATGGGTTCCTCCAGGTTTTTTAAAGCAATATTAGCGGCGCGGATACGGGTGTACATATTGCTCCATTCGTAATTGCCACTTATCCATCCCTGGCTTGCGGGATTGGAATTGGCCCCGTTAAACTCCTTATATCCCCGTCCGGAATGTGTAAATAAGGCTTCATCGGAAGCGGAGGCCAGCATTTCTTCATCAAACCCTCCCTGTCCGAAGCCGTTGTAGATATCCAGCACGAATGCTTCAGACAATGCAGCGTCTGCCCACACATCGGAAGCCGGCACTTCGTCCAGGGGTTTTGTACCTACAAAATCGTCACTACACGATGCCGCCGCAAACAGGGCAACAAACATGTACATGTATATATGTTTTATTCTTGAATTGTTCATGACAAAAGATTTTAAAAGGTTACGGATACTCCCATGTTCACAATACGGGACTGCGGATAATACTGCCCGGTGGAGTTCACGGATTCCGGATCCAATACTTTTATCTTGCTCCACGTAGCCAGGTTAAGTCCGCTCAGATATAACCTGAGGTTGCTTATCCCTATTTTATCTCCTATTTCGGCAGGCAGGGTATAGCCCAGCTCCACGTTTTTCAGGCGGATATAATTTGTGCTTCTCAGCCAATAGGTATTCCCGAAGGAATAGTACTGATCACTACGATCGGTAATCCTGGGGTGTACACTACTCGGGTTATCTACTGTCCAGCGGTTTTTATAGAAGTCCAGCAGGTAGTTACCAATAGCCCCCGATTCGTCTGTACCTACCCGTAATTCTCCTCCGGTAGCTCCCTGAAAAAGGATAGTAAGGTCAAAATCCTTGTATTGTGCCCCTATGTTAAGGCCGCCCTGAAAAGTGGGCTGGGTATTCCTGTCCCTGCGCACCTGGTCGTCCGGAGTGATTTTTCCGTCACCGTTATGGTCCTTGTACTTCATATCTCCCGGTCTCAGGCTGTTGGTAATAACACTGTAGTCCAGGGGATTGTTGGCAATTTCTTCCTGATCCCGGAATACGCCGTCGTAAATATAGTACAGTTCTGCATTGATGGCCCTTCCGGTAGATCGCTGCCACTCGGGAGCGCCGGGAGCCTCATCCCAGAACTTGATCTTATTCTTGGCATAACCGCCATTTACGTTCACGTTGTATTGCAGTTCGCCAACTTTTCCGTTGTATCCCAGGTTGAATTCCCAACCGCGGTTCTCTACCTTACCTATATTCTCTGCCGGGAGCGTCATCCCCGTGGTTTGCGGTACTGAAGCATTTCTTCGCCACAGAATACTGTTTCGCTTATTCAGAAACATATCAAATTCGAAGTTCACCCGGCCGTCAAACAACTGTCCGTCAAGACCAATGTTATAGTTATTGGCTTCCTCCCAGGTAACCATGGTATTGGGCACACGGGTCTCATACAGGCTTTTGGCCACTCCTCCGTCTACGATATAGGAACCGAAACCGTAAGTGGAATAATACTGGTATTCCTGTAATGTGGCTTCTCCGTCATCATCGTGATCGAAATAGATGTTGTCATTCCCCATCTGCCCCCAGGAAGCCCGGAGTTTCAGGTAGTTTACAACAGGGACATTATCCTTCCAGAAGTTTTCTTCCGAAATGCGCCAGCCCAGCATCACTCCCGGGAAAAAACCGTAACGGTTATCTTCGGGGAACATATAGGAACCGTCATACCTCCACAAAAATTCGGCGAGGTATTTTTCCTTGTAGTTATATCCTACCCGGCCGAAATAATTAAGGCGCGCCCGTTCCCAGGCATCACCGCCATTATCTTTCTCGGCATCACCGCCGGCAAACATCTGGTCGATAACCGTTGAAATAAAATACCTTCGGAATGCAAAAAAATTGTCGTTCCTGATCGTCTCCCGGTTGACTCCGGCAAGGAGGTTGATCTCATGATCACCGAAAGTACGGTCATAGGTAAGCACACCGCCGAGCAGTATATTGAGCTGGTCCTGGTTTTCCTGCCTGAGGTTCGGTTCGGCCGGTCCGCGTTTACCTTCGATAAGCTTGGGAGTTTCCCCGTCCTCTTCATATTCACCCTGCCAGGTATAGAGATACCACGGGATTTCCCAGCGTTTAATCTGCTGGATGTATTTATCCACTGCGGCTGTCCCCGTAAATTTGAGTCCTTCTATCCACGGGATTTTTATTTCCACCTTTCCGTTGGTCTGGAAATAATACCTCCTGTCCCTGTCATAACCGGTCTGGCTGGTAGTGATCACTACCGGGTTCTCCCCGTATTCGATATCCGGACCGGGAAGTCCGTTGGGCCAATAGGCCGGTTTCGTGGGAATTCCCCGCATGAGCATCCTGAAAATGGCACTGGCTGGCTTGGTGGGGTAATTCCGGTCTTCCTGCCGGCCCAGCACTCCTATCTGTGTGGTGATATGATCGCTGATCTTGGCATCCAGATTGATACGTATATCGTATTGTTTATAATTGGTTGCGGAGTTCCTGTAATAGGCATCCTGGTTCTGATAGCCAATGGAAGTAAGGAATCTCATGTTTTCATTCCCCCCGTTGAACTGTAAATTATGCCTTTCCTGCTTTGACCAGTCCTTAAACGTAGCGTCGAACCAATCGGTATCCGGGTGCCCCCAGGGGTCTGAACCGTCCCTGAACTTTTCGAAGTCCTCGGGCAGGAACGGGGCGGTTACGGTGCCGCCTCCCGGACGGGTATAGGTTCCCGTCTCCTGAAAAGCAGCGGTTGCGTTACCCCATTCGGATACCGGCAGCTTATACACTTCCAGATCATTCCTCATTTCGGCATATTGTGAGGCATTGGCCAGGTCGGGGATCACGGTTGGCTGGGCAAAACCCAGGTTATATCTATAGGAAAGCTGGGGTTTTCCGGTACTCCCCCTTTTTGTGGTCACCAGAATTACCCCGTTTGCCGCACGGGCTCCGTAAATGGCGGCTGATGCATCCTTCAGCACGGAGATATTCTCAATATCGGCCGGATTAAGCCTGGAAAAACCTCCCTGCCTTGCCGGGATTCCATCAATAACCACAAGAGGGCTGCTATCCCCGAAAGAGTTTGTCCCCCGAATACGGATGTTGGAATCATCCGCACCGGGTTCACCGCTATCCTGTGTGGCGATCACCCCGGGCATACGTCCGGCCAGGGCATTCGATACGTTCACCGTAGGGGATTTTGCCAGGTCCTTGCTTTGTATGGTGGCCACAGAACCCGTTACGGTTTCCCGTTTTTGTTCTCCGTACCCCACCACTACTACTTCATCGAGCTGAGCAAGGTCTTCCATGAGAACAACATTAACCACTTCTTGTCCGTCTACCGGCACTTCAAGGGTCTTAAATCCTACGTAAGAAACGACAAGTACGGCATCGGGGCCTGTAACTTCTATGGAAAAGTTTCCGTCAAAATCGGCAACTACGCCATTGGTAGTTCCTTTTTCCATAATACTCGCCCCGGCAAGGGGTTGCCCGTCTGTCTGCGCAGTAACCTGTCCGGTCACAGTCAAAAAAAACGGTGTTCTTTCCTCTCCCGGAGAGGAAGCTTCCCGGGCATGTAGAAACCCGGTCATACTGCTCACGAGCAAAATACAGATCGCATTTTGCCATAGCGCCTTTACGGCCGCACATCCAGCTGTTTTCATAAATTTAAATTTTGATTGGTGTTACTAAAAATGAAATAAAAAATTCGCTATTTATACCGAGAAAAAACTGATATAAACAGAGCGATTAATACGCTTATTTAAAAAATATTTTCGGAAAAATATAGTGCCCAGCCTATTAACAACTTAATTAAGTGTTAACAAAACACGAATATGCGAATTAATATTTAAAAAGAAAAATCAAAATACCATATCAACATAATTGATTCTAAACTAAAAAAAATAGCATTTAAACAATGTTATCGTTAACATAATAAGTGTAACAAATATACCAAAGCACCCGAAACAGACAAAAAAATGTTTTGTACTGATTTTACCAAAATAAAAAACATCATATTTTTTCTCCCCTTCATATCAGGAGGAAAACAACTTGCTTTTACCAAATAAAATTCTTAATTTACAAATCCGTCTACCCTCATATAATAAGGAAATTACATATTAAATTAATTTTAACCGTAAAATGCACTTTGATTATGGAAAATCAATTACAAAATTTTGCCGACAGGATCTCGGATTTTTTGCCAAACCTGCTGGGAGCCCTGTTGCTTCTGATCATAGGTTGGCTCATTGCCAAGGGGGTCAAGGCCATTATAGTAAAACTCCTCCGGAAAACTTCATGGGATGAAAAACTACTGGGACGCAGTGTAAAGAACACCAATGTTTTTGTAGGCAATATCTTTTACTATATTTTAATGATCATTGTCCTTCTGATAGTACTGGAGTTGCTGGGTGTAAGCCAGGTACTGGTTCCCGTTGAGAATATGATCAACGATTTCCTTTCCTATATTCCCAACCTCATCGGTGCGGCGCTTATTGCTTTTGTAGGCTATTTACTGGCAAAGTTTATTGCCAATCTCATTAACCTGGGAGGAAACCTGCTCGATAAACTCGTGGATAAGACAGGGTTTAAGGACACGGACAAGCTTGTGAACATCCTTAAAAAAGTGATCTTTATTGTTATATTCGTTCCTTTTCTCATTCAGGCTTTTAACGCATTACAGCTCGAGGCCATCTCCAGGCCTGCAAACGAAATCCTCTATGGTTTTACCGATATGATCGGGAACATCATCGTTGCCATTGCCGTACTGCTCATCTTTATCTGGGGCGGAAAATACCTCATCAATTTCCTGAAAGACCTTATGCAGAGCCTCGGACTGGACAAGGCCTCGGAAAAAATAGCATTGCAAAACGTTATTGGTCCGGGACAATCCCTGTCCGCCATCATAGCTAATATCCTTTATTTTTTTCTTGTCTTTTTTGGTATCATTACATCGGTGGATTTGCTGGAGCTTACCAAACTGTCGGATATACTTCACCAGTTACTGGAGGTTACGGGACAGATCGCTTTCGGACTACTGATTCTCGTGATCGGAAATTTCATCTCTTCGGTCATTTACAAAATGGTTTCGCGATCCAACGCCAATAAACTTGTGGCCAATATCGTACGCTGGGCATCACTGGCACTGTTCATTGCCATTGCATTGCGTACCATGGGCATTGCCAACGAAATTGTTGATCTCGCCTTCGGACTCACTCTCGGTGCCATTGCAGTGGTGATTGCACTCAGCTATGGCCTGGGCGGACGTGAAGCTGCCGGAGATCACTTCCGGGAGATCATCAAAAAACTCAAGGAGAAAGGTACGGAAGACCATAATTCCTGATTTAACATTAAAATAACCTCACACGAATAAATTTAAAGCATAATTTACATTAAGTGTAAGAAATTATTTATATATTTGTGTAGTGTTACAAGGTTAGTTTTGGTTTTATTTAGCACGACCCCCGAGAGGGGGTTTTTTATGCTGTCATGTTTTTTGTACAACCTTCCCGGGAATAACCACTCGTTGCCCTCCGTTCTATGATTTAATCGTTTAATGTGATAAATCCCTGTTTCCCCCTATTTACAGGAATAAAAGACTGTCATATATTTATACCCTGTAATTCGGTATGGTAAATCCTTTCTTTATGAAACACTTTGTCCCCGTGCTTCTGTTGATCTTGAGCTGTAGCCTGGCCAAGGCGCAGGCCAATGACAGTATTGTATTCCCGGATAACAGCTATAAAAAATGGGCACTTGTTACCGGAATCGGGCAATGGGATCATACCTTTGCAGAACTGGGCATGGCCTATCTGCAAAGTAATGGTGATCGTTGTGCCTTCGGAAGCCTGTATCACGGAACAGCCCTGACTGTCGATTACAATCCTTTTGACAACCGGGCCGGTTTGCATGCAAGCGGGTGGATGAACAACGCTTTCGGGATTATCCTGGGCGGGGATATAAATACCTACACTGATTTCCATTCGTACAATCTTGGATTCAAGCCCTTCATAGGACTGGACTGGGAAGGCCGTGTTTCATTTACTTACGGCTATAACTTCAGGGTGGTGAACGCAGGAATATCTGATATTAACAGGCATGTTATTTCCTTAAACTACCGTTTTACACTGAAAAAGTCCCGATAACCTTGCGTATAATCGGCATCCGGGAAAACAACTCAGCAACAGAAGATATCATTATTGCGCAAACAGCTTCTTGTGCTTACTGCCCCATTCCTTTAACCGGTCCAGTATAGGCACTAATTCCTGCCCGCATGGAGTCAACTCATATTCTACACGGGGCGGAACTTCGGCATACACCGTTCTTTTTACCAGTTGATTGCCTTCCATTTTCCGGAGGTGCAGCGTAAGCATGCGTTCCGTAATATTGGGCATTCGCTTACGCAGCTCGCTGAAACGCAGCTTTCCGCCGGCCAGGTAACAACATATGGCTATGGTCCATCTTCCGCCTATGAGATTTGCGGCATAGACCTCATCGCATTCCGAATTCATGATCTGCCTGTTTTCATAGTTGGTAGAAGTCTTCTTTATTTTACTCATACTTACATTTTTGTTCGTACCGTACAATTGGATGGTAATATACGAAGTATATAGTTGCTTTTATATTTTTACCCCCGGAAAAAGGCCTTTCCGCATCATTATTAATCTGAATAAAATAAAAACATATCATGGAAACACTTGTTATTGTAATTCATCCCGAGCTCCAAAATTCCCTGGTGAACAAACGCTGGATCGAAGAACTGGAAAAGTATCCCCACAGGTATACCATACACGACCTGTACGGTGCTTATCCCGATGAGAAAATCGCCGTTGAAAAGGAACAGCAACTGGCTGAATCCTTTGACCGGATCGTATTCCAGTTCCCCTTCTATTGGTTTAACTGTCCGCCCTTGTTCAAAAAATGGCTCGATGAAGTATTGACCCACGGATGGGCTTATGGAAAAAACAGCCCGTATCAACTTAGCGGAAAGAAAATTGCGCTGGGAATCACGGCAGGTATTAACGAAGTGGATTACCACCCTTCCGGAAGGTACAAATATACACTGGAACGGCTAACAACCCCGTTCGAGCTCACTTTTGATTATATCCATGCCGATTATCGCTCGTTCTTTGCCTTCTACGGCGCCGAACACAACGGCACTCCGCAACGGATAGCTAAAAGTGCACACGAATACATAGACTTTATCGAAACATTATAGGATGTACCGCAGCATCTTTACGGGGTGCTGCGGTAAATTTACCTATTTAAGCATAATTTCCATGTATTTTGTCCCGGGCACCGGGTTGAACCTGTAGGGTCTTATTTCATAAAACCCCATTTTTTTATACAACCCGATCGCCGCCCGCATATCGGGCAAGGTATCCAGTCTCATCTTTTTATATCCTAGTTCTTCTGCGGTCCGGATGGCTTTGACCAAAAACCGCTTTCCAAGTCCTCTGCCCCGGGCTTCTTCTTTAAGGTACATCCTTTTGAGTTCGCATATGCCGGTGTCGAGCTTTCGAATCCCGAAACAGCCAAGTGGATTTTCTTCAGCATCAAAGGCAATAAAAAGTATGCCTCCCGGCCTCGAATATTGACTTTTAATTGTCTTTATTTCCTCATTAAAGTTCTGGAATTCCAGGTCCACACCAATCCCGACGGCATATTCCTTGAAAAGCGAGGTCGCCGTTTCATAATCTTTTTCAGTTGTTGCTTCGCGCAGTTGGGGGGCTATTGTTTTCACGCGCACTGTTATTTTTGAATTGAGGGTTTATCTAACTACAACTTTCGATCAAATTTACAGCTTTTGTATACAACAAAATTCGCCGTTACACAACCTCTCTGAGATACAACTGAAAAACACCTATTCACCGATTTGTTCACCGGATGGGACGAATTCAGGTGAACACAAACGATATTTAATGCTATATCTAAAACAAAAAGCACTGAAAACCATATGATTAACAATGCTTTTGATACTGAAAAGTCGGGGTGACAGGATTCGAACCTACGACCTCGTCGTCCCGAACGACGCGCGCTACCGGGCTGCGCTACACCCCGTGAATAATAAATTACAAAAAATCTGAGGGGTGCAAATATAGGATTTTTTTGTTAAAAATATCAACCATCTGTCTTTTACATATAAAACTTTGTAAATTGGTAATGTATAAGGTCTTGAACTGGTTTCAGCAACTTGCCACAACCTGCCATCTTATAAATACATCCTATGAAAAAAACACAAACACTCGGGCTTATTCTCATTATGTCGCTCATAGCCTGTGCACAGCAAAAAGACACCGAAATACACGAACCCGAAAACATAAATTATACCGTGGAAACCGTAGTTGACGGACTCAGCGTTCCATGGGCCATGGCCTTTCTTCCCGACAAAAGTATGCTGATTACGGAACGGTCAGGAGAGATCATCCACTTTAAGAACGGAGAGAAAATCGACATTGACAATGTTCCCGAAGTCGTAGCCCGGGGCCAGGGCGGATTACTGGACATTAAGCTTCATCCCGACTATAAAGAAAACGGCTGGATATACCTCTCTTACTCCTCTCCCGAAGGAACGGAAAACGGGGCCCATACCGCGATCATGAGAGCCCGGTTACGGGAAAACGCCCTGGTGGAAAAACAGCTTTTATACAAGGCCGAACCCAATACCCGTAAATCCCATCATTTCGGTTCCAGGTTTGCATTTGACAAAGACGGGTATCTTTATTTTTCAATCGGGGAACGGGGGGAACGCGACGTAAATCCGCAGGACATTACCCGTGACGGAGGAAAAATCTATCGTTTAAAAGATGACGGGAGCATCCCCGCGGATAATCCGTTTACAGACAATCCCAATGCCAAACATGCCATTTACAGTTACGGGCACCGAAATCCCCAGGGAATGGTCATACATCCCGAAACGGGGGAAGTCTGGACCCACGAACACGGTCCCAGGGGTGGCGACGAGATCAACATCATAAAAAAAGGGGCCAATTATGGATGGCCGGTGATCACTTACGGAATCAATTACAGCGGCACCAAAATCACCGATGAAACCGAAAAGGAAGGTATGGAACAACCGCTATACTACTGGGTGCCCTCTATCGCCCCCAGCGGAATGGCCTTCGTTACATCCGACATTTATCCTGACTGGAAAGGAAATCTTCTGGTCGGCGCCCTTGCCTTTCAATACCTGGAAAGGCTGGTCCTGGAAAACAATAAAGTGACCTATCGGGAAAAATTACTCACCGACATGGGGCGGATACGAGACGTAAGACAGGGGCCTGACGGATATATTTATGTCTCGGTTGAAGGAAAAGGCATCGTAAAGATTGTACCGAAACAGGCCTGACTTTTACCCGGTCCTCCTCATTTTAATATATGCAAACCTATCTGCCATGCCTGATATATCACCGTTTTCACCCAAAATGTCACAACTGTCATAATCTGAAAACCCGATTCCCGAATTTAAAACTAATTGCGTACCTTCGTATCCGAATTTTTTGGTCATAAAAAACGATAAAAATGAGTAAATACGATGTCATAATTGTGGGCAGTGGCCCCGGAGGATATGTTACTGCCATCAGAGCCTCTCAATTAGGCTTTAAGACTGCTATTGTTGAAAAAGAAAACCTGGGAGGTGTGTGTCTTAACTGGGGGTGTATCCCTACCAAGGCATTGCTCAAAAGTGCACAGGTGTTCGAATACCTGAAACATGCCGAAGACTACGGACTCAAAATAAAGGAATATGACAAGGACTTCAATGCCGTAATAAAAAGGAGCAGAAATGTGGCCGACGGAATGAGCAAAGGTGTTCAGTTCCTGATGAAGAAAAACAAAATTGACGTGATCAACGGTTTCGGGAAAGTCAAACCCGGTAAAAAAGTTGAAGTTACAGACGACAAGGACAAGAAAACAGAATACCAGGCAGACCACATCATCATAGCTACCGGAGCACGCTCCAGGGAATTGCCGAGCCTGCCGCAGGATGGAAAAAAGGTGATCGGCTACAGGGAAGCCATGAACCTGCCCGAACAACCGAAAAAAATGATCGTGGTAGGTTCCGGGGCCATAGGAATAGAGTTTGCCTATTTCTATAATGCCTTAGGCACCGAAGTTACCGTAGTGGAATTTATGCCCAACATCGTTCCGGTAGAAGACGAAGAAGTCTCCAAACAACTGGAAAGGAGCTTTAAAAAAGCAGGTGTAAAGATCATGACCTCCACCGAAGTGACCAAGGTAGATACTTCCGGAAAAGGTGTAAAAGCTACAGTAAAAACCAAGAAAGGCGAAGAAGTTCTCGAAGCCGATATTGTACTTTCCGCCGTAGGTATCAAGACGAACATAGAAAACATCGGTCTGGAAGAAGTGGGCATTGCCACAGATAAGGACAAGATCCTTGTCAACGACTATTACCAGACCAACATCCCAGGGTATTATGCCATTGGTGACGTAACACCGGGACAGGCTCTGGCTCACGTAGCCTCTGCTGAAGGTATCCTCTGCGTAGAAAAACTGGCAGATATGCATGTGGAACCTCTCGATTACGGCAACATTCCGGGATGTACGTACTGCATGCCTGAAGTAGCATCCGTTGGCCTGACCGAAAAACAGGCCAAAGAAAAAGGATACGACATCAAAGTAGGTAAATTCCCGTTCTCCGCTTCCGGTAAAGCCAAGGCCAGCGGTAATGCAGACGGGTTTGTCAAAGTGATCTTCGACGCCAAATACGGCGAATGGCTGGGCTGTCATATGATCGGCGCCGGAGTGACCGATATGATCGCGGAAGCAGTGGTAGCCCGCAAACTGGAAACCACGGGTCACGAAGTGCTCAAGGCCGTTCACCCGCACCCCACCATGAGCGAAGCAGTGATGGAAGCGGTTGCAGATGCTTATGATGAAGTAATTCACCTCTAAGAATTCATAAAATAACTTTATATAAAAGCTTCTGCGGACCACCATATCCCGGAAGCTTTTTTTTAACCATTAATATTATGCTGAAAAATTTCAGGATCACTGCCATTCTCGAAGGCATATCCTACCTGCTCCTGTTCCTCGTGGGAATGCCGCTGAAATATATATTCGCCCATACTGCTACCAATATGGTCATCGGTTATATACATGGTTTTTTGTTTATACTTTACGTAATCCTTGCCGTCCTGGTGTGCTACAGAAAAGGCTGGAATTTAAAACGGTTTTTCCTGCTTTTTATCGCTGCACTTTTACCTTTCGGTACCTTTTACGCAGAGAAAAAGTACCTCAGGGAGGGTTAGACCACCTTGTAAACATCTATTTTCAGGACTATTTAACGCGTCAGTTATAACCCAACTTCGCGAGATAAGTCTTATTTTTGCCCGGTAATACTTAAATGCTGATAAGATGAAAAAGATTGTACTGTTAATTACCATTGGCTTCTTTACCATGTCAAACCTGCACGCACAGGAAGGAGAAGATTTACTCAAAGGTAAATGGCTTGCAGGAGGTGCTTTCGGTTTTTCCAAAGATAAGAATTCGGGAACGGAAACTACCGACTTCTCCATATTACCCTCCGTAGGTTTTTTTCTCGATAACGATCTTGCCGTAGGTTTGAGTGCCGGATACGAACAAACCAAAGTAGAGGTTGACGGAGAAAGTTCCAAAAAAGAATTTTACGGCATACTTCCCTACGCCAGGAAATACTGGTTTCCCGCCTCCAAACTGATGCCTTTTGCCCAGGGCGACGTACGACTGGGCTGGGCCAAGGACAGCAGTGCGGACAACTTTGCCTGGGGCATTAACCTGCGTCCGGGACTTACCTACAGGCTTAACGACAGTATCGCTTTTGACGCCATCATCGGGCGGTTCGGTTATGACAACGAAGGAAAGGAGTCGGACAATTACGGCTTCGGACTGGACCTTACCGAACTGAAGCTGGGTATTATCGTATTCCTTTAAAAAACGATCCTTTTTATAAATATTGCTTTTACAGACTACAAAACAATGCAACTGACTGAACTGAACGCCATTTCCCCGATTGACGGAAGATACAGAAACAAAACCGGAAACCTGGCCCCTTTCTTTTCCGAGGAGGCCCTTATCAAATACCGGGTCCGGGTAGAAATTGAATACTTTATTGCCCTGTGCAACCTTCCCCTGCCGCAATTAAAGGAGTTTGATACTTCCCTTTTCGGAGAACTGAGAAGTATCTATACCGATTTTTCGGCCGGGGATGCAAAGGCCGTAAAAGAGATTGAAAAAACTACCAATCACGATGTCAAGGCGGTGGAATATTTCATAAAACAGAAATTTGACGCCCTCGGACTGTCCACTTCCAAGGAGTTTATACATTTTGGCCTTACTTCCCAGGATATCAACAACACTTCCATTCCGTTATCATTGAAGGAAGCGGTCGCCGAAGTATACATCCCCTGTCTTGAGGACGTAACTACCAAACTCAAAGAACTCGCAGCATCGTGGGCAGACATTCCCATGCTGGCCCGTACCCACGGACAACCCGCCTCTCCTACCCGGCTGGGCAAGGAAGTACAGGTGTTCGTTACCCGTATTGAGGAACAGCTGAACACCCTCAAAAACATCCCTTATGCAGCCAAGTTCGGCGGGGCCACGGGCAATTACAACGCCCACCACGTGGCATATCCCGATACGGACTGGAAGGCATTCGGTACTCACTTTGTTGAAGAAATGCTGGGACTGCACCACTCTTTCCCCACCACCCAGATCGAACACTACGACCACATGGCAGCGCTGTTCGACGTCCTGAAACGTATTAATACGATCTTAATCGACCTGGACAGGGATATCTGGACCTACATTTCCATGGATTATTTCAAACAAAAGATAAAGAAAGGCGAAGTAGGATCATCCGCAATGCCGCATAAGGTTAACCCTATAGACTTTGAAAATTCCGAAGGAAACCTGGGTATCGCCAACGCGGTATTTGAACATTTATCGGCTAAACTTCCGATATCCCGGTTGCAGCGGGACCTTACGGACAGCACCGTGTTGCGGAACATAGGTGTGCCTTTCGGACATACGGTAATAGGCTTTTTGTCTACCCTGAAGGGATTGAACAAATTATTACTCAACAAGGACAAGTTTGCCGAAGACCTCGAAAACAACTGGGCCGTGGTGGCCGAAGCCATACAGACCATTCTGCGAAGAGAGGGTTATCCCAACCCGTACGAAGCCCTCAAGGGACTTACCCGTACGAATGAAAAAATAAACCGGGAATCCATAGCAAAATTTATAGACACCCTGGAAGTTTCAGATGCTGTTAAAAGTGAATTGAAACAAATCACCCCGGCCAACTATACGGGAATATAACCGGTACGGTTATCAATCTATAATATATAATACCTGACAATCAAAAAAGGCTTCGACTGCAATAACAATCGAAGCCTTTTTCAATGGATATTACAAAACCCTACTCGCCGAAAAGCCCCTTTAACTCGCCGAGTTTATCATCGTCAATATCGGCTTTTTCGATGATCTTGATGAATTCTACCATCTTTTCGGGATTCATGTCCTTGCCGAGGATACGGACAAGGGCAAAACCACGGTCGTTATCCGTTCCGAAGAATATGACCTCTTCTATGGCGTCCTCATTTCCCAGGTATTTCAGCACCGCCCGTTTGTTTTTGTCAGACAGCCGGAGCAGGTCGTGAAAGTTTTCTCCGGAAAGTATACTGTTCACCTTTGCTTTTTCCGCTTCGTAAACCGATCTGTTTTCAGCAGTTACCGGCAGGGCCAGGACATTCAGTTTTTTTATGGAATTATAGGCTTCCTTCTGGTCTTCGGTAAGTTCCGCATTGGTAATATTGAGCATCCCCGAAGGGATATCAAGGCTTACAAACCCCTCTTTCTCCACACTGTCCACGTAATATCGCTGGAGGCTTTGCTTATTGCTGCATGCTCCCATCACCAGGAGAAGCATTCCCAATACAATCCCCTTCCATAAATTATGTCGTCGTTTCATCGGTATGTTTTTTAAGTTGAAATTGGTGTGCCTGCCACATTTTCATCCGCAGGTTTAATTATTTGTTTTTTCCCGCTTCATCCAGTTCGGAGGGAAGGTTCATTTTTTTGGTGAGCATACTTATTTTGTTCAGGTCAATATCACCGGTAAGCGACAGCAATACGGTTTCCAGTTTTTTACCGTGCACTTCCACTTCCTTCAACCCTGAAACAAACATCAGGAGCTCACTTACATGGTCCTCATCGCGGCCCGGCCTGATATAAAACTTCACATTGGAATCCTCGTCCTTTATCCGCATCAGCTCTTCCAAAGAAGCATCTTTGATATACTCATCCATCGTGGACCGCATCTCACGGGCAATGGTTTTGTTTTCCGTCGTAAACACTTTCAGGTTTTTCAGGGTCTTTACCATGTCCATGAACTCCCGGGCCTCCGGATCATCTGCTTCTATCCTGGAGAATAGCTTGAACATATTTTGATTAACCACTACGGCCGACACGTCGTCCATCGCTTCGAACCTGTCGAAAACGGACTGTGAGAACCCGAGGAAAGGCAGTACGGCCAATAACATACACACCATCCACTTCCTGCCTGTCATTTGGGTTAATCCTGTGGTTCTTTCTTGTTTCCTATGGCTTTCCGACCGGAAAGTGCCATTGAATGCCTTCAACTTTTTCATTTTTTCTGTTTTTACTGTAAAATCGTTATTGTTTTGTTTTTCCTTCTTCTATTATTACCCCTTTTAAAATCCGGATATATTCACCTGTTTTTCAGTTTCTTTTTCTCTTAACTATTTATTTTCCGGAGGTAATATCTTGTTTTTCGCTGCTTCAAATTCGTTCAGGTATTCCATTTTATTTGCCCCTTTATTGAGATTTTTACCCACCATATAGAGGGCCTGTACGGTTTCTTCATAGGCCAGCAGCGCTTCTTTTTCTTCCGTGGAAGGACCACCGGATAACCAGACCCCCAATGCTATAACTACTGTTGCTGCTACGGAAAACCAGGCGTAATACCGTTTCCTGCCGGACCTCAGACGGAATTCCCTGGCCGATTTTTCTTCCCTCGCCTCAGAAAAAAAACGGAACATCGGCTGGTACGCCCGGAGGTGCGGGGCCACTTCATCCTGTGAAAAATAGGTTTTCAGGACTTTTTCTTCCGCTAAAGTGGTTGTGCCCTCAAAATATTTTTCGATGTATTGTTCTATCTTAGCCAACTCCATAATTGTGTTTTTTTATCAGTTCTTCGCGGACTGTCTTCCTGGCCCTGGAAAGGGCTACCCGCACTGCGGTAGGGTTCATGTCCAGCATGTCACTTATTTCTTCAAATTCATATTGTTCCACGTCCCTGAGCTGTAAAATAATTTTTTGCTGTTCCGGAAGCCGCTCCATGATTTCCTGCATCAGGGATACACTGTCCCGGGCTTCCAGTTGCCGTTGCAGGGAAGTGTTCTCGTCCGTATAATTGCTGTGCACTAGTTTCAGGTTTCCGGCCTGTTTGGAGCGCAACCGGTCCAGGCAGTAATTTTTGGTCGCTGTCACCGCAAAGGCCTCCACACTCCGGTAAGTCGCTATTTTACTTTTGTTGGTCCACAATTTCAGCAACACCTCCTGCATGGCATCTTCAGCTTCTTCGGTAGATACGAGAAGTCGTTTGGCCAGCCGGAACAACTTGTCCTTAAAAGGCATTACCGTATGCAAAAACTCTGCCTGCTTCATACTTAATTAACTGGTTAGTTTTGGAGTTGAGGAGTTTGGGAGTCCTGGAGGTGTTTTGTATTTTGCTAGTTAATATTTTCTCATCAACTCATCAACTCATCAACTCATCAACTCATAAGGAAGACGAACCAGATTAAAAAATGTTACAAAAAATTTTCAAAAGCCAATAATTAGAGTAAATTTAGCGTTTTATAATAAGATATACGCCCCTCTCCTTCTTAGACAAACAACCGGAATGGTTGTTTGTTAATGCTCTTAATTATTTTAACTCAATCCTAACGGGCCCTGAAGACAAGGAACCCCCGATTTTGTTTTTACGGCCAAAAACCTAAATCTATGAAAAAGCTTTTTTATCTTTTTATAACGGGCTTTATTTTTTGGAGTTGTTCAGACAAGGACGACGACGCATTTGTTCCCAACCCTTCGGAAAACCTGGAAGTGCAGGATTTTATATGGAAGGGGTTGAACCTTTGGTATTTCTGGCAGGGGGATGTTGAGGATTTAAGTGACACACGGTTTTCTTCCAATCAGGAATACCAGGACTTTTTAAGCAGTTATTCCGATCCGGCAGAACTGTTCGATCACTTAAAATACTACAGAAGTGAATCAGACAGAGACCGCTTTTCCTGGATCGAAGAAGATTATAATGATCTTATCAATTCCCAGCAAGGCATATACAAGACAAATGGTGTAGAGTTTGGTTTGGTTCAATTCTCTAACAGCAACGATGTTTTTGGTTATGTTCGGTATATCCTTCCGGACTCAGATGCATCTACAAAGGATATACACCGTGGAGATATATTTACGGGGGTAAACGGTACTACACTCACCGTTAACAATTACCAGGATTTACTGTTCGGGCAAAATGATTCATACACACTGAACATGGCCGATATTGAAAACAGTACAATAACCCCCAATGGGGAAGAAGTGTCACTTATTAAGCATGAATATACCGAAAACCCCGTATTTGTTCATACCATTACCGAACAGGGAGGGCGTAAAATCGGCTACCTGATGTATAACGGTTTTACAAGAACCTTCGACACTGAATTAAATGCTGTTTTCGGAGAATTTAAAAGTGAAGGGATCACTGATCTGGTTCTCGATCTACGATACAATCCAGGGGGTTCCGTAAGATCGGCACTTCAATTATCCAGTATGATTACCGGACAGTTTACCGGAGAGCTCTTTATCAGGCAACGGTACAACGACAAGGTACAATCTCAGTTTCCAGACAGTGACCTGGAAGATTATTTCCCGGATGAACTTTCAGACGGAAGTGCCATAAACAGTTTAGAACTTAATCAGGTATATGTATTGGCACTGGGAAGCAGCGCTTCAGCAAGCGAACTGATTATAAACGGATTAGACCCTTATATTAATGTAGTACACATCGGGACAACCACTACGGGGAAAAATGAATTTTCCGTAACCCTGGTGGATGACCCCGGCAATAGCTATATCTACAATTCAAATCGTTCAAATAATATTAATAAAAATCATACCTGGGGGATGCAACCCCTTTTAGGCAGGAATGAAAACGCCGACGGTTTTTCAGATTATACTGAAGGACTGGAACCCGACATCAAATTTCAGGAAGACTTGGAAGATCTTGGAGTGTTAGGAAACGCGAATGAACCTTTACTGGCAAGAGCCATACAGGAAATTACCGGTATTTCCGCAAGATCACTGGAAATCTGGCCTGAAATGCCAATTCATGATCTCACCGATTCCAAACATTTTACGCCTATGAAAGACAATATGTATATAGCGCCTGAAAAACTGAAATAAAAAAGAAGGTGTCTAAAAAGTGGATTTCCATGTTTCTGTCACTCCAGGCCTTTCGGCTGTCGCTCAGGGTAAACTACTTTTTAAACACCTTCCAAATTATCTTTTGTTCTCAGTCTAAAACACCAAACTAAACCCGACTCTTACATTCCTCCCTTTCGTAGTATACCCTGCCAACTCCACATAATCCTCATTAAAGATATTGCTTACGTTAGCAAAGAGTTTCATCTTGTTCTTCAAGATGTCGTGGCTTAAATACACATCAAAAGTAGAAAAGCTGTCCATTTGTATGTTCCCCGAGTCGAGGCGGTCGTCCATATACTGGTAGCTTACCGAGGCGAAAGTGGTCGGGCACAGGTTAAACCCGGCCGTGGCGTTCACTTTATGTTTGGGAATACGCAGCGCTACCTGGTCACGGTTTTCCGTAAAGGTGTAATTGGCATCCAGCTGCACAAAATCCACAGGTTTTACGGAAACCTCGGCTTCTACCCCGTTTACGGTAAAATCTCCCGCCACATTGCAGTACTGGTATATGAAATTATCCGGGTCAATAAGCAGGTAATCGATCCGGTTTTCCTCATTTCTGTTAAAATACAATGCGCTCAACCGCCATACACCGGAACCGAATTCCAGTCCGCCTTCCAGTGTCCGGTCTTCTTCGGGGTCCAGGTCCGGGTTAGGACCGAAAGCGCCGTAGAGTTGCGACAGGCTCGGCGCTATATAGGAGGTACTGAATGACCCCAGGGCCTTGATATAACTGTTATCCTGTAATGAAAATGTAAAGGAAGGGTTCAGGTTATAGGTAAAATGCGTACCGTATTCACTGTGGTTGTTCAGCCTGGCTCCCGCATTCACATTCAACCCGAAACCGGACACCCAAACCACATTGGCATACGGATCAGTGATGGTAAAATCCCGGTCCCTGTCAAATTCGGCTTCGTTACGGATATAGTTCAATCCTACGATGGTATAAAAACTGTCGTTAAAATTGTATTTGTTATATACATCTGCCACAAGACTGTTGGCATTATAGGCCGAGGGAAAATCAGACTTCGTTTCCCGTTCTATTTTGTTATAAGCTATACTGGCCTGTACACTTCCGTTCGTATAACTGAATTTCGGAGCGATCCCCGCACGGTATTGTTTACTGATACTTTGGTCCGGCGTATCCGCAAAACCCGCATCGGTATAACCGTCAATATCCACCTTAAACTTATCGTAATTCCCAAACACATCCACGGAAAAACGCTCTGAGGCCTCATACCCTACTTTCACATTGGTATTAAAACGCGAAAAAGGGTCCCTTTCCGTACCCGAAACTGCTGCGGACAATCCGTCGGTGTACTGCTGGGAAAACCCGGCCATGTAATTTACCCTGCCCGAAGTTCCGCTAACGGCCACGCTATTGGAAAAATCAGCCAGGTCATAGTCCTGGTCATTATGGGCCTGATTGGTACCTACACTCGAACGGAAGGTTGCCGACAAGAGTTTAGCTGTCGCTTTTTTGGTAGTAATGTTTATCATTGCCGTAGCGGCGGCGTTTCCGTAAAGCGTACTTGCCGCCCCTTTAACGATCTCTACCGATTCCACCTGGCTCAGGTCCACCAGCCGCAAATCGAAATCATTGTAAATAGCCGACGGGTCGGAAACCTGTACCCCATCTATGAGCACAAGCACCTGCCGGTTGGCCCCGCCCCGGATATAATAACCGAGATTTTGTCCGGCATTACTCCGGCTACCCCCGATCTCAATACCGCTTTTGGTATTGATCACCTCTGCCAGACTCTTTCCCTGGTTCTTTTCCAGTTCTTCGGCCGTGATCTTAATAACCGTTTTCCCGGAATTTTCACGTTTCAGTTCAAAGCGGGAATCGGCGACCACCACTTCGTCCAGTTGCTGTACTTCCTGGGCAAAGCCCGCAGCGCATAACAGTGACAATGCACCGAAAGTAATTGTTCTTTTTTTCATTTTTGTGTAATAATTGGGAAAAAAGCATGGCTGTGCATGCGCAAACTTTTATCCCGAAAGTTTGACATCCGTTTTTAAAATCCGGCAGGTCTCCTGGCTTGCGTCCTGTTGCCGGCCTTCCCGCCCCGACAGTTATCGGGACAGTGGCAGCGAAGTAATTGCAACAGGCATCCCAAAACGGGACTGAGCATACAGTTGCGGGTACAGCCCGGGCTTCACACCCGGTTCCCTTTTTCATCGGCAATGCCGAACCAGATTTTGCCGCGAAGATACAAACTAAAGTATGAAGTATGAAGCCGGAGGTTTGAAATTCCTGTGTATGGTGCAGGCACCGGAGAAGGGCCACGGATACACGATGTTCTTATTGCAGGTTGCCGTGCTGATCGCTTTTTAAAAAAGAAAAAATCCCTTCCGGAATGAAGACCTTCATTTTGTCTTATGGATTTTAAAACAGTGAAATACATCAATATACACAACATTATTAACACCGGTCTCCGGTCATCCGTCATCAATACCCTGCCTATCTTCCGTCAATCCCCTTTACTTCCGACTTCTCATTTCTAACCTCATACTTCATATTTGTTATTTATCCATATAAAGTAACTCCCAACATGATTGTTACAGGGATATTAGCTACCTTTGTACCGTTCATACATACTATTTCCCATTATAAGTGAGGTTGCACCCGGACTGTCGGGGCGATCTCTTAAAAAGGAACCGTGTGAAAATCACGGGCTGACGCGCAACTGTGAGTAACGCAGAATTGCTGCCGCAAACTACACGATCCATTGTCCTCCCGAAAGGATGAGAAGGATGGCAGCAATGTTACGAGCCAGGAGACTTGCTTATAATGCAGAGACGTATGCTTTCGCGGTTTTGAAGCAGTAGTCGGGATATTTTTACAGGTGAATGGCACCGGAAAGGTGTACTGTTCATCTTCATATTTCATATCCTCTCCTCTACGATTCTTCTAAGGCATACGGAAAAATAGTGGGAACATTGATTTATTTGATGTTTAACTTAATGCTATTTTAAAATGCAAAAAAACAATTTGGGTTACCCCCGTATCGGCGCCCGTCGTGAATTGAAAAAGGCCTGTGAACGGTACTGGTCGGGCAAGATTGACCGGGAAGAACTCCTCTCGGTCGCCGAAAAACTGCGCAGGCAGAACTGGACCGTACAACAGGAAGCGGGCATAGACCTGGTGCCCTGCAATGATTTCAGCTTTTACGACCAGGTCCTGGACATGTCACTTTCCCTGGGAGCCATTCCGAAACGCTATACCCCGGTATTGACACAGAACAGGGAAAACACCGAACTCGACCTGTACTTTGCCATGGCCAGGGGCTATCAGAAAGACGGACTGGACATCACGGCCATGGAAATGACCAAGTGGTTCGACACCAATTATCATTATATCGTTCCGGAATTTTACAAAGAACAGGAGTTCAAATGGTTCTCCTCCAAAATAACCGAAGAGTTCACGGAAGCCAAAAAGGCAGTAAAAAAAACACCGAAACCGGTACTCATAGGCCCTGTATCTTATTTGTTACTGGGCAAGGAAAAAGAAGAAGGTTTTCACCGTATTGACCTTCTGAAAAAACTGCTTCCCGTTTATGTGGAAATCCTGAGCGAACTCAAGGCACTGGGCGCGGAATGGATACAACTCGACGAACCCTTTTTGTCCCTTGACCTTACCGAAAAAGAAAAAGAAGCCTACAAAACAGCCTACGAAGCCATTGCAAAAGCGTGCAAGGGCATAAACATTATGGTAGCCACCTATTTCGAGGAACCGGGAGACAATACCGCCCTGGCCGTTTCCCTGCCCGTGTCTGCCCTGCATATAGACCTGGTACGGGCCCCGCAACAGCTCGATGCCATATTGGAAGCAGCTCCGGAAAGCCTGTCACTCTCACTCGGGGTTGTGGACGGGCGCAATATCTGGAAAAACAATTATGAAAAATCACTGGACTACATCCGAAAGGCCATTGATGCAATCGGTGAAGAACGCCTGTTTATAGCACCTTCGTGCTCCCTGCTCCACACACCTTACGACCTGGATGCAGAAACCGGTATTGATCCCGAAATAAAGAACTGGCTGGCCTTTGCAAAACAAAAACTGGGAGAAATATCCGATCTTTCCGATATCCTGGAAGGCAATGAGGGCCTGCTGGAAGAAAACCGGAAGGCCATTGAAAGCAGGCGTATATCATCGCAAATTCACAAACAGGAAGTCAAGGACCGGGTAGCAGCCATTTCCGAGAAGGACACTACCCGGCACGTGGGCTTTGCCCTTCGGCAAAAAATTCAGAAAAACCGTTTCGGGCTGCCACTTTACCCTACTACTACCATCGGTTCGTTTCCCCAAACCACAGATATCCGGAGATTACGGGCCAGGTTAAAGAAAGGTGAACTCACCCGGGCCGAATACGAAGCCAGAATTGAAAAAGCCACTATAGAAGCCATCCGTACCCAGGAAAAAATAGGACTGGACGTATTGGTCCACGGTGAATTTGAACGCAACGACATGGTGGAATATTTCGGGGAACTGCTGGAAGGATTCCTCTTTACCAGGAACGGCTGGGTACAAAGCTACGGCAGCCGGTGTGTAAAACCCCCGATCATCTACGGTGACGTAAGCCGGCCGGAAGACATGACCGTACGCTGGAGCCGCTTTGCACAACAACATACCGACAGGATCGTGAAGGGAATGCTTACCGGCCCCGTGACCATCCTGCAATGGTCTTTTGTACGGGACGATCAGGCACGTTCGGCAACTACATTCCAGATTGCCCTGGCCATAAGGGATGAAGTTGTAGCCCTGGAAAAGGCAGGTATTTCAATGATCCAGATCGACGAACCTGCCATACGGGAAGGTTTGCCACTCCGAAAGAAGGACTGGCCTGCCTACCTGAACTGGGCCATCGGGGCATTCCGTATCGCTGCCAGTGGTGTTCAGGACGAAACCCAGATACACACCCATATGTGCTACAGTGAGTTTAACGACATCATTGAACACATTGCCGCCATGGACGCCGATGTGATCACCATTGAAACTTCGCGTTCACAAATGGAACTCCTGGAAGCATTTGCAGATTTCAAATATCCGAATGAAATAGGTCCGGGGGTTTACGACATTCACTCCCCGAGGGTACCTACCGTAGAAGAAATGGTAACCTTGCTCCGGAAAGCAAGCGCCTTACTCCCGGAAGAGAATATCTGGGTAAACCCGGATTGCGGCCTTAAAACCCGGAAGTGGGAAGAGACCGAAGCGGCCCTCACCAATATGGTACAGGCAGCCAAAAAGATAAGGGAAAAAGTAGAACAGGTTGTTTCTTAGGCTTTAATTTTATATTTGAGAGGTTGTCATTTTAGACAACCTCTTTTATTTTGCACTATTCATGTTTTTACCATATTCAGGTTTCGGGAATGCCCCGGGAACGGTATAACGATCAGAAATTCCTTGCTGATACCACGCCCCCAACCCTGTTATCATCAGTATCATATGGTATACAAATCTTTCCACCTCTTCATTGTAGAAGTCATAATCAGACAAATTCCTATAGAGACGGTCAAATTCCTCGACATATGCATCGTGTATATTCATGGCCTCTGCACAGGCCTCCTCTAATGATATTTTATATTGATGCTGTAGAACAAACACTATATTTAAAAGTTCTGTATCCACCAAAAGCTCTTTTTCCAGGGAAGCAAAATCATTTTGGATAGCCATAATACGGCACATCAACATTTTAAGGCGTTCTATAACCGGGTGTTCGGAAACGTGTCTCGGTACTATATAACCAATAGAAGGCTCTACAGGATCACCGTAAGGGTACATAGATATCGAATATTCCCGGATGAGCAGGAGGTTGTCTAAGGTGGGATATTGTTTGGATAACTTATAAGGTGTTTCTTCCATTATACCATACGTGGTATAGCGGTAAAAATTTTGTGCCCACCGTTCAAACCAGTAGTCTGAAACAAAAGGTTTGAATTCTTCCCTGCTTTTTGCTACCTGCTTTATGAGGCCTATATCGCCCTCTTCAGGGGCTTTGCCCAGCATTACATCCATTATATGGTCTCTGATATGCTCTAATTCATCCACAGGACAAACCTCGTAATAGTCATCATATAATGTTAACCACACCATAAACCGGGCTATAGGGCGAAGCTGTTCCATGGTTTTTGCCGCGGGGAACATATAAGATGCCGCCTGTACCAGGCCATGCCGTTTGTACCTTTCTCTTGTAGGTCCGGACATAAAAGTATAATCGGTATCTATCCATTGGCGTTCTTCACTATAAAGAGATTCGGCAAAGGGACCGATAAAATAGGACCAGGGATATTTTGGTACCGGAGCTTTAAATTCTTTTTGCATCGGGTAGATTTTTAATTACGGTTTGTATTTTCTGCCTGAAAGAGCAGGTGTCCTAAGTTCTAATGTAAGATTTTATCTTCAGAATAACTAATATTTCCACTGAAAATTTCCATGAAACAAAAACACACATATTAAACATAACGTAAAAAAAAGTCGTTTTTAAAGCCTGTTATTGAAACATAAGCGGTTATTTTTCAAAAAAATTATCAATAACAAAAAAATAACTTGTCAAAATGTAACGGTTTCGGTAGATTGCAACCTCAATAATTTAAAACCGATTCTCATGGCATTTGACCCTGCAAATAAGATACAAGACCTGCAATATTTCGGTGAATTCGGCGGAGTAAACCCCTCCGTTTCCGATTCGTCCACTTACACTTTTCTTTCGGCCAAGACCATGTTCGATACTTTTGAAGGCAATACGGAAGGCTGTTACCTGTATTCAAGGCATTCCTCACCTTCCAATCTTTACCTGGGCGAAGCGCTCGCGGCCCTGGAAGGTACGGAAACGGCCAATGTCACCGCCAGCGGTATGGGAGCCATTACCGCCGTTATCCTGCAATGCTGCGATGCGGGGAGCCACATAGTTTCGGGAAGAACGGTTTACGGGGGTTCCTATGCCTTTCTGAAGAATTTCCTGCCCCGGCTGAATATTCAAACCTCCTTTGTGGATATCACTTCAGCCGAAAAAGTGGAAGCGGCCATTACCGAAAAGACCAGAATGCTCTATTGCGAAGCGGTAAGCAACCCCTTGCTGGAAATAGCCGATATCAAGGCATTGGCCGCTATTGCCAAAAAACACAATATTCCGCTGGTTATAGACAATACATTTTCCCCGCTCACCATAGCCCCGGCACAACACGGTGCGGATGTGGTTATCCACAGCCTTACGAAATTCATCAACGGCAGCAGCGACTGTGTGGGCGGTGCGGTTTGCGGCAGCAAGGAGTTCTGCCTGTCCCTGAAAGATGTCAATGACGGCGCAGGGATGCTTTTAGGCAGTACCATGGACAGCCTGAGAGCGGCATCTGTACTTAAAAACCTCAGAACCCTGCACATCCGGATAAAAAAACACAGTGAAAATGCCCTGTTCCTTGCCAGGCAGTTTGAAAAAGACGGTTTTCGCGTCGTTTATCCCGGGCTGGAATCCCATCCCGGACATGAAACCATGAAAAAGCAGATGAACCCCGAATACGGCTTCGGGGGGATGATGACCCTTGATGTGGGATCGCTTGACAAGGCCAATGCCCTGATGGAACGCATGCAACACAGCAATCTGGGCTACCTGGCCGTAAGCCTCGGGTTTTACAAAACGCTTTTCAGCGCCCCCGGGACTTCCACCTCATCGGAAATAGCTCCCGAAGAACAAAAGCAAATGGGCCTTACCGACGGACTTATCCGTTTTTCCATCGGCCTTGACAATGACATCGAACGAACCTATGACATGATGAAAGCATGCATGAAAGCCCTTGGGATATGAATGGATGAGAATGTCAGAAGATTATATGACAAATGCGGAATTTAACGAGCAGATGAGAAACCGTACATTGGAACATGCTGTGCAGGTGTTGGACTTTTGGGAAATGCTTCAAAAAAATGTTGCTACCAAAATAGTTAGCTATCAATCAGCGAAGTCGTCCACTTCGGTTGGAGCAAACTTCAGGGCCTTCTGCCGGGGACGCTCCGCAAGAGAACGTTATGCCAACATCTGCATCGTAGTAGAAAAAGCCGATGAACTCCTGAAAAAATCCGGGACAGGTAACGTTGCTGAATTGCATGAGTTATCTTCCGGAGGTACCGAAATATTGAAAATCGTATCAAAAATAAAGTCCACCTATGAAAAATAATTCTCACCCTCTCACTTTCTAATAAAACTTGTATACATTTCTGCAAAATCGTATTATTACAGCCTCTAAAATCCGGGTAAAGAAAGAAAAAGGCACCTGTTATACCGAAAAGCATGCCCGGGCCGCTACAACTTTTAACGTATATGGAAGACAAAGACAATAAAATTATAGAGAACAAGGAACTGTCTATTTGGGAAGCCCTTATCCCCGTATTTGCACTCATAGGAATGCTGGCATACAACGTTCTTTTTGTTTATAAGGACGATGCCCTTTCCGGGTCTAACCAGTTTATCCTTTTGCTCGGTGCTGCGGTTGCAGCCATAGTAGGGTTTGCCAACAAGGTTTCTTACAGCCGTATGATGGACGAAGTGGCCCAGAACGTGAAATCCACTACAGGGGCCATTTTAATCCTGCTGATGGTGGGCGCGCTTTCGGGGACATGGCTGGTAAGCGGCATTATTCCTTCCATGATCTATTACGGTCTGCAAATACTAAACCCCACGATATTCCTGGCCGCCTGTGTTATTATCTGTGCCATTATTTCCGTGGCCACGGGAAGCAGCTGGACAACCTCGGCTACCGTGGGCATCGCATTGATAGGTATCGGTGAAGCACTGGGCATTTCGCTGGGAATGACGGCAGGTGCCGTACTCTCGGGAGCTTATTTCGGCGATAAAATGTCGCCGCTCAGCGATACTACCAATCTCGCCCCCGCCATGGCAGGTACCGATCTTTTTACACATATCCGTTATATGTCCTTTACAACCGTACCGACCATAACCGTCACTTTAATCGTGTTTATAATCCTCGGATTTACGATAGACACCACGGGAAAACCGGATACGCAAGGTATCCTGGCTGCCATTGATGAAGCTTTCTACATCTCTCCCTGGTTATTTATTGTCCCAGCGCTTGTTATTCTCATGATCATAAGAAAAACACAACCGCTCATAGCCCTGCTTATCGGCACCCTGCTCGGCGGTGCCTTTGCCATTATTTTTCAGCCGGAGATCATCGTCCGTATAGCCGGGGAAGATTCACTTACATTTCATTCCGCTTACAGAGGGGTTATGGATGCCATTACCATAGACACAGCCGTGGAAACTTCAAATCCCGCGCTCAATGAACTGTTCTCTGCCGGGGGCATGGCCGGCATGCTGGGCACCATATGGCTCATTATCTGTGCCATGGTATTCGGCGGCGTTATGGAAGCTATTGGTGCACTGGCCAGAATAACGGACAGTCTTTTAAAATTGTTCCACACTACATTCGGGTTGTTCGCCAGCACGGTGGCCAGTTGCCTTGCACTCAATGCCACGGCATCAGACCAGTATTTGGCGATTGTGGTTCCGGGAAAAATGTTTGCAAAAGCTTATAGGGATAAGGGACTGGCCCCGGAAAACCTGAGCAGGAGCCTGGAAGATTCCGGTACCGTAACTTCCGTTTTGATCCCGTGGAATACCTGTGGGGCCTATCACAGTGGTGTTCTGGGGGTTTCTCCGGCAGCTTATGCCGGATATGCCATATTCAACTGGCTCAGCCCGTTCATGACCCTGTTCTTTGCCGCATTCCGCATCAAGATCAGACAGCTCGCTAAAAAATAACCCGCCAATACCGTCAAAGGACCGGAACAAAAAACAAAACAGGAAAGTCACAAATAAAAAAATAATCTTTTTATCATTTACATATAAAATTCCCAACCTGACAACTTAAAGGTCATTTATCAAACAAATACACAAAAAACACCCTCCTTTTCTAACGTCATTAAGAACCTCTATCAACCCATAAAATATTATAATCTATCGTGATATGTCAGGACGGGATACTATGCTATTTTTGCAGTAGATAAATTTTAACCAATAAAAAATACTATCTATGGCATTAGTAGGTAAAAAGTTCCCAAACATAGCTGTGGACGCTATGAGCGACATGGGTGATACATTCAAGGTGAATGTATTGGAAGAAGCAGTAAAAAACAACAAAAAGGTGATCCTGTTCTGGTATCCGAAAGACTTTACTTTCGTATGTCCTACGGAATTGCACGCTTTCCAGGCGGCTTTACCGGAATTCGAAAAAAGAAACACTGTTGTTATAGGTGCTTCCTGCGATACCGCCGAAGTACACTTTGCATGGCTCAATACTTCCAAGGACAACGGAGGTATAGAAGGTGTTACCTACCCCCTTCTTGCAGACAGCAACCGTAATCTGGCCAACATGTTGCGCATACTCGACCTGCAGTCCGAAGTTTATAACGAAGAGACCGATTCCTATGTATACGAAGGTGACAATGTAACCTACAGGGCTACTTTCCTTATTGACGAAGAAGGTACCGTATTTCACGAAAGTGTAAACCACATGCCCGTAGGACGGAATGTAAATGAATTTTTACGCCTTATTGACGCTTACAGTCATGTACAGAAAAACGGGGAAGTTTGTCCCGCCAACTGGGAAGACGGTAAAGAAGCAATGTCTGCAACCAGAACGGGAGTTGCCGAGTACCTGAGTGCAAACTAAGGATACTAAAGACTTTAAGTTCTGAGTTTTTGGTGTTTGGTTTCCCGATTTCACCGCGTAATTATAAAACCTTATTTTAATAATGTAAAATACCGGTAACGGTGAAATCGGGATACTTTCACCTTCCCTGGCATTTGGAAATTTAATTTAACGGAGAGCATATGATACAGGAATTAGATAAAGACAACTTGTCTGAAATCGTAGGCGGAAACGATACGGTATTTGTTCAATATTCAGCCGGTTGGTGCGGAAATTGCCGGATTATGAAGCCTAAGTTCAAAAAGTTTGCTTCGGAAACCGAAAATGCGGCTTTTGTCGTGGCAGATGCGGAAAAATTCCCCGAATCCAGAAAACTGGCCAGCGTGGACAATCTCCCCACTTTTGCCGCTTTCAGGAACGGACAACTGGTGAACCAGGTGCAGACCAACAAGACCGACGTTTTAAAATCGTTTATCGAAGAAAACAAGTAATTCAGTTGAGCAGATGACCGGCGACGGATGATGGCTGTAACATTTCGGAAAATATCTGTCATCGGCCACCCGTCCGCTGTCAAAAAAAGGAACACATGAAATTACCGATAATCAAACATCTGGCGAACTTCATAGAAGAAAACGACCAGGACTATGTGATCGAAACCATAGAAACCCTGGAAGCGCTCACCGAAGTTCCTTCCCTGAAGGATGAAGAACTGGATGTTATAGGAGAACTGATCTCCAATATGTACGGCGCCGTGGAAGTAGATAAAATGGTGAAGGACGGCATGCCGCGAAAAGAGGCCCTCAACACTTTTATGGGCAGGGTCCTCGGCTCCATTGACAAATAGCGGGCCACCCGGTTGGGAAAAAATTGCTGATCATCCTCTTTCTCTTTTCGGGAAAGGGGATTTTTTCTTTTCAGGCTCCCGGGTTTTTCCTTAAAGTTTGGTTATCTTTACCACTCTCAGACACTCCGGGAAAACCGTTATCTTTCCCGAAAAAATACCTGATAAATCAAAAAAAATTAAAATATGGCAACAGTAACACTAAAAGGAAATGCAATTAACACCGCAGGCGAACTGCCTGGAGTAAATCAAAAAGCACCGGATTTTTCACTGGTAAAAAGCGACCTGTCTTCGGCCTCCCTTCAGGACTTCAAGGGAAAAAAGGTTGTGCTGAACATCTTCCCGAGCGTGGATACCGGCACTTGCGCCGCATCCGTACGAAAATTTAACCGGGAAGCATCTGCCCTGGAAAACACTGCCGTACTGTGTGTTTCCCGCGATCTGCCTTTTGCCCAGGCCCGTTTTTGTGGCGCTGAGGGCCTGGACAATGTTATCACACTGTCCGATTTCCGGGAGCGCAACTTCGGCAAGGATTACGGAGTGGAATTTGTTGACGGTCCGCTCTCCGGGTTGCTTTCCAGGTCTGTCGTGGTTATTGACGAAGACGGCAAGGTAGTCCACGCCCAGCAGGTTTCGGAAACCGTTGACGAACCCGATTATGATGCCGCCCTCACGGCGTTGAAGTAATTCATTTCAAAAAAATAACCGGCAGTTGGCAGTCTCTCCTGGCTGTCAACTGTCTTTTTTCAGCTTTCCAACACTATAAAAATGGGGGTTTTCCTCAAAAACAGGCTAAAAAGTATCCGCTATGCGGCCAGGGGTGCCCTGCTTCTGTTCAGAACGGAAGCCAGTATCAAGGTACAGTTTGTCATAGGCCTTCTCGCTACCGTCGCGGGGTTTTACTTTCATATATCCGCAACGGAGTGGATGGTGCAACTGCTTACCATAGCCCTGGTCATGAGTATTGAGGGTGTAAACACGGCTATCGAAAAAATAGCGGACTTTGTTCACCCGGACCATCATCACAAAATCGGTATTATAAAGGACATCTCCGCGGGGGCCGTCTTTATAGCTGCCGTTATGGCAGTTATTGCGGGATGCATAATCTATATTCCCAAAATATTTTAAAAATATATTTTAATCCCATACGTTTGTAATTTGTATTTTTGCCTTGAACTTGCCGGGGCAAGTGCATTAAACCGAACGTATATAATGGTTAAAAAAAGGAACAGAAAAAAAGCTACCTCGACAAAGCCCAAAACCTCAAGATTTACTTTTTCAAAACAAAACAAGATCATTCTCGGGAGCCTGGGTATGTTGTTGAGCATTGCCTTGTGCATTGCTTTTATCTCTTTCTTCTTTACCTGGCAACAGGACCAGAGCCTGCTTTCCGAATTTGCGGACCGCAATGCCCAGGCCAAAAACTGGCTCAATAAGTTCGGGGCTTCGGTGAGCTATTTTTTCATTTACAAAGGGTTCGGCCTTGCGGCTTTCGTATTCATCTATCTGTTTTTTCTTACCGGACTGCACTGGTTTATAGGGCTGAACAGAAAGAAGGTCGTCAATCACTGGACCTGGGGGATACTGAGCATTATATGGCTGTCTGTTTTTTTCGGTTTCTTTGCTGCAAGGGCTCCCCTGCTCGGAGGTGTCGTGGGCTATGAAATGAACGACTTTCTACAGGATTATACCGGAAAAACAGGAGTTATTCTTTTGCTTCTCTTTGGCCTTATCGTGTTCGCCGTAAAAAAACTGAAAATAACACCGGAAAAGATCGGTACTTATTTCGCCGGGGTACGGGAAGGCGTACGAAGAGACTTTCACAAGGCACAAACAGCATCACCCGACAGGCGGGAAAAGGAGGAACCTGCTATAAAAACAAGCGGAGATACCCGGTCGCCTTTTGAAGAAGCCCTGGAAAAACAGGAAAAAGGGCCTGCCGCATCCAATTACTCCCGTATCGACAAGACCTCCGACGTGGATATCGAAAATTCTTTTGAAGTAAAAATAGCTCCGGAAGAAGATACCCACAGCACTTCTTCCGCAACAGGAAAGCGCAATGTCCCAGAAGGCGGAGATCACGACGACATTAAAATGGAAGTGGAAAAGGTCGAAGAAGAAAAAGAGGAAACCGATATCCTTTCGGACAAACTGGTTCAGGATTTCGGGGAATTCGACCCCAAACTCGAACTGGGCCATTATCAGTTCCCTCCGCTGGACCTGCTCGTTGAGCACGGCGGACAAAGCGGTATAACCATCAACCAGGAAGAACTCGAAGAAAACAAGAACCGGATCGTCGAGACTTTAAAGCAATATAAGATCGATATCTCCCAGATAAAAGCCACTATCGGGCCAACCGTGACCCTTTATGAAATTGTTCCGGCAGCCGGGATACGGATCTCCAAGATCAAAAACCTGGAAGACGATATTGCCCTTTCACTGGCTGCACTTGGCATACGTATCATCGCCCCGATCCCGGGCAGGGGGACTATCGGTATTGAAGTACCCAACAAGAACCCCACCACCGTTTCCATGCGGTCGGTTATTGCTTCCACCCGTTTTCAGAATGCCGAAATGGAACTTCCCGTGGCCCTGGGTAAAAATATCAGTAACGAAACCTTTGTGGTAGACCTGGCCAAAATGCCCCACCTGCTCATGGCCGGTGCAACGGGACAGGGAAAATCCGTAGGGTTAAACGCCATACTGACCTCGCTGTTGTACAAAAAACACCCGGCAGAGGTAAAATTCGTACTGGTCGACCCGAAAAAGGTGGAACTCACCCTCTTCAACAAAATAGAGCGGCATTACCTGGCCAAACTTCCCGATACGGAAGAGGCGATCATTACGGACAATACCAAGGTGATAAACACCCTGAACTCGCTTTGTATCGAGATGGACAACCGTTACGAACTGCTGAAAGATGCCATGGTACGTAACGTCAAGGAATATAACGCCAAGTTCAAGGCGCGGAAGCTGAACCCCAATAACGGGCATAAATTCCTTCCGTATATCGTACTGGTCGTAGATGAATTTGCCGACCTCATCATGACCGCCGGAAAAGAGGTAGAAACCCCCATTGCCAGACTGGCTCAACTTGCCCGTGCCATTGGTATTCACCTTATCATTGCCACACAGCGCCCCTCTGTTAATGTAATTACCGGAATTATCAAGGCCAATTTCCCGGCACGGGTAGCGTTTCGTGTAACCTCCAAGATCGATTCGAGGACCATTCTGGACAACCAGGGTGCCGATCAGCTCATAGGCCGGGGAGATATGCTCTATACACAAGGAAATGACATTGTACGGCTGCAATGTGCCTTTGTAGACACCCCAGAAGTGGCTAAAATAACCGATTTTATAGGCTCCCAGAAGGCCTATCCCGACGCGCACCTGCTCCCCGAATATGTGGGGGAAGAATCTGGCACGGGTATTGATATAGATACCAAAGAACGGGATGCCCTTTTCAGGGAAGCTGCGGAAGTTATTGTAATGGCACAACAGGGATCGGCATCACTCTTGCAGCGAAAGCTGAAACTGGGGTACAACAGGGCCGGAAGGATTATCGACCAACTGGAAGCGGCCGGAATTGTAGGCCCCTTCGAAGGCAGTAAGGCGCGACAGGTACTCATACCCGATACTCTTGCCCTCGAACAGCTGCTGAACAACGAACAAAATGACAATGAGAGCTGACGGCTCAGTAACCAAATACAAACATGAAAACAGTAAATGACATAAGAAAGATTGTTACCGTTATCGCTTTAATGCTCGCAGGACTGGGGTACGCCCAGGATTCCGGAAAGGCGAAAGCATTGCTCGATGAAGTGTATCAGAAGGTGAAAAGCTATGACAACATCTATGTAGATTTCAAATATGCCCTGGAAAACAAAAGTGAGAACATCCACCAGGAAACCCGGGGCGATGTTACCATTCAGGGCGATAAATACCTTTTTAATTATCTCGGCGCCACTAAGATATTTGACGGTAAGAAGGTGGCGACCATAATTCCGGAAAACGAGGAAGTCGTGATCGAAAGCCCGGACACGGAAGAAGACAATACCATTACCCCGTCTAAAATGCTCACGTTTTACCGGAAAGGCTATAAATACAACTGGGATATCCGGCAGAATGTACGTGGCAGGCAAATTCAGTATATCAGGCTTATCCCTATCGACACCAATGCCGAAATGAAGGAGATCCTCTTGGGTATCGATGCACAGACCAAACACATCTATAACCTGATACAAACAGGTAAAAACGGTACCAAGACCACCATCACCGTCAATTCGTTCAAGACCGATCAGCCTTTGTCCGGAAACCTTTTTAAGTTCAATGCCAAGAAATACGAGGACGAAGGATATTATATCATAGAACAATAATTCATCTCAAACGCCTGCTACCGATAATTGCGCCGGAAGCGGGTGTTTGAAATTTATGCCACCTTGAAGATATTAGACCGATATATCCTGTCCCGATTCCTGTTCAACTTTATCAGTTGCTTCTCCATACTGATGATCATTTTTATTTTCCAGGCCATATGGCTGTTTATAGATGACCTCGCCGGAAAAGGACTGGACCTGTGGGTTATCGGAAAATTTCTGCTCTACTACTCCCCCAGCCTTGTCCCTACGGTACTTCCGTTCACCGTACTCCTGGCCTCGCTGATGACTTTCGGAAGTTTCGCCGAAAACTATGAGTTCGCCGCCATGAAATCTTCGGGGATTTCCCTCTACAGGGCCATGCGGAGCCTTATTATATTTATGATAGCGCTGGGAGGATTCACCTTTTATTTTGCAAACAGCGTTATTCCCAGGGCGGAATTCAAGGCCTACAACCTGAAAAAAAACATTGCCAAGGTAAAACCTGCCATGGCCATTTCCGAAGGCATGTTCAACGACATCATGGAAATGAATATCAAGGTGGAAAAAAAACACGGGGAAGACAACCGTCTTCTGGAGAACGTGATCCTCCATAAAAAAAATGCCCGGGGCCAAAACAAAACCGTCATAAAAGCCGAAAAGGGCGAACTTATCAGCAGCGAGAAATCCGATATCCTGAAACTCAAACTGATGGACGGTTATTACTACGAAGACCACACACCTTCCAACCCCCAAAAAATTGAAGATTACCCGCATGCCAAGGCAAAATTCGAGGTGTATACGATGAACGTCGACCTGTCTGAAGTCAATGATGTCAACTTTGAAGATGAAAGTTACAACACCTACAAAATGTACAATGTAAGCGAACTGGATTACCTTATCGATTCCATAGCACTGAACAACAGCAATACCGTACGCAACTTCAGTGATAATATTTATAAACGCACAGGTATAACTACCCTGAACCGCAACCGCAAACCGAAAACAAAAAGCGATACGGTCAATGCCGGCAGGGAACAAACGCAAAAACAATCCGCCCCCCCTCAAAAAGTACAGGCTGCCATCCTGGACCTGGTAGACGAAAGGAAAAAGGAACAGGTAGTGGACATCGCCATAAGCAATATCACCAATATAGTCAACACCATAGACAGCAAGAAAAAAGAACTGCAAAGAAAAGATATGGTACTCAACTACTATATCATGGCCATGCACAGCAAGTATGCACTGGCTTTTGCCTGTGTTATTCTCTTCTTTGTAGGTGCACCCCTCGGGGCCATTATACGTAAGGGAGGATTAGGGCTTCCCATGGTTGTTGGTATCGGCCTGTTCCTTACCTATCACTTTCTGGGCATGTTTGCCAGGAATTATGCCAAGGATGCCAGTATTCCGCCTATTCTCGGCTCATGGTTATCCACCATTGTGATGCTCCCCCTGGGGATATTTCTGACCCGAAGGGCCACTGCAGACAAGGGTGTTTTTGACCTGGACAGTATTACCGACCCTATCCGGAAGCTCTTTGAACGGTTTAAAAAGGATAAATAAGAAATTCCGCCTGCATATTTGCTATTGAAAAGCACTGTTACTCCCGCCTGCAACCCGTAAAAATTAGGTATCTTTGTAACCTGAAATCCGCAACGATGAATACCACAATGGAAGAAATAAAACTGAACACCATAGAAGAGGCTATCGCCGATATACGCAACGGAAAAATAATAATCGTGGTTGACGATGAAGACAGGGAAAATGAAGGAGATTTTGTAGCTGCAGCCGAAATGGTCTCTCCCGAGATGATCAATTTCATGGCCACGCACGGCAGGGGACTTATATGTGCGCCACTTACAGAAAAAAGGTGTAAGGAACTCGGACTCAACGCCATGGTAAACAATAATACGGACCCTATGGAAACCGCCTTTACCGTGTCTGTTGATCTCAGAGGCAACGGGGTGACTACGGGAATTTCGGCGGCAGACCGGGCCAAGACCGTAGAAGCACTTATCAATCCGGACATCAAACCTTTTGAACTGGCCAGACCGGGACATATATTTCCGTTGATCGCCAAGGAAGGTGGTGTCCTGCGAAGGACCGGACACACCGAAGCTGCCATAGATTTTGCCCGCCTTGCCGGACTGGAACCGGCAGGGGTGATCGTAGAAGTCATGAATGAAGACGGCACCATGGCAAGACTGCCACAACTGGCCGAGATTGCAAAGAAGCTCGACCTCAAACTGGTATCGATAGAAGACCTTATCGCCTATCGCATGCAGCACGACAGCCTCATTGAGAAAAAAGAGGATTTTGATGTAGAGACCCGTTTCGGCAATTTCCGTTTACGGGCCTACGTACAGACTACAAACAACCAGGTACACCTGGCGCTGACCAAAGGGACATGGAAACTTGGTGATCCCGTACTTACCCGTATCAATTCCACCCTGGTGAACAATGATATCCTGGGAACACTGACCAACAACCTCGACAAAAAACTGGACAATATGTTCCGGGTGATCAATGAGGAAGGTCGCGGCGCCATTGTGTTTATCAATCAGCAAAACCAGTCGCTCAACCTGCTCAAACGCCTGGGCCGTTTAAAAGAATTACAAAAAGAGGGAATCGTAAAAGCACCGAAAGTTGTCCTGGACAAAAAGGACTTTGGTATCGGTGCCCAGATACTTCACGACCTGGACATTTCGAAAATACGGCTCGTATCCAATTCGGAACAAACAAAACGCGTTGGTATTATCGGTTACGGACTGGAAATCGTGGAATATGTAAATTACTAAAAAAAGCCGGGCAAATCCCGGCTTTTTTTGTTCTTCCGTTTTATACGGTTTATTTTATGGCACCTCTTATGGCTCCGGTCATCCTCTCCGCCCTATCATTCACTTCTTCATCCGTCCAGCCCAGTTTTATAAGCACAGAGATCGTCCTGCCCATAACAGCATCGGAAACAGAAAAATCCCGGTTTTGGTAGTCCGGCATTCCCGTGCTGATCTCCTGCGGCAGTTTGCCCGGGGATTTCAGTTCTTTCAAATGCTGCCACTGCCTTACATAGTGCCAGTTGTTATCGTACCAGTAAAAACAGCCGTCCACACCTGCTTCTCCCAAAGCCTTATGTGCCTTGCGGGCACTACTTTCGTCAGGAAGAAAGAAGCTCAGGAATGAATAATTTTCTTCAGCCCCTTCGGGAACGCGCCTGAATGTTATTCCGGGAACCGTATTCAAAGCTTCACGTAAAATGGTATAATTCCTTTTCTGTATCCCCAGGAATTCATCCAACCGGGACAACTGTGCCAACCCTACTGCGGCATGCAGTTCGGATATACGAAAATTATAGCCGAGGAACGGATGTTGCTCGGCGCCCCTGTCTTTCCCTACGTGATCGTGCCCGTGGTCGGAATAGTGATCAGCATTTTGGGCATATTGGTCATTGTTTGTGATAACGGCACCACCTTCACCACAGGTAATGGTCTTTACGTAATCAAAGGAAAAACAGCCCAGGTCGCCATAGCTTCCCAGGGGTTTGCCCTCATAGGTAGCTCCGATAGCCTGACAGGCATCTTCCAGGAGCAACAAACCGTGTTTATCACAAATCGCCTTTAATTCCTTCAACTGTGCCGAAGAACCGCACATGTGGACGGGCATCACCACTTTTGTACGGGCAGTAACGGCCTTTTCCACCGCAACCGGGTCCAGCGTAAGCGTATCGTCTATATCTACAAGTACGGGAACAGCTCCTACCGCCATCACCGATTCAAAACTGGCCACAAATGTAAAAGCAGGCATAATCACCTCGTCACCTGCACCAACTCCTGCACTGGAAAGGGCTACGCTGAGCGCGGCCGTTCCGCTGCTCACCAGCTGGGCGTGTTTGGTCTGCATTTTTTGGCATAGTGCCGCTTCCAGTTCCCTGGCTTTCCAATGTCCCTTGCGCATACCTTCAAAGCCATAGCGCATAAGGACACCGTTGTCCACTACATCGTTCAGATGTTTTCGTTCCGTATCTCCGAAAAGTTCAAATCCGGGCATTTATTTAATTGTTTAGTTAATGAGTTACTGAGTTGTTGTATCCAGGGGTTGGAGCCACAAGCAATTATTTGATTTCTATTACGCTTTCGCTGATGTCCTTTCTCACCTTCTCCATCGCAGAAAATTCATCATCTTCCGCGCGATAGCCCACGGGCATTATCAGTACCGATTTCAACCCTTCCTGACCGAGTTGAAGTACTTTGTCGAATTTCTTAGGGAGAAAGCCTTCCATGGGGCAAGCGTCTATTTCTTCGATAGCACACACCGTAAGCAGGTTCCCCAAAGCCAGGTATGCCTGGTTTTTGGCCCATGCCTCTATTTCTTCACTGGTCTTTTTGTTGAAGTCGGCAATGAGAAAATCCCGGTAGGGTTTCAGGGTTTCTTCCGATGTATTGCGTACGGCCTTTACCTTGTCAAAATAACTATGGATAAATTCTTCGTCTATCACCGTTTCTATACAAAAAATCAGCAGATGTGAAGCATCCGTTATCTGTTGCTGACCGAATGCATGGGGCAGCAGCTCTTCTTTTTTATCCTGGTCGCTCAATATCACAAGTTTTACAGGCTGTAACCCGAAGGAAAGTGCCGTAAGATTAAATGCTTCCTTGAGCATCTCAATCTGGGCATCCTGTAATTTCCGCGTAGCATCAAATTTTTTGGTGGCATAGCGCCATCGTAGCTGTTCTATTATATCCATCTTATAATATTTTGGGTAAAACTGAGGTCCAGTAAGATAAACTTATCCGCGTCCCTACAAGGGCCCCCATTCGGATAAACTATAACAAATGTAAGAATAATGGGCCAGGAAATAGTATTTTTGAACTTCAAATTAACAACAATATAATATTATGAACAACCATATTGAGGAGCGCATCAAAAAGTCGGAGACCCATATATTCAAGGCCGTTTTCCCCAACACTACCAACCACTACGACACCCTTTTCGGCGGGACGGCCCTGCAGCTTATGGACGAGGCTTCATTTATATGTGCCACCCGGTTCAGCAGGAAAAAAGTGGTTACCGTATCTACAGATAAAATAGATTTCACCAAACCCATTCCCCAGGGCACCCTCGTGGAACTCATTGCACACGTAACCAAAGTGGGCAGGACGAGTTGTGTGGTTCAGGTAGATATTTTTATGGAAAATATGTATGAAGATGTCCGGGAAAAAGCCGTTACCGGTATTTTTACTTTCGTAGCGGTAGACGATCATAAAAACCCCACCCCCATCATGGACTGATAAAACACGCCGGAAGCCCTGATATTCCCGTAACATAAACGATGATGCCCAACCCGGTGACAGGCTTGTAAAAAGCGAAAAAAATGTTTTGTCAGAACAAAAAAAGCTTTCTATATTTGCATCCGCTCAGGAGGAATGGCAGAGCGGTCGAATGCGGCGGTCTTGAAAACCGTTGAGGGTAACACCTCCGGGGGTTCGAATCCCTCTTCCTCCGCAGATTTCAAACGCAATTATCTTTAAATAAGGTGATTGCGTTTTTGTTTTTTCTGGTTTTGCGAACAAATTGTGTGCTCACAAAAAAAGGGATCAAAACCGTGCAAATTCAACAAAATCAGGTTCCATTACCACAATTTCCGCATACGACAAGTCGGATGATGAAACCTCGTTAAGCCTGTTTGAAAAACATTTGATCCTTATATTTGTATCCTTATATCATATATAAAACATCATGAATATTTTAGTTTACGGTATTGGAGGTGTCGGCGGTTATTTTGGTGGTAAACTGGCTACCACAGCACATCACACCACTTTTATTGCACGCGGGAAGCACCTGGAAGCCATCCGGAAAAACGGGCTCAAAGTAAACAGCTTCCAGGGAGATTTTCTGGTCCGCCCCGATATTGCTACGGACCGACCGGATGAAACCCCTTCCCCGCACCTCATCCTATTGGGGGTTAAAAGCTGGCAACTGACCGAAACTGCCAAAACACTATCTCCTTATCTCAATAGTGAAACCATTGTTTTACCGCTTCAAAACGGTGCCGATAATCCCGATAAGATAAAAAAGCACATCCCGGAACATCAAATTTTAGCCGGATTTTGTAACGTGATTAGTTTTATCGAATCTCCCGGAATCATTCGTCATGCTGCGTTCGACCCTATCCTGAGCTTCGGAGAGTTAAACAACCGGAAATCCGCACGTGCTTTGCGCATCAAGGATGTTTTTGAAGAAGCCGGAATAAACAGTCGAATCCCGGAGGACATCCATCGTGAGATATGGAGAAAATTCATGTTTATTACTACCATCAGCGGTTTGGGAGGTCTTACCAGGGTACCTGTCGGAACTATGCGGAAAAGCCCTTATCTATATCAAATGATGCGCGATACAGCCAATGAGATCCTCAAACTGGCACAGGCCAAACAAATAAACCTGACACAGGCCGACGTAGAGAAAGTGTTCGAGATCATTGACGGGCAGGACCCCGAAAGCACTGCATCGACACAACGTGATATTATGTCCGGTAAACCTTCAGAACTGGAAAATTTTAATGGTTACGTTGTCAAAGAGGCCGGAAAGTTCGACATTCCTGTTCCGGTCAATGAGATGATCTACCAATGTTTGCTCCCCATGGAAAAAAAGGCCGGGAATCATACATAGCATTATAAAAATCCCTGTCGGGTACATGCACCTGACACATTCATAATTGAAATAACTCAAAAACCCGTTGAAAATCAACGGGTTTATTTTTAGGAAAAAGTATAAAATCAGGACTATTCTTCCCAGGCAATATCGAGGTAAATGGTGATGTATCCGTCAGCATCTTCCATACCGGAAGAAACAGTAACCGTTTTAGGGCTTACCGCCATCCATCCGCCTTGTCCCTGAAACGCACCGAATTCATAAGTACCTTCGGGCAGGTTATGTATAAAAGCAGGTAATTGCAGAAAACCGTTTACCCGGTTCGGATACGAATAATAATACGTACCCGTTTCAATGTTCTTTGCGTAAAATCCGCCCAGATCATAACTTCCCGAAAGTGTCGGGGTACCTGAAGTGGTGACCAGCCCCAAACGTATGTTATATGTTTGTACGGGATTTACCTGGTCATCCGCAGTTTTTTTCGTTACAGCATTGCCATAGCCGGCAAAAGATACGGTGAAGACCATAACAGCGAGCAAGAATAAGTTTTTCATGTGTGTTAAATTTGAAGTTTTACTTGTAGGTTAAATTGTTATTACTTGCAAGTTATACCTTTCGTTTGAATTTATCAGGCTGTCAGCATTACTAAATAGTTAATAACACTTTTTTCCTATACTTTTTGCCTGTAAATAATGCTATCAGACAGTCCGGGAAAAGACTTCTTATTATATTCAGAATTTATTTTTAACATAATTTTAACATTTATTATGAAACCGGCATCCTGTTTTATTACGTAAGCCTCGCACATCTAAAAATATGGAATTATGGAAACAACACCTGCTAAAGTAAATTTACAGGAAGCTAAAAATGAGAACACCAATTCCAGGAGGCAATTCCTGAAAATAGGTGGACTGGCTGTTGTAGGCACCAGTCTTTTATTATCCTGTAATAACGATGACGACGGTTTTACAGATCCCGATGAAATTTTTGACCTCGGGAGCGGTGACCTCGGAATCCTGAACTATGCCTATGCCCTTGAACAACTTGAAGCCGCATTTTATACCAGGGTGATGGACGGTTCTTACTGGATGAATGCCAGCGCTGAAGAAAAACTCGTGCTGGAAGATCTCTATAAGCACGAGGTTATTCACCGCGAATTCTTCAAAGCTGCCATTACCGCTGCCGTAAACGGGGACACAAACAAGGTGTTGCCCGAACTTGAATTTGACTTTACTTCAGTCGATTTCAATAACAGAGATTCGGTCCTGGCCACGGCGAGGGTGCTTGAAGACACCGGGGTAGCCGCCTACAATGGGGCCGGGACCTTTCTTCAAACCCCGGATTATCTCGTTATAGCCGGTAAAATAGTATCTGTGGAAGCAAGACATGCCGCAGCCATAAGGTCACTTTATATGGACGATGCCAAAGCCTTTGCCGGTGATGATATCATTGATGTCAATGGTCTGGATCTTGCCAAACCGCCTTCTGAAATTCTGGATGCCGTGGGGCAAACCGGGTTTATAAAAACCGAGTTTACTGCCAACCGGTTACCGAAAGAATAATCCTTTACAGTTAACTTAAAAATCAAATTATGGAAATCATAAAATTTCTGGAAGCATTTACTTCCGAAAATCTCCTTGCTAAAACTTCTTCAAGAAGAGAGGCGTTCAGCACGTTCGGTGTTCTCGGTAAAAAAGCGGCAATGGCTGCCATTCCATTCGGGCTGGCAACTTCCTCCTCAAAAACTTTTGCCTTTCAGGATCAGAACGCCGCTATTGGTGCACTTCAACTTGCATTGACCCTGGAATACCTCGA
Source organism: Sinomicrobium kalidii (assembly GCF_021183825.1). Classification (GTDB taxonomy): domain Bacteria; phylum Bacteroidota; class Bacteroidia; order Flavobacteriales; family Flavobacteriaceae; genus Sinomicrobium; species Sinomicrobium kalidii. The sequence goes on along the minus strand of NZ_CP089211.1, from coordinate 3,893,636 downwards.
AGCCGAATTTTACCTCAAAGCACTGGATTCCGGTGTGTTGCCCGGAGGAAGCAGAGCCGAAGCAATCTATGAACAAATTTCAAAACATGAATCGGCGCATGTCGATTTCCTGATCGCCGGACTTGGTGATGAAGCCGTGGAATCCCCTACATTCGACTTTACCTCAGGAGGGATGTTTGACCCCTTTAACGAAAACGGAACAGGACAGGAAGTAGCCTATGCACAACTGCTTGCTCTTGCACAAGCTTTTGAAGACACCGGTGTAAGGGCCTATAAAGGACAAGCCGCAAATCTTATGGGTACTGCTTTCCTTACACCTGCCCTTCAAATCCATTCAGTAGAAGCACGGCATGCCTCCGAAATCAGGAGGTTACGAGCCCGTATTATGGAGACTGACCTGGATCAGGACGCCCTGGGGTGGATAACATTAAACAACCGGGGCCCCGGAATGCCCGAAGCAACACAGGATGTCTATGACGGTGAAGAGAACGTTTCACAAGGAGGGGTTAATCTTGTTACGGCCACCGGATTTGACGATGTGGCAGTATCCCAGTCCTATGACGAACCCATGAGCGGGAATACCGCTTCTGCAATTGCAGGCTTGTTCATTGCCTCCTGATTGCTTTGTCATATAATTAAAACAGGAGAAATGGTCTGAAAACAAACCTTCAGACCGTTTCTTTTCAATATACCGCCGCAAATCTCCCGGTTAATCCTTAAATTTAAACCACATCTTTTTACTCTATGCAGCAGGATCAATTAATTGTACAGCTTCAAAGCGGAAATGAAAAAGCTTTTGAACGCATTTATCAGCTTTATTCCAGAAGCCTGTACGGCATCGTTTTCAGTATAATCAGGAACGAAGCAATCTCCGAAGAGATTCTCCAGGATGTTTTCTTAAAAATATGGCATGAAGCCCCCGCTTACGATCCTGAAAAAGGGCGTTTTTTTACCTGGATACTCAATATTGCAAGGAATGCAGCTATCGACAGGTTGAGATCCAGGGAATACAAAAACAGCAAATTAAACATGAAAAGCGATTATTTCTCAGATATACTTGAGTCTGAAAATAATGTTTCGGGTAAATTGGATGCTATCGGATTGCAAAAATATATCGATATCCTGGGCCCCATGTGTAAAAAACTGATCGATTTACTTTTTTTCAAGGGATTCACACAAAAAGAAAGTGCCAAAAAATTGCAAATCCCCCTGGGTACTGTAAAGACAAGGAACAGAATTTGCATCAATAAACTTCGCGCTAACGTAATAAAATAATGAATACGGAAGAATATATATCCTCAGGCATTCTGGAACTATACGTTTACGGCGTACTATCTGATGCCGAAAATAAGGAGATCACAGATTATCTCAGGCAATATCCGGAGATCAGGACCGAAGTGGAAGAAATCGAAAAAGCCCTGATCGATCTTTCCGGTGCCATCGCCCCTGAAAACCCGGAACATTTGCTGCAGTCCATAAAAGAAAAGCTATCAAAAAGAACAGATGTGATGCCGCTATCTAAAAAACGGACACATTGGTTTGTGTATGCCGGCTGGGCGGCGAGTGTATTGCTTCTGATCGGTTTGTTTTTCCTTTTTGATAAAAACAGGGCATTAAAAGAAACCCTGGACGATGTCAGAAACCGGAACATTCAACTCGAAATACAGATCACGGAAGCCAGGAACAATGCCGAAAAAACACAAAAACTCCTGGATGTTCTTAGAAACAGAAATATCCTGAAAGTACCTTTGCAGGGCCAGCAAGCCGCTCCGGACGCTTATGCCGCTGTATATTGGGACAAAGAAAAAAATATTACCTATATCGATGCCAAGGGGCTTCCGGCCCCTCCTGAAGGGATGGTCTATCAGATATGGTCTTTGAAAATGCAACCTCTGACCCCAACCAGTATCGGACTACTGGATGCGTATGACACAGACGAAAACAAGATATTTAAACTGGAAAACACCAATGTTTCCGAAGGCTTCGGAATTACCCTGGAGCCTGAAGGCGGAAGTAAAACACCTACTCTGGAAAGACTTTACACCCTGGGAGTTGTACAATCCTGAGCCCGGAAATAAAATTGTCCCGAGCTGAGCAATCAACTATCTCGGGGCAAGCCCGTAAGGTATTTAACGAACAAACCTCAACGCAGAGCATCGGGGAATTAACCCCACCTGGTGGAATTAAATATTTCAAACACAAAATAGAGCGTAAAAATCAGTCAGCCTGCTATATGACGTAGTTTCAATATGTAGGAGACGATCATTACACCTCCTGCAAAAAGGGCCAGACTTTTCAGGATGATCATTTTTTTATCCATGCCCAACCATTTGTGTAAAACTGTAGTAATAAAAAGGAGTAGAAACGGTATAGTAGCGGGGTAAAGTTCAAAACTCAGGGCAAAGTCTCCCCGGAAAAGTGCCAGAAGGGAGCGTTGAAAACCGCATCCGGGGCAATCCATGCCCGTAAGCCACTTTACAGGGCAGGGCAGTAAATGTTGATGTAACCAGTTCCTGAGATCCGAATGCATTGTTTAGTCCTGAAATAAAACCCGGAACCTGTCGGAGGTTCCGGGATTGAAATATAATAAAAACCTCTTTGGGATTATTGTACCCCGGGATTGGCTTCTGCTGCCGAAGGTCCCTGGTATTCCGCATCCCCGAATCCGAGCATGGGATAAAAAACAAAAGGAAGCAATACAAGCCCTACCGTATAACCTTCACCTTTACCAAAACTCTTACTCAACAGGTTGGTCAGCCAAACCAGAGCCACATAGTTTACACAAGGTACAAGCAACAATACGATCCACCACATGGGTTTCCCCACGATCTCGATCAGTACAATGATATTATATATCGGGATGATTGCCGCCCATCCCGGTTTTCCGGCTTTTTCAAATGTTTTCCACATACCGGCAATAGTAGCAGCAAATATTGCCAGGTAAATAATAATGGATACCAGCCCGATGCCGGCCCCGATTTGTTCGTTTGCGTTCATTTAATTTTTGTTTATGATTTTGGTTACTCGATTTATAATTCACGCTTTACCGTGATTGCGGCACAAAAGTAGAAAAAACATCCAGTTGGGCACTATCCCCAAAAACCGGGATTTTACCCGGAAATCCGTAAAAATCGTTATTGATACCTGCCCCCAAAGACCTTATAAGATTGATAGCGAGACAGCGGGAAATACAGAAACAGGCCGGTATTCTGTCGTCACTATCATTTTTTAAAATGAAAAACAACTTATAATCAAGGTATATCACACTTCATGATATTATCGTATCATACAGCATGATATTACTTTATCGGTCGTCCTGATACGATTTGGAATGTTGTTATGACATACAGAAGAAAATGCTCTCAAAAGATAAGACTGACCACCGTGCCCTCTCCTTCCACACTGCGTATCTGCACCCTTCCCCTGTGGAGCAGCATGATCTGTTTGCACAGGCTCAGTCCTATACCGCTCCCCTTTTTCTTGGTACTGAAAAAAGGGACAAATACATTGTCGATCACTTCTTCGGGTATCCCCCTGCCGTTATCAGCTATCCCGATCACAACATTACCGTCCACGTGGCGGTCTGCCGAGATTACAATCCGGGCATCGTCTTTTTCTTCACAGGCATCAACGGCATTCAGAATAAGGTTGATAAGTACCTGTTCAACGAGGTAGACATCTATTTTCACTTCCAGGTCCGGAGGTTCCACTTTATAGTCGACTTCTATATTCTTGGCCTTCAGTGAAGGGTACATCAGCTTGTCGATATTCCGGAAGAATTCGCTTACCCTGATCTTACTTTTGTTCAGACTGGTTACCTTATTGAGGCTGCGGTAGGTCTTGGCAAATTTCATCAGGCCCTCACTGCGTTTTTTAATGCTTTCGATCCCCGTATGCAGGTCTTCCATCTCCAGGGGATGTTTGTCCGGTTTATCGATGGCCCCCTGGACATTCGACTTTAATGTTTCGGCAAGTGAAGAAATGGGAGCTATGGAATTCATGATCTCGTGGGTCATGACACTGAGTAGCTTTTTCCAGGCATCAGACTCATTCTGGTTCAGCGTATCTTCGATATTCTGAAGCACAACGAGTTTAAAAGCGTCGTCTCCCACATGAAAAACGGTATTGGATACGAGCATCTTGTTTTTCTGGCTCCCGGCTTCCACGGTAACCGATGTTTCCCGGGGATGATCGGCCTGCAACAGCTCACGGAACAGCTTCGGTTTCCTGTTGGCAATAAACCGGATGTTCTTTACAGACGGAATATCCAGGTTTTTCCGCAGTGAATCATTGGCCCAGAGAACATTTCCGGTATGCAGGTTATAGGCAATAATGCCTACATCTATCATTTCAAGTATTTTTTGCAGGTAGAGGTACTGGGTCTCTTTTTCAGTATTCATCTCCTTGATGGTACGGTTCACTTCATTGAACCCCTCGTGAAGCTGACGGATATCTTTAGGCCCCCTGTTCTCGGCATACCACCGGGAAAAATCACGGTACTTTACCGCCTCGAAAAAATCGTCTACTTCCGTAAACCTTTTTATGCAAAAGCTATGAAGGTAATAACAGGCCCAGGCGCTGAACAATGCCGCAGGCACAATAGCATATATGTTGGCAGCACTTACGGCAAAAGCCAGCGCTATCAGGGAAACCAAAAGGATACCGATCCGCAACAGCAGGATTTTTTTATAGGAATCAGAGGTCATACTTGTGCAGTCTTCGGTACAGGGCAGCCCTGGTTATTCCCAGTTCTTTTGCTGATTTTGAGATATTGCCGTTATTTTTTTCGACCACTTTAAGAATGGTGTTCTTTTCGATGGTTTCCAGTTTCATTTCGCGGGAATCCTGTGCATTCTGGTATTTTTCGATGGGTGAGAACACTACATCACCGGCATAGAGTGTGTCGTCCTCCGCCATAATAACGGCACGTTCGAGGGCATACTGGAGTTCCCTCACGTTCCCCGGGAAGGAATACGCCTTTAATTTTTCTATAAACCCCTTGTCCAGGGTAAAGGGTTCTTTCATGTACTTTTCGGCATACAGCTGTACAAAGTGACCGGCCAGCAGTTTGATGTCCTTTCCCCGTTCCCGGAGCGGGGGTACGGTAATCTCCACGGTATTAATCCGGTAAATCAGGTCTTTGCGGAACCTGTTCTCATCGGCCAAGGCCGAAAGTTCCAGGTTGGTGGCACAAATAAGCCGGATATCAACCGGAACCGTTTCGTTCGATCCTAAAGGGGTTATATACCTGTTTTGCAAAACGGTAAGCAGCCGGGCCTGTTGCTGCAGGCTTATATTTCCTATCTCATCAAGAAACAATGTCCCTCCCGAAGCCACTTCAAACCGGCCTTTCCGGTCTTCCCGTGCATCGGTAAAAGCGCCCTTTTTATAGCCGAACAGTTCACTTTCGAACAATGAAGGTGTCAATGCCCCCAAATCGACCTTAACAAAGGGCTTGTCCTTCCGACGGGAATTTTCGTGAAGGGCCCTTGCTATGAGGTCCTTGCCTGTTCCATTCTCGCCGAGGATCAGTACATTGGCATCGGTGGGCGCCACCTTCCCGAGTTTCAGGAAAACATCTTTCATGACCTCGCTTTCCCCGAGTATCTTCTCCCCTTCCAGCTTTACGGATTTGTTCGTACTTTTCCGCGACTTCTTCTTTTCCAGCAGGTCCTGTACGGATTGTAATATCTTTTCGTTCTTCCACGGTTTCACCAGGAAATCGGAGGCCCCTTCCTTCAGGGAACGGATGGCCAGGTCAATATCGCCATATGCCGTGATGAGGATAACATCTACCTTGGTATCGGTTTCACGGATCTGCCGGAGCCAGTACAATCCCTCGTTCCCGGTATTGACCAGCCCGTTGAAGTTCATATCCAGGATAATGATATCGAACTTATTTTTGCTGAGCAACGACAGGATATGGTCGGGTTTCTTCTCCACCACCACTTCTCTCACCCTCGACTTCAGCAGCAGCCGCATGGCGGTCAGCACGTCGGTATCATCGTCAATGACTAATATGCGGGCGTCTTTTAAGTGCATGATTACAAGCTTACCAGTTACCGGTTTCGGGTTACCAGTTACCGGTTTCAATTTAACTGGCAAACTCGCAACCGGCAACCGGCAACTCTCAACACCTACAATATTACAACTTTATCCTCTTTATGAAAAAAACGGGAAGCGCTAATTTCCGGAATGTCAAAAGTGTATTGCCAGCGGACACAAAGTGTATCGAAACCGAACACCTCCGTAAACCCGAAAAATCACAAAAGACTAATAAACAGCACCTTATTTTTTTGGCACGATAATAACATATAAACAAAGTAAATTGTACTTTATGGACATTCCTATAAAAAAGAAAAGGTTTACCCCCGCACGTATTGCCATGTTTGCAGGCGGCCTTTTGCTTTTGGCACTTATTATCTTTATCGTCATTTCCTCCGCCGGTGGTTCAAAACTGAATGTAAAAACCGAACGCATTACCATCAGCGAGGTAAAACAGGGGATTTTCCAGGAAAACATTCCCGTTAACGGCGTGGTACTTCCCATTACCACGATTTATCTCGATGCCGTGGAAGGCGGCCGGGTGGAAGAAAAATTTGTGGAAGACGGCACCATGATGAAAAAGGGTGAACCCATTCTCCGCTTGTCCAATACCGACCTGGAACTGAGTCTCGTCAACCAGGAAACCGCCGTATACAACCTGCTTACCCAAATGCAGATTCAGCAAAATGCAGCCCGGCAGAACACCATAAACCGTCTCAACCAGCTCACCGACGTGGAAAACAGCCTTGCGGAAGCCAAACGGGTATATGAACTGAACAAAAGGCTATACGAAAAGGATGCTATAGGCCGGCAGGACCTGATGGAATCTGAAAACAACTACAATTACCAGAAAGAACGGATGAAACTGGCCAAAGAAGTGGTAAAACAGGACTCTCTTGCTTCTGAACAGGAATTAAGCCAGGCCGAAAGTTCATACAACCGTACCAGGAACGCCCTGAAACTCATGCGAAAAAAAGTGGGTGACCTCGTGGTCCGGGCTCCTGTGGACGGACAACTGACATCGCTCGACGCAGAAATAGGACAATCCAAGACCAAGGGAGAGCGCCTGGGGCAAATTGATGTGCTGAGCGGGTATAAAGTGAGGGTTGACATTGACGAACATTACATCTCACGGATTTACAGCGGTCAGTACGGTTCCTTTACTTTTGATAACAAAACCTATACTCTGGCCATCAAAAAAGTATATACGCAAGTCACCAACGGCCGCTTTCAGGTAGATATGGTCTTTGACGAAGATGTCCCCGAAGGAATACGCCGCGGACAAACATTACAGATACGGCTGGCCCTGAGCCAGGAAAAAGAGGCCCTCCTGCTTTCCAAGGGTGGTTTTTTCCAGAAAACCGGGGGCAACTGGGTATTTAAGGTAAGTGAAGACGGCAACAGCGCCTACAGGCAAAACATCAGGCTGGGCAGTCAGAACACGGAATATTACGAAGTACTGGAAGGCTTGCAGCCCGGTGATAAAGTCATTACATCAGGTTATGATAACTTTGGGGATATACAGGAACTTGTTTTTAATTAAATTAGAGGGGAGCCTTAACGCTCTTTAAAGAAAAATAATTCTCCCCTTGAGGGGACACACAGGGGGGGGTAACCCAGGACAAAACATCCACAAAAAAAGAAAAAAACAAATACAACATCAATGATAAAGATCACCGACTTAGAAAAGTTTTACCGCACGGAGGAAGTGCAGACCATTGCCCTCAACAAACTCTCCTTTGAAGTGAAGGAGGGCGAATTTGTAGCGGTCATGGGGCCTTCGGGCTGCGGAAAATCCACGCTGCTCAATATCCTGGGATTGCTGGACGACCCCGACGGGGGCAGCTTTGTCTTTAACGGCATTGAAGTATCGGGTTTCAATGAGCGGAAAAGGGCCAACCTGCGCAAGCACAATATCGGCTTCGTATTCCAGAGCTTTAACCTCATTGACGAGCTCACCGTATTCGAAAATGTGGAACTGCCCCTTATTTATACGGGCGTAAAAACTGCTGACCGGAAAAAACGGGTACACGAAGTGCTGGAAAAAATGCAGATCATGCACCGGAGGAACCACTTTCCGCAACAACTGTCCGGAGGACAACAACAACGGGTGGCCGTAGCCCGTGCCGTGGTGAACAACCCCAAACTCATCCTTGCCGATGAACCTACGGGAAACCTGGACAGCAGCAACGGTAACGAGGTAATGGACCTGCTTACCGAGCTCAATCAGCAGGGAACCACCATTGTAATGGTGACCCACAGTGAGCACGATGCCAAGTTCAGCCACCGCATTATAAGGATGCTGGACGGGCAGAAGGTGACGGAGAATGTTTTGGTTTAACCTAAAACCATCAATCAAAAACAGTTATGATCCGGAATTACTTTAAAATAGCGTGGAGGAGCCTCCAAAAAAACAAGTTACAAACATTTATCAACCTGCTGGGGCTAACTGTGGGTACTGTTTGCTGTCTCAGTATCCTGGTTTATACTATAGCACAATTCGGTTATGACACGCATCATAAGGATGCGGAATCGCTTTATCGGGTCAGAACGGAAAATAAAAGCAGAGGTAACAATAGTGTAAACTCTAATTTTGCCACTGCCGGCCCACCTATAGCCTTTGCACTCAAAGAAGATTTCCCTGAAGTCACTGAGGCCTGTCGTATAGTTTATTACGGTTCGGATATAGGCAAAGTGATACACAAACCCAATAGCGATCAGAGTTATTACGAACCACGTGGTTATCTTGCTGATTCTACTGTTTTTAATGTCTTCACCTATCGTTTTATTGAAGGAACTCCTGAAAATGCCTTAAATGCTCCTAATACCATAGTGCTTTCTTCAACATTGAAAAAAAAATTGTTCGGCAACCAAACAGCACTGAATAAAACACTGATACGCGGAAGCGGTGAAGACGAGCTTACCCTGACCGTTACAGGTGTTTTTGATGACACCTTTGGGAAATCACATTTAAATCCCAATTATTTTTTGACTATGAATACTCCCGGGCAGGGAGAATTTGTAAGAAGCATTCAGAATTTTGCTACCCAAAATTTCACACATACCTATATAAAGCTCGCTCCGGGATCAGATGCTGGTCGCTTACAGAAAAAACTACCCGGCTTTTTAAAAAAACACGGAGCCAAGGACCTTGCCCAGGCCGGTTTTGACAAAAAACTTTTTCTCCAAAAAGTTACTGACATCCATCTTTATTCCTATGGAATCACCATGCAGATTGATAAGGTATCCAGTATAAAACAACTTTATATCCTGGTTGTTCTGGCATTATTTATCCAATTGGTAGCATGTATCAATTTTATTAACTTAAGTACAGCACGGGCAAGCAAACGTGCCTCGGAAATTGGAGTCCGCAAAGCAATAGGAGCTGATAAAAGCGTTTTAATCCGTCAATTTATCGGAGAATCCGTCATCCTGTCTCTGCTGGCTTCACTGATCAGCCTTCCGTTAACGGCATTGATACAACCATTTATAAATATACTTACACAAGGAAATATGAGTTTTCTGGCGCTGCTGGATTGGAAGGTTTTACTTCTTCTATTAAGCCTGGGAATTTTCACCGGTTTAGTTGCCGGTATATATCCCGCATGGGTATTATCTTCTGTTAAACCGGCCAGGGTACTAAAAGGTTCAGTCCATCAGCAAGCAGGTAGCGGGAACTTTCGCAAGGGGCTCGTTGTGTTTCAGTTTGTGGTTTCTATTGTCTTGATCATTTCGGTGATCATTATCACCCAACAACTTAAATATACCCAGGATAAAGATATGGGGTTTGATAAAAAGAATCTTATTGCCGTTCGCCTGGGGACCGAAGATGCCAGCAAAAAATTTGACGCTTTAAAGAGAGAAATGGCAATAGTTTCCGGTGTTTCACAGGTGGCCGGGTGTAATCGTTACCCTTCTGAGTTTAATAAATCAGACTTAAGCATGCACCTACCCGGAAAAGATCCTACCAACCTGATTTCAGTGATATACAACGGTATCAGCAATAATTATTTTAAGACTGTAGGCACCTCCCTACTTGCCGGGCGGGAACTGCGTCCCAATGACAGTTCACAGGTAGTGGTTAATAAAGCCACCCTTGATGTCTTTTCTATTCCTCTGGATAATGCCATAGGGTCAAAACTCATGAATACATACGAAGGTGAATCTGATGAATTGGAGATTGTAGGAGTCTCCCAGGATTATCATTTTGCTTCGCTTAAAGAGGTTATAAAACCCATTTTACTTTATAATGACACTACTCCATCCTGGCTTATTATCCGGGCAAAGACCACAGATTATCAGAGTTTACTTAAAGGGTTGAAACAAAGCTGGGAATCAATCATTACCAATACCCCTTTTGAATATACGTTTGTGGACAGGGAAGTCGAAAAATTGTATACAGAAGAAAAACGCCTTGCCAATATTTCAATTACACTTAGCTTTCTGGCTATACTTATCAGTTGTCTCGGACTATTCGGGCTTGTCTCTTTTATTGCGGAAAACAAGAAAAAAGAAATTGGAATACGGAAAGTCCTCGGAGCCAAAATCGGCAGCCTGGTAAAACTACTGGTCAGGGACTTTGTGATACTAATCATTATTGCCCTGCTCGTTGCAGTTCCTTTAGCGTATTATTTTATGCAAAACTGGCTTCAGGACTTTACTTACCGGATATCCATAAGCTGGTGGGTATTTCTCCTTGCCGGAGGGGTTTCCTTAGCGATCACCCTGCTTACCGTAAGCATTCAGACTATAAAAGCTGCGATTGCCAATCCTGTAAAAAGCCTGCGAACGGAATAAATCAAAAAAAACATGATCCGGAATTATTTTAAAATAGCGTGGAGGAACTTATGGGCAAACAAGACCTATAGCTTCCTCAATATATTTGGATTAGCCATCGGTATTGCCTGTGCCGGGCTTATTTTTCTGTGGGTAGAGGACGAAGTGAGTTTTGATTCGGTATATCCCAACAAAGACCACATATATTATATTCCAACCAACCAAAAATACGATGGAGCATGGCGTACCTTTAATTCAACACCCGGATTGCTGGCTCCTGCTTTTAAAGAAGAAGTCCCCGGAGTAAAGCATATTTCAAGGGTAGTGCGAAGAGAAAAATTATTCAGCCTCGGCGATAAAGCTATTTATGAAAAAGGGCTATATATAGATCCTGATTTTATCTCCATTTTCAGTTTACACTTTTTACAGGGAAATGCTATTTCCCCGTTAAAGGATGTTAACAGTATAGTGATCACCCATAAGATGGCAAAGCAGTTTTTTGGAGATAACAGTAATGTGGTCGGAAAAACATTAAAACTGGATGATACACAAGAATTTGTGGTAACAGGGGTAGTAAAGGATCTGCCACCCAATGTAACACTGAGTTTTGAATGGCTCGCAGCCTATGAACCATTTGCCAAACACAAAGAGTGGATGCATCATTGGGGAAGTAATTCGATGGACACTTATATAGAATTGGCCGAAGGAGCTGACGTCACCGCTATCAATAAAAAACTCGAGAGTTTTATACAAGAAAAAACAAGTGATGATAACAATACGAAGGCATTTTTATTTGCCATGAAAGACTGGCGTCTTCGGGGTCATTTTGAAAATGGCAAACAAACGGGCGGACGTATAATATATGTTCGTTTGTTTACTGTTATCGCATGTATTATTTTACTTATTGCCTGTATCAATTTTATGAATCTGGCCACCGCGCAAAGTGAAAAACGGGCTAATGAAGTAGGCGTACGTAAAACATTGGGAGCCGGAAAGAAAAAATTGATCGTACAGTTCATTGTAGAAGCATTGGTCATGGCTGGTTTTGCTGTGACAATAAGTGTTGTTTTAATGCTGATAATTCTGCCTCAATTTAACCTTATGGTGGAAAAACAACTCACTTTAGGCCTGGATAAATCATTACACCTCATCGCTTTAATCATCATCACTTTATTCTGCGGGCTCTTTTCCGGCTGCTATCCCGCACTGTACTTATCTTCTTTTAAACCGGTCGCAGTCCTCAAAGGGATAAGATCCAAGCAAGGCAGTGCAGCATTTATCCGCAAAGGACTGGTGGTTACGCAGTTCACCATTTCCATAGTACTCATTATCAGTACAATTATAGTACATCAACAGGTCCAACACGTAAAAAAAAGGGAGTTAGGATATAATAAGGACCATTTGATCACCATGAACGTGCGTGGTAATATGGAAAAGAATTTTAAAAGTATTAAGCAGGATATGCTAAATACCGGCATGATAGAAAATGTAGCCTTGAACAGTTATGAAACCTTGTCTATTGGTAATAATGGTTCCGGAGCCACCTGGAAGGGTATGGACGAAAACAGTAGCAATATACTGATCTCTTACCGGTACATCAGTCCAGAATTTATCTCTACAGCCGGAATGGAAATAGTGGATGGACAGGATTTCCATCCAGATTCCCCCGCGGATAGCACCCGGATTCTTATCACACAGTCACTGGCAAAACTCATGGGGCCTGAAACAGCAGTTGGAAAAAACATACGGTTATTCGGAAAGGACTTCGAGGTATTGGGAGTGGTTAAGGATTTTATCTATGGGGATATGTATGGCAGTAGTGACCCCGTCATATTTTTTCTCGGGGAACAAGGTGATGCTACGTATATGTATGTGCGCCCCATTGCAGATATACCAACACAAGATGTACTCTCCGGTTTAAAATCTGTAATGAAGAACAACAACCCCGGCTATCCTTTTGAATTTAGTTTTGTAGATGACAACTTTAACGCAAAGTTCAAGAGTGAAATGCTTATAGGTAAATTATCTCGCGTCTTTGCCGTACTGGCCATTGTTATTTCCTGCCTCGGACTTTTCGGCCTGGCAGCATATACCGCAGAACAGCGGCAAAAGGAAATTAGTATAAGAAAAGTACTGGGGTCCAGCGTAAAACGGATCGTGCAGTTATTATCCATAGACTTTTTAAAACTGGTTTTTATAGCCATTGGTATAGCCATTCCCATTGCCTGGTGGATCACACAACACTGGTTAACAGGCTATGCCTACAGAATTGAGATTTCCTGGTGGGTATTTGCCATAGCAGGACTGACAGCTATCGGTATTGCCCTGTGTACGGTGAGTTTCCAGGCGGTAAAAGCGGCAATGGCCAATCCTGTAAAATCATTAAAAACGGAATAAACCGAAAAACCATGATCAAGAATTATCTCAAAATAGCACTCAGAAACCTTTGGAGACACCGCAATTTTTCCCTGCTGAATATCGGCGGACTTGCTATCGGCATGACGGCCGGGTTCCTGATCTTTTTGTATGTTTCCTATGAACTGAGTTACGACAGGTTTCATTCCGAAGGAGATCGTATATACCGGTTAGTCACGGATATTAAGACCCCGACAGAAACCTCCAATACTTCTAAAACAGCCTGGGCTTTTGCCCCCCACCTGAAAAAGGAGTTTCCCGAAATAAAACACGCTGTCCGGATCTACAACCTGGATATGCTGGTGCGCCGCGGAAATACCAACTTTATGGAAGACCGGTCACTCTCTGCCGACTCTGCTTTTTTTAAAGTTTTTGATTTTAAATTGTTACAAGGCAATAAGAAAACCTGCCTTAAAGAACCGTTAAGCATAGTCTTGTCAAAAACAGCGGCAAAAAAATACTTCGGGCAGAAAGATCCTATGGGAAAAACACTAAAGGTTTTTGAAGACGGGTATCCTGCCACCGTTACAGGGATCATGGAAGATATCCCGGAAAATTCTCATATCAAGGCAGATGTTATTCTTTCCTCGACCAGCGTCCAAAAAACCAACAGCGAAGCGGATGTGGATAATCAATGGGGAAATTTTGCGCCTTCTACTTATCTTTTACTGCGTGAAGGGACCAACCCTTCCTTGCTACAGAAAAAGTTTCCCGGTTTTATAGAAAAAAATATCGGAAAAGATAATATGCAGGAAAGCCAGATGTATTTTACCCTGCTTTTGGAACCCCTGAAAAAAGTGCACCTGTGGTCAGATCGGGAAAGTGAGGATAAAGGCAACATCAATAACGTCTATCTATTTGCCGTCATCGCTGTTTTTATCCTGTTGATCGCCTGTATAAACTTTGTCAACCTCACCACGGCAAGGTCGGTAGAACGGGCCAAGGAGGTGGGAATAAGAAAAGTGATCGGGGCCGAAAAACGACAATTGATCGTACAATTTATCGGGGAATCCCTTATTATAAGTATGCTTTCTTTCCTGATCACTTTAGGTTTGATCGCTTTGCTATTACCCTATTTCAATCAGCTTTCGGGAAAAATCATAAGTAGTGATTTTGCCTTTTCAACCCTCCCTGTCGTTACCTTTTTCATCGCTGCGGTCCTGATCGGTATTTTTGCCGGTATTTATCCCGCACTGGTGTTGTCTTCCTATAAACCGGCCGGGGTACTCAAAGGGCGGTTTGCCGGTGCATCGGGGGGAATCTTATTGCGAAAGACATTGGTGATCTCCCAGTTTGTCATATCCATCGGGCTGATCACAGGCACCATTATTATCTACAACCAGATGAATTTTATGCAGGAGCAGGACCTCGGTTTTAAAAAAGAACAGATGCTTGTCCTGAACATGAACACAGGGATCAATTCTTCTCAAAAAGCCTTGCAACAAACATTGGAAAACATTCCCGGAATTGCGTCTACCAGTTTTACATCGGCCGTTCCGGGCTGGGAGCACAATATTGCCTATTCACAAATGGAAAACAGGAACGGAGACCTCCAAAAATCCAATCTCGGTGTTTATTTTATTGATTTTGATTTTATCAGGCAATTCGACCTCGAGGTTATTGCAGGCCGTCCGTTTTCCCGTGAATTTGCAACAGATAGCACCCAGGCGATGGTCTTGAATGAAAAAGCGGTAAAATCACTGGGATACAGTAATCCCGAAGATGTCCTCGGAAAACGGTTTGAACAATGGGGACGGGAAGGAAAGGTCATCGGCGTTGTGCGGGATTTTAATTTTACCTCCCTGCAAAACGAAATCCGTCCTTTAAGTTTCAGAATTGAACCCACAAGAACCAATTTTATGGCCGTCAGTCTGCCTTCGGAAAATATCCGTCAAACCCTTAAAACCATAAAAGGAAAATGGAACGAGCTCTTTCCCCAAAAACCGTTCGATTATTTTTTCATGGACGAATTCTTTGACCGCCAATACCGCAGCGAAGAACGGTTCGGAAAGCTGTTCCTGAATTTTGCAGTACTCGCCATCCTGATATCCTGCCTGGGCCTGCTGGGCCTTGCTTCCTACAGTACACTGCAAAGAAGGCGTGAAATAGGCATCCGCAAAGTGGTCGGGGCCTCGGTACCGGGGATCGTGAACCTGCTGTCCAAAGAGTTCGTCAAGCTGGTGGGGATCGCTTTTTTGATCGCCTCCCCCCTGGTGTGGTTCGGTATGAGGCAATGGCTGGAAAATTTTGCCTACAGGATAGATCTAAAATGGTGGGTGTTTGTCATAGGCGGAGGCATTGCCCTGTTTATTGCTTTGGCAACCGTAAGTTTCCAGACGGTAAAAGCGGCAGTAGCCAACCCGGTGAAATCATTAAAAACGGAGTGAGAATTTAAGTTACTGGTTATTGAGTTATTAAGCATCATCCTTTCAATAACCAAGTAACCGAATAACTCAACAACCAAAAAACCATGATCAGAAACTATTTTAAAATAGCGCTCAGGAACCTCTGGAAACACAAAACATTCACAGCCTTGAATATCGTAGGCCTGTCCGTAGCCTTTGCCGTGGCCATACTGTTGAGCATGACGGCGTTTTTTGAGCTGTCGTACAACAAATTCCATAAAAACTTCGACAATACGTTTCTTCTTTATTACAGCCAGCAGACCCCCAAAGGGCTTGAACACTCGATATCCAACCCCATGCCCCTCGCCGAGGCCCTCAAAGAAGAAGTCCCGGGCATTGCATCCATCACCCGGCATGTGGAAAGTACCGTAGTTGCTACCTTCGGGGATAAAGACATCTATTTTGATATCCTCTATACCGATCCTGATTTCTTCTCCATTTTTTCCTTTCCTGAAGCACGTGGTAATGCCAAACAGGCAATACGATCTCAATCGGGTGTGGTACTCACACAGAAATCGGCAAAGGCTATGTTCGGAGATGAGGATGCAGTAGGCAAAACCCTAATGCTCACAATCGGTGGAAAAGAAACTCCTTTTACCGTGGCTTCCGTATTAAAAGATATTCCTAAGCAAAGTAGTATCAACTTTGATATTGCGACCAATTTTGTCAATTCCCCAGGGTATAACGAGAAAAAAGACAGGTGGGATCATAGAAACCACGAAGTTTACTTAACCCTGGAAGAAGGAGTATCCCCGAAGAAATTCGAAGAAAACAGCCGGGCTTTCAGCAGTCGTCATTTTGCTGAAGATATTAACAAATTCAAACGGGACGGGGCAAAACCGGATGCCAACGGCCAGTATATCCAGATGGGCCTGTTCCCGATTAAAGACCAGCGTTTTATAACCTCTGCCAACGGGACTATTTCGGTAAACAAGACCTATCCGTACCTTATACTGGGTATAGCATCGCTCATCTTGTTCATCGCCTGTGTCAATTTTATAAACATGAGCATAGGCACCAATGCCAAACGGCTTCGGGAGATCGGGGTGAGAAAGACCCTTGGCGCTGAAAAAAAGCAGTTGTTCTTTCAATTCTGGAGCGAAAGTATTTTTGTTTTCCTGACTGCTCTTATCCTGGGGATCCTTCTCAGTAATATTCTGCTCCCGCCTTTTAAAACACTGTTCCGGACCGGAGCTACATTTTTAAGTCTCGCCTCCCCGGTAACCCTGCTTTGTTTTGTACTGGCGTTTACGGCCATTACCCTGTTGGCAGGAGGTTATCCCGCATATGTTCTGAGTAAATTAAAGGCGGTACGGACCCTGAAAGGCTCATTGAGTGTCGATCGTAAAAACCGTTTGAGAAATGTACTGGTCGTAGTACAATTCAGCCTGGCCATCCTGTTGATAAGCAGCACCCTGGTTTTGCACAGCCAACTGCGCTTTATGATGGGAAAAGACCTCGGCTTTAATAAAGAACAGGTTATTTCCCTGCCGTTAAACGGAAAAAAGGACTCCCGTATTACTGTGGACCTGTTGCGGAATGAACTTTCCGGAAAGCCCGGAATCCTCAGCATTTCCGCCGCCGACAACAACCTCGGGCTCGGCAGGGACGGCAGCAGGACCACAAGTGCGTTTGGTTTTGACTATAAAGGCAAGGAGGTCAATACCAATATACTGGTCGTTGATTACGATTACCTAAAAACACTGGATATCCGGTTAGCTGCCGGACGGTCGTTCAACAGGGATTTCTCCCGGGATAGTCTGTCGCTGGTCATCAACGAATCAATGGCCAGAGAGATGGGAGGAAAAGACCTGTTGAATACAACGGTCAGTTTGTTTGATTCCATTCAGTATACCGTGATCGGTATCGTCAAGGATTATCATTTTGAAGACCTCAACCAAACCATTCAGCCTATCACCTTCTTTTTAAATGCTAATAAAAATCTCGATTATGCTTATGTAAAAGTCAGCCCGGGAAACGCAGCACAATCTTTAACAAGGGTGAAAAAGGCGTGGAAAAAGATAGAGCCCAATACCGAATTTCTGGGTTCTTATTTAAACGAGAACATTAACCGTACCCTGGACCTGGAAAAGACCATGACCTCCGTTATCGCCAGCGGATCCATTATTGCCATCGCTTTGAGCTGTATCGGTATATTTGCCATGTCATTGTTCACCATTGCTCAACGCACCAAAGAGATCGGTATACGAAAAGTGGTCGGGGCCAGCATTTCTGCCATCACCATATTACTGAGCAGGGATTTCCTTAAGCTGGTGGGCATTGCCTTTATGGTTGCCACTCCCTTTTCCTGGTGGCTGATGAAAAACTGGCTACAGGACTACTCCTACCGGATAGACCTCAGCCCCTGGTTCTTCATAGCCGCAGGAGCCATTGCCACACTGATCGCATTTGCAACTATAAGTATACGGACGATAAAAGCCGCGGTGGAAAACCCTGTTAAATCTTTAAGAACGGAATAATCATGATCAAGAATTATTTTAAAATAGCGTGGAGAAACCTCTGGAAAAACAAAACCGTTTCTACCATTCATATCATCGGCCTGGTCACCGGTATGACCTGCTGCCTTCTGATGATCCTTTACATACAACACGAACTGGGTTATGACAAATTCCAGGAAAAAGGCGATCGCATCGTTCGAGTCATTATGGAATACGGCCGGGAAGGAGATGATGTAAAAAAAGGGAATTTCACAGGTACCAAGGTCCTGTCTGCCTTTAAAAACAATTTCCCCGAAGTGGACAACGGCGTGCGTATGCATAAGGAAAGTACCGTGATCAGGACCGGGGATGCCGTATTTGAAGAAGATCGATTCCTGTATGCCGATTCTGCCTTTTTTGACATCTTTTCATTCCCATTGCTCAAAGGGACTTCAAAAAAAGTACTGGACGCGCCCCGTAAAGTGGTTCTTTCCGTTTCCACAGCCAAAAAATATTTCGGCGATACAGACCCCATAGGCCAAACCATACAGGTGGGGGCCGACCAGACCGATTACCTGGTGACCGGTGTGGCCGCAGACTGCCCGCCCAACTCCCAGATCAGGTTCGATCTGCTTGCTTCTTTTTCCAGTTGGCCGGCTGCCCGGGCCGAAGAAACATACTGGAGCGCCAATTACACCACTTACCTTTTGTTGAATGACCGGAAGGCCATAGCCACACTTCAGCCCAAAATAGTTCCGTTCATGAAAAGGGAAATGGCAGCTGATGAAGATAATGACGGCTCCTATCTCAATTACGAACTGGAACCCTATACCCGTGTACACCTGTATTCGCCTTACGACGGTTTCGAACCCAACGGCAATATCCGGCACCTGTACATTTCCGGATGTGTTGCACTGCTCATCCTGGTGATCGCGTGTTTTACCTATGTCAATCTCAGTACCGCCCGTTCGCTGGAACGCGCCAGGGAAGTCGGTATCCGTAAAGTCGTCGGGGCTTACCGGCGGCAGGTCTTCTGGCAGTTTATCAGTGAATCTGCATTGCTTTCCGCTTTTTCCCTGCTTTTAAGTATTGTGCTTACCCTGTTATTACTTCCCCTATTCAATGACTTTACCGGGAAGTCCCTCCCCTTTTCCGATATCTTCCGGCCCGGGATACTGGCAGGCATCTTGGTGATACTGATATGCATCTCCCTACTCGCAGGAAGTTATCCGGCTTTTGTACTGTCCGGCTTTAAGTCGAGCAAAGTGCTCAAAGGGGCTTTTCACTGTTCTGCTTCGGGCAACTGGCTCAAGGGATCGCTTACCGTATTCCAGTTCGGAATCTCCGCCTTCCTTATTATCGCTACCCTGGTCATGCAAAGCCAGATGCACTACATCCGGAACAAAGAACTGGGATATGACCGGGAACACGTATTGATATTGCCCTTAGACAGTAAGATCACAAAAAAAATGGACCTGATCAAAAAAGAGCTAAAACAAAACCCGGATATCCTGGCCGTATCCAGGGCTAATGAACTGCCTACACAGATCTACGGCGGATACAGCATGTGGACCGACAACATGACTCCGGAGCAATACTTAATGACAGCCGGTAACCCTATAGACGATGAATATCTCGAAGCTTGTGGTCTGCAACTCATAGCCGGTCGGGGGATGTCCGAGCAGGATATCCGGGATGTGTCATATAAAGATGACGACAAAAATTATTACCATTTTATTTTAAACCGGTCTGCTGCAACGGCATTGGGATGGACTCCTGAAGAAGCCATAGGAAAAAAAATGACCTTGCACTACAGGAATGGGGAAGTCAGAGGAGTGATCAAAGACTTTCATTTTGCCTCCATGCATACGCCTATCAAGCCATTGGTTCTTTTCCCCGATACCTGGGGCGAAAACCTTATTATCAAAACTTCCGGCCGCGATCTTTCGGAAACCATCGCCTTTTTAAAAGACAAATGGAAGGAGATCGTTCCGCACCGCTCCTTCGATTACCGGTTTATGGACGAAGCATTCGCCAGTCTTTATGCCAGTGAAATGCGAATGGGGAAAATCCTGGGGCTTTTTTCTGCCATCACTATTCTGCTGGCCTGTCTCGGATTGTTCGGTCTGTCGGCCTATACCATCAGACAACGTACCAGAGAAATAGGTATACGTAAAGTGTTAGGGGCTCCCGTAATGGGTATCGCCTACCTATTGTCAATACATTTTATAAAACTGGTTTTGCTCGCTTTCCTTATCGCCTCACCTTTTGCCTGGTGGGTCATGGATTCCTGGCTCCGTGACTTCGTCTACCGTGTGGATATCCAGTGGTGGATATTTGCTGTAACCGGACTTGCGGCTATAGTCATTACATTAGTCACAATAAGTTTTCAATCCATAAGAGCTGCACTGGAAAATCCGGTGAAATCATTAAAAACGGAATAATGATCTGATCTAAGTTGATACGTTATTGAGTTGCCTGGTTATTAGACATGGCCTTCTCAAACCACCGAATAATTCAGTAACTCAATAACCAAATAACTCAAAAATGTTAAAAAACAATCTCAAAATAGCATGGAGGAACATCCTTAAGAACAAAGGGGTCTTCTCTTTAAATATCCTGGGGCTGTGTATCGGGATAGCCTGCTCCCTGCTTATTGCGCTTTTTATAGCCGATGAGCTTAGTTATGACAGGTTTCACAAAAAATCAGACCGCATCGCCCGTGTGGTTTTCAGAGCCAAAATAAACAGTGAGGTTATGAAAGAAGCCGTAGTTATGGCTCCCGTTGCTCAAACCTTAAAAAATGAACTGCCCGGGGTGACAGACGCCACCAGGATACGGAGAATATGGATGCCGAAAATGACCTACGGAAATACAACTTTCCGCAACAGCCGTTTTGCTTACGTAGACCCTAACTTTTTCGAAATCTTTACACTCCCTGTCATTAAGGGAAATTCGACAAATCCGCTGGACGAACCCGGAACCGTTGTACTGACGCGGGACGAAACTCAAAAGTATTTCGGAGATAGCGATCCCATAGGAAAAATGCTGGTCATGGGCGAAGACGAAGAACGGTTCAGGGTCACGGCCATCATAGAGAATATCCCCGAAAACTCGCATTTTCATTTTGATATGCTCGCCTCCATGGAAGGATACTCTTACGCTAAAAACACCTTCTGGACAAAATCGGATTTTTTCACTTACCTGCTCCTCAGGGAAGGTACGGACCCGGAACAACTGGAGAACAAATTACCCGCCATAGTTGAAAAGCACATAGGCCCCCAACTCAAAGACGAGATAGGCATGTCCTTTGCCGACTTTATCAAAGACAATCAATTAGGCCTCTTTTTGCAGCCCCTTACCGATATTCACCTGAATTCCGATTTTGCAAGCACCAGTGAACTGGAACAGGGCGGGGATATCAAATACATCTATATCTTCGGTGCCATAGGCCTTTTTATGTTGCTCATCGCCTGTATTAATTTTATGAACCTCTCTACCGCAACAGCAGCCAAAAGGACCAAAGAAGTAGGCATCCGCAAGGTCCTGGGTTCGGAAAGGAAACAGTTGATCTCCCAGTTCCTTACGGAATCTTTTATAGCTACCCTGATCGCCACAGCCGTAGCCTTTCTCATCGTCATACTGGCCCTGCCTTTCTTTAACGGCCTATCGGGTAAAGAGCTGCACCTCTCCTTTTTATTGCAATTCCGGATATGGGCCGTGCTGTTCATTATGGTGGCATTCATAAGCCTTGCGGCAGGTGGTTATCCCGCTTTTTTCCTGTCTTCTTTTAAACCGGTGACAGCGCTTAAAAGCAAATTCTTCACCGGAAAGGGCACAAAAGGCCTCCGGAGCGGGCTGGTCGTATTCCAGTTTGTCATTTCGGCAGGACTTATTTTCGCTACACTCGTTGTGGGGCGCCAAATGTCTTACATCCAGAACAAGAACATCGGCTATGACCGGGACCAGATACTGGTATTGCGGGATGCCTACCTTCTGGGCAATAATAAAACAGCTTTTAAGAACGAGATCCTCAGGGACCCCAGGGTAAAGAATGTGACCACTTCTGCCTATGTCCCCGCCGGTCCTACCAACAACAGTATGTCCGGTATATTCCTGGGAGACCAATACCAGCGTAGGATGTACTATTATAACATCGATGAAGAATATTTGTCCGTTATGGGGATGGAACTGGTTGCCGGAAGGAACTTTTCCAAAGCATTCGGAGCGGATTCCCTGAACGTCATCATCAATGAAACCGCAGCAGAAACACTCGGGTTTAAAGACGATCCCATCGGAAAGACCCTCACAAGGGATACGGACAATGGAGGAGAAGAACTGACCGTAATAGGTGTGGTCCGGGATTTCCATTTCAAGTCCCTGCACCAGCCCATAGCCCCACTCATTTTGCGGTATAACCCCGATGGCGGACTTATACTGAGGACCAACGTGGCCGATATGTCAGGGCTTATTGAAAGTATTCAAAAGTCATGGAACCGGTTTGACTCCGGCGAACCGTTCGCCTATACCATCCTGGACGACTCCTATAAAGAGACCTACCGTACCGAACAAAAAATGGGGGGCATTCTCTGCATCTTCGCCGTGCTCACCATTTTCGTGGCCTGCCTCGGGTTGTTCGGCCTGGTAACATTTACCACAGAACAACGGCTCAAGGAAATAGGGATACGGAAAGTCCTCGGGTCAACTGTACCGCAAATTGTCGCTTTGCTGTCGAAAGATTTTTTAAGACTCATACTCCTGTCCTTTATTATAGCATTTCCCATCGGATACTATTTCATGGACAGATGGCTCAGGGATTTTTCCTATCGCACAGATATCCAGTGGTGGATATTTGTCCTGGCTGCACTCATTACCGTGTTCATCGCCGTGGTAACGATCAGTTTCAAAAGCGTAAAAGCAGCATTGGAAAACCCCGTAAAATCATTAAAAACCGAATAGTGGTTAATAGGTTATTGAGTTATTAGGTTATTTGGCTACCAAGCACCAGCAACTCAATAACTCAGTAACTCAGTAACTCAATAACTAAACAACAAAACACATGCTACTACAGCTTAACAACATCTTTAAATGGGTAAACACCGGAGGCCGGAGAACATTTCTGCTGAAAGACATCAACCTGACGATAGAAGAAGGGGAATTTATCTCCATTATGGGCCCTTCGGGATCGGGAAAGACCACCCTGCTCAATGTCATAGGGATGCTCGACGGTTTTAACGAAGGGGAATATAACTTTATGGACGAGTCCGTACACCAGTTAAAGGAAAAACACCGGGCCAATCTCTACAAGGAGTATATCGGCTTTGTATTCCAGGCCTATCACCTTATCGATGAACTCACCGTATATGAAAACATAGAAACCCCTTTACTGTACAAGAAAATGAAGTCGTCCGAACGCAAGGCATTGGTGGCCGATATACTGGACAGGTTTAACATCGTCGGTAAAAAGGACCTGTTTCCCGAACAGCTCAGTGGCGGACAGCAACAACTGGTGGGTATTGCGCGGGCCCTGATCTCCAAGCCCAAGCTCATCCTCGCAGACGAGCCTACGGGAAACCTCAATTCCAAACAGGGTGAAGAGATCATGGACCTCTTTAAGCAGCTCAACGAAGAAGAGGGTGTCACCATTATCCAGGTAACACATTCGGAAAAAAATGCCGCATACGGATCGCGT
Source organism: Sinomicrobium kalidii (assembly GCF_021183825.1). Taxonomy (GTDB): domain Bacteria; phylum Bacteroidota; class Bacteroidia; order Flavobacteriales; family Flavobacteriaceae; genus Sinomicrobium; species Sinomicrobium kalidii. Next base: position 3,869,865 of record NZ_CP089211.1, on the reverse strand, counting down.
ATCATCGAGTTACTGGACGGAAGGAAAGTAACCTCATAACAGGAAAAATCCCAAAAAACAGAATATTATCCCCCCTTCAGGGGGACCAGGGGGGCCACCCCGCCAAAATAAACAACCACGCAACAAAACTGCAGGTTTCCGAACTTAATAATTTAACAAAAATCATGTTAGTCCGACTCATCACCATACTTTGTCTCATAGCCTGTTTTACCCTGTATTCCCAGGAAAAAACACAACCCATCACCCTGGAGTATTGTATAGAGACCGCCCTTCAGAACAATCTCGACCTGAAGCGTTCTCATTTGAAAGCGGAAACTTCCGAAGTGAATTACCGCCAGTCCAGGGCCGATATCCTGCCCGGCCTGAACGCTAACTACAATCTGGGAATCTCGAATGGCCGGAGCATAGATCCCTATTCCAATGATTATCTGGATCAGCGACTCACATTTTCCAATGCGGGACTGCGCCTGAACGCCGTGGTCTTTAACGGTTTCAGATTGCTGAATACCATCCGGCAGAACCGCTACAACCTGAAAGCTGCTGAAATGGAAACGGAAGAAGCGCGGCAAAACCTGGTACTGGATGTTACCCTTACCTATTTGCAAATACTGAATAACAGGGAATTGCTGAAACAGGCCGGGGCCCGGATGGAAACCACCCAAAAACAACTGGAAAGACTGAACTCCCTCTACGAAGAAGGATCAGGCAACCCGGCCGACTATACCGACATGCAGGGGCAGAATGCCCTGGACAAAACGGCCGTTATCAATGCGGAAAACAGCCTCAAAGCATCAGTACTCAATCTCTTCCAGTTGCTGAACACAACGGATGAAGTCGCCGATAAGGCCTTTGCCGCCCTCACGGATTTTGATGATATGAAAAAATATTCATTGTCTGCTGAAGAGGTCATGGAAGATGCCCTGACCAACCTGGCTACGTTCAAAGCCAAAGAACTCCGTCTGGACGCCGCCAAAAACGGGGTAAAAGTAGCCCGCGCGGGTTATATCCCCGAAATCTCGGTTTTCGGAGAACTGAACACCAACTATTCCAGTGCAGCCGAGTTTCTCGACGAAATCGGAAGCTCGATCGTGGAAACCGGGGACTTCGTCGCCATAGACGGACAGGACTACCCGGTTTTACGGGAAGAAACCCGGTACACCGGAGATCCGATAAGCTACGAAGATCAATTCAACAACAACCTCAACTCCGTCTTTGGAGTTGCCGTGAACATTCCCCTGTTCAACGGTTTCCGTGCCAGGAACAACGTTGCCCTGGAAAAGATAAAACTCGAAGAATCGCGGGTAGACCTGGAGAACACCCGGTTACAACTCAAGCAGGCCATAGAACAAGCCTACATGGACATGGAATCTGCATTCGACCGTTACCACATTCTCACCGAACAGGTAAAGGCCTATGAAGAATCTTTCCGTGTAAATGAAGTCAGGTTTAATAGTGGCGTATCCAATATTGTGGAATACCTTACCAGCAAAAACAATATGGACAATGCCCGGATAAGCCGTGCCAATGCCAAGTATGAATATTTACTGCGGGTACGGGTGCTGGAATATTACCGGGGAATGAATACTAATTAAAACAAATATCTTATTAAAATACGGGGTCCCTCTGACTAATCATCTCCGTGATATTGTTCTACATATTCCGAAGGCGATACTTTATAAACTTCCTTAAAACAGGTGGTAAAATAAGCCGGTTGGTTAAACCCTACCCGGTAGGCAATTTCCGAAATACCTGCCCCTGATTTTTTTAACAACCGTATGGCCAGTCTTAAACGCTGGTCCCTTATAAATTCCGTAGCCGACTGCCCGGTAAGGGCTTTCAGCTTGCGGTGAAGCTGCATCCGGCTCATACACATGGCCTCACTGAAACGGACAACATTAAACGACACTTCGGTAAGGTTATCGGCAAGTACGTTCCGTAGCCGTTCCAGGAACAGGTCGTCTTTCGATGAGATTTCTCCCTGTAGACTGCCAAACCAATCCGTTTCCTTGAAATGTTGCTGGACCAGATGTCTGTTTTTCAGCATATTTTCAACAATCACCCTGAGCTTTTCCTGTTGAAAGGGTTTTACCATATAAGCATCGGCCCCTGTCTTTAGTCCGCTTATTTCATTATGGCTTCCGGATTTTGCGGTGAGCAGTATTACGGGGATATGAGAGGTTCGTTCGTCATTTTTAAGGGTGTTTACCAGGTAGATCCCGTCTTTCTGAGGCATCATAATGTCGGAAATAATAATATCGGGAATTGTTTCCACGGCTTTCCGAACCCCGGTGAGACCGTTTTCTGCCTTCAGTACCTGGTAGTCTTCACTGAATATATTTTCCGCGAAGAGGCATATATCTGCATTGTCATCCACAATAAGTAAAACGGGCTTATTGTTTATAAGTTCCCCTGCAGCATTCACGACTTCACCGTCTTCCTGTAAAGTACCGGACGAAGACAAGGAAATTTCGGGTGAATGGCTCTCTGTTATTTCATCTTCCGGAACCGCCTCTTTTGTTACCGGGAGCGTGACCCGGAAGCACACTTCGCCATCCTTATTTGCAACCGTAATATCTCCCCGGCTCAGGGAAACCAGTTCTTTTACCAGGGAAAGCCCGATCCCCACCCCTACTTTATTGGTATCAGATTGATAAAAACGGGTGAAAATATGTTCTATTTCTTCATTATTCAGTTGTGTTTGTGTACTGCTATTCGTTATCGTAAAAACGGCATTTCCGTTTTTTTGCGCCGCTTCTATTCTGATATAGCCGTTTTTATCCGTATACTTTACGGCATTTGAAAAAAGGTTGGACAGGATCTTGTGCAGTACCTCCCGGTCAAACCAGGCCATTGTTTCCACCGTTATATCATATTGGAAATTTATTCCCTGATTGTTTGCCTGATACTGAAAAGGCTCTAAAAGCTGACGAATAAAAAGCGGCAGATTATAGTATCCGACAGAGAGTTTTCTACCGCCGTTATCCAGGCTGGACAATTCCAGCAACTGATCTATCAATTCCATCATACGGTTGGCGTTGCGCTGTATTAAACGGAGGTCCAGCTCATCATCGGCAGGCATTTCCTTTTTGGAAAGCTGGTGTTCTACCGGTCCCGAGATCAATGCCAACGGCGTCCTGAATTCATGAGAGAGATTGGAGAAAAAGCGGGTCTTTATCCTGTCCAGTTCCTTTAGCTTTTTAGCTGTTTTTTCCCGGTTCCTGTACAACATAAAAACGCTCAGCACCCCGAGAAACAGTATCCCGGACGTAGCGATAAAAATGATCTTTTGTGTTTTCTTCTGTTGTTCGACCAGACTGTTTTCCGATGCGAGGAGTTCAATTTCCTGTTCTTTCTTTTCGGCCTGGTAACGGGCTTCCAGTTCGGTTAATTTACTCTGGTTGATTGCTTTTTCCTTGTCCAGTTGTAATTGGTAATAACCTTCTTGTGTACGGAGTGCCTTATCGTATTTTCCGGTAGCCCCGTACAATTTCGTAAGCCCGTTATATGCTATCCCCTGCAGGTGACTGTCAGCTATACTCTCGGCCAGTTCCAGCCCGGCTCCCAGTTGTTCTTCCGCCTCCCTGTAGCGTTGCAGTTTTGTACCTAAAATACCCTTGTGTATCAATGCACCTGCAATATGAAAGGTATCTTTTAGTTCCATGCTCAGCGCATGCATATTGTCAAGGTATTTGGATGCCTTGTCGTATTCCCCGGTTTCCAGATATATTCTGTTCAGTACGTTCAAGGCCAAAACCTGCTGTTTTACTATGTCCTGTTCCCTGAAAAAATTCAGCGATTTGTTCAGCAGTGCTTCCGCCTTGTCATACGATTTTTGAATAAAATAAATTTCTGCAATTTCCACATCAACCTCATATACCATGATGAGTTCTTCATTGTCCGAATACGATTGCCGGGCTCTTGTCAGGTATGTAAGGGCTTTGTCCGGTTGCAGCAGCTCGTTCTTAAAAATAACACCAATATTGGCCAGAACACTGCGGCAAACCGGCAGTTCTTTTTGGTATAAACTGCACAACGAGTCTGCTTTCTGGTAATAGCTTATGGCTTCGTAATAATTCCGTTCGCCATGGGCCATGTCTCCCAGGGTCTGATAAGCCGATATGGTATTCTGCGGAAATTCCTTTGCCGAGACCTCAATAATTTCTTTCAGGGTATGCCGGGCAGAATCTGTTTTACCTTCTTCGGCATAGATATAGGCTTTCCAGTTAAGCACATGAAACTCCCCTCCCTTATAATCGTCTTTTTCTTTCAGCAACCGGTAAGCTTCATCGAGAATGCGGTGCGCCTGCCCGAACTTTCTTCTCCGCATATCCACATAAGCGGTATATACCGAAAGATCGGATATTCCCTTGGAGATACCGCTCTTCCTGGCCAGTTCATACCCTTTTGCGGTATAATACCTTGAAGAATCGAGATCCTTGTGTATCCAGTAGGAGAAAAAATCATTATAAGCTTCTATCCTGAGGGAATCGTTCCGGGCTGTGACTACATTGTTTTTTAAGGAATCTAACCCGGAAGATGTTTGTGCCATGCCAACGGTATATATCCATAACACCAGGTTAAACACAAGAAGGCATTTTTTATGAACATTCGGGTAGTTTGACATCCACAAAAGATTTTCGGACCATTAAAATAAGGAAAAGTAATTAAATATGCCGGACATACATCATAACCAGTCCATATAAATCAGAAACATAAAGCCGATTAACAGCAGCACAAAAACTATGACCAGGGACATTTTATAATTCCATTTACGCTTCATTGTTTCGACAGTTTTCTCAAAGTTAGAGCCTGATAAATTCAACCCGGCGGTTTCGGGCTTTTCCTTCTGCAAGGTAATTATCGGCCACCGGCTCGGTCTCCCCTTTCCCCCCGGTAAAAAGTCTTTCCCCGTCGATATTATACGTTTCGACCAGGGCCTGTTTAACCGATCCGGCCCGTTTATAAGATAATTCCAGGTTGGCATCTTCGCTACCGTCGGAATCGGTATGCCCTACGATTTTTAATTTCAGGCCGGGGGCATTCTCCAATACGTCGGCGATTTCCTTTAAAGTACCGTAAGAACCGGATGTTAACTGAAACGAACCCACAGCAAACCGTATTCCCGAAGTGCTCCACTTCCCTTCTTTTTTCAGACTACTCCGGATATCCTTTCCCGCTTGTGCAATGCGAAGCCCGGAAATATAGAAACCATCCTCCGGTGGCGGGATCAATTCCGTGGCCCGGAAGTAAAAACTATTCCTGAGCGATGCCGTATCAAAAGCCCGGGGAAGGTCAAACAGCTTTTCCTGATCCAGATACAATCGTATGCGCGTACCATTTACGCTTATGCTTACCTTGATGACTTTTCCGGCCATCTTGTTAGCGGGATATTCCTTATTGGTCTCGCGGCCGGAATACACCGAATTGCTGTAGCCTGCCTTTTCCTCAAAATGGTCTATCTTAAAGTAAAAAAGCGCTTTGGACCGCAGTCCTTTTCGGGCCGGGTTAGCACTTCCCGAGAACCCAAAGGTTATAGGCGCACGTCTTATGCCTGCCGGATAATACAGGAGAAACTCCACTGTAAAGTTGTCCGGCAGCGGTCTCCCGGTTTCGGGATAGCTCAATGTCCTGTCCGGTATTCGTAACCATTTGTTTTCCTGATCACTTATAAGAACCACTTCTCCGGAACCGTTGGTATTCCATTTTGCGGGGAAATCCCCCCTCCGGTCTGCTGTAAAGTCATCATAAAACAGCACTTTGTCTCCGGCAACAAAATCAAATTTGCTGTTTATGGTAACATTTTCTATTGTTTTGCCTTTCTGCCGGGTAGCGGGAGAGTGTTGCTTTTCCCGGCTTTTGTCAGTACCGGGTTCCAGAATGCTATCCATCGTTTTTTCTGTTTCTTTTTCCACTTTGCCTTCCAGTTTGCGTTCAACAGCACGTTCCGCTTTTTTCTTCAGTTTTTTTAATAACTGGGCGTTTGCGTCGGAGATAAAGACCACACACAAAAGGAAAGGCATTATTATCCCGAATTTAAATTTTATCGGTTTCATGAGTTTTATTTTTAATTTAAGGAAGGGTGCAAAAGTTCTTTACTGAATATATATGTTTTATCATCGGATGCATACTTGCATTCTATCCTGGTCTCGGTAATCGATGCTACGATGAGCAGTTCTTCCCTTTCCGAACTTTCGGTTTTTTCCTCGATGATATCTGTATAGATGATCTTTATTTCCGTGTCGGAAACCAGTTCGTATTCCAGGCTACGGATACTCCCGTAACATCCCGATGCGGAATCGGAATAGGTGGCCACCGCACCCGCTCCTTCAGCCGTAAATTGCATATAGGAGTTCTTTTTACAGTCGTCAAGGTCTTCCCCGACACCGTCATTATCCACAATGCTTTCCAAATACCATCTGCCTGTAATAAAGTCGGCAGTAGTGGCTTTCCGGGTTGTAAACATGGCTATATCACTTTCGCTTTCGCCGCCCTTGTTATCTGCGGCGATCACTTTCCAGTAATAGGACGTATCAAAATCCAATGCATTTTCAACGGTGTAAACACCTGCCGTAGTACCGGAAACCACCAAAGTAGCGGGCGGGTTGTTTTTATCCAGAAATACATTGTAAGACACCATATCCCCGTCGGGGTCTAAGGCCTGTTTCCAGGTAAGGGCTACACTGTCAGGATCAATTTCGTCGGTATCATTTGCCGGGCTGTTGAGTATTACATCTTCCGGAGTATTGTTATCCGGTACAGCCGGGGTGTCATCATCACTATTACACGCTCCCAGAAGCAAGCCTGCGGCAAAAACAAATAAACACGGTAAAGTTTTCATATCGCTTTCACTTTTTATTGGTAAAAATTAACGGAAAGCAGCAAGGGGAAACAGCATGGTTTCAAATACGGGGCATAGCATGGATCGGAATATTTTACTGGTACCATAATAATCGGGGTGAAAATCACCATCCTTCATTAATCCAGCTGTCGTATCCTATTCCCGACAATATATTCTTAAGACGGAATCGGTGGATTCCGGATTGATGAAGGATGGTTTTTCACATCAGTTTTCCCGCCTGATAATTAATCGGGCAGGTTATAGTATGCTTTTACGGCAGCATAATCCGTATAATCCAGAGCCGATTTTGCCGGGAGCTCTACATTCCCCGGAATAATAACATAACGTATCCTGTTATAAATGGTACTGCCAACCTGCCCTTCGGTTTCCTGATCGGTAAAATCAGAACCGTATTTTCTTATCGTTATCCAAATACTTGTGGAATTTCGGTATAACACACTCCTTTTTATGACCAAATCTCCGGATGAATTATACGAATTCCACGGAAGTAAAAACGTAGAGCCGTTATTTGTCCTCCAGTACACCAATGTTGCCCCGCCTTCCGACCAGGTATCGCTAAAATTACTGTCTTCAACTTCCATTCTTTTGAATGTGGAGCCATCGCTCATGTTCCAATCGGGAAAAAACCAATCGGAATACATAACATTCGCATTTCCGTCTTCGCCGTCCTGTCCGTCCTGTCCATCCTGTCCGTCTGCACCCGGAGGACCTTGCTCGCCTTGCGGCCCCTGTTCACCCTGTGGCCCCTGCGCTCCCCGGGGGCCTTGTTCTCCCTGCGGACCGGGAGGGCCTATATCACCGTCTTCGGCCGAACAGGCCACCAGTCCGATACTCATAATCAACGCAATAAAATAATTAAATGTACTTTTCATTTTTTTGTTATTTAGTTAATTAATCCTTTTGATTGGAAAGTAATAAGGGGAAACGATCACTTCAAAAGTAGACCGGTAAACGAATAAGGTGTTACTGATATGTAACAAAGGCTTTATTATATGTAACAACATCCGGGAACCCTTTATCCATAGGGGTTCACAAGGGAATATTTTTCATTTCCGGTAAATAACAGTACAGAAAACTTCCCCGGTTCTCCCGGTTAGCCAACCTGAACCTGTTCAATAAATGAGCAAAAACAAATTGCACATACAGACTTCAGAATCCCGGATTCCCTTTTTAACACTAAAACCAACATCCAGGCATTTTTTCATTAAACAACGAACACATTTTTATCCTTTCTAAAAAAATATTTACTTTTATGCGAATTTCATTCTTTGACAGTTAATTTAATGCAATCGATTTCGTAAAACATTTTTAGATTTTGAACAGACGGAATTTCATAAAAAACGGTACCATGGGCACAGGCGCCCTCCTGTTTTCCGGAGGGGTATGGTCCGGCCTTGCGAACACCGGGAACGACCGGGTATACCGCATAGGGATCATAGGCTTTGGCGACCGCGGAAGCGGCCTTTTTAATGTACTAAAGGATTTTAAAGCTAAATTCAGGGTTATCGCCATATGTGATCCGCTGGATCTCAGGATTGATAACGCCCGTAAAATGGCAGACACCGACAAGGTGAAAATTTACAGGGATCACCGGAAGCTTCTCGAAAACAAAGCGGTGGATGCCGTGATTATAGCCACACCCCTGAATACCCACTACGAAATTGCCAAAAATTCGCTCGAAGCCGGGAAGCACGTACTTCTCGAAAAAGCGATGACCTTTACCGTAGATCAGGCACTGAGCCTTTCGAAAATAGCGGAAAACCACTCTAAACAGACCTTACAGATCGGACACCAGTACCGCTATTCTCCTTTGTATTATAAAGTCCGTAAAATGATACAGGACGGTTACCTGGGTAAAGTTACCCAGATCGATGCCCGCTGGGACCGCAACTGGAACTGGAGAAGGCCCGTACCCGATCCCCGACTGGAACGGAAGATCAACTGGCGGATGTACAGGGAATATTCGGGCGGACTGCCCGCCGAACTCCTCTCCCACCAGATGGACTTTATACACTGGGCCTTTGATTGCCTGCCCACTACCGTTTACGGTACCGGAGGCATCGATAACTATAATGATGGCCGGGAAACCTATGATAATGTACAGGTAAATGTCCGTTATGAAAAAGAGGGCATGATCGGGAATTTCGGGGCCACCTGCTCCAACCAGCACGACGGGTATTCCTTCCGCATCAAGGGGTCCAGGGGCATGGTATCCCTGCTTGTCGATGACGGTATTTTTTATCCCGAGCCGGAAACCCGGAAAGAACTGGAAGAAGTGGACGGTGTAAGCGGGGCCACAAAAATTACATGGAACGATGACAAAAAAGGCATCCCCCTTGTGGATTCCCCGCTGAAAGACGGCAGCTACTATGCATTCGAGGACTTTTATGCAGCCATTTCAGAAAACACCCTTCCCGATTCCAACGTATATACCGGCGGATCAACGGCTATTTGCGTTGCCCTGGCCAACACTTCCATTTACGGCGGAAATCCGCAACAGTGGAAAACGGCTTACAACCTGGCTTCGGACCACAAGGATAAAGCAACGGTCGACAGCCCGTCCCGAAAACAAAAGGCCCGGGAAGAAGAAAAATAAACAACGCAATACCAAACTCTTAACTAATCATTCAAACCAATTAAAAAATGCGAAAACTAAGTATTTCTACCCTGGCATTTATCGCTGCTTTCTGTTTTATACAATGTGCACCCGAAAAAAAAGCCGCTGCAGACGGGTGGACTTCCCTCTTTGACGGGAAAACCCTCAACGGGTGGAAACGGGTGGCCGGGGAAGCGGAATATACCGTAGCGGACAGCGCCATTGTCGGAATAGCAAAGGCGGGCAGTCCCAACACCTTCCTGATCAGTGAAAAGGAATACGGTGACTTTATCCTGGAACTGGAGATCAAGGTAGAACACAGAACCAGCAACTCAGGTGTGCAGATCCGAAGTAATTACGATCCCCGGGGCAGGGACGGTAAGGGAAAAGTATTTGGCTACCAGGCCGAACTCGACCCTTCAGACAGGGCATGGTCCGGCGGAATATACGACGAAGCCCGCAGAGGCTGGCTCTACCCCCTCTCCCTTAACCCGGAAGCCCGTAAGGCATTCCGCTTCGGGGAATACAACAAATACCGGATAGAAGCCATCGGAAACGAAATAAAGACCTGGGTAAACGGTGTGGAAACCGCCTATCTCGTAGACAGTACGGATGCCAAAGGAATTATAGGCCTTCAGGTACACAGCATCAGCAATCCCGAAGATGCGGGGAACAAGACCTACTTTAAAAACATCCGTATAAAAACCGATAGCCTGGAACCGACACCATTTAAAAAAGATGTGTATGTGGTGAACAACCTCAAAAACCGGCTTTCCGACTACGAAAAACAAACCGGCTGTAAACTGCTCTTTAACGGTAAAAACAGTGAAGGGTGGATCGGCGCTTACAAAGACAGTTTTCCCGATTTCGGATGGACCATCAACGACGGAATTCTTACCATCGAAGCTTCGGGTGGCGAAGAATCCACCAATGCGGGTGATATCGTAACCACCAAAGAGTACAGTGCTTTTGACCTCTCCTTCGACTTTAAACTCACGGAAGGCGCCAACAGCGGTGTTAAATATTTTGTTACGCTCTCTGAAGGCAACGAAGGTTCTGCCATAGGACTGGAATTCCAGATCCTCGACGACGAGAGGCATCCGGATGCCAAAAAGGGAAAAGACGGCAACCGCACCCTGGCTTCCCTGTATGACCTCATTAAGGCAGACAAGCAACCCCGTTTCGTAAAACCCATCGGCGAATGGAACAAGGGCCGTGTGGTGGTATATCCCGACAATAAGGTAGAACACTACCTCAACGGTATAAAAGTCCTCGAATATCAACGCGGTTCCGAAGCCTACCGTAAACTGGTGGCAGCGAGCAAGTACAAGATATGGGAAAACTTCGGGGAAGCCGGGAAAGGCCATATCCTCTTACAAGACCACGGCGATAAAGTGAGTTTCAAGAACATCAGGATAAAGGAGTTGCATTAAACATAACAATCGTAATCCTTTAGCATCTATAGCTTTTAAAAGATATTCATATCCCCCCTTGAGGGGGGACCAAGGGGGGTGTAAAGGTGCTCTCCAATCACCATAAAACATATACCAATGAAACGAAGAAAATTTATAAAAAACTCCGCCCTGGCCACTGCCGGGATCACCACCATGAGTACCATGGGCTTTACGGCCCAAAGTTATAACCGTATCATGGGGGCCAACGACCGGCTCCACATAGCCATTATGGGACTGGGAAGAAGGCTTGGCGCTTATGTACCTCCCATTTCAAGGAAAGAGAGCAACGTAGAACTGCTATACCTTTGCGACGTTATGAAATCGCAACGGGAAAAAGCGGCGGAACGTTTCGCTGAACACCTGGACTACAATCCCAAGCTGGAAAACAGCATATTTAAAATACTGGAAGACAAAAAAGTAGATGCCATTATCAATGCCACACCGGACCATTGGCACGGACCGGGCACCTGGCTGGCTGTAGAGGCCGGGAAACACGTTTATGTGGAAAAACCATGCAGTCATAACCCCAAAGAGGGGGAACTGCTGGTGGCCTATCAGAAAAAATACAACAAAGTGATCCAGATGGGCAACCAGCAACGGTCTTCCGACCCCAGCATAGAGATTATCAGGGAAATACACGAAGGTATTATCGGCAACCCCTACCTGGCTGTAGCCCATTATGCAAATAGCCGTGGCGAAGTTATTGTCCCTTCAAAAGCCCCTGTTCCCGAAGGACTGGACTGGGACCTCTTTCAAGGCCCATCGCCCCGAAAAGAATACATGCACGACACCTGGAATTATAACTGGCACTGGTACGGCTGGGACTTCGGTACGGCAGAAACCGGGAACAATGCCACTCATGAACTTGACATCGCCCGCTGGGCCCTCCAGGTGGAATTTCCGAACAAGGTCATGGTCAATGCCGAAAAACGCCACTGGCCGGAAGACGGATGGAGCATGTATGACACTATGGACGCCACTTTCGAATTCGGGGACGACAAAAAGACCATAAAATGGGACGGCAAAAGCCGTAACGGATACAACACCTACGGTAAAGGCCGCGGAACCATCATTTACGGTACGGAAGGGACCGTATTTGTAGACCGGGAAGGCTATGAACTCTTTGACCGGAGCGGAAAACTGGTAAAGGAGCGTAAATCCGGCGGATCGGAAGCCGGAACCCAGCTTGGCGGCGGCGGGGATATGTCTACCACACATATGGTAAATTTCTTCGAAACCATCAGAGGAAAGGAAAAACAACGATCTCCGATAGACGAAGGCGCCAAAAGCACCCTTTTGTGCCACCTGGCCAATATGGCATACCGCGCGGGAGAAACCCTCGAATGTAACCCCGCAAACGGACATATTACCAATAGCGAAAAAGGACGTGCCCTATGGGGAAGAACCTACGAACCCGGATGGGAACCGCAACAACTGTTGTAATTAACGATTCCCGCTCCCCGGCGGAACCATAACAATTAAAACCTGCCCGTCCCGGCAGGTTTACTTTTTAGTCCAAACAGTAAACAAGACCCAATACCTCCCCCCTTGAGGGGGGGATCAAGGGGGGTGTCCCCCAATCATCCCCCTACGCCTCCGCTATCCCCTCTCAAAGTATCGTCAAATCTTCTATGTATCTTTGTAACATACACTAACAGCAAAACCATGAAAATATACACCAAGACCGGAGACAAGGGCACTACGGCCCTTTTCGGGGGCACCAGGGTCCCGAAACACCATATACGCATAGAAACTTACGGTACGGTAGACGAGCTCAATTCCTGGATCGGACTGGTAAGGGACCAGGAAGCCGGTGACCAGCAAAAAATATTGCTGGCCATTCAGGACCGGCTGTTCACCCTGGGGGCCATACTGGCCACAGATCCGGAAAAAGCCATGTTAAAAAGCGGAAAAAAACGACTGGACATCCCCACAATTTCACCCGAAGATGTAGAAACCCTGGAAAAGGAAATAGACCGCATGAATGAAGAACTTCCCCCCATGACACATTTTGTTCTTCCCGGCGGGCACACTACAGTGTCATATTGTCATATAACCCGGTGTGTTTGCCGCAGGGCAGAAAGACTGGCCACACAACTCTATGACATAGAACCTTTTGACGATAGTGTGCTTCAATATCTCAACCGTCTTTCAGATTATCTCTTTGTATTGGCACGAAAGTTGTCTCACACCTTAAAAGCAGAGGAAATAAAATGGGTGCCCCGCAAAGGAGACCGGGGATAAAAAGAGACTTCCTCTCAGAAACGATCAGCTGGAGCAATTAAGGCAAAAAATGCCTCAGGCAAACAATACAGCCACAAACTGCGTTAAACACAGAGGGAAAACTTGCCGGATCAGCAGCAGGGGTTCCCTTTTATTAATTAAAAACCAATAAAACAGCTGTTTTATTACGTTCTTAAAATTAATGTGTAAATAAAATAGTTTTAACTTGACTTTTTAGTTTAAAAATTTATTTTTGCAAAAAATAAAAAACGAATAGCACATGTATTGGACATTAGAACTGGCATCCTATCTGAGTGATGCACCTTGGCCGGCTACAAAAGACGAATTGATCGACTATGCTATTAGAACCGGGGCTCCGCTGGAAGTAGTGGAAAACCTGCAAGCCATGGAGGACGAAGGGGAGATATATGAATCTATTGAAGAGATATGGCCGGACTATCCCACAGAGGAAGATTACCTCTGGAATGAAGATGAATACTAAGAACACCGCAAAAAACAAAAAGTCTCAAAAAGAGGCTTTTTTTTTGCTCTGTTTGTTAAATACAGGGAAAAACGGCAGTTGCGATTGCCTTATTTACGATAACGGTTTCGAACCCGCCAATTCCCTGCCGACCGATTCACCGGTCCACTGTTTTTTTCATTAGCTTTGTAAAAAGTTTATGCAGAAACCGGTAAGGCCGTAAGACCAAGGCATGACTGTGGGGGGAAACAGTATACACCTTCCCTCACTCAAATTAAAAACAAAACCATTATGAGTTTACTGAATTCTGTTCTCAAAGTCTTTGTAGGAGATAAGGCGAAGAAAGACATCAAAGAGATACAGCCATTAGTGGATAAGATCAAGACGTTTGAACAACAACTGTCTGCATTATCCAACGACGAACTCCGGGAAAAAACCGTAGACTTCAGGTCCCGGATACAGGAAGCAAGGACTTCTTTTGACGAAAAAATAGCACAACTGCAAAGCGAAGCGAACGCATCGGAAGACATAGATCGCAAAGAAGATATCTACACCGAGATCGACAAACTCAATGACGATGCCTACAAGGCCACTGAAGCAAAACTCAACGAAATACTTCCCGAGGCCTTTGCCGTAGTCAAGGAAACCGCAAAACGATTTGCCAATAACGAAACCCTTACCGTAACCGCTTCTCCCTTCGACAGGGAATTATCTGCCGAAAAAGAATACATCACCATAGAAGGCGACAATGCCATCTGGCAGAATTCCTGGGATGCGGCCGGCAAGGAAGTGACCTGGGACATGGTACACTACGATGTACAGCTCGTAGGTGGTGTAGCCCTCCACCAGGGGAAAATTGCAGAAATGCAGACCGGGGAAGGTAAAACCCTTGTTGCTACACTCCCCATGTACCTCAATGCCCTTACCGGCAGAGGAGTACATTTGGTTACCGTAAACGATTACCTGGCCAAAAGGGACAGCGCCTGGATGGCCCCCCTGTTCGAGTTCCACGGTCTTTCCGTAGATTGTATAGACAAGCACCAGCCCAATTCCGACGGGCGAAGAAAAGCATACAATGCAGATATCACCTACGGTACCAACAACGAATTCGGCTTTGACTACCTCCGGGACAATATGGCCCATACGCCGAACGACCTCGTGCAGCGCCCTCACAATTACGCCATAGTCGATGAGGTCGATTCCGTACTTATCGATGATGCCCGTACCCCGCTTATTATTTCCGGGCCCGTACCCCAGGGCGACAGGCACGAATTTAACGAGCTGAAACCCGCAGTTGCCGATATTGTACAGAAACAACGCCAGTACCTGACAGGTGTACTCGCCGAAGCCAAAAAACTCATTGCCGAAGGAAACACCAAAGACGGAGGTTTTCTCCTGCTCCGAGTGCACCGGGGACTCCCGAAAAACAAAGCGCTTATCAAGTTCCTCAGTGAAGAGGGCGTAAAACAAATCCTGCAAAAGACCGAGAACCACTACATGCAGGACAACAACAGGGAAATGCCCAAGGTCGATGCCGAACTGCTCTTTGTTATTGACGAAAAGAACAACCAGATAGACCTTACGGACGGAGGGGTAGAATACCTTTCCGGGGATACGGACCCGGACTTCTTTATTATGCCTGACATAGGTACCGAAATCGCAAAGATCGAAAAACAGGACCTCCCCGTAGAAGAAGAAGCCGAACTCAAAGAACAGCTTTTCAAGGAATTCGGGGTGAAAAGTGAACGTATCCACACCATGAACCAGCTGCTCAAAGCGTACACCCTGTTTGAGAAAGATACGGAATACGTGGTTATGGACAACAAGGTGATGATCGTAGATGAGCAGACCGGACGTATTATGGAAGGGCGACGTTACTCTGACGGACTCCACCAGGCCATCGAAGCCAAGGAAAATGTAAAGATTGAAGACGCCACCCAGACTTTTGCCACGGTCACACTACAGAATTATTTCAGGATGTACCGCAAACTTTCCGGGATGACCGGTACTGCGGTTACCGAAGCCGGTGAATTCTGGGAAATATATAAACTCGACGTAGTAGAAATCCCGACCAACAAACCCATTGCCCGCCACGACAGGCAGGACCTCATTTACAAGACCAAACGGGAAAAATACAACGCAGTGATCGAAGAAGTCACCCAGCTTTCCGGGGCAGGAAGGCCGGTGCTTATCGGTACCACTTCAGTAGAGATCTCCGAATTGCTCAGCAAGATGCTGACACTCCGGAAGGTCCCCCACAATGTTCTCAACGCCAAAATGCACAAAAAGGAAGCAGACATTGTAGCCGAAGCCGGTAAATCCGGAGTAGTGACCATAGCCACCAACATGGCAGGCCGTGGTACGGACATTAAACTGACCGAAGAAGTGAAAAAAGCGGGAGGACTGGCCATTATAGGTACAGAACGCCACGACTCCAGAAGAGTGGACAGACAGCTCAGGGGGCGTTCCGGACGTCAGGGAGATCCCGGAAGTACCCAGTTCTATGTTTCACTCGAAGATAACCTGATGCGCCTCTTCGGATCGGAACGCGTAGCCAAGATGATGGACAGAATGGGCCTCAAGGAAGGTGAGGTCATCCAGCATTCCATGATGACCAAGTCCATTGAACGCGCCCAGAAAAAAGTGGAAGAAAACAACTTTGGCATTCGTAAACGTCTCCTGGAATATGACGATGTGATGAATGCACAACGGGAGGTCGTGTACAAAAGACGGAGACACGCCCTGCAGGGCCAGCGGCTCAAAGTGGATATCGCCAATATGATCTTCGATATTTCAGAAGCCATCTCCGAAACCAATAAGGCAGCCAGCGATTACAAGAATTTTGAATACGAACTCATTAAATTCTTTTCACTGGTCTCTCCGGTTTCCGAAGAGGAATTCAACAAGATGTCCTTCCAGGAAATTGCCGGAAAAATATACAAAGCTGCCTATCAGCATTACAGCGAGAAAATAGAACGCAATGCAGCGACCGCTTTCCCGGTGATCAAGAATGTATATGAAAACCAGAGCGACAAGTTCGAACGTATTGTAGTGCCTTTTACCGATGGTACCAAAACACTGAACGTAGTTACCAACCTCAAAGATGCCTACGAAAGTAACGGTAAAAAGCTTATTGCCGATTTCGAAAAGAACATCACCCTGGCCATTATAGACGATGCCTGGAAAACTCACCTCCGCAAAATGGACGAGTTGAAGCAATCGGTACAGCTTGCCGTACACGAACAAAAAGATCCGCTGCTGATATACAAATTCGAAGCCTTTGAACTCTTTAAAGGCATGATGGACAGCGTAAACAAGGAGGTTATCACCTTCCTGTTCAAGGGAGAACTCCCCACACAGGACACCTCCAGCATACAGGAAGCCAGGGAAACCAGGAAAAGGGAAAACTACGAGACTTCCAAAGAAGAAGTGCTGAACAGCGATGAAATGGCCGCCAGGAACAGGCAGGCCGGACAGGCACAATCCCAAAGGCCCCAGGTCACCGAAACCATTGTCAGGGACAAGCCCAAAATAGGCCGGAACGACCGGGTGACCATAAAAAACGTAATGAGCGGTGAAAGCCAGACCATGAAATACAAACAGGCCGAACCCCTGATCAAAAAAGGGGAATGGGTACTGACAGGGGAAGAATAACCTTCCTCAAAACAGAGCCCACAAAATAAAAGGCCCGGTATACGATGCGATACCGGGCCTTTTTTTGTATTTTTATAACAATCAACCACTTAAACCTTAAACAACATGAAAAGCAGAAGCATCGAAATCAAATGGGGTATCCTGTTTGGTATCATAGGGCTGATATGGATGTTGTTGGAAAAATCCATGGGGCTGCACGACGAAAACATTGAAAAACACGCCATATATACCAATTTTTTCGGTATTCTGGCAATAATCACCTATGTAGTGGCCCTCCTGGACAAGCGAAAAAATCATTACAACGGTTTTATGAGCTGGAAACAGGGGTTTGTATCCGGTCTTATCATTTCTATCATAGTGGCCGTATTAACCCCCATAACACAGTATATCGTCCACACCTTCATTTCCCCGGACTTTTTCACCAACATGCAAAGCCATGCCGTTGACACAGGTAAAATGACAAAAGAAGCTGCCGAAAAGTACTTTTCCCTGGGTTCCTATATATTGCAATCGGCCGTATTTGCTCTTGTGGCCGGGGCAATCACCGCTGCTATCGTAGCTCTTTTTGTCCGGAAAAAACCAAAAAACAGGTCGGAACCGGAAGCATAAATTAACTATACGCCGCTCATTTTCCTGTTGTGGTATATTTTCAGGATCGGGATCTGCACCAGGATCAAAAGCAATATCACCCCGATGCTGAACCAAAGGGAAGTGTTGACAGATACTTTCAGGAAAGAAAGGAACGAGAGATCAACAGTCCAGTTCCATTCCGTTGTAAAGAACAGGGACAACAGAACGATCCCTGTGGTCACAGCTGCAATAATGCCCCAGCCGCTTCCGGAAATAAGGGGTTTATAGGGAAGCTGTTCCTGTTCCCCTCCTACCCGTTGCATTACGTGATGTACAAAATCGGGAGACGGTTTTTCCGGGCCGGACTCCTTTACTGCCTTTCTAATAAGTTCTTCCTTATGCGGGTCGTTGTATGACATCATTCCCTGATTATACTGTTGTTTTCCAATATCCGGTAGAGGAACTTCCTGCTCCGGAATAATTTCACCTTTACATTGGTCGCACTCAAATGTACTGTTTTTGCAATTTCTTTCACAGTCAGTTCCTCAAAATAGTACAGGTGTACCAGTACCTGCTCATCTTCCGGAAGTAACCGGATAGCTTTCCTGATGGCCGTATTCCTGTCGTTCTCGGCAATTTGCTGTAAAATGTTCAGTTCATTTTCTTCAACTCCGCTGATCGCGTCTACAGTACCGGAAACCACATGCCGCTTTTTTGATTTTAAAACGTCCAGACAACGGTTATACGTGATCTTGTACAACCAGGTGGAAAATTTCGACTTTCCACGGAATCCGGACAGGGAGCGATAACACGTCACAAAGACATCCTGGGCCACTTCCTCCGCTTCTTCCCTGTTTTTCAACATCTTCAGGGCCAGGGTGAAGACCATCTCCTTATACCTTTCCACAAGAGGTGCAAAAGCATCGGTATTTCCCCCGGTAACCTGCCGGATGTAGTAATCGTCGTTGCGGTTGGCCATATCATTTTATAAGACGACAAAATCCTCCGGCGGTTACAACAATTCAAAAAAAACTTCATTTTCTGTAACCGGAAAAGGCCGACTGTCGTCATAAGGGAAAACAAATTGTTCAACACATCAAAAAACGGACATTATGATCAGATTGGAACCTGTACTGATACTCCTGGTAATATTCGGTACGCTTTTCGGAATTTTTTACCTGTTTTACTCCACCCGTAACAAGGAGCGCATGGCCCTCATCGAAAAAGGTGCGGAAGCGGACATCTTTTTCAGTAAAAAACAAAAGACCGCCCCGGTATGGAAAATCCTTATCCTCAACCTTTCCCTATTATTGATGGGGATCGGGTTGGGGCTCCTTATCGGGCACCTTATCTATTCGCAACTCGGCCTCGAAGAAGAGATCGCCTACTCATCGTGTATCCTCATTACCGCCGGACTGGGGTTATTCATCGGGTTCCATTTATCCAAAAAGCTGGATTAGCAGGGATGGTACAAGGTTTTACGAATTGCGGACAACCATGGGAATCTGCTATCCGCAATTCGTAAATCGTTAATTTTTTTTATGTAAGTTTGGGCAACAAAACCCAAACCATGCATTTTAAACATCCTGAGATACTTTGGGCATTATTTTTACTGCTTATTCCGGTACTGGTACACCTTTTTCAGCTCAGGAAGTTCCGGAAAACCCCTTTCACCAACGTAAAGTTCCTCAAAGCAATACAGTTAAGGACCCGCAAAAGTTCACAGGTAAAAAAATGGCTCGTACTGGCCAGCAGGTTATTCCTGCTCACCGGCCTTATCCTGGCTTTTGCACAACCCTATACCCGGGAGAGTGAAGATTCCGGTAAACCACAGGAAACCGTGATCTACCTGGACAATTCCTTCAGTATGCAGGCCCGGGGTGCGAGGGGCGAATTGCTCACACAGGCCGTCGGAGACCTCTTGTCCGGCGAAAACAGCAACGGCACCGTGTCTCTTTTCACCAACAATATTTCTTTTCGGGAAACGAGCATCGCCGAAATAAAGCAGGAATTACTGCAACTGGACTACGCTCCCAACAGCCCTGACCCGCAATCGGTACTCCTCAAAGGGCAGCATCTGTTCAGCCGGGATACGGCCACCCGGAAAAATCTTGTCCTGATCTCCGATTTTCAGGGATGGACGCAAGACATGCTGCCACACAACGATTCCCTTATCCGTTATCACCTGGTGCAACTGTCTCCCCAAAACATACAGAACATATCGGTTGACAGTGTTTATATTTCAGACCGTATGGCTTCTCCCCTGCAACTCACGGTACTTTTGTCCGGGAACGACAGTACAAACCTCACGCTTCCCGTGGCACTCCACGATAAAAACACCCTTATCGCAAAGACGACGGCAGGCTTCGATAACTCCAACCGGGCCGAAGCGGTATTCCGCATCCCCGGGGACAAAAATATAAACGGGAGCATAACGATAGAAGACGATGGATTATGGTATGATAATACCATGTATTTCAATCTCAATACAGGAGAAAAAGTCAACGTCCTTGCCATCAACCAAACGGAAGACGACTTCCTCGAAAAGATTTTTACCGACGAAGAATTCAGGTTCATTGCCGCAGATTACAACCAGCTCGATTTCAGCCTGATCCCTCACCAGGATCTGATCATCTTGAACGGATTAAACACTGTTCCCCGTCCCCTTCTGTCTGCACTTAAAGCCTTCCACGACGACGGGAAAAGTATTTTAATTATACCTTCAGGTAATATAGACAAGGTTTCTCATAATCAATTATTTAAATATTTAAAAATAGGCACTATAAGCAAAACTTATGATGATGTTTTTTCCTACAAAAATACAAATTCAGGGAAACAACACGGTACAGCCCGTAACCTGACGGATACCATCTCCGGAAACCGGAAAAAAATCACGGATATCCACTTTGCCCACCCGCTTTACCGGGATGTTTTTGAAAGCCGGAAAAATCAGCTTACCAACTTCCGGTACCCCGAAGCAACAAAAGCTTACGACCTCGTTACCGATGCAAATACCGTTCTTGCTTTTGAAGACAGCAGCCCCTTCCTGGCCGAAAAAAACCGCGTGTATTTTTTTACCGCTTCCCTGGACCCCGATCAATCCGATTTCAGGAACTCTCCCCTTATTGTCCCCACGCTATACAACATAGGAAAATCGGCACTGCAAACGCCCCGCCTCTTTTATCGCATTGGGCAAAGTAACACTATCGATATTAAAAAACGGGAGGGCTTTACCCGGGATGCCATTGTTGCCCTGGAAAAAGACGGGGAAACCTATATTCCCCTGCAAAGGGCCT
The DNA here is from genome assembly GCF_021183825.1 of Sinomicrobium kalidii. Lineage (GTDB taxonomy): Bacteria > Bacteroidota > Bacteroidia > Flavobacteriales > Flavobacteriaceae > Sinomicrobium > Sinomicrobium kalidii. Next base: position 3,848,732 of record NZ_CP089211.1, on the reverse strand, counting down.
TTCCTGATAAAATACAGATCACAACGGGTGAAGTCCCCGTAAAGGACGGGATATACGGTATTAAAAGTACAGACAGCATTTTACAGCACATCAGTTTTAATTACGACAGGCGGGAAAGCAACCTGCTCTCCCCCGCCCTTTCACCTGGCGGATCTTCCGTTTACAACACTGCCGGAGATGCCCTCGGGGAAATAAAAAATACCGGCAGTATCCGTGAGCTTTGGAAATGGTTTGTTATTTTTGCCATCGTATTCCTGGTGATAGAAACACTTCTTTTAAAATATTTTAAATGAACATTCTTTTAAAATCTGCCAAGGTTATCCGTCCGCAGAGCGAATACCACAACAAATCGCTCGACATTCTCATCTCAAACGGCACTATTTCCGAAATCGCAGAAAGTATTACTCCCCCGGAGGAAACGGAGATCGTGCAACGCAGGAACCTGCACGTATCCCCGGGATGGCTGGACAGCAGTGTAAGTTTCGGCGAACCCGGGTATGAAGACCGGGAAACCATAGATAACGGTCTGAAGACCGCAGCCGCAAGCGGATTTACAGCAGTTATTGTAAACCCCAACACCTTTCCGGTGGCAGACACGAATGCCGATATCGCGTTCCTGAAGGCCAGTGCACAAAACCGTACAACCAATCTCTATCCCATGGGTGCACTGACCGCAAAAAGCGAAAGCATAGACCTGGCGGAACTGTTCGACATGAAAAGTGCAGGGGCCGTTGCCTTCGGCGATTACAAAAAGCCCGTAAGCAACCCCAACCTCCTGAAGATCGCCCTGCAATACGCCCGTAATTTCGACGGACTGGTACTGTCCTTTCCGCAGGAAAACAAAATTGCGGGAAAAGGAGTTATGAACGAAGGGAGTACATCCACCAGGCTCGGTTTAAAGGGAATTCCCGCCCTGGCCGAAGAACTGCACATAGCCAGAGACCTCTTTATTCTCGAATATACAGGGGGAAAACTGCATATCCCCACCATTTCAACGGCAAAATCCGTACAGCTTATCCGTGAGGCCAAAGAAAAAGGCCTTGACATAACTTGCAGCGTATCTATCCCCCACCTGCTTTTCACGGATGAAGTCTTACAGCAGTTCAACACCAATTACAAACTGCTGCCTCCGTTACGCAGTAAAGAAGATACAAAAGCCTTGATACAGGGTCTACGGGAAGACATTATAGATTTTGTGACCTCAGACCACGACCCTATAGACATAGAACACAAGAATGTGGAATTTGACCGTGCCATGTACGGCAGCACCGGCCTGGAAAGTGCTTTCGGGGCGCTCCGCACGATCATGGATACCGAAAGTGCAGTTTCCCTCCTTTGCAAGGGGCGATCGCGCTTCGGGATCGCGGAAAACGATATACGGGTAGGCCAAAAAGCCGACCTTTCCCTTTTCGACCCGGAAGAAGAATACACCTTCGGAGAGGCCAATATCCTGTCTTCTTCCAAAAACAGCGTTTTTATAGGCCAGAAATTAAAGGGGCGGGTATACGGGATCATTTCAAACGGAAAATCCGTAATACCTCGCTAAAGACGCACGGCCGTGCGTCTCAACGAGAAAGAAGAAAAGAATATGAACAACGTCATAAAACAAGGAAAAACTGCCGCTGTGGTCAGCTATATCACCATTATAGGCACCCTGATCGCCATATCTATGAATGCGGAACCCGGGAATGATTTTGCCCGGTTTCACATCAGGCAGGCCTTCGGCCTCTGGCTTTCCTTTTTTGCCCTGGGATTTATCATCGGCTATGCCAACAGCTTTTATGCTACTATCGGGCTTTATGTTTTCTTCATTATATTGTTACTTTACGGTTTTACAGGAGCCCTCTCCGGGAAAAAACAGGCAGTCCCCTTACTGGGCAACTATTTCCAGCAATGGTTCGGCTTTATTTCATAGTCCGGAGATATTAGATATTAACAGCACGCGATACTGATCCATCCACAGGAATAAAAAATACATCATGCAAACAAAGGAACTTTCACTACACCACATTATTCGTCCATCCCAAACAACCGGAAAGAAAACACCGGCCCTGTTTATGCTTCACGGCTACGGGAGCAATGAAGAGGATCTTTTTTCTTTTGCTTCGGAACTCCCCGAAGAATTGTGTGTTATTTCCGTACAGGCCCCGTATTCCCTGCCGCCTTACGGTTATGCCTGGTATGCGATCCATTTCGATACTACGGACGGAAAATGGTCTGATGACGAACAGGCGGTGGCCTCCCGGGAAAAAATAGCGACCTTTATTGACGAAGCCATAGCCGCTTATGATCTCGATGCCGGCAATATTACCCTGCTCGGGTTTAGCCAGGGTACCATTCTGAGTTATGCCCTTGCCCTTTCTTATCCCGGAAAAATTAAAAATGTCATCGCCCTGAGCGGTTATATCAACGAAAATATCCTTACGGAACACTATGACCGGGAGGATCATTCTCACCTTCATTTCTATTGTTCCCATGGCAGCGCAGACCAGGTCATCCCCGTGGCATGGGCACGACAGGCCCCTCCCTTCCTCAAAAAACTCGGTATTGACCACAGCTACGAGGAATTTCCCGTAGGACACGGCGTGGCACCACAGAACTTCCGGTCCTTTCACCGTTGGCTGACCGAACGGCTGGCAGAAGAGGAATGAGGAAGTGCGTCAGTAACCGGCACGGCAACCAGGAAGGTTGTGTTATTTATTAATATTTGTTTTGAGGGCCGGATTTCTGTTTTCGGTCATTGAACAGAAATACGACAAATTACTTACCTTTATAAAGGATTTGCCGTTATAACCAAGGCTATGCAACTGCAAACTTACCATCCCGGAAAACTCCTGCGTCCGTTCGTCAGGGCTTATCTCATCATAGAGAGTGAAGACGGCATGAAAAACACATTGCTTCCGGATACCTCGGTCGTAATGGCGTTCCGGATCAGGGGAAAGGTTTACCACACCCGGGAGAACGCTACGGACAGCCTTCCCTTCTCCGTGATCAGCGGTCTTCGCAGAACACCGCGACAAGTACGCTATACGACCCAAGCAGCTACCTTTCTGGTTAAATTTCACGAAAACGGCGCCGCGGCTTTCCTGCCGTTTCCCGTCCATGAATTGTTTGCACAAACCATTTCCCTCGACCATTTTATTCCCCGGCCGGAACTGAATGCCATAGAAGACCTGCTCGGAGCAGCTACGGACCACCCGCAAAGAGTAGCTATCGTAGAACGTTTTTTATGTGCTCTGCTCCGTCCTGCCCAACCCGATCTTCTCATCGCAAGGGCCATAAAAGAGATCGAATACGGCCAGGGAACACTTTCTGTCGGGGAATTGCTTAAAAACCTGCCCATAAGCCGCGACCCTTTTGAAAAACGATTCCGCCGGACCACCGGAACTTCACCAAAACAATTTTCCGCGATCGTAAGAATGCGTAATGTGATAACCCGACGTCCGGAAAATAATCTCACGGCCATTGCTCATACGGCGGGTTATTTTGACCAGTCCCATTTTATAAAGGATTTCCGGCAGTTTACCGGAACCACTCCGGGGGCTTTCTTCCGCTCCGGGCGTTACTGGTAGATCAATGATTTTTTACAATTATCGCCCCGTCTTCGCAATTACCTTTGTCTGAAAAACATCAGCATCATGAAAAACATCGGCAAACTGCTTGTCTGTGTTCCGGTATTACTGAATACCGTAGTTCTCACAGCACAGCAAAGCGAAAATCTTCGAACGAACACCCTTGAAAATCAAAACAAAATGAACACTGCGCAAACCGAAAAGAACAAGGAAGTCATCCGTAAACTGTATACGGAATGCCTTAACACGGGAAATTTAGCCCTGCTGGACCAGATCATCTCCGAAGACTATGTTACAGATTACAAGGGCAGGATAGTACACGGCCCGGAAGGATATGCGGTAACCGTCAGGGAAGTGCTGAAAGGTTTTCCGGACATACGGTTTTCCCTGGAGGGGCTGATAGCGGAAGGCAATATGGTCACTGCCCGGTGGAAATCGGAAGGGACACACAAAAATACCTTTTTCGGAGTTCCGGCAAGCGGAAAAAGGGTGGTCAACCGGGCCACAGCCGTTTACGAGCTAAAAAACGGAAAAGTCGTCAAAAACCATGTTTACCCCGACCGCCTGGGAGTATTGCAACAAATAGGGGCCATACCGGAATCAGCGGCATTCGGCAAGTCGAATTAAGCTACGGATTGACTTAAAAAAGGAGAGGTCATGTTTCCTGCAATGGAAATAAGACCTTTCTTTTTTTATCCCTGTATCCCTAAAATGCCTTTACAGTGAAATCAATAGCGATTTCCGGAGGAACCACGTCACGGATAGTTTTAACGGGTGAAACGGATCTGCATACTGCAGAACAAATAACATCAAACCCGTTTACATCCCCATGCACATGTGAATTTCTTTCCAGAAAACTCGTCCTTTCCCGTTTATAAAAAGCCATGAACGAAAAGGGACAAGTTATAGAGATTATTATTTCCGAACTGGATTTTCATCTTATAGAAAGGGTCAGGGAATTGAGGGCAAGGTCCGCCCCTTATATGTCCCAGGTAAAATTATCCCAGAAGCTGGAACTTTCTGAAGGATACATCAGTAAGGTAGAAAACCTGAAACAAAGGGCCAAATACAGCATTAGGATACTGAACAAAATTGCCAAGGCATTCCACCTGGCATCGTATTCGGAGTTGTTTCCCGAAGAAATCCTCCCCCATGATATTGTCCGGATCAGGCTCCGGATGCTTCCCGGTATAAAAAAGGGAAAATTAAGACCCGACGAAAATGGCAACGTACCCAAGGCGTATGAGGTCCTTTCCAAAACACCCCTGAACGAAGAGGAAATGGAGCTCTGGAAGAAAAACAAGCTCAAATACTTCACCAGCATTGCAAAGTGAAATCTCGCGAATTCGAGGTGACGGAAACGGAGAATAAGATTCTTTTACCGGACCCTTCCCTCATCCAAAAAACTCCGGGCATCTTATCCATCCTTCCCGCGTACCGTTTCCGGCAATCCGCCCGTATAATAACTACCGATAACAATCGATTACCTTATTTTTATTTTTTTTGTAAATTCACCTTTTTTCAATTTTATCCTTAAACCATGCTGACCTTCCTTAGCTTTTTATTTTTTACCGCTTTCGTGGCATTTTTCGCAACGTGGAAACTGCGACGTGACAACCTGAAAACACAAGACGGTTATTTTCTCGGCGGGCGTTCGCTTACCGGTATCGTAATTGCGGGCTCGTTGCTGCTCACCAATATTTCTACGGAACACCTGGTAGGGATGAACGGTTCGTCCTATAAAAACGGGGCCATAATCATTGCATGGGAGGTTACTTCCGCCCTGGCCCTGGTCATTGCCGCACTGTATTTTGCTCCGAGATATCTGAAAATGGGACTGACCACCATCCCCGAATTCCTCGAAAAACGGTTTGACGGCATTACCCGGACCATTGTGGCCGCACTGCTCATCATATCGTTTACCGTTACACTTCTCCCTATTGTACTCTATACCGGGGCACTGAACATTGAGGCCATATTCCGTATTTCCGAACTGCTCGATGTAAACAGGTCGCAGGGCATATGGATCACTATCCTGATCGTAGGAGGCATTGGTGCCGTATATGCCATATTCGGCGGACTTAAAATGGTGGCTTATACCGATACCATCAACGGCTTCGGGCTGCTCATCGCCGGATTGCTCGTTCCGGTACTGGCACTCTGGAGCATCGGTAAGGGAAATATCCTGACCGGGCTGACGGAAGTCTTTGAGAACGCTCCTTCCAAATTCAATGTCGTCAGCCGGGAGCCCGGCATAGGCCCCGGGGCACGGTCGGCCATACTTCCTTTTGAAGTACTTTTTACCGGGCTTATGGTCAACCAGCTTTATTTCTGGGCCATGCACCAGTCCATTATCCAGCGGGCCCTCGGAGCCGTCAGTCTCAAAGAGGCGCAAAAGGGACTGCTTTATACCGGGGTCCTTAAAATCCTGATCCCGCTGGTTATCGTACTACCGGGACTTATCGGTTTCTACTATTTCGGAACATCCCTGTATGATGACCCGGATAGTGTATACCCCATGCTGGTCAAAAAAGTTTTGCCGTTCTGGCTTACCGGGTTCTTTGTTGCCGTGATGATGGGAGCCATACTCAGCACTTTTAACAGTGCCCTGAACAGTGCCGCTACCGTCTTTAGCCTGGATCTCTACAAAAGATACATCAACCGGAATACAGGCGAATTAAAACTGGTACGCATGGGAAAGTGGGTGTCGGCCGTACTGGCCGTTTTTGCCATAGGCATTGCCCCTTTCGTGGCCAGTGCCCCCCAGGGGCTTTACCAGTTGCTGCAACAACTCAACGGTATTTTCTTCATCCCCATAGCCAGTGTTATTATTGCCGGGTTCCTCTTCCCCAGGGTATCGGCTACCGGGGCTAAGGCCGGCCTGCTGTTCGGATTGATCTTCTACGTGCTCACCTATTTTGTATTTCGTATAGACCTCCATTTTGTACATATCTGGGGACTGGAATTTTTATTGAATATTTTAATAATGCATTTTGTATCTTTATGGTACCCCAGAACGGATGATTTTGTTATCAAAGACAGCGGCATCCTCAACGTAACGCCCTGGAGATATGCCGCTCCCCTGGGTATCGTACTGATCATCGTCACCGTATCCATATACATCCTGCTGGGAAATGTATAAGTGATTCGTAAAACAGCGCAGAGAAAACACAAAATATAATCACAAAACCACAAGCCGAAGACCATGGAAACTGCAAAAAAAGAATTCCGGAATTACGACAAACTGGATGTAGATGCGGCAGTGCGGCAACATTATAAAAAAATGCGACAGCGCCAGACGCTTGCCTATGTGCAACGGATGAAGAAAAAATACCTCACTTACAACAAGCCCATGAACCTTTGGGATGCCATGGAAAAACTGGATGCCCTCATCGATGTAAGCGACCCGGACCTGGACCTTCCCAATGTGCAGCACCTGATACAATCGGCAGAAGCCATACGTGCCGACAACCGTCCGGACTGGATGCAACTGGTAGGACTCATTCACGACCTGGGCAAGATCATGTATCTCCGGGGATGTGACGAAGACGGTACCAGTCAGGCCGAACAATGGGGACTGGTAGGCGATATTTTTGTTGTGGGTTGTGCCCTTCCCGACACTTGTGTGTACCCGGAATTTAATGCCCTGAACAGTGATATGCAGAATCCCCGTTACAACACCCCGCTGGGCATTTATGAGCCGGCCTGCGGCCTTGACAACCTCACTCTGGCCTGGGGTCACGACGAGTATCTTTACCAGGTGCTCAGCCACCATAAAGACAACAATATACCCAAAGCCGGAATGGTCATGATCCGGTATCATTCCTTCTATCCCTGGCATACCGGAGGAAGTTATTCCGAGCTGCTCAGCGATCAGGATGCACAATACAAGGAATGGGTAAATGATTTCAACCGGTATGATCTCTACACCAAATCAAACAAGGTATACAAACTGGAGGACATCAAGGACTATTACCTCCCCATTGCAGAAAAATACCTGGGTAAAGGGCCTGTTTACTGGTAAAATAACCGCATCGGTTCATTAACTGAATAACGATAACTTATTCTTTCGCATAAAGCAAATGGTCTACCAAAGTGAAGTCTATGCCGAGGTCTTTTTTCAATTCATAGCGGATGAATAGTTCTCCCCAGTGTTTTCCATCTGAAAAGTCGGCGATGATCCAGCGGTGATTTAGCACCTTGATCTTGTTGATCTTCATGGGGCCGTTCATCCCTTCATAGGGCACCAGTGGATTGTCTCCCCTGGTTTCATTTGTCTCCAGGAGTTTATCAGCTATATATTGCGAAGGATTGTCCAGCGAAAACTCATCCAGGTACGACAGGGCCTCCTCGTTGTTTTCCAGTGAAAAGTATTGCAGGTCCAGCTTATCCAGGAGCAGCGTCTGTGAAGAATCGCGGAGCATTTCCGATTCTCCCTGCAACATTTCCACCTCCTTTTGCAGTTCTTCTATCTCGTTCTCTTTGGATGCCAGCATCTTGTCTGAATTCACATAAAGAAACAGGGCCAGGAGTATGGCAAACACGAAGAGGTACATAAAAATCCTGTTTTTCATAGATCTTGTTTTTCGCCTTGCCCTGTTCCGTACCGGCAAGGTGTTCATGAATTGTTTTTGCGGTTCGTCCCCGGCTTTTTATATTCCGGTTTCCCGAAGGTTTACATCCGGTCAGATTTCAATCTGTAAATTATCGTAAGCCAGATGCACGTTTTCCGGCAGTGTCTTCTCAACTTTTTCATGAAACCCGAGCAAATGGCTGATATGTGTAAAATAGGCTTTTTCCGGCTTTATCCTTTCCACCATTTGCAGGGCCTCTTCCAGGTTGAGGTGTGAAGGGTGCGGTTTTATACGCAGTGCATTGACAACCAAGTATTTTACTCCTTTCACTTTTTCGATCTCTTCTTCGGCAATAGTCTTTACATCGGTCAGGTAAGCAAAATCACCAAAGCGAAACCCGAAGACCTGCAGGCGGTTGTGCATGACATTGACGGGGATCACCTCCATATTGCCGAGCTTCAAGGGCCTGCCGTTCACCACTTCGTGTTCCTGAACCCCCGGTGCGCCCGGATATTTGTCCTTTCCGTTTATAAAAATATAGGGGAACCGCCGTCGCAATTCCCCGAGCACCCTTTGATGGGCATAAATGGGGATATCTCCCTGCCGGAAAAAGAACGGCCGGATATCGTCCAGTCCCATGGTGTGGTCGGCATGTTCATGTGTAAACAGAATACCGTCTATACGCGAAACCCCGGCACGAAGCATCTGCTGCCGGAAATCAGGGCCGCAATCCACTACATAACAATAATCCTCCCATTCCACCAGTACCGAAACCCGGAGGCGCTTGTCCCTGGGATCGTCACTGAGGCATACCGGGTGGTCACTTCCTATGATAGGAATTCCCTGTGAAGTACCTGTGCCTAAAAATGTAATTCTCAAACCGGAAATTTTTGGTTTATGTTCTGAAATGTTGTCCGTGAGTGTAACAAATTGCTAAGTTACATAAAAAACCCTGCGGGAAGAGGATTCGGTTTCCGGGCTATCCTTTTTTTGCCACGAACACGCTAATTCTGTCCGGCAGCAGACAAACACAAGCCCCCTGATAGCCCCGATCTTTCCGTACACATCGTGTTTATCTTGCCCGAGGCCCGGTTTTATGTACAGATCCCGTAATTTAAACGCCGGAAATTTATAATTTATTTACCCGGAAAATTAACGATTATTTTTAACTTTGTTCTAAATAAAACGCACACCACATGACAATTGTTTTAAAGGGCGACAAACAGATCGAAAACATTCCTTCCACCAAATCGAAGACACTGAGAATCAATCTGAACGAAGACATTTACGGGACATTCGCAGAGATCGGGGCAGGCCAGGAAACCGTACGGAATTTCTTCCGGGCGGGAGGTGCTTCCGGCACCATAGCAAAAGCCATGAGCGCTTATGATAAGGATTTCAGCGATGCCATTTACGGTCTCGAAGAAGACGGCCGTTATGTTACCCAGTCGCGTTTAAAGAAAATGCTGGACCACGAAACCCGATTGGTGGAAGAGCGTATCTCCCGGAAAAAACACCCCAATAAACTCTTTTTTACCTATGCCAATACGGTAGCTACCATTGATTTCACAAAAAAATATAAAGGCCACGGCTGGGTAGGCATCCGTTTCCAGGCAGATCCCAAAGAAAACTACAACGAGATCATCCTTCACATAAGGTTTCACCAGACCGATGCCCGCCTGCAACAGGAAACCCTGGGCGTATTGGGCGTTAACCTCATTTACGGCGCTTTCTATAAGCACGACAAGCCCAGAAAACTGCTGAAATACCTTTACGACAACATCGACCAGGACACCCTGGAAATAGACATGATCAATTTTTCGGGGCCCAGGTTCCTCCAGGTCGACAACAGGTTAATGAGCCTGCAACTGGTAAAAAACGGGATGACAGAGGCCGTGATGTTCGGTCCGGACGGCAATAATATCCTGCCTGCCGCGCTGCTTTACAAAAAGAACATCCTGGGGCTCCGCGGAAGTTTCCGTCCGGTGACCAAGGTGAACATGACCATGTACAAGCGGGCCTATGAAATGTTCAAGAAAGAAAAAAAGGTCGATCCCAAAAAGACGGAAGTCATCTTCGAAATTACACTGTCTAACCTTAGGGCAGAAGGAAAAATAGACGAACAGGATTTTATGGACAGGGCGGAACTCCTCTGTTCCCTGGGGCAGACCGTAATGATATCCAACTTCCAGGAATACTATAAACTGGTAGAATATTTCTCGCGGTATACCAAGTGCAGGATGGGACTTTCCATGGGGGTCAGCAATCTGGTGGATGTCTTTGATGAAAAATATTATCGTCACCTCAGCGGCGGTATACTCGAAGCCTTCGGCAAACTCTTTTTCAAGGATTTGCGGGTATACCTCTATCCCATGAAAGACCAGGAGAGCGGAGAGATCATGACCAGCGACAACCTCAAGGTACACCCGAGAATGAAGGAACTGTACAAGTTCTTTAAATTCAACGGAAAGGTAGTGGACATTACCGATTTCGACCGCAATACGCTGGACATCTATTCCAGGGAAGTACTGCAAATGATCGCCGGCAACCAGGAGGGATGGGAAGACATGCTTCCCGAAGGTGTGGCCGATCTCATCAAGGAAAAAAAGCTGTTTGGCTATGTTCCGAATAAAAACGAAGCATACGAAGTAGAAGAAAGTAAACCGTAATTTTTAACTTCGTACTTATTGGCCCGCGCCTTTTCACATTATGGAAATACAACTCAAGAAATACCGGTTGGAACTGAAACATACCTTCAGCATTTCCAGGGAATCCCATGATTTCCAGGATACGCTTATTGCCTGTCTTTCCCTCAACGGTAAAACGGGATACGGAGAGGCTACATCCAACCCCTATTACAACATTTCCACGGCTTCCATGACGGAAGAGATAGGCACCATAGAAAACCGCATTGCAGAACTGGAATTTACCGGTCCGGAGGCTTTTCACAAATTCCTTACAAAGCAGGGACTTACCAATTTTTCCATCTGTGCCCTGGACCTGGCGGCTCACGACCTTTACGGCAAACTCCTGGGGCAACCGCTTTACCGTATATGGGGCTATACTGCGGAAAAATATCCTATGACCAACTACACCATCGGGATTGCCACCATTGAAAAGATGGTGGAAAAAATGGAAGAAAAGCCCTGGCCGTTGTACAAAATAAAACTCGGAACAAATCACGATGTGGCTATTGTAAAAGCCCTCCGGGAACATACGGATGCTACTTTCCGGGTCGATGCCAACTGTGCCTGGACCCCGGAAGAGACCATTGAGAATTCGTACCGGCTAAAAGAACTGGGCGTAGAGTTTATAGAACAACCCCTGAAAGCCGATAACTGGGATGGCATGAAAAAGGTGATGGCCAAAAGTGCCCTCCCCGTTATTGCAGACGAAAGCTGTATTGTGGAAAGCGATGTGGAAAAATGCAACAACCACTTTCACGGCATCAACATAAAACTCACCAAATGCGGTGGCCTCACTCCTGCCCTGAGGATGATCGAAAAAGCAAAATCAATGGGACTGAAAGTCATGGTAGGCTGTATGACAGAATCTACCGTGGGAATTTCCGCGATCGCCCAGCTACTGCCTCAACTTGATTATGTGGATATGGACGGGGCCATGCTTTTGAAAAACGATATCGCTACCGGGGTTACGATCGAAGATAACGGAAAAGTAATCTTCCCGAAACAGCCCGGGTCGGGAGTAGCGCTTACAGCATGATATATCATACCGATTATTTTCCCAGCCGTACCGTAAGCAGTAACGGCAAAACCTATCGCTATTTCGGGGGCACGGCCTACCTGGGGCTGGCAACATTACCCGAATTCAGAAACATCCTCATAAACAACATACAGCAATACGGCACGGGGTATGCAGCTTCGAGAAAAGCCAACGTACGCCTCACCATCTACGAAAAGGCAGAAACGGCCATGGCCGATCTTGTAGGAAGCGAGGCCGCCCTGTCCGTATCTTCCGGCTTCCTGGCCGGTCAGCTTGTATTGCGATCCTTTCCAGAAGCATCCTGTACCTTTTTTCACGCCCCGAACACACACCCGGCATTGACACATCCCCGGGGAAAACAATATGCTTCATACGACAAACTCGTGGAGGATGTCCGTAACTTTGCAGCCCGGCACCCGGACAAAACCCCGGTAGTGTTGTGTGACTCCGTTACCCCGGAACAAAACCTCTATGAACACAACTGGTATGAAGAGCTTCCCGCAGACAGGACCGTATTTATCGCCGACGATTCTCATGGCCTGGGCATTATGGGAGCTGAAGGAGCAGGCATACACAAAAAACTGCGGGGAATTCCGTTCAGAGAATTGCTTGTGTGCGGTTCCATGAGCAAGGGATTTGGCATACAGGCGGGTGCTGTTTTCGCCTCAGATGCAATGATCCGCCGGTTATGGAAGCACGATATTTTTGCCGGCGCAAGTCCTGCGTCGCCGGCCATGCTCGCTACTTTCGAACAAGCCCTGCACCTCTATGACAGGCAAAGGGACAGGTTGAGCAACAACCTCTCTGCTTTTGACAAGGGCATATCATATATTAATGTTTTTAACCGTATAAAGGGGCACCCTGCATACGGCTATAACGATGAATCCCTTACCCGCTACCTGCTGGATAAGGGATTTATTACCACGTCATTTCCGTATCCGGATGCGCAGTCTCCCCCGGTACAGCGCATTGTAATATCTGCTTACCATACCGGGGACGACATTGCGGATTTGTGTGACACGCTCCGGAATTATTAATTATTATCCCACCATATCCCGGTCAGCAGATCCACTTCGGGAACATTGTTCCGGTTTCTCAAATATTCCGTATCGGGATAATCGAATCCCCGGATGAACCGGCCGTCCAGCAGCGAATTGTGATTTTCCGGAAGGGTGAAATCCTTGTAGCCGTAATCAAACCTCCGGGCATCGACCCATGACTCGGGATGCAGGAACATGGCAACATATTTTTCCCTGAAAATATCGTCCAGGGTTATTGCCGTACCCACGGCCACGGTTTCATCTTCAGTATAGGCTGTTATATCATCAGAAGCAACTCCCAGTTTACTCATGTTCGCCCGGATACCTTCCAGATAGGCATCATAAGCTTCTGCGGCATTACCTTCACGAAGGCTTGCCTCGGCTTCTATGAACTTTAACTCGGAATAAGATATCACTATTAATGGAGATTCGGTTGAGGAATAAAAGCCCGTGGTGGTCAGGTAACATTCCGCCTGCACAGTTCCGTCGCCTATTCTGCCTGCTCCGTTCACAGTACCCCTGTATATGTCTACGTTATCCTCGGAAAACGATTCTGTAATTAACGGCAGCCGGGGGTCAAAAACACCAAAAGTAGTACCGTTCATGGCATCTATAAGCTGCTCGGAAAGCCATCCTCCCAAAACAAGGTTTTCATTATTCAGGGCAACCTGTGCCCAGGGATTCCTGGTCTGAAACTGTGTGACCTGTGCATCATCGGCATTACTTTCATAAGCATTGTCCAGGGCATCCAATACGGCCGAAGGATCATAACCATCCGTCCCCGAAAGATGATTGAGGTACCGCGCTTTTAAGGCATAGGCCGTCTTTGCCCAGGCCGCTATGTCTCCCCCGTGAATAAAGTCACTATCCGTATCGAGTTCTGCTCCTTCATTGGTTTTTCCGAATTCGGTTATGGCTTCATCGAGCAAAGTAAGTATCGTGGAATACAGCACTTCATCATCGTCATAGGCAGGGGTCAGTGTTTCAAAAGTAAAAGCTTCCGTATAGGGTACGTCTCCCCATACATCGACACTCATTCCGAGATTTGCTGCCATTAGCACCTTGGACACTCCGATGTAATGAGGCGAGTTGGATTCGGCAGCAAGTGTTTCTATATCGTATGTATCGGACATCACTTCATAAATGTTTTCCCAGGCATTGTCGGTATTTATCCTTTCCTGTATATCGGTAGCACTGGCTTCATTCGGCGATGCCAGATATTGGGTATAGTATGAAGTAGTATTCCCCAGCCTGTATGTATTCACAGCGGTCTGGTAGGTCGTATAAGCCAGTAATCCTTTCAGCGGAGGGACTTGTGCCCCGTTAGGATTTTCGTTAATATCCAGATAGTCGTCACAGGCAATGACCGATAAAGACAATGCAGATAATACTATATATATAAATTTCAATTTCATGGTTTTCTCATTAAAAGGTTAAACGTAACGTAGCGGCATAAGATCTGAGTCCCGGAAAGGCACCCAGACCGGAAAAACCGTCGGCATTCCCTATCCTTGCAGAAGTTTCGGGGTCAAACCCGCTATAATCGGTACTTAGCCAGAGATTGGTTCCTGAAAACGATATACTTGCTCTCGTAATGCTCAGTTTCTCAAGAAGTGTTTCCGGAAATCTGTAGGTCAGCGTAACGTTTTTCAACCTCACCCAGGAGGCATCTTCCACAAAGTTCTCTGTAACTGCCCTGTGAACATTCCTGTAAAATCCGTCCCCGTAATCTTCTCCGTCGGGACCTACTCCCTGTCCGAGATATACTTCCTTGGTATTCGGCGAACCGTCGGCAGTCACCCCCTCAAAAACTATCATCTGGTCCCTGTTTGCCGTATAATCCGCTATCCCGAAAGCAGAGAGGAAATTCCCCATGTTATTGAACTTTTCGAATCCCTGCCTGAAATCAAAATTAAATGCCAGGGAAAAATTCCTGTAATTCACCTGGTTCCTGATGTTCATCATCCAGTCCGGTGTAGAATTGCCCAGGACTTTCTGCTCCCTATCTATGACGGGGAAACCATCTTCTCCTATGAGTATAGGAAGGTCTTTATCTCTTGTTATTATGATTTCCTGACCTTCCGGATCTCGATAATATCTGGCATAACTGGTACCGAGAATGTTACCATAAGCCAATCCGGCATAGAGTACCTGTGAAGCCGAACTCCCTGCATAACCGAATTCACTGTCCAGAAAAACGCTTTCTATACCTTCTTTCAGGGCTACGATCTTATTGCTGTTACTGGAGAAATTCACCCCGACATTCCATGAAAAGTCCGTGCTTTGCACCGGGGTGGCGTTCAGCATGATCTCCCAGCCCGTATTTTCAATTTCTCCGGCATTGGTCGTATACCCTTTATACCCCGTAGTATATGACAACGGAATACCTATAATCTGGTCTTTGGCATTCGATTTATACCAGGACACATCCAGGCTTAACCTGTTATCCAAAAACCGAAGTTCGGTACCAAATTCTATTTCGGTGGTTATTTCCGATCGCAAACCCGGGTCTGCCTTGTTTTCCGGGCGTGTCCACCCTGTTACTTCATCAATGGGGAAATCATCATCGTCGGACTCATATACATCCGAAGTAAGGTAGGCTGTCTGGGGGTCCTTACCTATCTGCGCCCAGGAAGCTCTTATTTTACCGTAGTTCAACCAATGCGGTGCGTTCAGATTCTCGGTAAAGATATAACTCGTACTTACGGAAGGATAATTAAACGACCTGTTTCCCTCAGGCAATGTAGAGGCCCAGTCGTTCCGGTCGGTAAAAGTAAGGTAGAGAAAATCCTTATAAGAAAGTCCTACTTCTCCATAAATACCTATGAGCCTGTATTTTGAAATATATTGTGAAGTCGTAATATTTGAAGCATTACTCAGGTGAAAAAAGTTCCACACATCCAATTCCTCACCCCTGGTATTTACGCGATCATACTGGCGTTGAAAAACGTCCCATCCGGCCCGTACGGTAAGCGTAAAATCCTCACTCAGGTCTTTGATATAGGAAGCCATCAGGTTGGAAGTAAGGTCCTCACTGATAATCCTCGTCTCTTCAATATAGCCCAGCTCATTGTTTTCATAAATGTTTTCATCTGCCACATCGTCTCTCGGGGCAGGCGCCGTAGCCGTACGGCTATCGTTATAATAGTCTATCCCGAACCTGTAACTTATATCCAATCCTTCTATCGGCGTATAGTTAAAGCCCAGGTTACCGATCAAACGGTTCACATCGTCCACAAACCTGTTGGTTTTATTACCGTAAATGGGGTTATTTCCTACTCTTCCTTCGTTCCGGTACCCCTTCATCGTTCCGTTTTCAAACTCATAATCGTTTACATCGACCCGCGGAGCCCAATAGATCAATCTCGTATTAAACCTGTCAACATCGACCCGTGCACCTCCGGAATTGATAAAATTGGCCGAACCGGTTATTTTTATCTTATCTGAAAGCTGCAGATTGCCGGAGAGTTTGGCCGATATCTTTCCGTAATCGGAAAAAGGGATCACCCCTTCCTGGTCAAATTTGGAAAGTGCCGCGTAAAAGGTCGATTTTTCCGAACCGCCGGAAGCACTGAAGTGAATATTGGTGGAATACCCGTTTTTATACGCATTTTTGTAATTGTTAAACAGATCCGGGTGGGACGGGTCAATGCTCCTGGCTTCTTCGACACTCGCTCCCCAGGTAGGCCAGAAACTGTTAGGGTCATACTCCCCTTTCCATCCCTGGGTATATGTTTTCTGGGTTTTCGGAAATTTATTGACTTCATCAAAAGAGGTGGAAGCGGAAATATTGAATTCCGTCTGCCCTGCTTTTCCTTTCCGGGTCGTGATAACAACTACCCCGTTGGCACCCCTTACACCGTATAGTGCAGTAGCGGCACCCCCTTTCAGGACGGAGATATTTTCCACATCTTCCATATTGATATCCGCGGCCCTGTTTGTCATTCCCCTGCTTCCTCCGCCTCCTACGGTGTAAGAATCATTGCTGATGGGAATCCCGTCAATGACAAACAAAGGCTGGTTTTCCGCATCCGGGTCCAGTGAATTCACCCCTCTCAGGATGATCCTCGCTCCCTGTCCGGGGGCACCGCCCTGTGTGGATATCTGCGCCCCCGCAATTTTACCGCTCATGGCACTCACTACATTCGATTCCGGGACATCCAGCAGTTGTTCGGAATTCAGTTGCTGGGAGGCATATCCCAGCGCCTTTTTCTCCCGCTCTATCCCGAGGGCCGTAACCACTACCTCATCCAGGGCCTGGGTGTCTTCTTCCATGACAATGTCGATGACGTCGGTATCCCCTACGGTTCGTGTTACAGTGATCATGCCAATATAGGAGAATTGCAAGACATCACCTTCAGAGGCATTAATGGTATAATGCCCGTCAAAATCGGAGGTTGTCCCTGTGGTCGAGCCCATTATTACGATGCTCACACCCGGGAGGGGCGTATTCTGTACATCTGTTATGGTCCCCGTTATTTGGGCATAACCTGCAATACAAAAAAAAGTACACGCCATAAGCGTGGTCAGCAGTAGTTTTTTCATGTGTTAGTTCAGTTTTGTTATTATTTAGCAATAACCAAATATAACAATATTACATTAAATTAACTTTATCATAACATACTGACATTTAATTTTAACTCATACCGTATCCAAAGCTCAAAATATTGAAAGAAATATATTTTTTGTGTAAGTTTATCACTTATTTAAAAAATCTACAGATACCATGAAGCAACTCTTTTATGTCCTCTGCCTGGGAGCGTTTATCATTTCCTGCCAAACAAAGACCAAAGACAAAAACAAAGCCGAGCCATTGACCAAGACTGAAAAGGCTCCCGAATGGATCCCTCTTTTTAACGGAAAAGACCTGAACGACTGGACCGTAAAAATTTCCAAACACGAAGTGGGTGATAATTATGCCAATACTTTCCGGGTGGAAGACGGGCTGATGAAAGTAAGTTATGACGGGTATGAAAATTTCGACCGGCAATACGGTCATATTTTTTATAAAAAGCCTTTTTCCGCATATATTCTAAGACTGGAATACCGTTTTACGGGCGAGCAGGCCCCGGGCGGCGAAGGCTGGGCCTGGCGCAACAGCGGGGCCATGCTGCACGGACAGGCTCCGGAGAGTATGCTCAAAGATCAGGACTTTCCCATATCCATCGAGGCACAGATACTGGGCGGTAACGGGTCTGATCCCCGCCCTACGGGCAATCTGTGTACGCCCGGGACCAATGTTGTCCTCGGGGACAGCCTGTACACAGATCATTGCCTGAACTCCAGCTCAAAAACCTATCACGGTGACCAGTGGGTGCATATGGACATGCTGGTACTGGGCGATTCCGTTATTCATCATATTGTGGAAAAGGATACGGTTCTTACGTATTACAAGCCTCAGATCGGCGGCGGTTCGGTCTCCGATTTTGATGCCGGTGTTAAAAAAGACGGGATACTACTTAAAGAAGGGTATATCTCGCTCCAGAGCGAGAGCCATCCCATCGAGTTCCGCAAAGTGGATCTCCTGGACCTGGAACCCTATATGAACAATAAAAATAAATTGGAGGAAGTTTTGAAGAAAGTACGGGATCAGAAGTTGGAAAAACAAAATTAAAGGTCAGAAAAACGAAGAGGTACGAAACTGAATAACTTCAACTTCGTACCTCGTATTTCTAATTTCGTACTTCGCTATCAGCTTTCCACTTCTTCGGGCGATTTTACGGCGGCCAGGTACCTTTCGGCATCCAGGGCTGCCATACAGCCTGTTCCGGCTGCTGTTACGGCCTGCCTGTATTCCTTGTCCTGAACGTCCCCGCTGGCAAAAACACCCGGCTTGCTGGTCTTGGTGGATTTTCCACGGGTAATGATATACCCGGTTTCATCCATTTCCAGCTGGCCTTTAAAAATATCGGTATTCGGTTTATGCCCTATGGCTATAAACAGTCCCGTTATTTTTATTTCCTCTTTTTCTCCTGTCTGGTTATTCACAATACGAAGGCCTTCCACCACCTGATCGCCCAGTACTTCATCTACTTCGCTGAAATACCTTACTTCCAGGTTGGAGGTGTTTTCCACCCGGTGCTGCATGGCCTTGGAGGCTCTCATTTCCCCTTTTCGTACCAGCATGGTCACTTTCGTACATATATTGGCCAGGTAAGTGGCTTCTTCGGCAGCAGTATCCCCGCCCCCTACAATGGCCACGTCCTGTCCCTTATAGAAAAAGCCGTCGCACACTGCACAGGCAGATACCCCGCCTCCGCGTAAACGCTGCTCACTGGGCAAACCGAGATATTTGGCTGAGGCACCTGTGGAAATGATCACGGCTTCTGCTTCTATCTGTTTGGAATTATCGATGGTTACCTTGTGGATACCTCCTTTTTCATCACTGAGTTCCACGGCAGTGGCCATTCCTATTCTCACTTCGGTTCCGAAGCGCTCGGCCTGTTGCTGTAACTGCACCATCATGGTAGGTCCGTCAATCCCTTCGGGATATCCCGGAAAGTTATCCACATCTGTCGTGGTAGTGAGCTGTCCTCCGGGTTCCAGCCCCGTATACAATACGGGTTTCAGGTCTGCACGTGCTGCGTAGATAGCCGCCGTATAACCGGCAGGTCCGGACCCTATGATAAGGCATTTGATTCTTTCTACTGTATCTGACATGATTAACTCCTGTTTTATTTGCTTAACAAAAGTAGGATAATTAATAGGAATTGAATATAAAAAGTTATCAAAAGTTGTTATGGAACCATCACCCCGGACTATGGTGCAATAACCTTGTTTTGTTTCAGGGTCAGCCTGGCAATCCTTCCCTTACCCGCAGCGAAGGCAACGGAATCGTTAAGGAACCGGATGGTATAAAACCCTTCTTTCGAAACCGGCTTCCAGCTTCGGCCGCCGTTACGTGAAAACGATATTCCTTCGAAACCGGCAGCAATCACTTCCTTGCCCTGAGTTCCGGGAATATATTGTATGCATGAACGGTAACCGGGCGGCTTTTTGCCGGCCACCAGCTTCCAATGTTTTCCGCCATCGGTCGTTACTACCTTGTTTGCCGTGTTGTCTGAAGGCCGGGTATAATCCCCGCCTATGGCAATACCGTGGTGTCTGTCGTAAAAATCGACCGAGTAAAGTCCCAGTGTGGGTTCGCCCTGCACTACGGGAGTGTCATAGACCTCCCAGGTATTTCCCTTATCGGGAGAATAAAAAACCCGGCTGCGCAATCCGCCGGAAACGATCCAGGTCCTGTTGCCCGAAACGGCAATATTGGTATTGCTTGCCGCAAAGGCTGCTTCCCCTTCCTTAACGGGAGGTAACTTTTCACAGGGTACTTTTGACCAGGTATTTCCTCCGTTTCGTGTTATCAGCACCGAAAGACAGTCGCTCGTAGGGTCTCCCATGGCTATTCCTTCCCTTTCGTTCCAGAATGTCATGGCGTCGTAAAAAACCTTTTCGTGATGCTCCCGGTACACCAGTTCCGGCTCGTCTTTTTCATTCACCTTATATAACAGCGCAGGGTTTCCTATACCCAGCATGAATACGTCCCTGCCGTTAGAAGCAATAGCCCTGAAATGCGGAACTATGGTGTCGTAAGTAACAGAATCGATAACCATCTGGCCTCCGTAACGAAAATAACCGTAGCGTCCCCGGTCATCGGCAAACCACAAGGTACCGGAAGGCATGATTTCTATGGCACGGACACTCATGGAATCTTCCATAAGGGGAGTTACCGAAACCCCGGTTATGTCTCTCGGTGTATATTTTTTCTCTGATGTACAGGAAATACAAAGGATGAGTACGGTTATAAGGTATATTCTGTTCATAGGACAAAAGGCTTAATGAGATCACAGATTAATCACAAAGATAGTTTTCTTTCCCAATGTAAATATGGTAGCATAAATTTTACCCTAATTTAATGCGATCAGTCTATTCCCTTTCTACTTTTGCTGAAATCCTGCCTCGAACTTATGTGTAAAGAAAAAGAAACAGTCCGTACCGGTCCTGAAGATTTCGATCTGCTTTTTAACCAATACTGGTACGAGCTTTACACATATGCCCGTAACATCATGCGTAACAGCTCTGCGGCAGAAGATATCGTACAGGACATCTTCATCGACCTGTGGAAACGTTCGCGTACTTCTCATATAAACAATCCGGGGGCCTATCTCTACAAAGCCGTAAAATATCAATGTGCCAAAAAACTAAAAACCGGAAGCCTGGAAAAAGTACAACTGGAAAAAGTGGATTTTATCCTGGCTAACCACGAAGAACCTCCTGCCGAGGAGAATCCTTCTCATAGATTGATGACACAAATTAACATTGCAGTGGCTGAGAAACTGCCACAACGATGCCGGGAAGTTTTTATCATGAGTTATTACAACAACATGAGCAATAAGGAAATAGCAGGCAAACTGAATATTTCCGTGAGCACCGTGGAAAATCACATCCATAAGGCGCTGCAATTACTCCGGGCTTCCACAACTTATCATCTGGATATCATAATCGTACTGACACTGCTTACCTTTCTCTGCTAACGTTTCTTCTTTTTAATGTTATCGGCGCGTTACCAAGTTTACCAAAACATTAAGTATACGATTTTATATAGGTGGCTTCCTGTTTTCCGGCACTAAACTATTAAAGCACATAAAATACTTATGACGGAAAAAAAATTCAGGAACCTGCTGGAGAAATACATAAACGATACGTGCACTCCCGCAGAAAAGCAAAAAGTGGAAGATTTTTTTAGCCTGATGCAGGAAGAGGGAATCTCATCCGGGGAAATAAAGAACAATATTGCCTTACAAAACAAGCTTCGTAAAAAGATACTGGAAAAGACACAGGATAACACTTCTCCGAAGAGAAAAAGACGAAATTTTTCCATCCCCGGAATAGCTGCCGCGATCGTGATATTCCTAATACTATCTGCAGCCTCAGTATTTTACCTGAAAAGAAATAATAATCATATCACGCGGATCGCAGAAAAAGGAGAACAGCTAAAGGTAATGTTGAGTGATTCTTCTGTTGTATATCTCAATTCGGGCAGCAAACTCTTTTTCCCCGAAACTTTTCAAAACGAGCTAAGGGAAGTAAAACTGGAGGGAGAAGCCTACTTTAAAGTCATGAAAAACGAAAAAAGCCCATTTGTGGTACGCTCCGGCCCTTTTAAAACAGAAGTGCTGGGCACCCGCTTTGTTGTCAATAATTATCAGGAAGCCCCTCCATCCGTTACCGTAGCTTCGGGAAAAGTAAAAGTTACCGCGGATAATGAAACCTCTGTATACCTCACCCGAAACGAAAGAGTAACCCTGGATACAGTTCAGCATAAACTGGTAAAAGAAACCGTCAAAGCTTCCCGCTATACTTCCTGGACCGAAGGAGAAATCGTCTTTAACCACACCCGTTTAACCGGGGTCGCGGCAATCCTGAGCAGAAGGTTCGATGTCGACATCCGGATAGTTTCCACATCCCCTACCGGATGTTCCGTAAACGGTTCCTATTCCGGTAAAAACCTGAAAGACATCCTGGAGAGCCTGAGTTTCATCTATGACATTACCTATAAGGTCAAACCCGATGGCCGTATTGACATATTTGCCAAACCATGTTCCACTCAAAACTAAAGCTTATGTAACATTACCGTTTCCCCGACAAAACAAA
This sequence comes from Sinomicrobium kalidii, assembly GCF_021183825.1. GTDB lineage: Bacteria > Bacteroidota > Bacteroidia > Flavobacteriales > Flavobacteriaceae > Sinomicrobium > Sinomicrobium kalidii. The sequence goes on along the minus strand of NZ_CP089211.1, from coordinate 3,826,172 downwards.
ATCCCGGTACCGGTGGCCGCCGGTCCCCGGGATATAACAGAAAACTAATTCGAGAAAAAATTAATTAACCAAACAAAGATATCGAAATTATGCACAGTATTTCGTTTAGCCTCAAAAAGCCGGTTGTATATGCCCTGGCACTTTTGCTGGTTTTTACCGTAAGCCGGATTACCGCAGGCACGGTTTATTCCCAAAAAGCGGAGCAGACTTTTGTAAACCTGAAATTACACAACGTACCCGTTACGGAAATTTTTAAGATTGTTGAAAATCAAACGCCTTTCACCTTTATTTACCCGGACGAAGTAGCCCGTATGAACAAAAAGCTGAGTGTTCATAACGGAAACATCAGTGTAAAGGAGCTGCTGGACCTTCTTTCCAGGGACCTTGGTATAAAATACTACATTAACAATACCACCATTTCGGTAAAAGCGGGATCGGGGCCTACTGCCTCAAAATTCCGGCAGACCTCTGTTCAGGGCACTGTAACCGATGAATCCGGTATCCCCGTACCCGGGGCCAGCGTTACCATAAAAGGAACATCCGTGGGAACCGCGACCGATTTTGACGGAAATTTCAGCATCCGGGCAGCAGAAGGAGAAGACATCCTCGTGGTATCTTATATAGGGTATAAAACAACTGAAGTAACCGCCCGGCAAAATATACAAATCCGCTTACAGGAAGACGTAACAGGGCTCGAAGAAGTAGTGGTTGTAGGTTACGGAAGCCAGCGAAAGGAATCCCTGACCGGTGCCGTAAACACCGTAAATACCGAAAATGTAACCCAGCGTCCGGTGGCCAATCTGAGTTCAGGAATGCAGGGGCTTAGTCCCGGACTGAACATCGGAAAAAACAGTGGCCGTCCCGGAGATGAGGTTAAGATCAACATCCGTGGGTTTACTTCCATAAACGGGGGCGCTCCATTAGTGCTCATAGACGGGATAGAAGGAGATATTCGCAAGCTAAACCCCGACGATGTAGCCTCCATCAGTGTTTTAAAAGATGCAGGGGCATCGGCCGTTTACGGTGCAAGAGGAGCATTTGGTGTTATACTGGTTACCACTAAAAAAGCCCGTGCAGGAGTAATGAACGTATCCTTTAACAGCAACGTCGCCTGGTCTTCCACGACGACAAGGACCGATTTTCTCACCGATCCTTATCGCGTTGCCAAACTGGTGGATGACTCTTTCCGCCTGGCCACCGGAAACTCCTATACCGGGTATACGGAAGCCGACTACGAAGAATTGAGGAAAGTTGCCGAAGATCCCTCCCTGGCACGGACCATAGTAGACATGAGGAACGGAAAGGAACAATACGTACACTACGGACACACCGATTGGTGGAATACCTTTTTCAGGAAGTCCATGCCCTCCCAGACCTATAACCTGTCCGTTTCCGGGGGAAGTGAGAAGATCAAGGCGCTCTTTTCCTTCAGGAATTACGAAACCGTCGGCATCCTCAAAGTGCAGGACGATCCTTACCGGACCTACAACCTGAGAGGCAAGTTTGACATCGATATTACCGACTGGTTCACCCTCTCCAACAACATCCAGTTCAACAACAGCCATGAAGTAATACACGGCGGCAGCCAGTACGGGTGGCGCGAACCCTGGGGAAGCCTTATCTGGGTACATGCCCTCCCTTCCTACAACCCCACAAATCCGGACGGAACAGCGCTCTGGCGAACAGAACTCAACAACTACACGGTTGGTGATGGCGTATACGCTTCAATGCTATACGGAAAGGCCCGGCAAATTACAGACGAGGACGAGCTTACAAATACCATCACGGCAAATGTAAAACCACTGCCACAGATGAACGTACACCTCAGCTATGCCTTACGAAGAAATAATTTTAACCGTTCGGAAAGATCCGTAAAGGTTCCGTATTCCATTTTCCCCGGGGAAATCGGCACGTTTGGCGAAGATAAACTTACGGAATATGCCAACAAGGCTACCTACAATGTGATAAACGCATATACCGACTATACGCATTCCTTCGGAGAGCATACGCTGAAAGCCATGATAGGTTACAACCAGGAATTTTACCGGATGAAACGCATCTGGGCAAGCAGACAGGACAATATTTCGGATGATCTCAATTCCCTGGGGCTCGGAACCAAAAATCCGGATGCAGGCGGAGACGGCTACGAATGGGCGCTTCGCGGATACTTTTACCGACTGAATTACAATTTCAGGGATAAATATCTGCTGGAACTCAACGGCAGGTATGACGGCTCTTCCCGTTTCCCGGAAGACGATCGCTGGGGCTTCTTCCCTTCCGTATCCGCCGGATGGGTCATCAGTAAAGAACCTTTTTTCAAAGGTGCGGAAAACACTGTTAATTTATTAAAGCTCCGGGCTTCCTACGGATCATTAGGGAATCAGAATGTTCCTAACTATTTATATATTCCAACACTTCCTAAAAATACAGATAACAATTATGCTATTGATGGAAGCAGATTAGAATACATCTCATCTCCTAACTTAAGTCCGTCAGACATAACCTGGGAAGAAGTAAACACCCTGAACCTCGGAACAGATTTTGCACTGTTTAACAATCACTTATCGGGAAGTTTTGACTGGTTTCAGCGAAATACTCTGGGGATGCTCACCAAAGGAAAAACACTACCGGCAGTCCTCGGTACCGGATCACCACAGGAAAATGCCGCAGACCTGAGAACACGGGGATTTGAAGTTTCTCTGACATACTCTGATGCATTTACGCTCGGAAACAAACCGCTCCGCTTTTCAGTAACGGGAAACGTTTCCAATACCGTGACTACCATTACCCGTTTTGACAATCCGAACAACAGTTTACTGGACTATTATGAAGGCATGGAGATCGGGGAAATATGGGGATATCATTCGGAAGGCCTGTTCCAATCTGAAGAAGAGATTGCGCAACACGCCGACCAAAGCTATGTTTCCAGTCTTATTTACAGCACGGGAGGATTGCAGCCCGGCGATGTAAAATACAGGGACGTCAATGGTGACGGCGTTGTCAACGAAGGTGAAAACACCCTTAACGATCCCGGCGACCGGTCCATTATAGGTAACACTACCCCCAGATTCCCCTATGCATTTACGGTGAATGCCGACTGGAACGGGTTTGACCTGTCCGTATTTTTCCAGGGTGTGGCCAAACAGGACTGGTACCCGCACACCGATTCCAGGTCGTTCTGGGCCATGTACAATCGCCCTTATGACTCTTTTATACGAAAAGACCTCGCCAACAATATGTGGACCCCGGAAAACACAGACGGATTCTATCCGCGCCTTGTAGGCTATACCGCCCTGGGGAACAACAGGCAGCTCGGGGTAGCTAACGACCGCTATCTCCAGGATGTTTCTTATCTGAGACTCAAGAACCTTACCGTGGGATACACATTACCGGAAAACCTCATTGCGAAACTCCCGTTAAAAAACGTACGCTTCTATTTCAGCGGGGAAAACCTGTTTACTTTTTCCGGGCTTACAGAATACATCGACCCCGAAGCCACAAGCAGCGACCTCGATTTTAACGATTCCTCCACGGCCGACGAACGGGCCCGGGCGCAGACTTATCCGTTCTTAAAAACATATTCGTTAGGATTATCTCTTGAATTTTAACCCTTAGTACGATGAAAAAAATAAACACAATACTGTTGCTTATACTGGTTACATGGAGCTGTGACAACGATCTTCTGGACAGGGACCCTGTTTCCGATGTTTCTCCCGAAAACTTTTTTGTCAAGGCCAGTGACCTCGAACTATACACCAATAATTTCTACAGGATGTTTCCCGAAGAAGGCATCTATAACGGCGACCGGGTTGCCGATAACATCATACAAACATCCCTGAGCGAGGAGATGCGAGGTGCACGGATCGTTCCTACTACTGGAGGCGGCTGGTCCTGGGAATACCTCCGGGACATCAACTATTTCCTGGAAAATTATGAGAAATGCCAGGACGAATCTGCCAAAAAACACTTTGGCGGTGTGGCCCGGTTTTTCAGGGCCTGGTTTTATTTCGACAAGGTAAGACGTTTTGGTGATGTGCCCTGGTATGAACAAACCATTGACCCTACGGATGAAGAAGCTTTGCAACAGGCAAGGGATTCCAGGGAATTTATTACGGATAAAATACTGGAAGACCTGGACTTTGCTATTGAAAACCTGAACGACAATACAGAAGCGTTCCGGATCACCAAGTGGACGGCCCTTGCCCTGAAATCAAGGGTAGGCCTTTACGAAGGTACATATATGAAATACCGGGGCACGGACGGTTATGAAAAATACCTCACCGCTGCTTACCAGGCTGCAGAACAGATGATAAACGATTCGCCTTATAAAATCTACAGCACTGGTAATACGGAACAGGATTACATGCTGTTTTTTGCTTCGCACGATGCTATCACCGACGAAATGATACTGGCAAGGCAGTTTATCACTGCTCAGGGCGTGGACCACAAGGCCAATTATTACATGACCACATCTTCCTACGGAAGGCCCGGAATGCCCAAAGACCTGGTAAACAGCTATCTCAATGCCGACGGTTCCCGTTTTACCGATACTCCCGGTTACAACACCATACCGTTCACAGAAGAAATGACCGGCAGGGACCCCCGTTTGTCGCAAACCGTAAGGGCGCCCGGTTATACCCGGTTGGGGGAAAGCATCACACTTCCTCCTAATATGGGAGCCACGGTTACGGGATACCAGCCCATAAAATACGTAAACGAGCCCCGGTATGACACCTATGACGAGTCGATCACAGACCTTCCGCTGTTCCGTTATGCCGAAGTCCTTCTTAACTATGCAGAAGCCAGAGCAGAACTGGGAATCCTGACACAGGGCGACCTGGATATTTCCATAAAGCCCATCCGCGACCGCGTGGGTATGCCCAATATACAAATGGCAGCGGCCAATGCCGATCCCGATCCCTTTATAGAAGCGCAGTACGTTAATGTGAGCGGGGAAAATAAGGGCGTTATCCTGGAAATACGCAGGGAACGACGTATAGAACTGTATATGGAAGATTTCCGGTGGGACGATATCGTAAGATGGAAAGAAGGCGGGAAACTGACCCGCCCGCTCCGGGGCCTTTACCTTCCCGGTGCGGGAGAATACGATCTGGAAGGCGACGGGGATATCGATATTGTACTTTATGAAGGTGACGCTCCAGGGAACCAGACTGATGGCGTGCAATACCTGAAAATAGGTTCGGATGTTTTTCTGGATGGAAACAACCTCATTGATCCGCACCCGGATTTCAACAATCGTACGTTTGACGAAAATAAAGATTATCTTTATCCTATTCCAAGGGTAGAGTTACAACTAAATCCTAACCTGGAACAAAATCCCGGATGGTAACCATCAAAAGCGTGAAATAATTCACCACTTATTATTTAGATTTGTATAGAGAATTTCAATCACCATCCATGCGGTTATAACGGTAAGGATGGTTTTCCGTAAAAAACTAGACTTATGGACTGCAAGTCCAGAGGTTTAGAAAGGCAATGAAATTGCCATGGTTACTGGGGTATTTAGTCTACACTCAATAACTCAGTAACCTAATAACCATAGAATAACACAAAAAATTTATAGAAACTAAAGTCACTGCAATAATCCCGGTTATCCCGATAGATATCGGGATCGGGAGCAGGGTTTTAAACCTAAAATTGAGACCAATAAAACCATGAAAAAGACCATTGTATTACTTTGCAGCCTGTTTCTCCTGCAAGCTACACGGGGAAATCCTGTTGTACAGCGCGATTCCACGCTTACTGTTTTTTCTTACAATATCCGCTACGCCAATCCGGGCGACGGTATTAACACCTGGGAACACCGCAGGGAATGGCTTGCCGAAAGCATTTCGTTCTTTGAAGGCGATATTGTCGGCGCTCAGGAAGTGCTCCACAGCCAGTTAAAGGACCTCCTGTCTCTTTTACCGGAATACGCCTATGTAGGTGTGGCAAGGGACGACGGCAGGACCAAGGGCGAATTTTCCCCCATTCTCTACCGGAAAGATCGTTTCGAACTGCTTCAAAACGAAACTTTCTGGTTGTCCGACACTCCTGAAAAAGTGGGATCCGTCGGCTGGGATGCCGCCCTGCCGCGTATCGTAACCTGGGCAAAATTCAGGGACAGGAACACGGGAAAGATTTTCTTCTTCTTCAATACCCATTTTGACCATAAAGGCGAACAGGCCCGTAGAGAAAGTGCAAAGCTGATCGCTTCGAAGGTAAAGAAAATTGCCGGAAACCTCCCCGCTTTTATTACCGGGGATTTCAACTCCACTCCCGACTCCGAAGCCTACGGTGTAATGGATGCCGATGAGGACATTTTCAATACTTCTGAAAAGGCCGAAAAAAGCTATGGCCCGGATTTCACTTTTAACGGCTGGAAAATCAATCCCGACCCGGAAAAGCATCACGTGATAGACTACATTTTCTTTAAGGGAAATATAAAAATATACAAACACCACGTGCTCGACATTCAACGGGGAGAACGATTTGCTTCAGACCATTACCCGGTTATTGTCAAAGCAAAGCTATAATCAGCGAAAATAGAAAGGCAGGCCCTGGTGTTATACCGGGGTTTGTTATTTTATTGCACTTCGTTCACCGGTATACCGTACAGGTCAAAATCTGAAGCATCGGTGATCTTAACATCGGTAAATTCACCAATCCGCACATAGTGTTTTGCGGCGTCGATAAGTACTTCGTTATCCACATCGGGAGAATCGAATTCGGTACGGCCTACAAAGTAACCACCCTCTTTCCGGTCTATGATACAGCGATAAGTCCTGTCCGTTTTTTCCTGGTTCAGTTCCCACGATATCTGGGACTGTATCTCCATGATCTCTGCTGCGCGTTGTTGTTTTACTTCCTCCGGAACATCGTCCTCCAGGGTGTAGGCATGGGTGTTTTCTTCATGTGAATACGTAAAACAACCCAATCGTTCGAAACGCATCTCTTTCACCCAGTCTTTCAGGATTTCAAAATCCTCTTCCGTTTCCCCGGGATACCCCACAATGAGCGTGGTCCGTATAGCCATACCGGGAACAGCTTCCCGGAAATCGTGCAATAATTTTGTCGTTTTTGCCTTTGTCGTTCCCCGGCGCATCGATTTCAGTATGGGGTCGGATATGTGTTGCAGCGGAATATCGATATAGTTACACACTTTGGGTTCTTCCCGAATAACATCCAGCACGTCCATGGGAAAACCGGTGGGGAAAGCATAGTGAAGGCGTATCCATTCTATACCATCCACCTTTGCCAGCTCGCGCAACAGTTCGGCAAGGTTCCGCTTTTTATATAGGTCCAGACCGTAATAGGTGAGGTCTTGTGCAATGAGAATGAGTTCTTTCACTCCTTTTTCGGCAAGTTTTTCCGCTTCCTTTACCAGTTCTTCTATGGGCGTACTCCGGTGTTTTCCCCGCATCAGGGGAATGGCACAGAACGAACAGGGCCGGTCGCACCCTTCGGCGATCTTCAGGTAAGCGTAGTTCTTCGGGGTGGTCGTGAGTCGTTCACCTATGAGTTCGTGTCTATAATCGGCACCCAGGGCTTTTAACAGTACCGGAAGGTCAGAAGTACCGAAATACTGGTCCACATCGGGAATTTCCTTTTCCAGGTCGGGTTTGTAGCGCTCGCTGAGGCACCCGGTAACAAAAACCTTATCTACATCGCCTTCTTCCTTTTTCTGTACATATTCCAGTATGGTATTGACGCTTTCTTCCTTGGCATTGTTGATAAACCCGCAGGTATTGATCACAACGATATTCCCTTCTTCTTCATGAACAACCTCCTTACCTCCGGCTTTCAGTTGTCCCATAAGTACTTCGCTGTCATAAACATTCTTGGAACACCCCAGGGTAACAACGTTTATTTTATTCTTTTTCAGAGACTTGGTTCGCATTGCACTGCACGTATTAGGAGTGCAAAAGTAGTGAAGATGAATGACATATTATAACATGTGCCGAAATTAAAAAGCCCGGCTGCAAACACCGGGCTTTCTTTATTACTGTATTTCTTTCAACAATTCCTTAACTGCCGTTTCCAGTTGAGGGTCTTTGCCGTTGAGAAAATCGATATACGGCAGCGGGACCTCGATATCCGGTTCCAGTTCCAGGTTTTCCGTGGGCCGGCCTTCTTTTCCGATAGTGGCCACCATGGGGATTCCGAAAATTATGGAAGGATCTATCTGGCGCTCCCACCATACGGCCGTACCTGTTCCGGCCACCGGCATTCCTACCAGCTTGCCTATACCGTTCTGCTTATACACATACGGGAAAATGAAAGCATCACTGTAATTCCCTTCACTCATCACCACAATGCTCGGTTTGGTCCAGCGCGACATGGGCTCCCCTCCTTTGACCACATATCCCTGAGGCGCAAATTTCAGGTATTCCGTACCACTGAGAAACATATTGAGATCATCATGCAGCCATCCGCCGCCATTAAACCGGGTATCCACCACCAGGGCTTCCTTGTCCAGGTTCTTTCCCAGTACATTTTCATAAACATCCCGGAAACTGCCGTCGTTCATTCCCTTTATGTGTACATATCCCAGGCGTCCGCCGCTCAGGGAGTCGACCATTTTTTCCATGGTCTTTACCCAGCGCCTGTACATCAGCCTCTGCTCTGCCCCTGAAGCAACCGGTTTTACCGTTTCTTCAAAGGTTGTACCGCCGCTTTTCACCGTGAGCAGGGTTTTTTTATCCTTAATGTTTATAAGGTATTTATTCCAGTTTTCTTCGGCGCCAATCGTTTTACCGTTGATCTTTGTAATAATATCCCCTTTTTTCACCCTGCTTTTGGCATTGTCCAGCGGTCCGCCTGCAATAACTTCCGAGATGCGGATTCCGTTTCCGGTGTACCTTTCGTCAAACAACAACCCGAGGGAAGCGGTATGGTCCCCGTTTTCCCCGTCCGGATAAAAACGCCCTCCGGTATGTGAGGCGTTGAGCTCTCCGAGGAGTTCACTCAGCAATTCCCGGAAATCGTAGTTATTGTTAATATGTGGCAGAAATTTCACGTATTCGTCATGATACATTTGCCAGTCAATACCGTGAATCTCCGGATCGTAGAACTTTTTCTTTACCTGACGCCACATGTGGTCAAACATATACCGGCGTTCGGCAGCGGCATCTACCTCCATATCGGCATCGATCTTAATGTTTTCCACCTTTCCGCTTTCGGTATCCACTTTAACCAACTTGCCCTTGTTGCTCAGGTAGAGTGTTTTCCCGTCGTCACTGAGTGCTATTCCGCTCGGACTACCTCCCAGCTTGGCCAGTATTTTGGTTTCCCTGGTCCGCGGTTCGGTAACCCAAAGGTCATATCCTTTTTCAAAAGCGGCCAGGTAATACAGTTTATCGGCTTCCTCACTCAACACGTAATCACTGATGCTGGAACTGTTAATGGTGAGTTTTATCCTGCGGTTGTCCAGGTTATCGAGGTCCAGTACCAGGGGGGCCTGTTTTTCTTTCTTGTCCCTTTTCTTTTTTCCGGGTTTTTCATCCTTCTTTTCTTCGTCCTCCTCCTTTTCCTCTTCTTCCTTTTCTTTGAGGAGATCAAATTCTTCTTTGCTCAATGTAAAACGGTCGTAGGCCTCCTGATCGAAAAACACGGCATAGATATCCACTTCCCTGCTGCCCTGATAAGCGAGGGATTTCCTTCCTTCACGACTACTTTTATAGGTTATCATCTTGCCGTTCAGCGCCCATTTTGGGGCCTCTTCCCCAAAGCCTCCGTTAACCGGGTGAAAGATATCACCGGTGCCATCGGCCTTGATAAGGGCCGTATTCCGGCGTACAAAGTGCCCCTTACTATCGTCTACGAGCAACCATTTACTGTCCGGGCTCCATTGATAGGACCAGTCGCCATCACTGTATGAATAGTTACGGCCTTCGGGAAATACGGTCACTTTTTTCCCGGTATCGAGGTCCATCACCTTCAGTATATTGCGCTCTTCAACAAAGGCGATCTTCTTCCCGTCCGGGGAATACTCCGCCTGGAACTCTTCTGCACTTGTTGCTGCCACGGCTTCGGTCTTCAGGACTGTGGATGCGTAAAAGTATTTTTCGTCCGGTCTTTTTAAACGGACTTTATAGATATTCCAGCTTCCGTCGCGTTCACCTGAAAACTGCAATGTCTTTCCGTCGGGAGACCAGCTTATCATTCGTTCCTGTTCGGGGGTATCGGTTATCCTTTTGGTCCGGGCATCGTCTATTCCGGTTACAAAGACCTCTCCCCGGTTTACAAAAGCGATCTCTTTCCCTTCGGGACTTACCGCAAATTCCGTTACACTGTGAATATCCATGTTTTTTAATACCTGGAAAGCAGCATCGTCCATTACCCGGATATCCAGTTTGCGCGGTGTCCCTCCCGGGGCGAGCACATAAATACCCCCTTTCCAGGTAAATACCGTAGTATCGGCTCCGGAAATGCTTAAATGGCGTACGGGAAAGTCCGTGAACGCGGTCAGTTGTTCTTCGTCACCTGTAGCCAGTGATCTTTTATACAGGTTTTGTGTACCGTCCTTTTCATTCAGGTAGTATACGGCATCACCGTTCGCACTGAACACGGGTTTTCTGTTTTCTCCCTGAAAAGTGCTGAGTTGTTTATACGTGTTATCGGTAATATCATACAGCCAGATATCCCTGGTTACCGAAGAAGTATGATGTTTTCGCCAGGGATCTTCATACCCTTTCCGGTCCTGGAAGACGATTTTGGTTCCCTCTTTATTGTAATGTGCTTCATCGGCCCCCGCTGCACTGATAAGGACGGGGCGGCCTCCTTTTACAGGAACGGTATACAGGTTCCTGAAATAACCCTGGCCCGGAAAGCGGACACTGCCGGAGGGCGCTTCCCTTCCGCTTCCGAAAAGCACCGAACTGCCGTCTGTTGTAAAATCATACGGAAAATCATCGGCGCTGTTATAGGTAAGCCGTACCGGGGTCCCTCCCGTTGCGGGCATGGTATATACATCAAAATTGCCGTAACGGTCGCTGGCAAAGGCAATGGTTTTTCCGTCACGGCTCCACACCGGGCGCATATCGTAGGCATCGCCTACCGTTATGGGTACGGCAGTCCCCCCTTTCGAGCTGACCCGGTAAAGATTCCCCATATACCCAAAAACGATGGTCTCTCCGTCCGGTGAAACGGCCGGATACCGCAACCATTGTGCGTTTTCACGGGCAAACAGTGATCCTGCAAAAAGACAGATCGCCATCACCATGGTAATTTTTTTCATAGAATTTCAGATTATGTGGTTAGTAGTTTAAAAATGCCTTAAAGTAATAGAAAAAGACGCAGAAAAGCACAAACTGTTACATTTACAGCAGTATTATTAACAAACTTTAACAAACAGAATATACCGACTTCCGGAATGTGTTAGGATCAAAAAAATCGTGGAGTAAAATTGGATTTTGGATATGAGTTGTGAGACCTATGATCTATGATTTTAAGATGCTCCGGTGACAGTGAAAGCAACCTGAAACCTGCAACGTACAATACCTTTTTATTTCCGGATTAATAACGTTACAATAATTTTTGCATCGTCCGCTATATCCGGGCATGCCCCATGTGTTGTCCTTACTACGTGAAATAAGACCGGTATCTTAAACACCTCAACACTCACGTTTATCCCGGACAAACAATGTTAAAGCGGAGTATCAACCAAAACGGGCTTACCGAAAATAAACTATTACCTGAAGAAAGAATCTACAAATTCGTATTTGTTAAATACCTGGAGGTCTTCGATTCCCTCGCCTACACCGATGTATTTTACGGGGATTCGGAACTGGTCGGAAATTCCGATGACCACACCGCCTTTAGCGGTTCCGTCCAGCTTGGTAACGGCAAGGGAGGTAACTTCGGTGGCCCTGGTGAACTGTTTTGCCTGTTCAAATGCATTTTGCCCGGTAGAACCGTCAAGGACGAGGAGTACATCGTGGGGAGCGTCGCCCACTACTTTTTGCATCACCCGTTTTACCTTGGAGAGTTCGTTCATCAGGTTTACCTTGTTGTGAAGCCTTCCGGCAGTATCTATGATCACTACATCGGCTTCCTGATTCACTGCGGATTTCAACGTATCGAAAGCCACGGAAGCCGGGTCACTGCCCATATTCTGTTTTACAATAGGCACCTCTACCCTGTCGGCCCAGATCTGTAACTGGTCGATGGCTGCCGCCCTGAAGGTATCGGCCGCTCCCAATACCACTTTCTTCCCCTGTTTTTTAAACTGATAGGCCAGTTTGCCTATGGTAGTCGTCTTTCCCACACCGTTTACCCCTACCACCATGATCACATGGGGTTTTTTATCGGAAGGAACGATAAAATCGGTAGCTTCCCCGACATTGGTTTCGGACAGGAGTCCCGCAATTTCCTCGCGGAGTATCTGGTTGAGCTCTTCCGTACCCAGGTATTTATCGCGGGAAACGCGCTCTTCGATACGCTCTATGATCTTCAGGGTGGTATTCACCCCCACATCACTGGTTACGAGCACCTCTTCCAGGTTATCCAGGACCTCGTCATCCACCCTGGATTTCCCGGCTACAGCTTTGCTCAGTTTACCGAAAAAACTGGTCTTGGTCTTTTCCAGCCCCTTGTCCAGTGTCTCTTTCTTTTCCGAGGAAAATATTTTCTTAAACAGGTTCATGTTGTTTGACTACTGCCCCTTGCCCGTGCTCAGGGTAACAAATTGTTAAGTTATTTCTTCATTCTGTTATCGCTCCCCCAAAGATATAAAAACAAAAAGCTACTTCCGATATGAAAGTAGCTGATATATATAAAAAGTTGTGAACTTTTATTTTTTGTTCAACCAATCATTGACCATTGACGGGTCCATTACAGATTCTACAAAAGTATAGGCGCCTGTTTTCGGAGATTTAACCATTTTAATGGCTTTGGTCAATCGCTTCGATTTGGTCTGTAAGGTTGCTACGGTTTTCTTTGCCATGACTCTAACGTTATTTGATATCTTCTACGAAGATATCTAATTATTTAATTTCTTTGTGAACGGTCATTTTCTTCAGGATAGGGTTGTACTTTTTAACCTCCAGCCTATCCGGAGTATTCTTTTTGTTCTTGGTGGTTATATATCGCGATGTTCCAGGCATACCGGACGTCTTGTGCTCGGTGCACTCTAATATTACCTGTATTCTGTTTCCTTTCTTTGCCATCTTTCTAAGCTTTTCTTAAAAACGATTATTTGTAATATCCTTTCGCTTTCGCTTCTTTCAACACTGCAGCTATCCCTTTTTTATTAATGGTCTTCAATGCAGAAGTAGAGACCTTCAAAGTAATCCATCGGTCTTCTTCGGGAATGTAAAAGCGCTTTTTGGTAAGGTTTACCTTAAATTTACGCTTGGTCTTGTTCATCGCATGAGAAACATTGTTTCCCACCATTGCCCTTTTTCCGGTCAGCTCACAAACTCTTGACATTTCTTCTATACTTTTGTGTTATCTAAAAACAGGGTGCAAATTAACGAATTTTTTGCATCACAGGCAAGAGGAGCAATCAATTTTTTAAAATTTCTTTCCAAAGTATTTCCAGGGCCTTATTTGCCGCCTTGTTCACTACTTTTTCCCGGTGGTTCCCGAAGTTGAATTTTTGTGCATAAACCGTTCCGGGTGCAGCTACTCCTATATATACCGTACCTATATCGGCATCGGAATCTCCCTTGGCCGGGCCTGCATTTCCCGTAACGGACACGGCAAAGTCGGCCTTTAACAACTTCCGGGCTCCTGCAGCCATGGCTTCGGCGACTTCAGCACTGACTACGCTGTATTTGTCTATGAGTTCGCCGGGAACCTGCAACACATCGGTTTTTACTTCGGTGGCATAACTCACCACCCCGCCGCGAAAATAGGCGGATGTTCCGGGAACCGATGTGATCTGTTCCGCGATCCTGCCCCCGGTACAGCTTTCCGCTACGGCCAGGGTCATTTTCTTTTCGGTCAGGACTTTCCCTATAAGGGTTTCGAGGGCCGCATCATTTTCCATGCCATAAATGACATCGCCAATAAGCGGGTACAAATCCTTAATCTTTTCATCTACCGCCGCCTGTAACACTTTCTTATTTTCCCCTCTGGCCGTAAGCCTCAACCTTACCTTACCCAAATTGGGTAAATAAGCCAGTTTTATAAAAGAAGGCAAACTGTTTTCCCAGTCTTCGAGAAGATTGGCAATGGCGCTTTCCCCCATTCCATAGGTAATAACGGTTTTATGAAGAATATACGGCCTGTGGTAAGCAGCCTGTAACCCTGGGAGCACCTCTTCCTGTAACAGGGCCTTCATTTCATAAGGTACACCGGGAAGGGCTATAAAGATCTTTTTCCCTTTTTCCATCCACATTCCCGGGGCTGTACCATACCTGTTCATCAATACTGTGGCCCGGGAAGGGACCATGGCCTGCTGCCGGTTCAGTTCTGATATGGGCGTATCGATGTATCTGGCAAATAATTCCTCGATATGCGCCAGTACCCTTTCGTCGCGAACCAGGGTATCTTCAAAAAACTCACAAAAGGTATGTTTGGTAATGTCGTCTTTGGTAGGACCGAGCCCGCCGGTGATGATCACCACATCTGCCCTGTTCCCTGCCTCGGCAAGGGTTTTCATGATGTGTTCCTTCTCGTCCTGTACTGAAGTGATCTGATATACGGAAATCCCTATCCTGTTCAGTTCCCCGGCAATATAGGTGGAATTGGTATCCAGGATCTGCCCGATGAGGATCTCATCCCCGATAGTAATGATCTCTGCCTGCATTAAAGCGCAAAATCGGTTTTTAATTCCGTGATAACATCCTGTAGCTGTCCGTTTATCGCCGCATACATTTCTTCGATAACGGGAAGTCCTTCATTCTCCCTGGCTTGTGCTTCTACCTGCAATAGCTGTGATTTGATTTCTTCCATGCCCAGCAAATCCACATTGGGTTTGATTTTATGGGCATGTTTATACACCATTTCATAATCTCCGGATTTGATGGCTTGTTCCAGGTGCTGAAGGTCTCCGGGGGTTTCGTCTACGAACACAGCAACCACCGAGACGATAAAATCCCTGTCCCCGCCGGACAGCTCTTCCAGTTTTTCAAGGTTGTAAGGCATATTTTTTGTTTTAGGAGGTAAAAAATTTAAGGTTACAATGCCGTTTTTTCCTATTTTACACCCAGGGCAAACGACTTTTTGTCTTCCAAAAAGCCTTCAAGATAATCATTCGGATTTATTTTACCAACTCCTGCGGGAGTTCCGGTAAAAATAACATCGCCTTTCTTTAACGTAAAATACCGGGACACGTAGGCCACGAGCTCATCTACCTTCCACAGCATTAAGGCGGTGTGCCCCTGTTGCACTACCTCACCGTTTTTTTTCAGGCTGAAGCGGATGTCATTGATATCCGCAAATTCGTCTTTAGGCCGCCATTCCCCCATAATAACAGAGCCGTCGAAAGCCTTGGCCTTTTCCCAGGGAAGTCCCTTTTCCTTGAGCTTTGCCTGGACATCCCTGGCGGTAAAGTCTATGCCCAGGCCTATTTCGTCATAATACTTCTGCGCAAACCTGGCATTGATATGTTTTCCCACCTTGTTTATTTTTACGAGTAATTCTACTTCATAATGAATATCTTCGCTGAACCCGGGGATGTAAAAATCCTTTTCGCGGAGCAGGGCCGTGTCCGGTTTCATAAAGATCACCGGATCGGTCGGCTTCTCGTTGGCCAGCTCTTCAATATGGTCGGTATAATTCCTTCCTATACAGATTATCTTCATTTGCTTTTTATAGTTTTCCTCAATAAATCTTATATTTTCAGTCCGTGACCCTCACCTTAAATGCGGGCGCCGGGACCTTGTTACCGAAAACGGGGCTGGACGTATCCAGCCTGTTCATCTTTTTCCATCCGTCGGTACTGCGGTAATAGGCATCGAAAGCTTCGTCATTGGCTTCCAGTACCCCTTTAAATACCGGGGCGTACTTGGTTATGGTCACCCCGTTATAAATTATGGTATCGTTTACTCTTATATCCCTGGTTTCCCGGTAGGCATTTTCTTTGATAAAAAGGTGTTCCACGGCTACAAAGAAACCGTTATCCGGAATACGGATACGGTGTTCGAGCAGGTTGATCTCCGTTTTTGACCGCAACGGTATCCGCTGCACGATAAGGTTTTTCAGCAACATGTCTTTTCCCGGCTTTCCTTCGGGGGTGGCCTCCATGATCCTGAGCCGGAACCTGGCCGGGATATTGACCTGTTCCCTGGAGGGAAAAAACCGCACCTGCACCCTTTCTATAAAACTGTTTTCTGCAAAATTACGGGGTTTTTCGTAATACTTTGCCACTGCCGACGGGTACGCCCCGCCACTGAAATTCCCCAGGCCTATACTCCGTTTACCCCGGAAACTGTTCAGGTTCCTGTGTTTTTCCCGTTTCATCAGGTAAACCTCCACCTCATCCAATTCTTCGGCTACGGGTGACAGGTAAACACGAGCTCCCGCTAATACGGACAGCGGCAATGTCCTGGACTCAAACCCGATACAACTGAATTTCACCCTGGCCTTCTTATCCTGTGCTCCGCTCATCCAGCGGAATTCCCCGTTCTCATCGGTTGACGTACCGGATTTCTCCCCAACCAGAATAAGATGCGCAAACGGAACCTGCTTTCCGGTCCGCTCGTTAAGCACACTTCCCCAAACAGGTTTTTCCTGGGCGGACAGACCGCAGGACAGGAGCAATGCCATGCAGAGGAAGCGTTTCACTTTTATTTCTACGAGAGTTTATTGTTGAGTTTCCGAAGTTTGATGCCGGTAAGCACCCTCTTGGTATAGAGTGGAAAATCGGCATTGAGCAACCAGCCGAAATATCCCGGTTCTTTTTCAAGCACATCTTCTACACGTTTTCCTTTGTGTTTGCCAAAGGAGAAGACTTCTTCATCTTTTTCATTCAATATGATATACCCGGCAAAATCGGCGGTTTGCTTCCTGGTGGTAAATTCGGAGAGGAACTTGATATCATTTTCCAGTTCACTATACCTGTCCAGTTGCGATTTCAGCACTTCGTAGGTAGCTGTGGTATCGGCTTCCGCAGAATGAGCGTTGGTCAGGTCTTTATCGCAGTAAAACCTGTACGCCGCTTCCAGGGTCCGTTTTTCCATAAGGTGAAAAATAGTCTGCACATCCACGGCCAGGCGGTTTTTCATATCGAAGTCCACCTCGGCCCGCAACATTTCCTCTGCCAGTAACGGTATGTCGAACCTGTTGGAATTGTAACCGGCCAGGTCACTGTCCTTGATCATGTTGTAAATATCTTTCGACAATTCCTTAAACGTGGGTTCATTGGCCACTTTTTCATCGGTAATGCCGTGGATGGCTGTCGAATGCTCCGGTATGGGCATCTCCGGATTTACCAACCAGGTCTTACTTTCCTTGTTGCCGTTGGGATATACTTTCAGGATGGCGATCTCCACGATCCTGTCCCTGGCCACATCGGTTCCGGTGGTTTCCAGGTCAAAAAAACAAATGGGTCTGGTAAGTTTGAGTTCCATTATAACAACTAAAATTTCGAATCCTTAAATCACGGTAAAGATACTGATTGCAAAAGAAAACCCCGAACGTTGCCGGGGTTTTTTCGTTATTCATATAAATCGGTAAATCAATAGAGACGCACGGCCCTTTTCCTCGTTTGAGACGCACGGCCGTGCGTCTCTACATATTGGTGATGTTTATATTTTTCTGTCCGTATCCCAGGCTTCGAGATAATCGGCTACGCGTTTGACGAACATACCGCCTAACGCTCCGTCCACAACCCTGTGGTCATAGCTGTGCGACAGGAACATCTTATGCCGTATCCCTATAAAATCACCTTCGGGGGTTTCTATCACCGCCGGTACTTTCCGTATGGCGCCCAGGGCGAGTATCCCTACCTGCGGCTGATTGATAATCGGTGTTCCCATAATGCTGCCGAAGGTCCCTACATTGGTCACCGTGTAAGTGCCGCCCTGTACTTCGTCCGGTTTCAGTTTGTTTTCCCGGGCCCTTCCCGCCAGGTCATTGACCTGTTTGGCCAACCCGACAAGGTTGAGCTGATCGGCATTGCGGATTACCGGAACGATAAGGTTACCATTGGGTAAGGCAGCAGCCATACCCAGGTTGATATTTTTCTTTTTAATGATCTTATCGCCCTCTACGGAAATGTTCATCATCGGGAAATCGCGCAGTGCCCTGGCCACTGTTTCCATAAATATGGGCGTAAATGTCAGCTTTTCTCCTTCCTGCTGTTCGAATTCCTTCTTCTTTTTATTCCGCCAGTTAACCACATTGGTAACATCCACCTCAACAAAACTTTGCACATGGGCCGATGTCTGCACGCTTTCTATCATATGATGCGAGATGAGCTTCCGCATCCTGTCCATTTCAATGATCTCGTCCCCTCCGCTTGCCGTAACCGGGGCGGCATGTGTGACCGGAGCCTTTTCACCGTTATTTTTTCCCGGTGTTTCAACTGCAGCTTTCTCCGGCTTTTGTGCGCTGCGGTTTTCCAGGTATCCCAGGATATCATTCTTCGTTACCCTGCCGTCTTTTCCGGTCCCGGCTATGCCTTCCAGTTCTTCCGGGGAGATCCCTTCTTTCCGGGCAATATTTTTCACCAGGGGCGAATAGAACCTTTCAGATGCCGTAAAATCCGCTGTTTCCGCCGTAACGGGTGCCGCCGTTTCCCTGGCCGTTTCAACCGTATTTTCTACTTCTGCCACAACTTCTTCAGGCACCTCTTCTCCTTGCTCCCCCGTCACTTCACCATCGGTTTCTATTACGGCAATGGTTTGTCCTACCTCCACCACGTCGTCCACATCAAAGCGTTTCTCCACCAGCACTCCATCCACTTCACTGGGCACCTCAGAATCTACCTTGTCCGTAGCTATTTCCAGAACCGCTTCATCCATCTCAATAGTATCTCCCACTTCCTTGAGCCATGATGTAATGGTCGCTTCTGCAACGCTTTCCCCCATTTTGGGCAGCTTAAGTTCAAATTTTGCCATATTACTAATTTAAAGATGCTTTATCGTTTTTCGATTGCGAAATTAATCAAAAAAACTGTTTTTTATTGAAAATAAACTATTTTATTTCTTTTCAAAACATTCTTACACTGCATTAATCCCGCATTACCCTTTCAGAGAGCTTTCAAAAGGGATACGGTGCAATATACTACGGCCGAGCGTAATTTCATCTGCATATTCGAGTTCATCTCCGATAGCTATCCCTCTTGCTATTGTAGAAGTAGCTACGTCATAGGGCTCTATCTGCCTATAGATATAAAAGTTGGTCGTGTCGCCCTCCATCGTGGAACTCAGGGCAAAGATAACCTCTTTCACTTTCCCTTCCCGGACTTTATCTACTAACGTGGAAATGTTCAGATTATTCGGCCCCACACCGTCCATGGGTGATATTTTTCCGCCCAATACGTGATACAGCCCCCTGTACTGGCTGGTATTTTCAATGGCCATGACATCACGTATGTCCTCCACCACGCATACCAGGGACGCATCGCGTTTGGGATTGGCACATATTTCACAAAGGCCGGCGTCAGATATATTGTGACAGCTCCTGCAGTATTTCACTTCACTTCTCAGGTTCTGAAGGGCAAAAGACAACTTTTCCGTCTGTTCTGCCGGCTGCCTGAGCAAATGCAATACCAGTCGCAAAGCCGTGCGTTTCCCTATACCGGGCAACTGCGACATTTCCCGTACCGCATTTTCCAATAATTTAGAGGAGAATTCCATATCCGCAAAAATACGAAATTCGGGGTAGAATTTGGCGTTGAATAATGAGATTATGGATCAATTTGACAATAGGATAATTTTAAAAAAAGGGCCCGGAACCTAAAGGGATCGACGGAGACCGGTAAAGTAGTGACAGGAGATTGATCCGGACAGACGACCGATAACCGGTATCAGTACATGCGACCGTATTTCTTTGACATCGTAATCTTCTTTCCCGTTATAAAAGGGTTTCTAACTCCACCAGCCGGGCATTCTTTTAATGTCCGGAATATCAGAAAACTGTTTCTCTTTGAAAAACGGTCACCGCACAGCAGTCCTGCAATTCAAACCCGCAACTTTAAACCCCGAACGCAGAACATCCTCCCAATAACCATTTTTTCGTACTTTGGTCTTCTAAAAATTCGATCTCTTTTATGCAACCGATCTATATACTCCTCATTATAGCAGCTTATTTCGGACTGCTTATCCTGATTTCCTACCTCACCGGAAAAGATGGTGACAATAACGAGACCTTCTTCAAAGCCAAACGGCAATCGCCCTGGTATGTGGTGGCCTTCGGAATGATCGGCGCTTCGCTGAGCGGTGTTACCTTTATTTCGGTCCCGGGATGGGTGGAAGCTTCACAATTCAGTTACATGCAGGTCGTTTTCGGGTATATTCTCGGGTATTTCATTATAGGAACGGTTCTCCTCCCTTTGTATTACCGCCTTAACCTCACTTCCATATACACTTACCTGGGGGAGCGTTTCGGCAGTAACAGTTACAAAACGGGGTCTTCGTTTTTCCTGATATCCAGGGTGGTAGGCGCGAGTTTCCGCCTGTTCCTGATCGCCAATGTATTACAGGTGATTATTTTTGATGAAATGGGCATCCCTTTCTGGGCTACCGTAACGCTGACCATCATCCTGATATGGCTTTACACCTTTAAATCCGGTATCAAAACCATTGTATGGACCGACACCTTACAAACCCTGTTCATGCTTATTGCCGTAGGTGTGGCTACATATTCCCTGTACCATGACCTGGGTGTCGCCGAGGTAGGGATCGTGAAATACATATCGCAAAGCGACCTTTCCCAAATGTTCTTTTTTGACAACTTTAAAAGTGCCGAATATTTCTGGAAACAATTCTTTTCCGGGGCTTTTATCGCCGTGGTCATGACCGGACTGGACCAGGACATGATGCAAAAGAACCTTACCTGTAAAAGCCTGAAGGATGCCCAGAAGAACATGTTCTGGTTTACCATAGTGCTCACCATTGTCAACTTCTTCTTTTTGTCGCTGGGACTGCTCCTCACCGTATACGGACAACAATATGGCATCGATGCCAATAAAGACGATCTGTTTCCCGTACTGGCCAAGGACTACCTCGGCACCGGGGTCTTTATCTTCTTCCTGATAGGGCTTATTGCCGCAGCATACAGTAGCGCAGACAGTGCACTTACCTCGCTTACCACCTCATTCAGTGTGGATATCCTGAACATCGAGAAAAAATATGACGAAAAAAAGCAGGTACGGATCAGGAAACTGGTACACGTACTGGTGTCCTTATTGCTTATCCTGGTCATCATTACTTTTAAATACGTGATAAAGAACGAAAGTGTCATTGCCAAACTCTTTGTCTTTGCCGGATACACCTACGGCCCCCTGCTGGGACTGTTCAGTTTCGGATTGTTCACCAAATGGAAGATCAACGACAGGTTCGTGCCCCTTGTCGCCGTACTTTCCCCGGTACTTTCCTATATTATTGCAGACCGCGCACTGGCCTGGTTTGACTTCGAATTCGGATTTATTATCCTTCTCCTCAACGGGTTCCTGACCTTTTGCGGACTGACATTGCTGATAAAAAGCAACTCCCCGAAACACCCGGTTACCTCTTAAAATCACTTTCAACCCAAAGAAAATGGCCGACCAACAACAAATCATAAAAAGTTATATCGAGGCCTATAACAATTTCGATGTAGAGGGTATGCTTAACAACCTGCACCCGGATGTCCTTTTTGAGAATGTTTCCGGCGGTAAAACGGACCTCAGTCTCCGCGGAATTTCCGATTTCGAACAGCAGGCCCGGAAAGCCGCGACTTTGTTCAGTCAACGGAAACAGACCGTGACTTCCGTAAATGAAAACGGCAACACGGTAATCGTCGATATTGACTATACCGGTATCCTGGCGCAGGACTTCCCTAACGGAATGAAAAAAGGAGATTCCATAAAACTGAAAGGCAGGTCGACCTTCGGTTTTAAAAAAGGAAAAATAGCGCACATCCGGGACGAGAGCTGAACACCTGAAGGTAACTTCCGAAAACGACTTTTTTCAAAGTAGTTTTTTTGTACTGCTGACATAAGGCTGTCACGCACCATCCTTAATTTGGCGGTATATAAAAACTATTTATTATGGAAAAGCTAAACCTCGTCAAAGCATACAAAAAGTATTACACTGCTGCCGCCCAACCCGAAATCACGGTAACCGGTCCTGTACAATACCTCTCCATCACCGGGAAAGGCGATCCTTCCGCGCCGGAATTTACGGAAAGAATACAGGCACTTTACGCTACGGCCTACGCCGTTAAATTCATTTTCAAAAAGCAAAACAGGGATTTTGTAGTGCCCAGACTGGAAGGGTTGTGGTGGTATGACGAAAACAGGTTTCCCGGGATATCCCTCACCGGCCCCGCTGCCGAAGTTCCCCGGGAAGAATGGTTTTACCGTTTGCTGATAAGGATGCCTGACTACGTTTTACAAAAAGAAACCGAAGAGGCCGTGAGCTCCACCCTGGCCAAAAAGGGATTCCCTGCGATCGGGGAAGTGCATCTGTTCCGTATGCACGAGGGAAAAAGTGTACAGATACTTCACACGGGACCTTTTTCCACAGAGCACCGAAGCCTGAAACAGATAGCCTCCTTCGTCCGGGAATACGGCCTGAAAAAAAACGGGCACCATCACGAGATCTACCTGTCTGATTTCAGGAAGACTTCCCCCGAAAAACTGAAGACCATCCTTCGGGAACCTGTAAAATAAGCAGGAAAGATCATGCCGGGTACTACGCAGCAGACTTTATATTGCTGACCCGGGATTATTATACCCGGAAAACATCTTCCCGTATTGCACGCTTGATTACTTCCCCTTATCTTTGCATCTTTAAAACCGAAGAAAAAAGGATAATGAATATCAAAACCGCAAATAGTGAATACTGAAGTTTTAACAAATTATACTTCAGTATTCCGTGTTTGTCATTCAGTATTCGGCATTCGAAATAAAAGATATTAAATTAATGATTGAGATTACCTTACCCGATGGTTCTGTAAAGGAATTCCCAGAAAATTCCACTCCAATGGATGTTGCCAAGAGCATTAGTGAAGGCCTGGCGCGAAACGTTATTTCCGCAAGTTTTAACGGCACTACGGTGGAAACGGCAACACCACTCACCACGGATGGTAATCTCGTATTGTACACCTGGAAGGACGATGCCGGAAAAAAGGCCTTCTGGCACTCCAGTGCTCACGTACTTGCCCAGGCCCTGGAAGAACTGTATCCGGGAATTAAACTTACCATTGGTCCGGCCATTGATCACGGTTTTTATTACGATGTTGACCCGGGAGACCGGAGCATCTCCGAAAAAGACTTTCCGGCGATCGAGAAAAAAATGCTGGAAATCGCCCGTGGCAAACACGATTATAAAATGCACGCCGTAACCAAGAGCGATGCCCTGGAGTACTATAAAAAACAAGGCAATGAGTATAAAGTGGAACTCATTGAAAACCTGGAAGACGGCACCATCACCTTCTGTGACCACTCCACTTTTACCGACCTCTGCCGTGGAGGACATATTCCGAATACCGGAATCATAAAGGCAGTAAAATTGCTCAACACAGCCGGTGCTTACTGGAGAGGAGATGAGAACAAAAAACAACTGACCAGGATTTACGGTATTTCCTTCCCCAAACAAAAGGAACTCAACGAATACCTGCAATTACTGGAAGAAGCCAAAAAAAGGGATCACAGAAAACTGGGAAAAGAACTGGAACTGTTTACTTTTTCACATAAAGTGGGACAGGGACTCCCCTTGTGGCTGCCCAAAGGCGCCGCACTGCGCGAACGCCTGGAGAATTTCCTGAAAAAAGCCCAGAAAAAAGCAGGGTATGAACAGGTGGTATCACCTCATATCGGGCAAAAGGAACTCTATGTCACTTCCGGGCACTACGCCAAATACGGGGAAGACAGCTTTCAGCCCATTCACACCCCGCATGAGGGGGAAGAGTTTTTGCTGAAGCCCATGAACTGTCCGCACCATTGCGAAATATACAATGCCAGGCCGTGGAGTTATAAGGAGCTCCCCAAGAGATATGCCGAGTTCGGTACCGTTTACCGTTACGAACAAAGCGGGGAACTGCACGGACTTACCAGGGTAAGAGGGTTTACACAGGATGATGCGCACATTTTCTGCACCCCCGATCAGCTGGATGACGAGTTCAAGAATGTTATCGATCTGGTCCTCTATGTCTTCGGTTCGCTCGGCTTTGAGAATTTTACAGCCCAGGTATCCCTTCGTGATCCCGATACACCGGAAAAATACATCGGGAGCGACGAAAACTGGGAAAAAGCCGAAAGCGCTATTATCAATGCAGCACAAGAAAAGGGCCTCAATTACGTTATTGAGACCGGAGAAGCCGCTTTTTACGGTCCGAAACTCGACTTTATGGTCAAAGACGCCCTCGGAAGGAGCTGGCAGCTGGGCACCATACAGGTAGATTACAACCTGCCCGAACGCTTTGAACTGTCTTATAAAGGCAGTGACAACGAAATGCACCGCCCCGTGATGATACACCGGGCACCCTTCGGAAGTATGGAGCGCTTTATAGCCATCCTGCTTGAGCATACCGCGGGCAATTTTCCGCTGTGGTTAATGCCCGAACAGGCTATTATACTCTCTATCAGCGAGAAATATGAAAAATATGCCAAAAAAGTTTTAAATTTATTAGAAAATCACGAAATTCGCGCCCTGACCGACAACCGAAATGAGACCATAGGCAAAAAGATCAGGGAAGCCGAAATGAAAAAAATCCCTTACATGCTTATTGTCGGGGAAAACGAGGAAAAAGAAGGTACCATTTCGGTAAGAAAACACAGCGAAGGCGATATAGGAACCATCACGGTTGAAGCATTTGCCAAATTAATTGAAGAAGAAACAAACCGAACTTTAAAACAGTTTTAAAAGAAGTTTAATTAAAAATCTGTAAGCCATAGCAATTAAGAGAAGATTCAACAGAAACCGTCACAACCAGAGAGAAGACAAAAACCCGCACCGGACCAACAGGGATATCCGTGTTCCGGAAGTTCGTCTGGTGGGAGACAATGTAGACACCGGTATATATCCAACCAAAACAGCCCTGACTAAAGCTGAAGAGTTAGGATTGGATTTGGTGGAAATTTCACCGAAGGCCGCACCCCCTGTTTGTAAGATCATGGATTACAAAAAATTTCTTTACGAACAGAAAAAGCGGGAAAAGGCACTTAAAGCAAAAGCTGCCAAAATTGTAGTGAAAGAAATACGTTTCGGGCCCCAAACCGATGAACACGATTACGAGTTCAAAAAGAAACACGGCGAAAAATTCCTGAAAGACGGTGCCAAACTCAAGGCATATGTGTTCTTCAAGGGACGTTCTATCGTGTACAAGGACCAGGGAGAAATATTGCTTTTACGCCTGGCCCAGGACCTCGAAGAATACGGTAAGGTAGAACAAATGCCAAAACTGGAAGGGAAACGGATGACCATGTTCATCTCCCCGAAAAAGAGCAAGAAATAAGCGAAATAATCAAAATAGTTTAGGAATTATGCCTAAGATGAAAACCAAATCCAGTGCCAAAAAGCGATTTAAGCTTACCGGTACCGGGAAAATCAAAAGAAAGCACGCTTTTAAAAGCCACATTCTTACGAAGAAAAGCAAAAAGCGTAAGCTCGCGTTAACACACAGTACCCTGGTACACGATCACGATGTTAACAATATCAAGGAACAATTACGTTTAAAGTAAATTGTTCTTTCGGTTAGTATTAATTGTATAACCCTGGAGTCAGGCAAAATAGATCGGAAATATTGAATTCGGGATTTCTGATGTCGAATTTAATACGATAATTATTTTGGAAGTGCCGGTTAACGGCCGCCTGCTACAAAAAACAAAAAATTATGCCAAGATCAGTAAATTCAGTTGCTTCGAGGGCCCGAAGAAAAAAGATTATCAAACAGGCCAAAGGCTACTACGGAAGACGTAAAAACGTTTGGACCGTTGCCAAGAATGCGGTAGAAAAAGCGATGCAATATTCGTACAGAGACCGCAGGAACAAAAAGAGAACTTTCCGTGCATTGTGGATTACCCGTATCAATGCAGGTGCCAGGTTACACGGAATGTCCTATTCCCAGTTCATGGGTAAGGTGAAAGCCAATAATATCGAGCTCAACCGTAAGGTTTTAGCCGACCTGGCCATGAACCACCCGGAAGCGTTCAAGGCTATTGTAGACAAAGTAAAATAAACGTTTAGTAATCATACATTTCGCTTATCAAAATCCGGTCGCAAGGCCGGATTTTTTGTTTTTACGCCATACAACAAACAGGCTTACAAAAATAAACCACTATCATATAACCCACATCTCACATCTCACACCTACTTCTGCCCGGGAAAGGAAATAACAGAGAATTAACAGGTAAAATCCTTATTCTGCCTTACCTTTGCCGTTTAAAAAAATTGCGATATGGATCTATCACAGGTAAAGCTGATCGCCACCGATATGGATGGCACTCTACTGAATTCCGAAAGCCGGGTAAGCAACCGGTTCTTTGAGCTCTTTGAAGAACTCAACCGGCACGGTATCTCCTTTGTCGCGGCCAGCGGACGGCAATACCACAGTATCGTGGCCAAACTGGAAAGCATCAGGGACGACATTACCATTATTGCCGAAAACGGTGCCATTACAAAACGCAGGGACAAAGACCTGCTGGTAACGCCTTTGCCCGGCCATATTATCAAGGAAACCGTTTCCCTGCTTCGTCCTGTTGAGGATGCTTATATGGTGTTGTGTGGAAAGAAACGCGCTTATATAGATACGGACAATCCCGCTTTCGAAAACATGTTCAGGGAATATTATTACGAATACGCCAAAGTGCCTGATCTTACTCAGGTAACAGACGACGAACCCTTAAAAATTGCTATTTACAGCTTTGGCGGTTCCGAAAAAAACATCTACCCGCACGTACGTCACCTGGAAGGCTCATTACAGGTAAAGGTATCGGGAGAGAACTGGCTTGACCTCTCCAGCCCGGATGCCAATAAAGGCCATGCATTACAGCAGCTACAGGAACAATTACAGATAACCCGGGAGGAAACCCTCGTTTTCGGAGATTACAATAACGACCTGGAAATGATGGACCGGGCCTATTTCAGTTATGCCATGAAAAACGCACACCCCAATGTGCTGAATGCCGCCCGTTACCAAACCCTGAGCAATGATGAGAACGGTGTGGAACATATCCTGGAAAAACTACTCAATGCCAGGAAAGCGGCGATAGCAAATTCATAGAAGAACAGCATTAAATTCCTGAAACCGTAATTACAACAGATCTGCTCCCACCGTGATCCCGGTGTTCGCAGAGATAAATACCCTGCCATATCCCGAGGTTCAGCTTTCCGGAGGTAATGGGTATGGTCACTGAACTCCCCATGAGCGAAGCCTTGATGTGTGCAGGCATATCGTCCGGCCCTTCCTGGGTATGAATATAATACGGTGCATTTTCCGGGACTACGGTATTCATATGGCTCTCAAAGTCCTGCCTTACCGACGGATCAGCATTTTCGTTGATGGTAAGCCCGGCGGAAGTGTGTTTTATAAAAACGTGCAGCTGCCCCATGCGGATGTTCCGGATCTCCGGAACTGCACGTACTATCTCATCCGTGATGATATGAAACCCTCGTTTTCGGGCCTTTAACCGTATTTCTTCCTGAAAAAAATGCATATATTAACTCTCTTTATTGATCACAGCCCTTTCCTCAATCAGGTTTTGTGTTTCTTCTTCTTTGCAGCCGGGAAAAGGATATTGTTCAGTATAAGCCTGTAGCCCGGAGAGTTGGGGTGTAACTCCAGTTCTGTCTTGGGATCTCCCACTCTGTGCTGATAGTCCTCCGGGTCGTGCCCCCCGTAAAAGGTAAAAAAGCCTTTTCCCTTGACACCGTGAATATATCGCGCTTCGCCGTTAGCCTTGTTCTCGCCCAGTACCAGTACGGAAGATTTGACCTCATTGCCGTTAAAGCTGGTGGTCTGCCCCATAAATCCTTTGATCAGTGCCGTGTGGTTTTGACATAACATCGTGGGTATCGGGTCCCACTTGGCGGAAAATTCCATCAGGGTAAAATAATCCACTTCCTTGGCTATCTCCCGCCTGGAAGTCATATCTATGGATGAAAATTCATAAACATTGGGATCGCGCTCCAGGGTAAACCCGGTAAAAGCAAAAGTTTTATCGTAATCAATTCTGGACTGATAATTGGGGGAAGAAGGATCTCCGTCGAACATGGCCTCACAAATATCCACTCCTTCTGCCGAAAGGGCAATATCAAAACTATCGGTTGCCGAGCACATGGCAAACATAAAACCGCCTCCAACTACATAATCCCTGATCTTCTGTGCTACGGCGAGTTTTTCTTCAGACACTTTATCAAATCCCAGTTTCGCCGCCCTTTCCTCGGCCTCTTTTTTTTGTTGCATATACCAGGGCGCCATTTTATACGCCCGGTAAAACTTGCCATACTGCCCGGTGAAGTCTTCGTGGTGCAGGTGCAACCAGTCGTACAACAGTAATTTATCGGAGAGTACTTCCTCGTCATACACCACATCATAGGGGATTTCGGCATAGGTTAGCACCATGGTCACCGCATCGTCCCAGGGCGGGTTGTCTTTGGGCGAGTAGACCACAATTTTAGGCGCTTTTTCCAGGATCACGGCTTCCTGATTTTTGGCCGGGCTGCTTATTTCTTCCAGGATTCCCGCTGCCTTATCGTCAGAAAGCACCTCATAAGAAACCCCTCTGATGGTACATTCCTTTCGTATCTCCTCAGTATCCGGAAGCAGAAACGAACCCCCGCGGTAATTCAGCAGCCATTGCACCTTTACGTTTTTTGACAATGTCCAGTAGGCTATACCATAAGCCTTCAAATGGTTTTTCTGGAACTCGGCATCCATGGGAATAAGCACACGGGAAGCCTGTACCGAAATGCTGAATGCAAGCAGGAATACGGTTATCAATAGCCTGTTGAAAGGTAAGCCAAAACGCATAACAAAAGGTTTAGCTTCAAATTTACGGAAAAACGTTCGGATATCCGGCTTCGGTATCGAGGTTAAGCATCGGGGAACCCGGAGCGGGAATACGACCAGATACTTAACTTTCTGTTTTTGCCTAAAACGGCACGTCACTGTCATCTTCCGGGGCGGGCGGCCCTTCGTTCATGGAACTCCCGAAAGCATCATCCGCACTGGGCAGGCTACCCGGGTTGAAAGTATCGTCTTCAGAGGCATTCATTTTCGACTGGAATTCGAACGGAGAGTCAAAATCATCCAGGTTATCGAATTTCCCGAGGTGACCGATAAACTTGAGCCGGATGTTGTCCAGCCCCCCGTTACGGTGCTTGGCTACGATAAACTCGGCCTGTCCCTGCGTAGGCGTACGTTCTTCATCGTCCCACTCTTCGATCTTGTAGTATTCCGGACGGTAAATAAAAGATACGATATCGGCATCCTGTTCAATGGCCCCCGATTCCCTGAGGTCGGAAAGCAGCGGGCGTTTACTGCCTCCACGGGTTTCCACCGCACGGGAAAGCTGTGAAAGGGCAATAACAGGAACGTCCAGTTCCTTGGCCAGGGCCTTGAGGTTCCTGGAAATGGTGGATATTTCCTGTTCCCGGTTCCCCCCTTTCTGGGTTCCGCCGGCAGTCATAAGCTGGAGGTAATCAATAATAATAAGTCTGATGCCGTGTTGTGACGCCAGCCTCCTCGCCTTTGCACGAAGGTCGAATATGGAAAGGGAGGGAGTGTCGTCAATAAACAACGGGGCCGTTTCCAGGGATTTTACTTTGACGTTGAGTTGTTCCCACTCGTGTTTTTCGAGCTTTCCCGTACGCAGTTTTTCCGAAGACAATCCAGTCTCGGAAGAGATAAGACGGGTAATAAGCTGTACAGATGACATCTCCAGGGAAAAGAACGCCACCGGGGTGTCGGCATTTACTGCAATATTCCTGGCCATGGACAGCGTAAGGGCCGTTTTACCCATACCGGGACGTGCGGCCACAATAATAAGGTCACTGGGCTGCCAGCCGGAAGTGAGCTTGTCAAGTTTGTCAAAACCGGACGGAATACCGCTCAGTCCTTCCTTGTTGGATATTTCCTCGATCTTTTTCTTGGCCTGCATGACAAGGCTCTGTGCGGTCTCCGAAGATTTTTTGATATTTCCCTGGGTAACCTCGTACAATTTGGCTTCGGCACTGTCGAGCAGGTCAAAAACATCGGTAGTTTCATCATAGGCTTCTTCAATGATATCCGAAGATATCTTGATGAGACTTCGCTGTATATACTTCTGAAGGATGATACGGGCATGGAATTCAATATGTGCCGATGAAGAAACCTTCTGGGTAAGCTGTATCAGGTAAAAATCACCCCCGATCTGTTCCAGCCTGCCGTCCTTTTTCAACTGGGAGGATACCGTAAGCAGGTCGATCGGCTCCGTATTTTCAAACAATTGTACAATGGCCTCGTAAATATGCCGGTGTACCTCCTTGTAAAAAGCATCCGGATGCAAAATATCAATAACCTCGTCGACCCCTTTCTTATCGATCATCATGGCGCCGAGCACCACTTCTTCCAAATCCAGTGCCTGGGGAGGGATCTTCCCCTTTTCCAACTGTATTATGCCGGACCTTCCGGCGGCTGTGGTTGGTTTTTCTATTTTTATTCCTGACACGGGGCCTGTTTTTTCCATAAACGCGAATGTAGAAAATGATAGTTCAACTATTTAAAAATCGGCGTATTTTATATTCACCCTTCGTCAACATTTAACATGTTAACAAGTTACGATTTTATGTTCATAAACGTAAAAAAAACCGAAGTTCTTTACTTCGGCTCGTATTGTGCTCTTCTCTTTTCGGGAGAATTGCGGTTGATATTTTCGGAGGATCAATTTTTATACACTCCCATGTTAGCATATTTTTCCATACGATCCTCCACGAGTTCTTCGGGCGTCATTTTTTTGAGATCTTCATAATTTTCAATAATGGTCTGGGCCACTGTTTTAAAGGTCTTTTCCCGGTCGGAATGTGCACCGCCCAGGGGTTCCTTGACGATATCGTCCACCAGGTGCAGCTTTTTCATGTCCTTGGCCGTCAGTTTGAGTGCTTCCGCAGCCTGTTCCTTATATTCCCAGCTTCGCCAGAGTATGGACGAACATGATTCGGGCGATATTACCGAATACCATGTATTCTCGAGCATCAGTACCCGGTCGCCCACACCTATCCCAAGTGCTCCGCCGGAGGCTCCTTCCCCGATAATAATAACGATTACCGGAACTTTCAGCCGGGTCATTTCCATGATGTTCCTGGCAATGGCTTCTCCCTGCCCCCTTTCTTCGGCTTCGATACCCGGGTATGCACCGGGGGTATCGACAAAGGATATCACGGGGATCCCGAATTTCTCGGCCATCTTCATAAGGCGCAATGCCTTGCGGTACCCTTCGGGATTGGCCATCCCGAAATTCCGGTACTGCCTGGTCTTTGTGTTGTATCCCTTTTGCTGGCCGATGATCATAAAACTCTGTCCCTCGATTTTCCCGAGACCGCCTATCATCGCCTTATCGTCTTTTACGGTACGGTCGCCGTGCAGCTCCAGAAAGGTATCACCGCAAATGGCACGAACGTAGTCCAGTGTATAAGGTCTGGAAGGATGGCGTGATAATTGTACACGCTGCCAGGCAGTGAGATTCTTGTATATGTCCTTTTTGGTCTGTTTCAGTTTCTTGTCAATTTGCTTGCAGGTCTCGGTCACATCAACATCGCTCTCCTCGCCGATGACCTTGCACTTGGATAGTTGCTCCTCCAGTTCTTTAATGGGTAATTCAAAATCCAAATATTCCATTATCACTTATATTTTGATTTTATTCAGCCTACAAACTTACGGATTTTTTTGTGTTCAGTTTATCCGCGTACCATTATTTGTATCCTTTACAGGTACATTCCGTTAACTACGGTATCCTCTCCCTTTTCATCCGGGGGAATGCGACAAAATGCCCCGGTTATTGTCTGGCTTTATTCAGAAGATAAACAGCGAGCACTCCGAATATCAGGTTGGGGAAGGCTGCCGCAAGCATCGGGGAAAAGCCCGACTGTTCGGCCATGGTACCGAATATCCGGTCGAAAAAGATAAAAATAAAGGCCAGGGAAATCCCGAGGGCCAGGTTGATCCCCATCCCTCCCCTTTTTTTCCTGGAAGACACGGCCACTGCTATAACAGTAAGGATAAAAGCCGATACGGGAAGCCCCCAGCGTTTGTACTTCACCAGAAGATACGTATTGATGTTGGACGATCCTTTTTTCCGCTCCTTTTCTATAAATTTATTCAGCTGAAAGAGGTTTTTGGTTTCCGCAATATAGGACACCGGGGTCAGGTCGTCCAGGTTAAAGGAAAAAAGTGTGTCGAGCCTGCTTTGTTTTTCGAGTATGTCATCGGTTTTCCCGATTTGTCGTTTTACATAGGAAGACAACCTGTAAACGCTGTCCTTTTCGATCCATCGTATATTCCTCGCCGAGATCTTGTATTTGAGCTGTTCTCCTTCAAAATGCTCAAATGTGAAATTATACCCTATTTTGTTCTTCGGATCAAAGCTGCTTACATAAATATAATCGTTGTCATTGATCTGGTTGAAGAGGTTGGTGGTCTCACGCGCCTGTTGTCCCTTTTTGAGATATTTATAGTAAAATTCCTTGTACCCTTTACTGGCCGAGGGCACGATGAACATCCCCATCACAAAAGCGATGACCGCTACAATGGAAGCCCCGAGCAAATAGGGCCTTAAAAACCTCGTATAGGGCACACCGGAACTCAGTATTGCCGTGATTTCCGTATTGTTGGCCAGTTTGGAGGTAAACCATATAATGGAGAGAAAAAGAAAAATGGGAAACAGCAGGTTGGCAAAATAAAAAGTGAAATTCACATAATACTTTATGATCTCACCCGTAGGTGCTTCCTGCTCTATCATCTTGCCCACTTTTTCCGAAAGGTCGATCATGATCCCTATGGGAATAAACAGCAGGAGCATCACGGTAAAGGTACCGAGGTATCGTTTAAGTATATACCAGTCTAATATTTTCACTGTCCGGTTTTAGTTCTTGTTTTTTTTGGTTTTGGAGTTGAGGGAGCCTCCTCCTCTGCCTCCGGCATCTCTCCCCTCTCGGGAGAGAAATTATTATTCTTTTTAATTTTACTTTTGCTTTAACCCCTTAATCATTTCATCAACACATTAACTCATCCCTACAACCGCTGTGCCAGCTTTTTCACCATAACATTCTTCCATTCGTAAAAATCTCCCGCTAAGATATGTTTTCTGGCTTCACGTGCCAACCACAGGTAAAAGCCCAGGTTGTGAATGGTTGCAATTTGTTTGCCAAGATACTCATTTGCAGCAAAAAGATGCCTTAAATAAGCTTTTGAGTATTCGGTATCCACAAAAGTAATGCCCATTTCGTCCACCGGAGAAAAATCGTCTTCCCACTTCTTGTTCTTTATGTTAATGATCCCGTCGGATGTGAACAGCATCCCGTTACGCGCATTCCTGGTGGGCATTACGCAATCGAACATATCTACCCCGAGCGCTATGTTTTCCAGAATGTTTACCGGTGTTCCCACCCCCATAAGGTAACGGGGCTTATCTTCGGGAAGGATGTTGCAGACCACTTCGGCCATGGCATACATTTCTTCTGCGGGCTCCCCTACCGAAAGCCCGCCTATGGCATTACCGTCGGCTCCTGCCCCGGCGATGTACTCGGCAGACTGCTCGCGCAGGTCCTTGTAAACCGATCCCTGGACAATGGGGAACAACGACTGGCTGTAACCGTACTTTCCGGGCACTTTTTTCAGGTGTTCCACACAACGGTCGAGCCATCTGTGGGTCATGTGCATGGAACGTTTGGCATAGCGGTAGTCGCACGGATAAGGTGTACATTCGTCAAACGCCATGATGATATCGGCACCGATGCTCCGCTGTATTTCCATCACACGCTCCGGAGTGAAAAAATGGTATGAACCGTCAATGTGCGACTTGAACTTTACGCCTTCTTCCTTAATTTTCCTGTTGGCCGACATGGAATACACCTGGTACCCCCCGCTGTCGGTAAGGATGTTCCTGTCCCATCCCATGAATTTATGCAGCCCGCCGGCTTTTTCCAGGATGCCCGTTTGCGGCCTGAGGTACAGGTGATAGGTGTTCCCAAGAATGATATCCGGGTCGATATCTTCCCGCAATTCCCGCTGGTGCACCCCTTTTACCGAGGCTACCGTCCCGACGGGCATAAAAATCGGGGTTTCTATCACACCGTGATCTGTCGTGATCTTCCCGGCCCTGGCCTTGCTCCCGGGATCGTTTGCTTGTAACTCGAACTTCATAAATACAATATCAGTCAGTCGGCAAAGATAGGGATATTGTAATAATGGGATAATGTGATTATGAGGTTGACTTATTTCTTTTGATTTGTAATACCGGGAAGCTTCTTAATTGTTACACTCACCAGTACCTGCTGAAAATGAATACATGTTCTTTCAACCACTTGCCATATATAGCTTTCAACTTTTTTATGGTGTGACAATCTGATCGGGCATCCACGGCACTTCCCCTGCTGCCCCACCGGGTACGGACAGGTTTTCAACCTCCGCATATCTTCGGAAGGCCAGGAGACGCGTGACAAATGCATTTCTTCTCCCATATACGGCTGTACCGAAAAATTTACCGTTCCTTCCCCGCCTTAAAGCCTGGAAAACCGCCATAAACACAACCCGGTTTACACCGGAAGGGGTCGGGTATGCAGCTTACCCGTTCCCTTGAGCCGCGTAACCGGTTGCTTACGCCGCATACACAGTTAGGTTGACCGCGTACCGGGTTACTTATGAATTCATACGCAATGGCGCAAGCGGCATACCGGCTTATGTTCGCGGCGTAAGGGGACAGGTACGCGGCATAAGGAATATGGTTTACCGCATACACAGTTGTGTTGACCGCATACCGGGTTGCTTATGAATTCATACGTAACTGCTTAAGCGGCATACCGGGTTATGTTCGCGGCGTAAGGGGACAGGTACGCGGCATAAGGAATATGGTTTGCCGCATACACAGTTGTGTTGACCGTATACCGGATTGCTTATGAATTCATACGTAACTGCTTAAGCGGCAGACCAGGTTACGATTGCAGTTCAAGGAGATGGGTACGCGGCATAAGGAATCCGGTTTGCCGCATACGCAATTGCTTGAGCAGTGAACTTAATTAAGTCCGCCGCATACCGGGTTACTTATACGGCAAACACAACCCGGTGCAGCGTATACGCAATCCCTTAAATGGCAAAAACGGGCTCCGGATCACCCGACCGTGAATAAGATATCCCGGTGCGGCGGCAAATACAGGCGAACCTTTACAGGAAGGCGGCCCTTCCTGAACCTGCCGGTGTACCGGCAGTGGTGTCATTCGTCAGGCAATGCTACCGGTGCCGGTCCCTCGATGTTCCCGAACGCGGGCTACCGGGCCAGGGACATTCGCGATACCGCAACGAACACAGTCCGACCTTGCTCAGTGCAGGCAGGCTCAGCGCATCGCCTAAAGGGTGTGGAATTTCTATATTTTTAACTTCAGTACATGACAAAATTCAACTTAAATGCATTTTCCTCGATTTTTTGCCCCTCCCAAAGGGTGAATCGAGGAAAATCAGGCTCCCTTTAGAGTCAAACTGATTTTCCAATAAACCTGTATAAAACAAATTTTGTCATGTACTAAAAATTTTTCACCTTACAAAGGTTTAATACGTTTGCCCTCTAACCAAATCATAACAAAGTATCCCCACCCGAAGCCTATAAAGGTTTAATTTCAACCTTAGTCGGTATCTTTAACTTTTTTCCTCTTTTACTCTTATTACAAAAACCAAAAAGTTTAAACGGGTTATATATTAAATCACCCTGTTACCGAATTGGTAAATTGAACAATTATCACATTTAATTTGTGAAAGCCTGAAAACTAACACCGAAAACGTTTGGGAGGAGCCCTTTTTAGGTTTATTTTTGCCAGAGAATAATTTCAACTATTAAAAATGTCTAATATTCAACAACTAAACGACTTAGCAACACAGGTTCGCAGGGATATTTTGCGGATGGTACACAAGGTGAATTCCGGCCATCCCGGAGGTTCACTGGGATGCACGGAATTTTTTATAGCCATGTATAACGAGATCATGGAACTGAAGGACGGATTTGATATGGATGGTATAGATGAAGACCTGTTCTTCCTCTCCAACGGTCATATTTCACCGGTATTTTACAGTGTACTGGCACGAAAAGGGTATTTCCCGGTGGAGGAGCTCAATACTTTCCGGATGATCGATTCCCGTTTACAGGGCCATCCTACAACCCACGAAGGTCTTCCCGGAGTGCGCGTAGCATCGGGGTCGCTCGGACAGGGGATGTCCGTAGCCATCGGAGCCGCCCTTGCAAAAAAACTGAACAAAGACAATCACCTCGTTTACAGCCTGCACGGTGACGGCGAATTACAGGAAGGCCAAAACTGGGAAGCCATCATGTATGCCGCAGGAAACAAGGTTGACAATTATATTGCCACGGTAGACTATAACGGCCAACAGATAGACGGAGCTACGAATGATGTACTCCCCATGGGCGACCTCAGGGCCAAGTTCGAAGCCTTCGGCTGGGACGTACTGGAAATAAAAGAGGGGAATGATCTCGAAGCTGTTATAAACGGTATGAAAGAAGCCAAAACAAGGACCGGTAAGGGAAAACCGGTGTGCGTTATTCTTCATACGGTTATGGGTAACGGGGTAGATTTTATGATGCACACCCATGCATGGCACGGAAAGGCGCCTAACGACGAGCAACTGGAAACCGCCCTGGCGCAGAATCCCGAAACCGTAGGGGATTATTAACCTGTACCGGACCACCGGGTAGAGACGCACGGCCGTGTGTCTCAAACGTAGAGGACCGTGCGTCTCCACGAGGACATAACGTTCCCAAAAATCCTTAAAAACAGAAAGATCGAAATGAAAAAATATACAGACACAGGAAAAAAAGATACCAGAAGCGGATTCGGGGCCGGAATGACTGTCCTGGGCCGCACCAATCCGAATGTGGTGGCCCTTTGTGCCGACCTGGTAGGATCACTTAAGATCCAGGAATTCATAGACGAAAACCCCGAGCGTTTCTTCCAGGTGGGTATTGCCGAAGCCAATATGATGGGGATCGCCGCAGGACTTACCATAGGTGGTAAAATACCGTTTACCGGCACTTTTGCCAATTTTTCCACCGGGAGGGTATACGACCAGATACGGCAATCTATCGCTTACTCCGGTAAAAATGTAAAAATATGTGCTTCCCATGCCGGGCTTACCCTGGGTGAAGACGGTGCCACACACCAGATACTGGAAGATATCGGACTGATGAAAATGCTTCCCGGAATGACCGTAATCAACCCTTGTGATTTTAACCAGACCAAGGCAGCCACACTTGCCGTGGCCGAACACCAGGGGCCGGTTTACCTTCGTTTCGGAAGGCCGAAAGTAGCCAATTTCACACCCGAAGACCAGCAGTTTGAAATAGGCAAGGCCATAATGCTCAATGAAGGAACGGATGTTACCATCATTGCCACGGGACACCTTGTCTGGGAATCCCTGATCGCTGCAGAAGCCCTCGAAGCCAACGGAATTTCTGCCGAGGTAATCAACATCCACACCATAAAACCGCTGGACGAAGAAGCTATCCTGGCTTCCGTAGCCAAAACCGGATGTGTGGTGACCGCCGAAGAACACAATTACTACGGCGGACTCGGGGAAAGCGTAGCGAGGGTACTCGTTAAAAATCACCCTGCTCCCCAGGAATTCATTGCCACCAACGACACTTTCGGCGAAAGCGGAACACCGGACCAGCTTATGGAAAAATACGGATTGAACAATAAAGCAATAGTAAAAGCCGTTGAAAAGGTATTGGAAAGAAAACAGGCTGCGCCGAGTATGAATGTACAAGGCTAAGCCCGTAAAAGGCCATTATTTATTAACCATCCCGGGAATCCCGATCCCCCGGGAATTAAATTAAACCTATGAAACGATCGCTTTTAATTATTGCTATGCTCTTTGTTAGTGCAGCCGGATTTTCGCAAATCGATTTTGGTGTAAAGGCCGGATTTAACTACAACAAAACAGGAGACCTGAAAGACCAGGCCGAAGACATCCTGGACGGGGGTAAAGGAAAAGCCGGGTACCACGCCGGGGTATGGCTCCGCGGTGATGTACCGATTATAGGCCTCTACCTGCGCCCGGAATTTGTGTACACGCAGATCAGCAGTGAATACGAATACGAAGGCAACAAGGGAGATTTTGACCTGCAGAAACTGGATGTACCGATCCTTGTAGGCAAAAAGTTCCTCGGGTTTGCCCATGCCTTTATAGGCCCTGCATTCCAGTTTGTCGTAGACTCGGACTTTGACGCCGAAGATATCGAGGATATCGACACCGACAGCTTTACCCTGGGTATGCAAATGGGACTCGGTGTGGAATTCGGCAGCCTGGGCCTTGATGTACGCTGGGAAAGGGGACTTTCGGACTCCGAATCCAAAATCGTGCGTAACAACACCGACAGTGACATCACCATAGACAGCAGGCCTAACCAGGTTATTTTCGGGCTGTCCTATAAATTTTAGAACAAGCTTTTTGAAATAAAAAACGGTCCGGGATCCCGGACCGTTTTTGTTTTCGGTAAATACCTATTCTTATTTATTCTTCCTCTTCTTCTATTTTCTCAACCCTTAACAGATCTATGGCAAATGCTATAGGCGTATATGCCGGGATACTCCCCGAACCGGAATAATACCCTAATCCGGCGGGCATAAACACCATTCCCACACCATAATCACCGCTTATTATATAAGTACCGTCCTCTTCATTAATATCGATTTCCCCACCGGAATGAAGTGCGGGCATGAACTCTGCAAATCCCCTACCACTTCTTCCGAAACCAGCTTCAACAATACTTTCCAAATTAAACCACACCGGGGTATTACTATTATCAAACACCACATCATTCAGCAAAAATCCTTTGTACCTCACCAATGTGGAATCTGTAGTTGTCGGAGCAACATCATCTCCCTGTCTTGCCACCAGGTAATACAGGGTATGGTCCAGGGTTTCCTCTGCCGAAAGTTCAACGGCTATTGTCTTTTTTTCCACCTGGTCCATTAAAGACACTTTATCACTGTTCTCTCCGGCAATAGTATCAATAACAATTTTAAAGTCAAAGCCCGTGCTATCTGCATATGTAGAATCTTTGGCAGCCGCATCGAACTCCTCATAGTTGTAAAAATGGGTACTGAGGTATTCCTTAATGTCCGCATCGTTTTCCACAGCCACTTCGGCAGGGTCGCGAACCTCAACCGATCCGCCGTTATCATCATTGTTACATGAACTCAGAAGGGCCACAGCCCCCATTGCCATCAAACCTGTTCTTGTTATCTTCATCATTGTTAAAAAATTGAATGCGCAAGATACAATTTTCTGTAAATTTGTTTTTATAAATTAACGTAGATTTTCTTTTAGCGTATGCGTATTGATAAGTATTTGTGGTGTGTCCGCTATTATAAAACGAGAAACATGGCCACCGAAGCCTGTAAGAAAGGTCATGTGCAAATTAACGGCCAGAAGGTCAAACCTTCGCGGGAGGTTTACCCTACCGACAAGGTACGCCTGCGGAAGAACCAGATCAACTATGAACTTACGGTCCTCGATATCCCCGCAAACCGGGTAGGTGCGAAACTCACAGATATCTATCGCCAGGATACCACTCCCAAAGAGGCCTTTGAAAGTTCGGAACTGTTGAAATACGCCAAAGAGCATTACCGTAAAAAAGGCACGGGGCGCCCCACCAAAAAGGACAGAAGGGATATTGACGATTACCTGGACAACGAAGAGGAATAGTTGAGAGGGGTTTGGATCCAGGGAGTTTTATTTTTTCAGATCAGACCTGTAAACCGTATAACTAACAAACTCCAAAACTCAAAGACTCCAAAACTCAGAAACTAAAAACCGGCAGCCATGCAAAACGGAACCAAACAATTCTGGGAGGAAAAATACAAATCCAGGGACACTTTCTGGGACATCGGCCATATTTCCACCCCGCTCAAAGCTTACATCGACCAACTGGAAGACAAGAATATTAAAATCCTGATCCCCGGCGCCGGCAACGGCTATGAGGCAGAATACCTGCTGCACCAGGGGTTCAAAAACGTGCATGTTCTGGATTTCGCCCTCCCTCCATTGCAGAATTTTAAAAAACGCGTTCCCGGTTTTCCGGAGAAACAGTTGCTCAACCAGGATTTTTTCACCCTTGACATGACCTTCGATCTCATCCTGGAACAGACCTTCTTTTGTGCGCTTCCCCCGCAATCCCGACCGGATTATGCCCGTAAAATGCAACAATTACTGAACCCGGAAGGAAAACTTGCCGGATTGCTTTTCGATTTTCCCCTCACCGAAGAAGGGCCGCCCTTTGGCGGGGACAGGGAAGAATATTTCGGGTATTTTTCTCCTTATTTTGATATTGTTATTATGGAACGTTGTTATAATTCCATAAAACCGAGGGAAGGCCGGGAATTCTTCTTTATACTGAAACCGAAAAGCCAAAACAATCCATAAGAAAAGATCCGGAATAAAGGATTTTCTGTTTAAAATACCGTAAGCATATCGTTTTAATCGGTAAATTTGTTGCTGTCATCAAATAAAAAATTCATGACCATTTTAGAGCACAAGATACTCGGCCACGAGGAAATAGAGCACAAAATACGGAGAATCGCTTACCAGATCTACGAAACTTTTGCGGAAGAAGAGGAAGTGATCATGGCGGGTATCGTTTCCGGCGGACTCACTTTTGCTGAAAAGATCGCTGCCACGCTGCATGATATTTCCGGCCTGAAGGTTACTCTTTGCGAGGTGACCGTGGATAAGGTCACCCCCACCAATGCCGTACACATATCCGTTCCGGAGGATGTGTACCGAAACAAGGCCGTAGTATTGGTTGATGATGTATTGAATTCCGGAGCCACACTTATTTACGGTGTAAAACACTTCCTGAACGTACCTTTGAAAAAACTGAAAACCGCAGTCCTTATCGACAGGAACCACAAGCGTTACCCGGTTAAAGCGGATTTCAAGGGGATTTCCTTGTCCACTTCCCTCCAGGAACACGTTCATGTGGAATTCGGAGCGACCGAAAATGCTGCCTACCTGCAATAAAACGGACAATTATAGGGGAAAAACCTCAGCCGGGCAAACAAACAGCTTTCCCCTTACTGAATTTCCGAACTGATCGCTTCGGCTATCTCTTCCGGTGTCCGGTTATCCACGTTTACGGCCTTATCGGCTCTCAGGTAGTAAAAGTTTCTTTCAAAGAGGTGTTTACGGATAAATTCTTCCAATTCATCGTCAGACAGATGGTTTATCAACGGCCTGTGATCTTTTTCTTTACCCAATCGTCTTGTGAGTTCGCCCACGGAAGCTTTCAGGTAAAAAACCTTGTCGGCCAGTTCCTTTATACGGTCCATATTGTCTCCGTAACACGGCGTACCTCCCCCAAGAGATATTACCGCATTTTTTGTTCCGGAAAGCAACTCCCCTACATAACGGCTTTCGGCCTTCCGGAAATAGATTTCCCCCCTGTCCCGGAAGAGTTCCGGGATGGTTTTCTGTTCCTTTTCCTCTATATAATCGTCCATATCGACAAGCCTAACAGCCAATTTTTCAGCCAGTATTTTACCCACGGCACTTTTGCCGCTTCCCATATATCCTATCAATACAATTACCATAAAACTTTAATCGATTTAAATACAATACGTTATAGTACCAGACTAAAAAAAACACAAATTTATAGTAAAATCACCTTGAAAAATAAATTATTGATGTTATATTTGCACCCGCCTACCGAGAGGGAGGCTTTTTTTCCAGCAATGACGGGCCATGCGCCCGGAAAGGAATAAAATAATGACCTGGTAGCTCAGTTGGTAGAGCATCTCCCTTTTAAGGAGAGGGTCCTGGGTTCGAGCCCCAGCCAGGTCACTATAAGGTTTCAGGTTTGAAGTTTTAGGTTCAAGGTTGAAATTGACAGTCTGAAAACGGACGAGAAGTTTACCCTGAGTATAGTCGAAGGGAGCCCCAGCCAGGTCACTATAAGGTTTCAGGTTTGAAGTTTTAGGTTCAAGGTTGAAATTGACAGTCTGAAAACGGGCGAGAAGTTTACCCTGAGCATAGTCGAAGGGAGCCCCGGACAGGTCACTGTAAAGTTTCTGGTTTCAGGATTTTTTGATCAGAGAAAACAGTTACTCTTCTGCAGTGTATTTTGAAATAATGATTTTATCGAATTGACCTGGTAGCTCAGTTGGTAGAGCATCTCCCTTTTAAGGAGAGGGTCCTGGGTTCGAGCCCCAGCCAGGTCACTATGAGGTTTCAGGTTTGAAGTTTCAGGTTCAAGGTTGAAATTGACAGTCTGAAAACGGGCGAGAAGTTTACCCTGAGCATAGTTGAAGGGAGCCCCAGCCAGGTCACTATTAAAGTTTCATGTTCAAAGTTGAACGTACCGAACTGAACGAGAATATCTTTTAAAATTTTGTCGCCCACGTGGTGGAATTGGTAGACACGCTATCTTGAGGGGGTAGTGTTCGCAAGGACGTGCTGGTTCGAATCCAGTCGTGGGCACTTTTTAGAACTACAAATGGCCATAAGCCCTTGTAAATTTCATGATTTACAGGGGCTTATGATTTTTAAGGCATTTTTTATTTGATCTGATTCTCACTATCAAGAAATACATTATCTCCCCATACGATTATACCGGATTTTCCGGTCAATGCCGGGTTTATTTTATTTTGATAAATAGTTCCTATTTTATGTTTGCTTCGGCTATAAAGTGGTAATATGTCACATTCCCCCCTCTAAATAGTCGTTTTCACACTCCTTATATGCAAAATAGATCACTGAACTTTGTCATATTCATCAAAATAGATAAAAATGAACAATAATCAATCCCATTCCTGTCTCATTCAAATTAAACACCTAACAAAAAACTAATGTGTTATGAAAAAGGAGATTGCCGTAAAAAAAGCAGGAACAAAGGAGTGGATCGGGCTTGCCATTATTGCCCTGCCGTGTATGCTTTATTCCATGGATCTCACTATCCTTAACCTGGCAGTGCCCAAGTTGAGCGAAGATCTTCAACCCACCAGTGCACAGTTATTATGGATTGTAGATATTTATGGCTTCGTCATCGCGGGACTGATGATCCCGCTGGGAGCATTGGGTGACAGGATCGGCAGAAAAAAATTGCTGTTAATCGGTGCCGCTGTCTTCGGACTGGCTTCTGTATTGGCCGCCTTTTCAAACAGTGCCAATTCCCTGATTGCTTCAAGAGCCATTTTGGGGGTGGCCGGCGCTACGCTGGCACCTTCTACCCTATCCCTCATTAGAAGCATGTTTGAAGACCCAAAACAGCGAACCCTGGCTATCGGAGTATGGATTACCAGCTTTTCCATCGGTGGTGCCATAGGTCCAGTGATCGGTGGTATCATACTGGAATTTTACTGGTGGGGAGCTGTCTTTCTGGTTGCTATTCCAATAATGATCCTATTATTGATTTTGGGTCCGTTCCTGCTTCCTGAGTTTAAAGATCCCAATCCGGGGAAAATGGATCTCATCAGTGCCCTAATGTCATTGACTGCTATTTTGTCCGCAGTATTTGGCATCAAGATGGCTGTAACGGAAGGGCTTCACTTTCAGCCGGTTTTTTTTATACTACTCGGCATACTGATTGGCTGGCTGTTTATACGACGGCAACAGAGATTGGATAATCCCTTTATCGACTTAAAGCTATTTGAAAACCGAAAATTTTCTACTTCTTTAAGCCTGAACCTCCTGGCCGCATTTATGCTTTTCGGGATGTTTTTATTTATTGCACAATATTTTCAACTGGTCATGGACTTTTCCGCATTCGAAGCAGGTTTATGGGGCATTTCTTCAGGGATCGGGTTTATCATCGGTGCACTCACCACCCAATATCTGACCACTAAATTCAAGCCTGTGTTTATCATGACTGCGGGATTCGTCCTGGCTGCTCTGGGTTTTGGATTACTGCTTTTTCTCGGAGGCAGCTTTGATCTGTTTTTTATAGTAAGCGGTTTTACCATCTTTTCTCTTGGGATTGCATTGGTCTTTACATTGGTGACAGATGCCATTGTGGGAAGTGCCCCGCCTGAGCAAGCCGGCCTGGCCTCTTCAATGTCTGAAACAAGCTCAGAATTGGGTGGAGCACTGGGCATTGCAATTTTAGGAAGTATTGGCACACTGGCTTACAAAAACAAAATGTTCAGATCTGATCTTCAAAACGAATTAAATATTGCCGATTCCCTGGGAGGTGTTATCGCTCGTGCAAATCAGCTATCGGCAGATCGGGCATCTGACCTTATTGTTTTAGCAAAAGAGGCTTTTACTAATGGAATGCACTGGACAGCAGGGATATCTGTGATTCTATCGTTAACACTTGCCTTTTTATGTCTGAACAGTTTAAG
Source organism: Sinomicrobium kalidii (assembly GCF_021183825.1). GTDB lineage: Bacteria > Bacteroidota > Bacteroidia > Flavobacteriales > Flavobacteriaceae > Sinomicrobium > Sinomicrobium kalidii. Next base: position 3,781,536 of record NZ_CP089211.1, on the reverse strand, counting down.
AAAAGTGAAGCCAATCTAAAAACAATATAGTTTCATTACAATAATCCATATGATTTTTATAAAAATCTATCGTGAACATAATATTTCATTCGTTGCCATATGGTGAGAAGTTTTAAAGTTCCCCAACTTTCCTGACCGCCAATTTCTTCAAATCCTGCATAAAATGGTTCGAAAATTATTCTGCCAATCGCACAAATCAAGTGAAACAAAGGGAGCATTGCTTCCTCTTACTTTTTTAGAAACCACCATGTTACCATCCATTTGTCATTGAATCCAGATATTGACTCCAAGGATTCTGCCGATAACGGTGAGGTCGTTTGATTGGATTTTTATCGTATTGTCTTTAATATCCAACGCATAAACCCCATGGTATTTTGGTTTCTCCGAATTCCTGTCCCCCTCCGCAATCTCATGGCTATTGCCCGGAGAATGATCGTTATTGACATTCCTTTCTGAAATTACCAAACTATCATTTTTTAATTCCCAGCTATATCCATCCTCATTTGAATCAGTTTCAGAGAAAATAGCTACCCCGTTTTTACGAAACTCCATAGTCCCTGAACAATTAAAATAATCACTCTCCGCATTTGATCCCGTCGAATTTGAGCCCAATACCTGTCCTTTATAGTGAATGGTATCAACACACCATATATTTTCAGTCAATCGCTCCAGTTTTGACGGCGTTGACAACGAAACGATCAGGATTGCAGCTATACTGAATATTATCGTTATAAAAATGAGCAGCCTGACTCCCAAAGCCGTCTTGCCAATCCAAGGAAATCCGGCTGTACACCTGTCAAACCAGTTTAAAAACCTGTTTTCTGTCCGCTCTTCAGGTTCAATATAACTGTGGTCCATGAGGATTTGCCGGGCCCTCTGAAAATCTGCTTTTCTTACCGATAGTTTTATGCCACCGATCGCATTCGAATAGAAATTATGGACCTGTACAGTCATTTCATCTATCAACTGAACCTCAATACCCTCAGATTCAAGTTTTACTTTTACAAGATGTGCTTCATGCGGATATGTTAATGTCAATACGGTTATCCAATCTTTCATGTTCATCTGTATTACTGGTTAAATGCCCTGCAGATCATTGTTGAGGATCATCATCATCCCGAAATTCAGCTCCCCTTCTCTCCCGATATGACCGGTTCATTCCTTTTCCGCTAAAAATACGCATTCCCAAAAGAATACGACAGGGCAATTCCGTGACTGTTCCCTAACAAAGAATTTTTAAGCCCTACGTTATAGTGATAAACAAACCTGAAATGCCTGAACAGGTAGATTCCCGCCAGGAAGTTCAGGGAAGAACGACTCCGGTACCCCGCCCCGATCTCAAATTTGTTACTGAAACTCGTGGCCAGATTTACATCGACTTGCATGGGAGCCCCGTCTTCATATTTTAACAACACACTGGGCTTGATCACAATCCTGTCGAACCGGTTTGCAAAAAAACGGTATCCCATATAACCATAAACAGGATTCGACAGGTTCAGGTCATCTCTCGAAGCCAGCTTATCACCCAGGATATTGGGGGCGGAAATCCCCACATAAAAGTCGGCACAGTTGTATAAAAAGCCAACACCAACCACGGGTATGGTCGCATTGATGTTTTCTGAAAATTCAGGATCGTCCGCTATTCCCAGCTCCAGCAGGTTATCGCTGAGTTGATGCACCCCGGCAGTGAGCCCGAACGAAAGTACGTGTTGATCGTAGATCTGCCAGTCGGGACGATCGCTTTTATAGTCGAAAAACAGTTTATACGAATACGCTGCAAAGGCATTGGTGTTCGTCGTCACTCCTATCTTATCTCGGGAGAATGCGGCTCCAAGCCCCATTTTGCCATGGGATACGGGCGAATGAAAACTCAGGGCATAGCTTTTCGGGCTTCCTGCTATGTTATTGATATACCCGTAATGACTCAGGGTGGCTTCGGGTCCCGGGGCCATTCCCGCATAAGCGGAGTTGATAATAAAAGGATTGTAGTTATATTCGGGAAACAAAGCCGTTTGCTGCGCTAAAGCTAAATATCCTCCGCATATCACAAAACACCATGTAAAAATAGATATCATCCTGTTTTTCATCTCAACGTTTTATAACCACAAATCCTTTCACTGTTTTCACCTCATCCCCTTCCCGAAACTGAACATCAAAGAAATAAGTCCCCGAAGGTAACTTGCCCGCACCTAATCCGGTGAGCTTGTTGGCCTGTCCCCTGAACACATTGGAATGATTGTCATACTCCTGTACCCGGAACACCATATCTCCCCACCTGTTATATACGGAAACCGTATTATCAGGATAGTTTTCTATTCCTTCTATTTTCCAGAAATCGTTGTTCCCGTCGCCGTTAGGGGAAAATCCATATTTGGTTTTATTTATATCGACATCCGCCGCCCTGGTGGTAAAACGAATCCCTGTGCATCCCGTAGCACTGCCCTGAACGTTGTAGGGAACTACAGATACGTAGTAAACCATGTTACCATCAAGATCGACAGGCGGACTAAATGTCGTTCCTGTTACTGACCGGTTGTTCACTACGTCCGTTCCACCGGGAGCAGTTCCTATGGAAATGTAGTATCCGTCGGCATCAGCTATGGTGTTCCAGGATATATCGGTAGCTATAGCGACATCGGATTCGCCATCGATCGGACTTGTTATGGTTGTGCAACCAGGAGCTGCCGGCAGTGTTTCCGTAGTAAAACTGATCTCATCACACCCCGCAGCACTCCCCTCCGCATTGTACGGGACTACCCTTACATAATAAGTCGTGTTCTCATCCAGTTCGGCAACCGGGGTAAAAGAATTCCCGGACACCTGCTGATGGTCGACGATCTCCGACCCCCCGGCAGTGGTACCTATCGAAATACGGTACCCGTCGGCATCAGCTATGGTGTTCCAGGATATATCGGTAGCTATAGCAACATCGGATTCGCCATTAGCAGGACTTATGATGGTTGTGCAATCCGGCGGTGTTGCAAGTGCTTTCGTAGTAAAGCTTTCTTCCTGACAGTTTTCGGCCTCTCCTTCGGTGTTGTACGGAACTACGCTTACGTAAATTTCAGTACTCCCGGGCAGGTCGTTGACCAAATCGTAAACCGTGGTGTCGCCCACGTCTTCGTTATCTACAAGGTCCGTACCGCCGGATGTTGTTCCCACGGTAAGGTAATAACCGTCGGCTTCGGGAACAGCATTCCAGCTTATTGCGGCAGAAACAGGGACATTCGTAGCACCGTTAACGGGACGGTACATCGTGGTACAGTCTGGTGGTTTCGGTAAAGTTTCCGTAGTAAAACTGATTTCGGTGCAATCCTCGGCACTTCCCTCATCATTGTACGGAGTGACAATTATGAAATAGGTGGTATTTTCTTCCAGACCGACCTCCGGGATATAGGTTGTTCCGGTTACGGATTCGTGATTTACAATATCCGTGCCACCGGAAGTAGTCCCTATGGAAATGTAGTACTCGTCGGCATTGGCAACTTCTTCCCAGGTAATTTCCGTATCAAGCGCAATGCCCGTATCGCCATTTGCCGGGGAAATCATCGTGGTACAAACCGGTAGTGGTATTGGCAGGGTTTCTGTGGTAAAACGGATTTCATCACAACCAGTTGCTGCTCCGTTATCGTTAAAAGGTACTACACTGACGTGGTAGGTAGTGTTCTCTTTAAAATCGGTTGCAGGGTTATAACTGGTTCCGGTTACTGGCTCTTCGTTGACCACAATATCGCCGGCACCGGTTCTTACAGAAATGTAATAACCGGAAGCGTCTTCAACCGCATCCCAGGTGATTTCCGAATCAAGCGGAACATCCGTGTCTCCGTTTGCCGGAGAAGTTATCGTGGTACAGCCGGGGGGAAGAGGCGTCGGTTCCACTATCGAAAAACTAATCTCTTCACAACCCGTAGCCTCGCCTGCTTCGTTATAAGGAATTACCTTAAGGTAATAGGTCCCCCACTCAGGGTCTTCAAAATCCTCCCCGTGTTCCAGTCCATTCGCTACATCCGTACCCCCCGGAGTAGTGCCCATATAAATCCGGTAGCCGTCGGCTCCTTCCACACTTTCCCATCCGATTCCCTCGTAAGCGGGATAGGTAGTTCCATTTACAGGCGTGGTGATCACAGCACAATCAGGAGGTGTCAGCGTTTCTGTAGTAAAACTGATTTCATCACAGCCTTCTGCCTCACTGCCGTTTTCGTTATAAGGTATTACGCTGACGTAATAGGTTGTGCCTTCTTCCAATCCATTTTCCGGGGTGAATATGGTGTCGCTCGTGTTTTCTTCATAAATTATTTCCTCATTGGTACGGATAGAAAGGTGATAGCCGGTAGCTCCCTCAACTGCGCCCCAGGTAATGTTTGTATCAAGCGAAATACCGTCGGCTCCATCTGTCAGATTTTCGATAAAGGCACACGCTAAGGGTGGCGGATCTGAAAATTCAGCTTCAAAAACGCCCATATCGATAATGCTCCCGTTGGCGTAATCAAACACCCGCGGATTGCCGGCCAAATCCAAATCGTTTTGTAAGTCTCCGCCAGCAGCGGTATAGAGGCTATTGTCGCCCGTGTCTATGGCGGGGCTCCCGGATTGGAGGCTATAGTCATCATTGGCGGGGTCGGTAAAGAGCGGATCTGCGTTTAGGTTGCCACCGTTGTCGGTTATGGTACCGGCAACATCGTAAGCACTGTCGGCGTAAAGACTGTGGGAAAACGTGGCCGTACCTATAGTCCTAAATTCCTTACCAACAAGGGGAGCCTCATTGCCCCAAAGGATACTGTTATTCAGCGTGAGGGTCCCCTGGTTATTAATCCCGCCACCACCATAATCCGGGCTGTTTGCTGTATTTTCTGTTACGGTACAATTGGTCAGAGTAAGAGTTCCACCACCGAAATTACTAATCCCGCCGCCTGCTGATCCGGTTTCATTATTAAATATAAGGCAGTTCATCATTTCAAGGGTTCCGGCATTACTAACACCTCCTCCGCGGGAGTTACTCATATTTCCGGAGATAGTACAATAGGCCATGATGAGCGTGCCGCCGTTGTTTATAATCCCACCTCCGCGAAAACCTGAAAAGTTGTGAGTAAACCGGGAATGGGTAATCGTAGGTGCGCTGCTGCCTGTAATAAAAACACCTCCGCCATTGCGGGCAACAGTAGCCCGGTTGCCGATAATGGTTAGATAACCAAGCGAAGGAGAGCCGGACTCCATAAAAATACCGCCACCGCCATCGATACTCCCACTATTATCAGATCCCCCGGTAATGGTAAATCCATTTAGCGCGGCTGTATTGTCCGTACCGGAGCCGGTTACTACGTTGTAGCTGTTGGCTCCCCGTATTTGGTTTTGCGGGTCGGTGATGATGTCCTGAGCATCATTATCATCAATGTCGCCGCTTAAAACAGCCACGTTGTTTTCCCAATCGCGTTCGTCCAAATCGGTTTCCGTAGCGTCAAAACCACCATAGATTTCCACGCCACTGACGAGTTGAAAGGTGGCTTCCCGGTCGGTGGGGTCGCCGGTGGGGCGGTAGTTGCCTGTAGCTACCCAAATCTGTAAGGCGCCATCTGTTGTGGCGTCCCAGTCCTGTGCCCAGTCTAAAGCATCGCGGAGTTCTACCACGGCGTTTTCCCAGGAGTCGCCGGCGTCGGTATAGTTGGGGTCGGCAGTATCTACGTTTTGATCTACATAAAGGATATTGTTATTGGGGATGATTTCGGTCTCACCTTCCGTTTCTTTTGCTTCAAAAGCACCTATATCTATGTTCTCTCCCTGGCGGCGGTCATTTCCGCCAAGGTCGGTGGTATTTGCAGCGCGGGTTAGGGAAACTTCGTTAAAACGTGCGGCTGCTCCTGCATCTATGGCAGGACTTCCGGGTTGCAGGTGGAAATTGGCAGTTAATAGCGGGTCCATAATTAAATTAGCGGTGCCGTCGGGGTATTTTTGCAGGATGTTTCTTCTTACATCGAGTGTTACGTCGGTTGATACAGGGAAATAATCGGAGCTAATATCCGGGTAATACCCTTCCCTTTCCGTGGTATTGTCCCAAAATACGGAGTTGTAGATTTTTGTGTTGGAATCGTAATAATCGTATATAACGGCCGTATTGCTATTGTTTACAAAGGTGCAGTTCACTACGCTAAGCCATCCTCCGTTGTTGTTGTATATAGCCCCGCCCCTGACAAGGGCCACATTCCCCTGAAACAGGGAATTTACCATGGTCATATTCTCATTGTCAATAGTATTCCCGGCATTGTAAATGGCGCCTCCGTTTTCACCGGCAGTATTCTGTACAAAGTGGCAACGCTCGGCATAGAGTGTTGTGCTATGGCTGTATGTGTGTATAGCGCCACCGTTTACTGTTGCCTGATTATTTTTAAAATAATTGTCTCTTATCGTTAAGGTTTCCCTAATTCCAATGGCTCCCCCGTCGCGCGCTTTGTTTGCTGTAAACCTTGAACCCTCTACCACATCACTATCGGAGAATTCTAAACCCAGGGCACCTCCGGTCCCCCCCGTTTCGTTCTGCACGAATTTACAGTTTTGAACGGTAAAGGGTACTCCATTCCCTCCCGAAGACTTACGGATGGCCCCTCCGTAGAATTGTTTGGCGGTGTTTTTTGTAAAGACCGAATTTTTGAACGTAAAACGCACATCGGAACGGTTCTGTACATAAACAGCCCCGCCACTTTCCTCGGCAGTATTGTTGCTGAACTGGCATTTGTTCACCACTAATTTCCCATAGGAATAGCCTTCTTCCACAATGTAAAGAGCACCACCGTTTGTTTCGGAAAAATTATTGTTAAAACGGCAACTCCGGATGGTGATGTTGCTTTCATCACTGGGGTTTATGTGAAGGGCACCCCCTCCGGCACCGGCACCAGTGTATCTTCCGTTCTTAAACCGAATGCCGTCTATCACCATATTTTCTATTTCGTCAAAAGCCGTATTTTCTTCGTTTACCACCAGTATCTGGGTGGAACCTCCGCCATCGAGAATGGTTTTGTTGGTTTTCCAATCGCGGTCACCACGAGTTTCTTCCGTGCCGTCAAAACCGCCGAAGAGTTTTACATCCGAAACGTTGAGGTTTAAGGTTTCGCTAATATGATACGTGCCGGCTTGTATCCAAATTTCATCATCCTCTGAAGCATTGTTAACGGCGTTTTGAATACTTCTTGCATTTTCCCACGACAAACCATCGCCCGTACCCCGTGCTTTAGGAGCAACATGAATAATGGTTTGTGCCTGAACAAACACCCCCGCCAAACACGCTATAAGAAAAGTGAAGTAGAATTTATGCATATACCGAACATCGTTTTGACCTGTATCGAGGCCTGTTAAAAACTTCCGGAACAAAAGTAGGGGCACCGCCGGCCGGCGGCAATGTTTAAGCGCATACACAGTGACTACAAGCCATTTGAAGGGCGTCTACAAAGCGTCTACATCACGGTGAAATTGACAGATGTCCGGTATTTGGCGATATTAAAGTGATGAGCCCGGGATGTTGTTTTTGAAGTGTAGCTACATCCTGTATTGATCCGGATGACAGGCTTAGACAGTTTAAGGTCTTAAGCCTTATTTTCCGGCATATTTATTCCCGGCTCCCAAAAACAGGTTTATCCCTGGTCCAGACCATTTCGTATTCCAGTGCCGTGGTGGGCGTAGGGATAATTTCTCCGGTGATCCGGATGGTTTTACTATCGCCATCGGTAACTTCATATATTTTGGAAATCTTGATATGGCTGCCTTTAGGAATATCCTCCACTTTTTCTCCACCGGAGGCGGCAGGATCGGGGCTGAGAAAATAGCCGGTTTTTATACCGCTGCCGTCTGTGTATTTGTAGTAGTACAGCGGCTGGTTGGTAAAGAAGATGTTATTGGCCAGTTCCGCATACTCAGGTTCCCCGGAAACATCTTTTGTATTGCTGTTGCCACAGGAAACGGGCATCATCCCGCAAAAGATCAGGATCGCGATAATTTTCAGACTTTTTTTCATGATTTCATTTTTTATGAGGTTTACAGAATTAGAGATTTAAAGATCAGCTGATTGCCGGAGTACCGACATCCGGATATTCGGTGTATATTCCCAACCCGTCCCGGCTTCTCATTCTTTTCTTTCACCCAGGTAAAACTCGGTTAAACCATCTTCCGAGATCAACCGTTTTGAATACGCTTCCAGTTCCTTTGCTTTGGCGGCTACACCCTCCACCTCAAAATCAGTGCTGTTCATCTGTGCTTTCGGCTGTGAAGATTTGCTCATATCCGTACCCGGAGCTATGAAATAGGTATCGCCTTCTATTTTCACCACCTTAAACCAACCGAACTTCACATCTGCCCCCATGGGACTTCCCTTCTGTTTATATCTGGTGAAATTGCCAAAGTAAATATCGCCTTCATTCAGCTTTGCTTTTTCGGCCATTTCCTGTTGATAGGCTCTTTGTTGCGCCGGTTCCTGTATTCCTTCATAAACGAGATATCCTAACAGACCAAAGGCAGACAAAAAGAAAATCCACCCGAAAACGGTTAGCTTACGCACTCCTTTTTGCGGCGGTATTTTTGCCAGTTCCTGTTGTGCAAATTCTTTCATTTCACCCGACCACTTCCGCTTTGGAATACGGATTCCTGCAGGGGTTTCTACGTATCGGGGAAATACTTTTTTCGTTTTATGTACGGTAAATGCGGTTCTGCTTTCCCTTTGCAATAAATCGAGTACCATTGGCCCCCCCGGGTTTCTCGGGTTTTTTAAATGTGCTGCACTTACTTGTTTAACACTGATATCCTTTATTCTGATCCACATGAGGTATTATTTTAGGGTAAAATGATATTTTCCAACCGGAACCTGAGTTCTTTTACGGCGTTTTCATTTTCAAGAATGACCTCCATTCTGCAATCAGCGGCCGGCACTTCACTTAACTTAATTTGATACAGGTCCTCTGAAAATGTATAGCCCGTGTTTATTTTCTCGTCATTGCCGTTATATACATTGATCTGATAAATATGCTCTTTGCCGTCATTTCGATAAAAGTTAAGCGTTCGGCTTGGATAAGCATCATCAAAACGGATGATATCGCCAAGTAACCCGATTACAAAATCCAGTTCTTCTGCTTCCTCATCTGCTATTTCGTTTTCTTTTTTTAATTGTTCAATCTTCGTATGAAAGGCTTTTTTCCTTGCTTTCGCTATGGTTTGCAAGCTATCTGCCTCAATGAGCGTAAGCTCCATACCAACCCGGAAATCAGCCAGTAAATTTTCGTTTTCCCTATGGATGAAATCGCGTATTACCATTTTCGCGTTGTTCTCTTCGGTAGGGGTAAAATACTGAATAATGCCTTCCACAACCTTTATTCTGGCGGCATTCCGGGTCGGGGCTTCAAATGCGAGTTCCACTTTCTTCTTCGCCTGGTATTCAGCGGGCCTTTTGCCCCAGAAAGGGTCCCCCAACTCTTTTAGTTGCTTCCCTTTATCATCTGCCGCCCTGACATTTTTCACTTTAATGAAGTGGTCTTTATCCAGTTGCAGGCCGTTGATCATTGTTATGAGGGTTATTCTGCTTACGGTATCGTTACGCGACCGGTTTTTGTCTTCGCCCCAAAACCGGTCTTCTTCCACATTGTGCAAAAACACGTGAAGGTCCTGTGAAAAAGCTACGGTGGCCATAAGGGTAAACACAGCGGATATTATGATTTTCGTCAGTCGCATCACTTAGGGTAATTTTATGTTTTTTAATTGAAACGGGAGCTCTTCAATGGCATCTTCGTTTTTTACAATAATCCTTAATGTGTAATCCGGTTGCAACGGTTCGTCACATCCAACCCTGTATTGTTCTCTTCCATGAGAATAGCTTGTACTCACTTTTTTTCCCTTATCATCGTAGATTTCCAGTCTGTACAGTTCTTTATTTTTATCTTCTACATAAAAAACAAGGTCGTGCCCGGGTTTTGCATTCCAGAGCATATAGTTTACAATGTGCAGGGCATCCTGTTTTGATCTACCAATGCCAGACTTACGGTGAAGGTCCCCAACGGCGGCATCGTAATCCTTGTTGCTTTCATCGCTTAACTTCTTTAAACTATCAACATCAATTTGTATGAGCCGGATATCGGGGTGAATCCCTTTCAGGAGGTTTTCGTTTTTCCGTTCGGTAATATTGGCAATGGTAACTTTCGACTTTTTGTCTTCGGAAATAGTAAAGTATTGCAGTACGCCTTCTATTTTTTCAATTTCGGTAGCCTGCCTTCCGGGGGCGCTGAACGCAATCGGCAAGTGATCATCTTTCTGAAAATACCCGCCGTAAGGATAGCCTGTAAGCCAGCGCAGGGAATAGCCGGTATTATCTACCGCCGTAGTAATTTTCTGAATTTGTATTTGATGGTTTTTGTCAATTTTCAGGCCTTCCACCTTCGTTTGTAATGTTATTCTGCTTTGTTTATCTGTAATATACCGCTGTTCGCCCACACCATTTAACTGCAGGTTGAGATCTTGTGCAAACACGGGTGAGCTACTCAGGCAAATGAGAAGTATGATCAGGGTTGATCTTATTTTATGTCGTATGAGTGATGTTAATGTCATTGTTTTCTCCATTTTTCTGTAGCTTATATTTTTAGACGCAGATAATTATCTGATTTCCAATTCTGTGGTTACCGCAATTTGTTTTTCCGAATGTTGGTCTTTCAGCACCGCTTTCAATTTGCACGGGTTATGGACCTTACCACCGTAAAAACCAATCGTTGCATATAATTTATCGTTGAACGTATCTGCATCCAATCCGGTGTCTTCATATTTTTTGAAAAGATTGGCGTCTGAAAGCAAAATGTTTCCCCGTCGGTCAGTAATTTCAATGGAAAAAACCGGAAACACTACTCCTTCGGTTTGTTTAAAACCGTCAGCACCTTCTACAATCAACACAAATGAATGATCTGCATTAATGGTTTTGTCCGTAACAAGTTGATGTCCGGTCTGATCCCACAAATAGATATTGTCATAGGTTGCACCGGACGTTTCAATATCCAGAAAATCATTTCCTGTGACCGTAAAAGGCATTTCATAGCTGAATTGCCCGGTTCCCTTTTCATCCCAGATATTGATATGAACTTTGTATTTCTCATGATCTTTATGCGGCAAAGCAGCCGTGAAGCTGGCCTGTAATTGCAATGGCGACAATGCTGTACCATCTTCCAAATGATCGAGCAGGTTTGCATAAGCGAGTACGGTGTCCTTCTCGTTTTTTACGATATGCAACGACAGGCCGGGAAATTTTTTTCCGTCCTTTTCGGTGAAACCGGTAAGGTCGTCGAACACAAAGTTTACCTTTTCGCCGAATACAAAGGTGTTTCTACGGTCTTTTGTGCCGTTCACTTCTATTGAAATATTCTCACAGCCAATGCCATCGCCTCCCGAAAGGGCCCCGGTCTTCAGGTCTTTGTGAACAGACCGGTTGAACTCGCAGGCGGTAAAAACCTTCAAAGCGGCTATCAGGATTAAGGCGATAAATAGTATTCGTTTCATTTCCAATCGACTAAAATAAGGGTTTAAATCCCGGAACCTCCGTAAAATGACTTCAGCACCATATTGACTTCCTTTTTAAATTCCCTGTACGGGAAGTTATGCTTTTGCGCCATCCCCCTGACCTGCTTTCTGATCGCACGCTGACGTTTAAACACCATAAAGGCAATGACCAACAGAACGAGCACTATAATGCCAGGTATAAGGACCATTGTATTGCGTATGGTGTTGTGTTCGGCTATCGTATACCTCTTTCCGGCAATAAAAAAGTTGTAACCGCCAATGATCACGATCATCAAAAGACCGGGTATTCTTATGCGGCGATAGTATTTTACGAGTTCTTCGTACGCTTTAAAAACAGCCTGGATTTCCGTCTCTTTGATGTTCGGTATAAATTTCAAACCGGTATGTTGTTTTGTTTCCATTAGTAACTATGGTTGTATCCTATTTTCTGTTCAAGTCAGTAATCAATAAAGGATTGTTCGTTTTCAGTTCATCGATCAGTTCTTTGACGGCTGTTGTCACAGGGTTTTTCTTTAGTCGTTGCACTTCATTTTCGGTGATGCCCACCAGTTGTAAAAAAGATACTTCCCCGTGCGGGGTATCGATTTTTCCCAGTTCCGGGTCAAGCGCAAAGACAAATCCGGTAATTTCGGTATCGGTATTCAGTCTTACGGGGCCGTTGGCCGGGACAAAGTGGTTCTCTTCAAACCATTTTCCACTGTTAAAGACGTAACTCGCCAGGTTGTTCATCACCTGAACCGCCCAGAGCGGGTCATCCTTGTCGTCTTCAAACGGCTTTAGCCTGAATGTAAACTCAAATCCCCATTTGCTAAATTCACTGCCGGCCAAGGCTTCATTATAATAAAGTTCGGACATTCCGTAACTGACAATATGCCTGTGGAATTCCTGCTTATCGGAATCGTAAATACTCGCTCCGTCAATGGGATCGCTCCCCCCTGCGGCAAAATGCAGACCGCAAAGGGGACCGTAGTGCCTGGGTTTGGTATCTCTATAGTTCTTTTCCAGTGAAATGTCTATGGATTGCCAGCCTACCGCATCATCAGCGGTAAATGTTTTTATATAGGTTTCCCGGTCCATTTTCAACAGATCAGAAGTTAAACTTCCCTTCAAAGAATTTCCCGATCAGCGGCACAGGTTTCAGGGCTTCGTTATTGGCTGTAATAATGCCGAAAATAAGCAGGACGACGGGTACAAAACCTGCCAAAGAAAGTATACCTGCCAGGGAAGGCACCACCCCGATGAGTATGGCAAGAACAATGTTCAGGAGTATGGAAAAAATGAATACTCCCAGTCCCTGACCGAGGTGATAAGAGGCCAGTGCGCTCTTCTGTTCATTTCCCTTGTGCTGTAAATAGGCAATGATCCATCCGATGATGGTGATGTACGATACGATTGAAATGGTTTTGGCATTCATTTTTATCTGATTTTATGATTACTGATTCCTGTTAAGAACGTCGGGGACAAATTTAAGGGGCCGGAACTCCTGAAACAATTTTCAGCTGCATACACAGCGACTACAAGACGTAGGAAAAACGTCTACAAAGCGTCTACGGAATTTGTATCTTTGGTAAGGGAAGTTCTAATTGTTATACTTTTACCGCATGATCAGATCATTATTTGTTTGCTTTCTTATTGGCTTGGCCACCTTGTTCCGGCCGTCTGAAATACAGGCACAATCCATAGTTATCGATTCCCTGAACACCGTTATTGATAATCCCGGTGCCGCCAATGGCGACCGTATTAAAGCCATGGGGAAACTCGCTGAAATAATGGCCAGGAACAAACGGTCCGGAGAAGCTTTGAAAACAGCAAAAGAGGCGTTGGAACTCAGTTATCCGGAAAAGGACAAGGGGTACAGTGCTATTGTTCATTCCATTTTGAGTTACCTGTATTTCCAACAGGACAGCATTACGCTGGCATTTCAAGCCGCAGACAGTTCACAATGGTATGCTTCACGAACAGCAGATAAGATCGTACAGGGGCGGGTACTTTCTCAAAAAGGATGGCTGGAGAATATGATGGGAAACCGGGATAAGGCCTATAAATATATGCTGGAGGCACTCCGCATGTTTGAAGGAGAAAAAGCCTTTCCCTACCAGAGCAGTATTTACCATCGCCTTGCCGCTATTTACGCTTATTGGGAGGAACCCGAAAAACAATGGTATTATACCAAACGCTGCCTCAGTACCGCCCTGAAAAGCGGCAACCCTGATATTATTGCCAACGCTTACCTGAGCATGAGCGGCAGTTACCTCAACCGTTTCCGCAGGGATTCTTCGCAACGGCAACTGCTGGATTCTTCCAAATACTACAATAAACTGATACTGAAATTAACCGAATTAAAACAAAAGTACATTACCACACCGGGCATCAAGGGAATTGCCGCCCTGAACATGGCGAACCTTTATTATGAGTTCTATCCGCTTACCTATAAAGACAGTGCCCGGGTATACCTCGATCAGGCGATTAAAGCAGGAAGGGAATCCAGGTATCCGGATATTATTGTCAACAGTTATGGTATTTTAAGCGAATATGCCAGAAAAGAGGGCGATTACAATCAGGCAGAAAAGCTATTGAATATGGCGATGACGGAAATTTCCAGCAATCCCAAGAGCGGTGCCCAGATAAAAATGCGTATCAGCAGTGTCCTCGCCAAGGTGGCCGAGCAGAGTGGTGATAACGCCAAAGCGCTGGCCTATTACAAACAATATATGAGGTTTGATAACGAGTTCTTTGACGAAAAAAAACTCTCCATCACCCAGAAACTCGAAGCGCAATACCAATCTGAAAAGAAAGAATTGGCCCTCGCGGCCGCTCAACAGGAAGCTGCTTTTACAAAAAAACTGAACCGCTATTACCTGATCCTGATCGCTGCCGGGCTGGTGGCCCTGTTTTTTCTGTTCCGGTCGTATCATTTCAGACTAAAAGCATCCCAGCAACGGCAATTATTGCTTACCGGCGAAAAGAACGAAGCTGAGCTCCAAGCTAACCTTAAAGCTGAGGAAACCGCCCGCCTGCAGGCCGAACGCGAACTCATGCAGGAACGCCTGGACCGGCTCGAAAAAGAACTCCTGGCCGGCACCTTGCAGGTAGAGGAAAAAAACACCCTCCTGCACGACCTCCGGGAGAAACTCAACTCCCTGGACAGCAATGATCCCCTGTACCGGCAGATCAACCGGCTGATCTCCAAAAATTACGAAGTAGACAAGGGCTATGACGACATCAAAACTGAATTTGCAGAAATACGCCCCGAGTTTATTGCCGGCCTCCAGCAAAAGGCAGAAAACAAACTCACCCGTCTCGATTTGAAGTACTGTTCCTATATACTGATGGGACTTACCAACAAGGAAATTTCCATAAAGCTAAATGTCAGCCCAAAAAGTATCCGAATGGCACGCTACCGGCTCAAACAGAAATTGAAACTGCAAAAAGACGAAAGTCTCGATCAACTCATTAATGACCTGGGTACAAAACCAAATTCCACTGCATAAACTGTTTTAACCGGGCAAAACTGACAGAGCAACAAAGCACGTTTAACATCCTTATAACCCCAAAATAGCACAAAAAATTTATGGCAACTGTTTTTCACATGTAAAGTTAAACTTACTCCTGTAATAACCTGTCCAGAATGTTTTTTACCTTAGCACTATCCCAATTTGCCGTCCCCTTTTTCCGTATGACAATATTTCCCTCCTTATCAATAACCCATGTGGCGGGTATGCTTTCGGAAAACAGCTTTTCCGGAACCTTACTGACCGGAAAATATACGGGTAACGCCCAATTTTTTTCCTTCAGAAAGGTTTTTACTTTTTCCGGTTCTTCACCGGTGACAAACAGAAATACCATCTTATTCCCATATTGCTTGTAAAGCCTTTGCATATCCGGCATTTCCGCAATACACGGCGGACACCAGCTGGCCCAGAAATTGATGAGCACCACTTTATCCCGGGCCGTATTAAAGTCGTATACTTCTCCCTCAAGCGACCTCAAATTCCAGTTATAATTGCCTATGTTATCCCGTTCTTCCGCAAGGATCTCGGAGGGACTGAAAGCAACAACTCTGTTGACCCATATTTTTAACGTGGTCCCTACAGGGGTAAACAGGACAAGTACTGCAAAAAGCAGCAGGGCAAGGTTATAAAGCTGTTGTTTTTTGGTTTTCATAATACAAACAATTTCCGGTCAATAATCCGGACCGAATAGCGCAGTCCTATTCCGTCAACTTATCCAGCAACTGCCTTACGGCCCCACTGTCCCAGTCTGCAACTCCCTCGTGTTTTACGGCCACATTTCCTTCTTTATCCACAATATATCCGGAGGGGACCTTCGTGGCATCAAAGGGCATTTTTTCACCTATAATCAGGTACGTTACCGGAAAAGTATAATCTCTTTGCTGCATAAACGCTTTTACCGGCTCCCGCTTTTCATCGGTAATGATATAAAAGTCCACTTTGTCCCTGTAATCATCATATAACCTTTGCACAGCAGCTCTTTCGGCTACGGAGGGTATACGCCATGATGCCCAGAAATTTACAAAGACAACACGCCCTTCGGACCGTTTGAAATTGAATATCTCCCAGTTTTCATCTTTCAATTTCCAATCGTAATCCGATATTTTTTCCCTTTCCCCCGCTTGTATTATTTCCGGACCGGATGCAAACCATTTATTGAGCAAGATCTTGCTTTCATCTCCCAGGGGTGTCACAAAAAAAGCCAATACGGCCAGTATCAACAGTATATTCAGTACGGTACGTCTCTTCACCTTTTATTTTTTTATCGGATATTGCATTCCCGATGCTGTTACAAAAATAAAAAACTCCCTGTTACGGGAGTTTTCTCTTTATTCATTTATTTTATATACCGTTCAACTTATGCTTTACCGGCAGCAGCAATCAGGTTTAATGCAGAGCCCGCTTTAAACCATGCGATCTGTCCTTCATTATAGCTGTGATTGGTTTTGATCACATCTTTGCTGCCATCGCTGTGCACCACTTCGAGGGTCAGCGGTTTATTGGGAGCAAACTCTTCCAGGTCAACCAGGTTAAAGGTATCATCTTCCTGAATGAGATCGTAATCATTCTCATTATCAAATGTAAGCGCAAGCATACCCTGCTTTTTGAGGTTGGTTTCGTGGATACGTGCAAACGATTTTACGAGTACCACTTTCACACCGAGGTGACGGGGCTCCATCGCCGCATGTTCACGGGAAGAACCTTCACCGTAATTATGATCTCCTACCACTATGGTAGGTATTCCGGCTGCTTTATATTCCCTTTGCGTATCCGGTACGCCACCGTACTCACCTGTGAGCTGGTTCTTCACGAAATTGGTTTTCATGTTGAACGCATTTACCGCACCGATCAGACAGTTATTGGAAATATTGTCGAGGTGTCCGCGGAAACGCAACCAGGGTCCCGCCATCGAAATATGGTCTGTAGTACATTTTCCGTGGGCCTTGATAAGCAGTCTCGCCCCGGTAATGTTTTTTCCGTCCCACGGCTCGAAGGGTGTGAGCAGCTGTAAACGCTCTGACGTTGGCGATACGGATACTTCCACATCACTGCCATCTTCTGCGGGTGCCTGATATCCGGCATCTTCCACGGCAAAACCTTCCGGCGGAAGTTCATACCCCCTCGGCTCGTCGAGCATCACTTCCTCACCATCTTCATTGATCAGTTTGTCATTCAGCGGGTCAAAGTCGAGCCTTCCGGAAATAGCTATGGCGGTCACCAGTTCGGGAGACCCTACAAAAGCCAGGGTATTGGGGTTTCCGTCAGCCCTTTTGGCAAAGTTCCTGTTGAATGAGTGTACAATAGTGTTACGCTCTTCCTTTTCAGCACCTGCGCGATCCCACATACCGATACACGGGCCACAGGCATTGGCAAACACCGTAGCGCCGATCTTATTGAACGTATCTATAAAGCCGTCCCTCTCTATCGTAAAACGCACCTGTTCCGATCCGGGCGTAATGGTAAAGTTCGATTTTGTTTTCAGTTTTTTATCCGAAACCTGCCGGGCCAGCGAAGCTGCCCTGGAAATATCTTCATAGGAAGAGTTGGTACAGGACCCTATAAGTCCGTATTCAACCTTGAGCGGCCAGTCGTTTTCTTTTGCCGCTTCCTTCATTTTGGAAATCGGCGTAGCCAGGTCCGGGGTAAACGGTCCGTTGAGATGCGGTTCCAACTCAGAAAGGTTGATCTCGATCACCTGGTCGAAATACTGTTCCGGGTTTTCATACACTTCCGGGTCTGCCGTAAGGTATTCTTTCACTTCCCTGGCCGCATCGGCAACATCTTCGCGATCCGTAGCGCGCAGATAACGGTCCATGGATTCATCATATCCGAAGGTAGATGTGGTTGCCCCTACTTCGGCCCCCATGTTGCAGATGGTTCCCTTACCTGTGCAGGACATTGCCTTGGCGCCTTCTCCGAAGTATTCGACGATAGCCCCGGTTCCTCCTTTTACGGTAAGGATCCCGGCAACCTTCAGGATAACATCTTTCGGTGCTGCCCACCCGGAAAGTTTTCCGGTAAGCTTTACCCCGATCAGTTTGGGAAATTTAAGTTCCCAGGGCATTCCGGCCATAACGTCCACAGCATCGGCACCACCGACACCAATGGCGATCATCCCGAGTCCTCCGGCATTTACAGTATGTGAATCCGTACCGATCATCATCCCTCCGGGGAAAGCGTAATTTTCAAGTACAACCTGGTGAATGATCCCGGCTCCGGGTTTCCAGAAACCTATTCCGTACTTATTGGATACCGATCCCAGGAAGTCAAATACTTCATTACTGGTTTCGTTGGCTTTCTTCAGATCCTTATCAGCCCCTACCTTGGCCTGGATCAGGTGATCACAGTGTACTGTAGTGGGCACGGCTACCTGGGGTTTCCCGGCGTGCATAAACTGCAACAGGGCCATTTGTGCCGTAGCATCCTGGCAAGCGATCCTGTCCGGGGCAAAATCCACATAGTCCTTCCCTCTTTCAAATGCCTCTGTGGGGTTTCCGTCCCACAGGTGGGCATATAAAATCTTTTCGGATAAGGTCAGCGGCTTACCTACCACTTCACGGGCTTTATCCACCCGCTCGGCTATTCCAGCGTAGACCTTTTGAATCATATCAATATCAAAAGCCATTGTCTATAAAGTTTTTTATTTTGAAAGTCCAGCAAAAATACGAAATCGCCAACACATTTTAAAGTTTTTAATATCTCCTTTTCTTTAGCAGATAATTCGCAATAAACACAGTCAACCCCTCTCCTATTTTACGTATTTGATATTTTGAATATGGACAAAATACAAAATTGTTAAAACAAGGGTGAAATATCCCTTAAAACAGGACTATTGTTTTTATTTATGGAGGAATAATAAAACGAAATTTTAAGGGAATGTTAAGCAAAAACCGGTGTCCTTTCGTTTTTTACCGTATTTAAAGAGGAATCGGTAAGGGGGACAATATGAAAAAAGCTTCAGGCCGAAGTTTTTCCCCAGTTGAAGATGATCTCTTTATTTATATCCGGATGCAGGCTGTGGTGTACGGGGCAGGTATTTGCCGTGTGCTCCAGTATTTTCCTGCTCTTATCTCCCGGGGCAACGGGAAAATTCATAACAATCTTAATTCCCGATATACGCCTCGGGTTGGCAGCCATAACCTTGGTCACTTCCGCTGTTGCCTCTGTGAGGTCTACTTCCAGTTCGCGTGCTTTTATCCCCATAACGGTCAGCATACAACTGGCCAGTGCGGTGGCCACCGTATCTGTAGGGGAAAAGGCTTCTCCCTTGCCGTTATTGTCGGTAGGGGCATCGGTAGTAAAAGTATTTCCCGACCGCAGGTGTTCGCACACCGTTCGCAGGTCGCCTTTGTAGGTTACTTTTGAAGTCATTCTATTCTGCTTCTTCTATTTCCAGTTTATCATTATATTTCACGATATACACACCGGTATTGTAATAGCCTCCGAAGGATTTCTTTTGATAATTGAACTTGTTTTCCACATATGCCGTTTCCCCTATCCGCGGAGCGGTTTCAAACAGGTTCTTATCATAAGCAAGTCGCAGCACAACATCGAGTGTAAGGTCATATCCTCTCGCAGCATAGCGATTCGGGGTAATGCCAAACCTGTCTTTATACGCCTTCACGAAAGCGCTATCTTCAGCAGAGGCCTTGTCTACGGTAGGATAGTGAAAGTTCAGGTTGGCAAGGTGAAAATTGGAAACGCTTTCCGAATCGAACGCACTGCCTTTTTTGGTTGTGAACATGGTTATTTTGCGTTCTTCCGACCTGGCTGAATTCAACATGCCCGTAACATTGGTTAACATTACGATATCGTTGGTCTCTACAATAACCCAGTTCTCCTTGACCTCACTCAGCATTCCTTTCAGGTCATCGAGACGTATGAACTTATCTTCTTCGGGATTGAGTGCCCTGGCTCCGTCAATTTCACGGAGCAGGATGTCCCGTACCCCGGAATTTCGGGAATCGGCAATAACAATGACCTGTTGTCCCTGCGCATTCTTTTTGAGGTAACTGATCATTTTATCGCGCAGGATCTGGTCGTCGGGCACTGTCTGGAAAATATTGTCAAGTGACCGAATATTACCGGAAAACGGCAAAAACACCGGAGTACCGTCTACCCCTCCCGCAACCTCATTAAAAGGTGTGGAAAGGAACGGCCCGATAACGGCATCGACATCCCGGAAATTACCTGAGGCCAGCAATCTGTCGGCCCCTACGGAGTTCGCCCTGCTGTCCAGTATCCTGGCATTCACTGTGAGCCCCAGTTGCTTTGCAGAATCCAGCGCTACAAGGACACCGGTATAAAAGTCGAGGGAACGGCTCAGCAGTTTGCTGTTTTTTATTTTTTCCTTAAAATCATCTCCTGCTCCTATTTCATTCAATTTGAAGGGCAGCACCAGTGCAATATTGCTCACCGACCTTCGGTCTATGCTATCGATAAGGTGGAACTTTTCAGTTACCACCCCGTCACTGACTGCCAGGTTACCGGAAATAGACTGCGGCAGCTTGAGCACCATTCCCGCCTTCAGGCCGTCTTCCTTCAATTCGGGGTTCAGTTCTTCCAGTTCTTCCCGGCTCACACCGAGCTTTACCTTGAGCCTGTAAAACCCTTCTTTGGGCTGAACTATATAATAATTATGGTTATCATCTATGTCTTTCTCCGCCTTTTCGGGATGGTCGGGCACCTGTACTTCCTGTCCTTCCTGAAGCACATCTCCCATATCGGGGTTCAGTTCTTCCAGTTCTTCAATGGTGATCCCGTGTTTATAGGCCACCCTCCATTTTCCTTCTTTTGCCTGTACAATATAAGTTTTCGTACTTTCTTCGGGTTCGGTATCCTTGAATACCTCCACGGTTTTATGTTCGTACCGGGGTATCCGTATTTTTTCCCGTTTTTTCAGTTGCCTGCTGTATAACTCCTTATTATACCTTTTGATATCGTCTACACCAACATTGTATAATCCGGCAATGCTGTACAGGGTTTCTTTCCGTCTTACCTTATGGGTAATAAAAGATACCACTTCCTGTGTTATTCCCTCACCTTCCTTCTTAGCCTTGTCGGATAAAGGGATGATCAGGATGGTATTTACCGGCAGCCCGTTCTTCACTTCCGGGTTTAACCGCATGATATCTGACGGACTCACCTGATATTTCCTGGCGATACTCTGTATGGTCTCTCCCCGTTTTACCGCATGGGTATCAAATTCCTGGGCATAGGAGAAACAACCAAAAAGCATTACCAGTAAAACAACAACAAATCTGTTCATTTATTTATTTTTTAATAATTCGGGAAGGCTATCTGTTACACCGGGACCGGCCGGTGAGGTTCACAGATCCGGTCTGTTATCAAAATTCTACTTATAGTATAGCGTCCCATTCTCCGACGAATCTATTGCAGGGTAATTTTTATTCCCATTCAATAGTGGCCGGCGGCTTGGAGCTTATATCATATACTACTCTATTAACGCCTTTTACCCTATTTATTATATCATTAGAGGTCTTTTGTAAAAAATCGTAGGGCAGGTTCACCCAGTCGGCGGTCATACCGTCTGTGCTTTCCACCGCTCTGAGGGCCACACACTTTTCATAGGTACGTTCATCGCCCATCACCCCCACGGAATTCACCGGGAGCAGGATAGCTCCTGCCTGCCATACCTTATCGTACAGTCCCCAGCTTTTCAGGCCTCCGATAAATATCTCGTCCACTTCCTGCAAAATACGAACTTTTTCCGGAGTAATATCGCCCAGGATACGGATAGCCAGTCCGGGTCCGGGAAAAGGGTGCCTTCCCAGCAATGCGGCATCCATGTCCATCGAGGCTCCGACCCTCCGTACTTCATCCTTGAACAACATGCGAAGCGGTTCAACCACTTTCAGCTTCATAAAGTCCGGCAGCCCACCTACATTGTGATGGCTTTTTATGGTAGCGGACGGCCCGTTCACCGAAACAGACTCTATCACATCGGGATAGATGGTTCCCTGTCCGAGCCATTTTACATCCTTTATCTTATGGGCTTCATCGTCAAAGACCTCGATGAACATACGCCCTATGATCTTTCGTTTCTGTTCCGGGTCCCCCACTCCCGCCAGTGCATCCAGAAAGCGTGCCGAAGCATCTACCCCGGTAACATTCAGTTCCATTCCTTCGTAGCGTTCCAGGACCTTTTCGAATTCGTTTTTGCGGAGCAGTCCGTTGTTCACGAAAATACAGTGAAGGTTTTTGCCTATGGCCTTATGGAGCAACATCGCGGCCACAGAAGAATCCACCCCTCCGGAAAGGGCGAGGACCACCTTGTCGTTCCCCAGCTGCTCCTTCAATGCATCCACCGTCATATCCACAAAATTGTCCGGTGTCCACGTTTGTGCTACTCCGCCAATTTTCACCAGGAAATTTTCGAGTATTTTCTTTCCGTCGGTAGAGTGATACACTTCCGGGTGGAATTGAATGGCGTAGGTGGGTTCTCCTTCTATTTTATACGCCGCATTTTCCACATCTGTCGTACTTGCCAGTTTTACGGCATTGTCCGGCAGGGCTTTTATGGTATCGCTATGACTCATCCACACCTGTGTTCCCGGCGACACCCCTTCAAAAAACGGCTCACCTTCCACGATGTCCGATAGGTTGGCCCTGCCGTACTCCCTCGTATTGGAAGGTTCTACACTTCCTCCTCCGAAATGGGCCAGGTATTGCGCACCGTAGCAAACACCCAGCAGGGGGATCTTGCCACGAATGGCAGACAGATCCGGATGCGGGGCATCTTCCCCTCTTACCGAAAAAGGGCTTCCTGAGAGGATAACCGCCTTAAAGCGTGAAATATCGTCCGGTAAATGGTTAAAAGGGTGAATTTCGCAGTATATGTTGAGCTCGCGAACCCTTCGAGCAATGAGTTGTGTATACTGCGAACCGAAATCTAAAATGAGTACGTTGTGTTGCATGCGCAAAAATAATACTAAATATCAAATATCAAATTCCAAATTCCAAATTCCGGCACTAAAGTTGTCCACAACCCGCCGGAAACGGCAGGAAACAGTTACTTCATCGTATCCAGGATAACTTTTATATCTTCTTCTGTAGTATCGGGATTTATAAAACAAAAACGGGAAACGGTCTCATACGTATTCCCCTTTTTCCATTTGGTTGGAGTAACCAGCGCAATACCTTCCCGGTGATTTTTATAGGTCCAGTTGGTATAATCGTCCGGGGACCATCCTATTCTCCGGAACAGTACGCAGGAAAGACTGGGCTCCCTTACGAGTTCCAGGTCCGGGTATTCCCGTATCAGCCTCCCGGCTGCCTGTGCGAGTTCTATTCCTCTTTCCACGGCCTTCTTATACATTTCGGTGCCGTGCATGGCCAGGGAAAACCACAGCGGCAGTCCGCGGACCCTTCGGGTAAGCTGTACCTGGTAATCTGCGGGATTAAAGCCCTGTGCGCCTTCATCCTTAAAAATATCGAGATAAGATCCTTCCTGGGCATGTGCCTGCCGGGCCAGTTCCGGCTCCTTGTAGATCACGGCCCCGCAATCGTAAGGGGAGAACAACCATTTGTGCGGGTCAATAGTAATGCTGTCTGCCCTTTCTATACCCTTGAAGAGGTGTCTTACGGAATCGGCTGCCAGGGCACCGCCGCCGTAAGCGGCATCAACATGGAACCAGAGTTTTTCCTTTTCACATACCGAAGCAATACCGTGGAGGTCATCGATAATGCCTGCATTGGTGGTCCCTCCGGTGGCCACCACGGCAAACAGCCTTTCCCTTTCCTGTTCGCTCAGCCCGGCTATCGTTTCTTCGAGGCCTTCTCCCGTAAGCCGGTCTTCCGTATCCACGAGATAAACATCGGCATCAATAACCTTGGCCATCGCCTTGATGGAAGAATGCGCTCCTATCGAAGTAATAACCACACCTCTGTCGCGCCTGTGCTCACCGGAGGCCGACCGCCAGGCTTCACGGGCCGTGACCATTGCAGACAGGTTGGCTGCCGTACCCCCGCTGGTGAAGACCCCGAAAGCCCCTTCGGGCAAACCGGTAAGGGATACCAGCCATTTCATGGCTTCATTTTCACAATAAATCCCGCCTGCCCCTTCCATCCAGTAGGCCCCGTGTATGCTGGAAGCCGAGGTCACCAGGTCGAACATTACAGCGGCCCGTGTCGGCGATGCGGGCACAAAGGCCAGGTGCCTCGGGTGATCAATGGGGACCGTGGCCTTGACCAGTACATCCCGGAAGAGTTGAAATGCCTTTTCACCTCCTATACCTTCCGGAGTGATCGTCTCTCCCACCAGCTTCCGGAGTTCTTCCGCTTTTTTGGGATGCCCCAGCTCCGGCGAAGTGTGTGTAATCCTGTTGATGGCGTATTTCATGACGTCGAGTGTCATTTCCACCACGTCCATATCTATATTGTGCATCATTATACTCTTTTCGGACAAAGATAGGCATTGCAGCAATAGCCGGGAATTGCAAATTCCGAAGAGACAGCCCTTTTTCCATTATGAAATATGAAAAAGAAATTGTAATTTAATACGCTAAATGCGTCTTAACCAACATGAACATTCTCGATTCCATAAAAAACGACCTCCGCAAAGCGACGCGGAAGCAGCGACACCGTTTCCGCTATTTTTCCATGGCCACCTGTGGAATTCACGGCCATGTAAAACAGCGTATGCTCGTATTACGCGATGTGGCCGATGATTTTACACTGACCGCCTATACCGACAGCCGCTCCAAAAAAATCACCCATATCAAGGAAAACAACGAGGTAAGCCTGCTCTTTTTTGACCCCAGGAGATTTGTTCAGATATGCATAACGGCAACCGCTGCCACGGAAAAGGACGAAAACAAGGTCCTGGACCTGTGGAACCAGATAAAACCGCGATCGAGAAAGGATTATATTACCGATATTCCCCCGGGGACTGTTATCAGAGATCCTTCAGGTGTGGGACATCAGGACAATGTACACTATTTTACCGTATTGCGGTTAATCCCCGAAAAGATCGAATATGTAAAACTGCAAAAGATCCATCACCTCCGCATACTTTTTGTCCGGGAAGGCAATTCCTGGAACAGCGATTACCTCGTACCCTGAAATTGTTGAAAAATCAGAGTGTCAATACACTGAACCCGTTTTCCAGGGGGTTCAGGGCCTTCACAAGTCCGGGAATGAACTCTTCTCCGTATTCCAAATAAAATTCCGAAAAGTTCACCACCCGTTCCTGGAGCGCGCCGTTGGGGAACAATTCGTTTTGTATGGCAGTGATACGAGTAACGTGGTCGGACAATTTCCGTTTTTGTGCTTTCAGCAATCGCTTTTCGAGTTTATCAAGCCCCTTCAGTTGCTTGACCTCCTGAGCCTTAACGGCATTCAAAAAGGTTTTATCTGTTTTTTCAGCAAGTTCATACAAGGTGCTGAACTGCTCTTCCAAATGCTTTTTCTGCGGTGAAAAATCAATATCTATATCGCTGATCTGCCTTACCCTTTTATTGATAAAGGCATCCCGTTTCAGGAACAGGTTCCGGGAAGTGATGCCCAGCTTTTTCATTTTATCCCGGAGTGCGGTATCTATCAGCAGAACGGAATTGCGAAGCATCAGTACCGGGAACGGCACTCCCTCGTTTCGGAAGAATTCCCTGAGTTGCAACCAGTATGCTATTTCGCCACCCCCACCGGTGTAACTGAGGTTGGGCAGAATAACTTCCTGGTACAACGGCCGTAGCAACACATTGGGCGAAAATTGCTGTGGTTCTTCGTGCAGGTGTTTCAGCAATTCTTCTTCATTCCATTTTATTGCCGTACCGTGTACAATATATTCGTCCCCGCTTTTTTCTATTCGTTCCCGGATACCGTCCTGCAGGTAAAAAAGATTGATCTGCCGGGGATTTACCTGTATTTTGTATCCCGGGTCTATTTCCCTAAGTGCTTCGGAAGCAGCTGAAACACTTTCATATGCCGTATGCCGGGTCAAATCTTTTTCCATATGGGGGACAAAGCGTTTTTTGAGCGCTCTGTCGTTCCCGTCTACAATCACAAGACCGTATTCACCAAACAGCTCGTTGGCCAGAAACCGTGTAGCATCTGCAAGACGGTCATGTTCCAGATAAGCACTGCGGAACAGGTCTTTCAGGTATTCCGCGTGGCGTCCTGCTCCCAGTTCGGAAGCGAACAAATGCAGCACTTCATCCAGGCCTTCCGTGGAAAATTCGCCTACAGCCCCTCCGGACTTTCTGTTCCACCTGAAGTTTTTTCCCTTAAAATTAAAGTGGTTGATCTCTTCAAAATCGTGGTCTTCGGTAGCCATCCAGTACACCGGAACAAAATGATAGTCCGGACAGGTGTCCTTCAGCCTCTTTGCCAGGTTAATAACGGAAATGATCTTATATAAAAAGTACCCGGGCCCCGTAAAAAGGTTTAACTGATGCCCCGTGGTCACCGTAAACGCAGTATTCGCAGACAAGGACTGCAGGTTGAATAAGGTGGCCTTTGAAGCCTTGATATCCTTGTACTGTTCTTCCAGTGCCCTTACCAGTACCTGACGTGTTTCGGCAGGAAAAGACGCCTGTTTTTCCCTGATCTGGTTTTCAAATCCGCTAATTTCGGGAAAACGGTTGTAAAAGGGGCTCAGGGCCTCCGCCCTTTCGGTATAATCACATATCAACCTGGAAAAATATCCGGTTTCCCTGAACGAAATACACTCTGCAGGCATAATAACTCTCTAAAATTTTAATGGGTAAAGATAAAACTCTTTGCGCTATGCTTTCTAAAAATTACGTTAAGATGTAATCTGTCACCGGGGCGATACAACCTATGCTTACTGCATAAAACAAAACCAGCCGACGGTTAAAGGTGATTCAACCGTTTTATCCTTATGACATTAAACCGTTAGCTTTCGCTCATGTAAAGGTGTCACATCTTACCTGCATAACACCACGCAAAGTGCGAAGGTAAAAAAAGGGGAGGTATACACCACAAACAAAGCCGTTTTTCCTTTTTGCCGTTTTTGCACTTATTTCTTTATTTTAGCACCCCATAACCGAAAAGATTCATGCGTTTACTTCACATTTTTTTTGTACTGCTGACCTGTATTACCGTTTCCGCACAGGAAAATCATCCCAAAGATTATTTCCGTTCGCCGCTGGACATTCCGCTGTTGCTGTCCGGAACTTTCGGTGAATTGCGATCAAATCACTTCCATTCGGGCACCGACATCAAGACCCGGCAACGCGAAGGGCTCAGGACCCATGCCGTGGCCGGGGGCTATGTATCGCGTATCAAAATTTCCCCCTGGGGATACGGCAAAGCACTTTACATAACACATCCTAACGGCTATACCTCGGTATACGCACACCTGCAAAAGCTCGCCCCGAAAATACGGGAATACGTCAGGGAACGGCAATACCGGGAAGAATCTTTCGGAATAGAGCTCTTTCCGGGTTCGGACGCACTTCCCGTCGAAAAGGGAGAGATCATTGCCTATACCGGAAATACGGGCGGGAGCGGCGGCCCTCACCTGCATTTTGAGATCCGCGACACGAAAACGGAAAAACCTATCAACCCCTTGTTCTTCGGACTCGAAGTAAAAGACACCAAACCACCCATGGTCCAGGGACTTTATGCCTACCCCCTGAGTGACAGTTCACAGGTAAACCGTTCGGAGAAACGGGTATCCCTGCATTTCACCCGGCAACCGGACGGAACCCTGCTGGCCGACAAGGTCAATGCCCACGGCCCCATAGGTTTCGGTATCCGGACCTATGACAGGCAGGACCTGGCCTACAACAGGAACGGCCCCTACGGCGTACAGCTATCTGTAAACGGCACCACATACCTTTATTATGATTTCGACACGTTTTCTTTTGCCGAAAGCAGGTATATAAACACCCTTATCGATTATGCCCACTATATCCGCAAGAGACAACGCATCCAGAAGTGCTTTGTTTCACCGGGGAACAAGCTCAGTGTAATCAGTAAAAAACTGGACAACGGTATTGTTAATATTGCAGAGGGCGCTGATTATAACGTGATCATTGAAGTCAATGATTTTGAAGGCAACAAAAGTGTTATAAAAATACCTGTTTCCGGAAAAAAGGAAGAAACGGTCCGTAAAAGGGAAAAGAGAATTACCGACAACTACCTCCGTGCCAACAGGGACAATATTTATGCTGCCGGGGATGTCACCGTATTTTTCCCGGCCAACACCTTTTACGATGACCTTTATTTCGACCTGAAGGACAACGGGGACGGTACCTACGAAATACACAATGACGAAGTGCCCGTACACAGGAACTTCACCCTTTCTTTCGACGTTTCCGGATATACTGATGCGGAAAAGGAACAACTCTTTATTGCGCGACTGAACCGGAACGACCGCCCGTACTATTCAACCACGTATAAAAGGGAGGGTACGTTTTCCACACGCACCAGGTATCTCGGCACTTACACCCTGAAAAAGGACACCACGGCCCCTAAGATAATCCCGGCCAACTTTAAAGACGGCCAGTGGCTGTCTAATTACAGGTACCTGAAACTGAAAATAACCGACGACCTCAGCGGTATAAATACGTACAGGGCCACCATAAACGGAAAGTGGATTTTAATGGAATACGAACCGAAGAACAACACACTCACCTATAATTTTAACGATCTCCGCTTTGAAGACGGCAAACATAATCTGAACGTTATTGTTACCGACAATGTGGGAAACAGCACCACATTTACGGCAACATTTAACAGGGCAACCGGCAAAAAACAGTAACTTTGCCGTTCCGGGGAATAAGTCCGGAAAAACGGGCAGATATCACCAGTGGTACGACCTGTTTTCTGTCCGGGTTTATTTCCGTGTTCCCAAAAAACATGACCTGCTCATCGGTGACATATCAAATTATTCAGCTTAAATATACACAAGTGAAAAAAATACTGTTTTTACTGATCTTTACGTGCTCCGCCTCTACATTTGCTCAAAAGACCATCTATGAAAGCAGCCGGTTTGACGAATTGAGCAAACATCACAAAACACTGGCCATTCTCCCTTTTTTGGCCACGCTTCAACTGGAACACAAAGAAAACCTCTCGACCGAAGAACTGGACAAACTGGAAGCCAAGGAAGGCTATGCGGTGCAAAATGCACTTGAAAGTTATTTTTCCAAGAAAAAAAGCCGTAAAGGATTCCGGGTCAGTTTCCAGAACATAAAAAATACCAACGCCATTCTGGGCAAAAACCGGATATCATTAAAAAACCTGGATATCCATACTACACAAGAGCTCTGTGAAATACTGGAAGTAGACGGTATTATAAGCGGTAACCTCACCCTGCACAAACTGATCTCCAAGGGAGTGGAAAGCCCCAGTCTTTTCGACATCATAACAGGAAAAAGCGATTACGGAAGGATTGCCATAAAGGTCAGTGACGGCAAAACAGGGAAGCTGCTGTGGAAATTCGAAAAGACAATGACCCGGAAGTCGGGGAAAAATACGCTCGACATTATCGAGTCCATTATGAAAAAAGCTTCGCGGAAATTTCCCTATGACCAGTAGCACGGATACCGGCTTCAGATAACAGCATTGAAATTCCCGGTCATAGCCCGGGTTTTACATTTCCATAAATCAAAAAAAGCGGCATACCCCGGAATATCGGCTTATGCCACATATTTCTTGATGTGCTTCCACGATCAGCTTTCGTTAAAATCCCTGAGGACAGTGACCACGTAATCCAGCTCTTCCTTCGTATTATACCCGGAAAAAGAAAACCTCAGGGAAGGCTTTTGAAGCTTGTCTTCACTCAAAACGGCATTGAGCACATGCGATCCCGAAAGGCTGCCGCTCTGGCAGGCGCTCCCCTCGGAACAGGCGATGCCTTTCAGGTCAAGGTGAAACAGCAACATCTGGGCCTTATCCTTACTGAAAGGCAACCTTACATTAACCAGGGTATAAGTGCTCTTGTTTTCATCTGCACAGCTTCCGTTAAATTCCACTCCGGGTATTTTTTCCCGTAGCTGTTGCATAAAATAAGTTTTCAGCCCTTTTATATATTCCCTTTCTTTCTCCAGGTTCTCATAGGCCCATATCACGGCCTCTTCCATCCCTACGATATTGTGCACGCTCTCCGTTCCCGCCCGGTATCCTCTTTCCTGCTCTCCCCCGAAAATCAGCGGATGCAGTCCTGTTTTTTTCCTCACATAGGCAAACCCCACTCCTTTGGGACCGTGAAACTTATGGGCCGCTGCCGCAAGGAAATCCACCGCGGTCTTTTGCGTATCCCACTCCCAATGCCCTATGGACTGTACGGCATCAGAATGGAACAGGGCATTGTTTTCCTTACAGATACGGGCCACTTCATCGATATCAATTTTGTTACCGATTTCGTTGTTGACATGCATCAGGCTTACCAGCTTTTTCGTATCGTCACCCTGAAGCAGCCATTCCAGGTGCTCGTTATTCGGGGTACCGTCCGGGTCCAGCACTACGAACTTTACCGCAATACCGTATTCTTTCTGCAATTGCTCCGCTGTGTGCAATACCGCATGATGTTCGGTTTTCGCTGTAATAATGGTCTTTACACCCAGGTCGCGCACCGCTCCGCGAAGTACCATATTGTCCGCTTCCGTCCCTCCGGAGGTAAAAATAATTTCCGAAGGTAAAGCATTGAGATATCCCGCTATGGTTTTTCTTGCCTTTTCTATCAGGGTACGGGACGAACGTCCGAAACTGTGAGTAGAAGAAGGGTTCCCGTAATGTTCACGAATGGAAGCCCCGAGAACTTCCAGCACTTCTTCCCTGACTTTTGTAGTGGCCGCATTGTCGAGGTATATCTTGTCCATAGGCTGTTAAAATTATGTGGAATTTTGTCCGTTATATATACATTTCCATTACATTTGTTTCGGAAATGTCTTTGCAAATTTAAGGGATTTGCAGGGAAAAGACAGCAAACAAGATTTTACGGTAACCACAGTACCCCGGAAATTAAGATTACCGGTAACGAATTATGGCATATTTTCAGATGAAAAATACTTTCTTTGGCGCAATACTCGCTGCTTTAACGTTTGCGGGTTGCGACGACGGTGAACTGGACATCGAACGCGTAGACTTTTCCGATGCCAGCATAGCGTACTGTTCAGAAACTTTTGAAGAAACCGGACTCCTGTTCAAAATTATAGAAAGCGAAGCACTGATCCTGGAACTGGAAGAGGGTTTTCTGGGGAACAGGGTAACCGCTGACAGTATTGCTACCGATATCCCGGGAGAATCTGCATTGTACTACCGTTATTTCGACAGTGAAGTTACTGACAACTATTTCTGTAATACCGTGGCACCGGCCACCCCGGCCGTAGTGCAGGAAGTGCTCGCCACCGGGGGAACGGTAAGGGCGCTTTCCACCCCAAAAAAAGACGGCAGCGGTTTTAACCACGGTGTGGTTATCCACGGTGCCGTACTGATGAACAATGCAGGGGAAAGGGTTATCGAAGACAACTTCAACCTCGGTACGTTCAGCACCACCCCTCCCAATGCCAATCCGGGTGTGGACCTTGGAAACGTGATACACTGTAACGACACCCTGCTGTACAGGACGGGCCCCGGGAATGACGACAAGGGAATGGCCCTGGTACTCGACCTGGAAGAGGGTTTGTTCCGCGACCAGGTTCCGGCTGAACAGGACACGTTGACCAGTACCATAGGAGACGCTTCCAGGGTATTCTTCTATATCTTTGAAAGTGAACTCCCTGACAACTACTTCTGTATGGAGGAAAAACCGGACACCCCGGTACGCGAAGCAAGGTTCGAGGCCATACACGGACAAGTAGAAGTGATAACTACCGAAGCAGAAGACGGGGACGGCATAACTCACCAGATATTGCTGAGCAACATGATCCTTCTCAATGATGATGAGGAAAGACTTCTCGGCGCCAACACTTCCTTCGGTTCCTATAATGTCTCTTCAGAAGACTCCCCCTGATCTTGGATTAAGATAATAACCATTAAAACAACATGGAAATTTTGTAGTTAAAATTATTAATCGTAATATTGCAATATAATAATTACAACAATGGGACTTACCAAAGCCGAAATATTTACCGCTGCACAAAACGAATTTGCTGCCATAGCCAAGGTACTGGGGCATCCTGCAAGGATAGCCATACTCCAGCACCTGCTTAAAGCCAACACCTGTATTTGCGGGGATCTGGTAGAAGAGATTGGCCTGGCCCAGCCCACCATATCCCAACACCTCAGGGAACTAAAAAACATAGGCCTTATCAAAGGGAACATAGAAGGTACCCGTGTATGTTACTGTATAGATCACGACAACTGGCGGGCCTTTAAATCTCTTTTCCGGGATTTTTTTGACACTTACAAACCCGTCAGCGAAGAAGAGGATTGCTGTTAAGTAAAAAAATTTAAAATTATTAATCGTAATATTGCAATATAAAATCCGATATCATGGAAATTTCAAATCAAGGTATAAAAGAAACCGTAAAACAAAAGTACAGCGAGATCGCGAACCGGGAGAAAGCACAAAACGCCGCTTCGGCCTGCGGATGCGGGACGCCTTCGGAAGAGGTCTACAATATAATGAACGAAGAATATTCACAGGTAAAGGGATATTTCGAAGATGCCGACCTGGGACTGGGTTGCGGACTACCCACACAATTTGCACATATACGGGAAGGCAACACCGTTATAGACCTGGGCTCAGGGGCCGGGAACGACTGTTTTGTGGCCCGTCACGAAACCGGCCCTGCCGGAAAAGTCCTGGGTATTGATTTTTCAGAGACCATGATCGCAAAAGCCAGGAGAAATGCCGAAAAACTGGGGTTCAACAACGTGGAATTCCGCTCCGGGGATATCGAGGCCATGCCCGTATCGGATGATACGGCAGATGTTGTGGTCAGTAATTGTGTCCTCAACCTCGTTCCGGACAAACCCAAAGTATTTGCCGAGATTTTCCGCGTCCTGAAACCCGGCGGACATTTCAGCATTTCGGATATCGTCCTTTCCGGAACCCTGCCCGAAGCATTACGGAAAAGTGCAGAAATGTATGCAGGATGTGTGGCCGGGGCCATCCAGAAAGACGATTACCTCACCCACATACAGGACACCGGCTTTAAAAACCTCGTATTGCAAAAGGAGAAAGCCATCATCCTTCCGGACGACCTCCTCGAACAATACCTCGGTAAGGAAGATATCGCTGCCTTCAAAAACGGAGACACGGGCATTTACAGTATCAGTGTTTATGCCGAAAAGCCGGGAGATCACACGACAAATACAACATCTGCCCCAATCGGAAAAACCGACGATACGCCGGGGGACGGTTGTTGTTAACCAACATTAACATGCGGGAGGTACGGTTTCCTGCCATAAACCTGCTTCCCGCTTTGTAAAAATTCAAAAACCGGATAAAAAACATTCATGCAAAAAAAACTATCATTTCTGGACAACTACCTCACATTATGGATCTTTATGGCCATGGCCGTGGGGGTCGCCATAGGTTATTTCATTCCTTCTTCAGGCAGTTTTATACAGTCCTTCGGCAAGGGGAGCACCAACATTCCCATAGCTATCGGGCTTATTGTAATGATGTACCCGCCCCTGGCCAAGGTCAATTACAAGTTGCTGCCCGGAGTGTTTAAAAATGTCCGGCTGCTTTCTCTGTCCCTTTTCCTGAACTGGATCGTGGGCCCCGTATTAATGTTTGTCCTGGCCCTTGTTTTCCTGAGTGACGAACCCGAATACATGACGGGGTTGATCCTGATAGGGCTGGCGCGCTGTATTGCCATGGTCCTGGTATGGAACGACCTCGCGGAGGGAAACAGTGAATACGGCGCCGGACTCGTGGCTTTAAACAGTATTTTCCAGGTGTTCTTTTACAGCTTTTACGCCTGGGTGTTCATTACCGTACTTCCTCCCTATTTCGGCTTTGAGGGGGCTATTGTAGACATATCTATCGGCACCATTGCCGAAAGTGTGGCCCTTTATCTCGGTATTCCATTCGCTCTGGGAATACTGAGCCGTTACCTTTTGGTGAAACTCAAGGGTGAAACGTGGTACAACAAGGTTTTTATCCCGAAAATATCGCCTTTAACCCTTATTGCACTGCTGTTTACCATCGTAGTCATGTTCAGCCTGAAGGGAGAGCTGATCGTAAACATTCCCCTAGACGTGGTAAAAATAGCGATCCCGTTACTCATTTATTTCGGTATAATGTTTCTCATCGGTTTTATACTGAGTAAAGTCCTCGGGGCGGATTACGACAAAAATGCGGCCGTGGCATTCACCGCTGCCGGGAACAACTTCGAACTGGCCATCGCTGTTGCCATTGCAGTTTTCGGACTTAACAGCGGACAGGCATTTACCGGCGTCATAGGCCCGTTGGTAGAAGTCCCGGCACTCATATTACTGGTACAGGCAGCCTTTTGGCTTAAAAAGAAATATTACACCTCACAGGAAGCAGGGGACCGGAAATCGGCCCTCCAACAAAAAGATAACCTTAATTCACAGAAATGAAAAACATTTTAGTCCTTTGTACCGGGAACTCCTGCCGGAGCCAGATGGCCCAGGGATACCTTCAACAATTTGCAGGCGATAAGGCTGCCGTGTACAGCGCCGGGGTAGAAATCCACGGTCTTAACCCTTTTGCGGTGGGAATTATGGCCGAAGACAGTGTAGACATCAGCAAACACACCTCCAACCATGTGGACGAATACGCCAATATCGATTTTGATTATGTGATCACCGTATGCGACCACGCCAATGAAAGTTGTCCCGTATTTATGGGGAAAACCAAAAAACTGCACCATAACTTTACCGATCCGAGCAAAAAGAGCGGTACGGCAAAGGAACTCGTAGAGACCTTCCGGGCCACCCGGGATGAAATAAAATCCTTCTGCCGGGAATTTGCACGGGAAAATCTTTAGGGAATTACCATTTTATCACGGCACTTCCCCAGGTAAATCCGCTTCCGAAAGCGGCCAGCACCACAACATCCCCTTCTTTGACCTTTCCTTCTTCCCAGGCTTCGGTCAATGCTATGGGGATCGAAGCCGCCGTGGTATTCCCGTATTTCTGGATATTGTTGTACACCTTGTCATCAGACAGCCCGAATTTTTGCTGGATGAATTGTGATATCCTAAGGTTGGCCTGGTGCGGGATCAGCATATCAATATCGGAGGGGTGCAGCTTGTTCTGCTTCAATCCTTCCATAATAACTTCACTAAACCGCACTACTGCATTCTTAAACACAAACTGCCCGTTCATATACGGGTAATAGGACGTGTCTTCCGGGTCGTTCTCTTTCAGGATATCCAACACCCAGCGCCCTCCCATTCCGGGAGCGGTCAGGGCCAGTTCTTCCGCATGCTCTCCTTCCGAATGCAAATGCGTGGATAAAATTCCCCGGGTTGTATCTTCCTCTCTCGTCAGCACCGCAGCGCCGGCACCGTCACCGAAAATCACGGAGACCGCCCTGCCGCGGGTGGTCATGTCGAGCCCTGTAGAGTGCAGTTCCGATCCTATGACCAGGATATTTTTGTACATCCCGGTCTTTATAAACTGATCGGCCACGGAAATTGCATAAACAAAACCCGAACACTGGTTCCTCACATCCAGTGCGCCAATAGTATCGAGCCCCAGTTCCTTCTGTACCAACACTCCCGGACCGGGAAAATAATAATCCGGGCTCAGCGTGGCGAACACGATAAAATCGATCTCTTTTTTATCGATCCCGGCCCTTTCCATAGCCACTTTCGCCGCTTTCACCCCCATTGTTGCCGTGGTATCTCCATCGCCCTTCACTACATGGCGTCTTT
The DNA here is from genome assembly GCF_021183825.1 of Sinomicrobium kalidii. Taxonomy (GTDB): domain Bacteria; phylum Bacteroidota; class Bacteroidia; order Flavobacteriales; family Flavobacteriaceae; genus Sinomicrobium; species Sinomicrobium kalidii. The sequence goes on along the minus strand of NZ_CP089211.1, from coordinate 3,745,706 downwards.
CCTGTATCCCCGTACGTTCCCGTATCCATTCGTCATTCGTATCCATGATTTTCGAGAGATCATTGTTCGTGACCACATGTTCGGGGACATAATATCCCAGACCGGAAATCTTGCTGTTGTACATCTTTGCTGTTTTTTTGGTAACTTTTACTAATCCGGGGTGCAATTTAAGTTAAAATTAATGAAAATGTAGGAGTTACAGCTCTTAAAAAACTATTTTCGGTATGACGTAACAAATTCAGTATCTGCAATAAAATTCATTACTCCACCATTGTTTCCCTTGTCACACCAAAATAACACATGTACCTTATTTTAAGATATATTTAAGTTTTTTTCTTCCTTTTTTTAGCAATTTTACCACAATTATAAACACACCACTAATGAAACTCAAACTATTTTTATTTTCCTGCCTGTGTACCGGTTTTGGCATTTTTGCAACGGCACAGGAACACCTGACCTATCAAAAACCTCCGAAAGAAATCCTGGAACTGGTGGATATTCAACGGCCGCCTTCCGTAATCACGGACAACAAAAAGGAAAACATGCTCCTGTTGTACCGGAACAGTTACAAGACCATTGCCGAACTGGCGGAAGACGAACTCCGGCTTGCCGGCCTGCGCATCAACCCGAAAACCAACATTTCCAGCAGGGCCGTATTCATCAACAATATCAAATTCAAAAAACTGACGGAGCCCGAACCAAAACAGGTTACAGGGCTTCCGGAAAACCCGAGGCTTTCATACTTTACTTCCTCTCCCGACGAAAAGAAAATCGCATTCACCAACACCACCAATACCGGGGTGGAGATCTGGGTATTGGATATGGAAAAGGGAGCAGCCAAAAAACTTACCAACGCTACTGTCAATGCCAATATGGGCAATCCCATTAGTTGGTTCGGGGACGGAAAATCCCTGTTGGTACGTATGCTCCCGGAAAACCGTCCGGACCTCATTGACACGGAAGCGTCTGTACCTGCCGGCCCCACGGTTACGGTAAGCAGTGGCATCCTGGCACAGAACAGGACATACCAGGACCTCCTGAAAAACAAGGAGGACGAACAAAATTTTGAAACTCTCGCTACTTCCGAATTGTATAAGGTTGACCTTAACGGGAATAAATCGCTCTGGAAAGAAAAAGCCATGTACCGCAGCGAAAGCTTTTCCCCCGACGGAAAATATATAATGGTCACTACCATACACCGCCCCTTTTCCTACATTGTTCCCCTGTACCGTTTCCCTTCTTCCACCGACGTTTACGACCTGGATGGCAATCTGGTGCAAAACATCGAAAAAACCCCGCTCCTTGAAGACCTTCCCAAAGGCTTTATGGCCACAAAAAAGGGGAAACGAAAAATTTCATGGAGATCAGACCAACCGGCTACCCTGGTATGGGCGGAGGCCCTGGACGGAGGCGACCCGGAAAAAGAGGTACAGTTCCGGGACGAAATCTTTTCACTCGATGCCCCTTTTGACGGAAAGCCCGTTTCGCTGGCAAAAACCATCAACCGGTTTTCCGGCATTACCTGGGGAAACGATCGTATTGCCATCCTTCGGGACGGATGGTGGAACAACCGCAACACCAAAACCTACATATTCAATCCTTCCCGGCCCGGTAAAGAAGCCAGAATATTGTTTGACAGGAATTATCAGGACCGGTACAGCGATCCGGGAGATTTTGAAACAGAGAAGAACAAATACGGAAAACACGTTCTGAAACTGGACGGAAATAATGCTTACCTCATAGGTGACGGCTACTCCGATAAAGGACAATTCCCTTTTATAGACAAGATCAACCTGGTCAATTCCAAGAAGGAACGCCTCTATCAATCCCGATTGACCGACAAACTGGAAAGCATCCGCTCCCTGATAGACACACAAAAAGGAGAAGTCCTTGTGCGTATCGAATCCAAGAACGAATATCCCAATTACTACATCAGGAACCTGAGAAAACGAATAGCCCCCATTCCCGTTACCCGTTTTGAGAACCCGTTCAAAAGCATTGAAAATGTTCATAAGGAAGTCATCACCTATAAAAGGGACGACGGACTGGAGTTAAGCGGCACCCTATACCTTCCCGCAGGATATGACATGGACAACAAGGAAAAGCTCCCCTTGTTCCTCTGGGCCTATCCCAGAGAATACAAGGACAAGAACAGTGCCGCACAAACGACTTCCAACCCGAACGAGTTCACCTATCCCTACTACGGTTCTCCGGTATACTGGGTAACGCGCGGTTTTGTTGTTCTTGATGATGCGGCCTTCCCCATTATCGGAGAAGGAGAAAAGGAACCTAACGACACGTTCCGCGAACAACTGGTAGCCAATGCCAGGGCAGCTATAGATGCCGTGGATGAACTGGGATACATAGACCGGGAAAGAGTGGCCGTAGGAGGTCATTCCTACGGTGCGTTTATGACGGCCAACCTGCTCACACATTCCGACCTGTTCGCTGCGGGAATAGCACGAAGCGGGGCCTACAACCGGACCCTGACCCCTTTCGGGTTCCAGAGTGAAGAACGCAACTACTGGGAAGCTCCGGAAATATACAACGGCATGTCTCCTTTTATGCACGCTGACAAAATGAAAACGCCCTTATTGCTCATTCACGGTGAGGCCGATAACAATTCGGGCACCTACCCCATGCAAAGCGAACGGTATTTCAATGCCCTGAAAGGCTTCGGTGCCCCTGCGAGACTGGTGATGCTCCCCAGGGAAAGTCACGGCTATGCCGCTATCGAGTCTATTCTGCACATATTGTGGGAACAGGACCAATGGCTCGAAAAATACGTGAAGAACAAAGGCAGGGAATAGGAAATATTAACTCATACTACAGCAAACATCCCGGGCTAAAAAGTCCGGGATCTGTTTTTTACGACTACTGAAGCAGCATAAAAAGCCCCGCGGCAACCGCACAACCGATTACCGGCCCCATTACGGGCACCCATGCATAAGCCCAGTCGCTATCGCCTTTTGTTTTTATGGGTAAAACGGCGTGCATGATCCTCGGACCAAGATCCCGTGCCGGGTTAATAGCATATCCCGTGGTACCTCCCAGCGACAATCCTATTACCCATACCAGAAAGGCAACAGGCAACGCCCCTACCGACCCCAGACCTATGGGCTCTCCGGAAGCCGTAATTTCGGCCCCGGTAATATAAAATATGGTAAACAGTAATACAAAAGTACCTATGATCTCGCTGATAAGGTTTGAAGAATAGCGGCGAACAGCCGGCCCGGTACTGAACACAGCCAGCACTATTCCCTTGTCCTCCGTACGGTTAAAATGATCCTTGTACACGACCCACACCAGGAAAGCCCCTGTCATCGCTCCCAGCAGTTGTGCCGTTATAAACAGGGCCACATTTGCCCACGCGAACTTCCCGGCGATAGCCAGGGCTATGGTTACTGCCGGGTTAATATGGGCCCCGCTGTAGGGTCCTGCCACGATAACTCCGACAAAAACGGCCAGTGCCCACCCGGTGGTGATGACTATCCAGCCTCCGTTATTTCCCTTCGTATCTTTGAGAATGACATTGGCCACAACGCCGTCTCCAAGGAGAATGAGCAGCATGGTTCCTAAAAATTCCGCTATAAATGGTGTCATTTGGTGTTTTTTGGTTGTATATTGAATTTTACCTTTTTGTGAGGCGGCCGTGCACCCTCTCTATGTAGCCCAGCTTTGCGTTGCTTTAATGGCCCGTTTCCATCCCGCAATACCTTCTTCCACATGGTGATCGGGGTCGGGTGTAAATTCTTTTTCCGCCTGCCACAACTGCTGTATTTCCTCCATGTTTTTCCAATATCCGGTAGCCAGTCCGGCCAGATAGGCTGCTCCCAGGGCTGTGGTTTCTATAATATTTGGGCGTATGACGCTACATTTCAGAAGATCGGACTGGAACTGCATCAGCAAATCGTTGACCGCGGCCCCGCCGTCTACACGCAGCTCCCTGATCTCTATCCCTGCATCGGCCTGCATGGCTTTGAGCACATCTGCCGTCTGGTATGCGATGGATTCCAGTGCGGCACGGGCAATATGGGCCGCGGTTGTGCCACGGCTTAACCCTACCATGGTGCCCCGGGCATCGGAATTCCAATAGGGCGCACCCAATCCGGCAAAAGCGGGGACAAAATAAACGCCGTCCGTATCCTTTACCTGTGCTGCCAGTTGCTCCACTTCTTCCGATGAACGGATAAATTTCAACCCGTCCCTGAGCCACTGCACCACGGCACCCGCAATAAAAATACTGCCTTCGAGGGCGTATTGGGTCTTACCGTTTATTTTCCAGGCTACGGTGGTAAGCAGGTTATTTTCGGAAAGTCTCGGTTTATCCCCGATGTTCATCAGCATAAAGCACCCGGTTCCGTAGGTATTCTTTACCATACCCGGCTCGATGCACATCTGCCCGAAAAGTGCGGCCTGCTGGTCACCACCGATACCCGCTATGGGAATGGGCGTGGCAAATACGGTGGTCTTGGAATGCCCGTACACTTCGCTGGATTGTTTTACTTCCGGCAGCATGCTTTTGGGAATGGTAAACAATTCCAGCAATTCATCGTCCCAGTCCATGGTATGAATATTGAACAATAGCGTCCGGGAGGCATTGGTTACATCCGTAATGTGGAGTTCGCCCTTGGTAAAATTCCAGATGATCCAGCTGTCCACCGTACCGCAGACCAATTCTCCGGCCTCTGCCTTTTCCCTGGCTCCCGGCACATTGTCCAGTATCCATTTCACTTTCGTCGCCGAAAAATACGAATCGATAATAAGTCCGGTCTTTTCACGGATCATGGCTTCTTTCCCCTGTTTTTTCAGTTCCGCACAATATTCTGCCGTTCTCCGGTCCTGCCAGACAATAGCATTGTAAACGGGAGTTCCTGTGGTCCTGTCCCACACAATAACCGTTTCCCGCTGGTTGGTAATGCCCATGGCAGCAATATTCTTGCCGTTCAGGCCGATTTTTGTCACTGCTTCGGCCGCTACTCCTGCCTGTGTAGACCATATTTCCAGGGCATTGTGTTCCACCCATCCGGGTTTGGGGAATATCTGGGTAAACTCCTTTTGCGCCACGGAAACGATCTGCCCCTTTTCATCGAACAGGATCGCCCGCGAACTCGTAGTCCCCTGGTCCAGGGCCAAAATGTATTGTTTCATAATATCAGGTTTATTAAGGTAGATTGAATTGATGTATCAAATGATATAATTCTCAGCGACTTCCCCGAAGGCCCGTACCTGTTCTTTCTGCCATTGTTCGTCATAACCCAGTTCCTCCGCCATCAGCCTTGCGGTTTCCCCGGCCATCCGTACGGCAGCCCTGGCATCCAGAAAAAGCGCTCTTGTCCGCCGGGCAAGTACATCCTCCACCGTCCGTGCCATCTCATGCCGGGCGGCCCATACGACCTCTGCTTTCAGATATGGCAGGCCATCGTCCAGTTTTTCACCCAGTTCGGGGTGTTCTTCTATAAGGGCCATGACTTTTTCCCGGTCACTTCCGTACACATACAACGGATCATTAAAATCCGGCGCCGGCTTCGCCCCGTGAACGGACATTGTCGCACTTTTACTGTCACGTTTCGGCAACCGCTTCAATGCTACCACTTTGCTTATCGTATCTTCTCCCATTTTCCTGAAAGTGGTCCATTTGCCCCCGGTAATGGTAATGAGTCCAGCCTCGGAAACCAATATTTTATGACTTCTTGAAATTTCCTTGGTTTTCCCGGAATCTCCCTCGGTTGCAGCAAGCGGCCGGAGCCCGGCAAATACGGACCGTACATCTTTCCGCTGCGGTTTTTTGGTAAGGTACCGCCCGGAGGTCTTCAGTATAAATGTGATCTCTTCTTCCAGTGCCTGTGGTTCAAGACTGTGTTCATCCAGGGGAGTGTCGGTTGTCCCCACTACCACCCTGTCGTGCCAGGGCACTGCAAAAAGTACCCTGCCGTCATCGGTCTTCGGGATCATCACCGCATCATCGCCCGGGAGAAAAGACTTGTCCAGCACAAGGTGGACCCCCTGGCTCGGCCGGACCAGATCGCGACTGTCCGGTTTTTCCATGCGCAGGATATTGTCAACAAAAATCCCCGTCGCATTTACCACCACATCTCCGTCAATATTATATATCTTTCCGGTTTCCTTATCAGCGGCTATCACCCCGCCTATATGACTGTTTTTCTTCAGCAGTCCTCTTACTTCCGTATAATTTAACACTACTGCCCCGTGTTCTATACAGGTCTGGGCAAGGTTGACCGCCAGCCGGGAATCGTCAAATTGTCCGTCGTGATACAGTACCCCGCCCCTAAGTCCTTCCGTTTTCACTGTCGGGATTCTTTTCAGGGTTTCATCCTTGCCGATAAACACGGAAGCCCCGAGGCTCAGTTTTCCCGCAAGAAGGTCGTATATTTTCAGCCCCACGGTATAAAAAATACCGCCCCACCAGCGGTAATTAGGAATCACAAAAGACTGATTCTTCACCAGGTGCGGTGCATTTTTCAGCAGGAGCCCCCGTTCGCGCAAAGCTTCCCTTACCAAACCTATATTGCCCTGGGCCAGGTAACGTACACCACCGTGCACGAGCTTGGTACTCCGGCTGGAAGTCCCCTTGGCAAAATCTGACTGCTCCAGTACCAGGGTGCGATATCCCCGGCTAACACTGTCCAGGGCCACTCCAAGTCCCGTAGCTCCGCCACCAATGACGATAACGTCCCACTTTTCTTCCTGTTCCAGCTTTTTTATCAGTTCTTCTCTCCGGAACGGCCTTATTTCGTTATCCATCTTTTTCATTTCATTTTTTACACATTAAAGTTTCGTTTTTAAACATAAAACACAATAACGAAACTTTTCAAAAGTAAATGATATTTTTAAATTCCCAAAAATATTTCCGACATTTTTAGCGTAATGGAAAAATCCGCCGTAAACCTGACAAAAGCTGCAAATATGCTTTAATAACGGACAAAATATTCCTCTTTCCAATACATTATTTTGCATTTCGTTTTAGCCCCGTTTTGTTTCATTTCATTATTTCCATTGAAATTTATTCAAACTTTTGCGTATTTTTATACCCGTAAACGGGCTATTGTACTATGATGAACAGACACAAACAAATCCTGGATAAACTGGCCAGGGAAAAACATGTTGAAGTACTGGAATTGAGCAAGGAACTCCGGACATCTGCAGTAACCATCCGTAAGGATTTGCGGTTACTGGAAGAAAAAGGCCTGTTGTTCCGTACACATGGCGGAGCTTCTCTTGAAAACCCCTATGTCAACGACAGGCACGTCAATGAGAAGGAAAAAGTACAGACCGAAGAGAAAAAAGCCATTGCTGCCGCGGCTTCCAAACTGGTGGATACAGCCGAATCCATTATCATCGCTTCGGGGACCACCGTGCTGGCTTTTGCGAGGGCCATTCAGCCCAAAGACAAGCTTATTGTTATCACTTCTGCCCTGAACGTGGCTACGGAACTGCTGAGGCATCCCAATATAGAGGTGTTACAGCTGGGCGGTTATACCCGGCACAGTTCTTCTTCCGTAACCGGGCATTATGCAGAAATGATCCTTGAGGAGACTTCCTGCAACAAATTATTTATAGGTGTGGATGGCATTGACCTGGATTTCGGGCTCACCACCACAGATATTACGGAAGCCCACCTCAACCAGAAAATGATCCGGTCGGCACAGGAGATCATCGTACTGGCCGATGCCACGAAATTCGGAAAAAAGGGATTCGGAAAAATATGTGAGCTGGACCAGGTAGACCATATCATTACTGACAAGAGCATTTCTCCCGTACTGGTAAAAAAACTCAGGGACCAGGGGATTATGGTTACGGTGGCATAGCGAAGAGGGACAGTTGATCAGTTCCGAGTTTCGGGGTTTATGTGTCCGGCATTATTTCCGGGGATACATTTTTCCCGCCGTCACGATAATTGAGCATTTACCATCCCGCACCGGTCATATCTCATCCATACACCGCCAAATATTACATTGACTCACCATCGAATTACCCATCGGCACATGGGACTTCCAACTTCGAACTTCTGACTTTAAAATGTCACTTTGTCACTATACGCCGTATTGGTATTTTTTTTGGGATGGTCCTTTTCGGAAAATCACTATTAAAATTCTAATAAAATGACAACCGGAAATATTAACGTATCTGTAGAAAACATTTTTCCGCTGATCAAGAAATTCCTGTACAGCGACCACGAGATCTTTTTGAGGGAGCTTATCTCCAATGCCACCGATGCCACCTTAAAACTGAAACACCTTGCCGGTATCGGGGAAACCAAAGTGGAATACGGCAATCCCGTTATCGAAGTAAAAATTGACAAGGAAGGCAAAAAACTCCATATCCTGGACCAGGGGATAGGGATGACCGCTGAAGAAGTTCAGAAATACATTAACGAAGTTGCTTTCTCCGGAGCGGAGGAGTTCCTGGAAAAGTACAAGGATTCCAAGGATACGGGGATCATCGGCCATTTCGGGCTCGGTTTTTACTCTGCCTTCATGGTGGCCAAAAAAGTAGAGATCATTACCAAATCGCACACAGATGCCCCGGCAGCGCACTGGACCTGTGACGGAAGCCCGCAGTTTACCCTTGAGGAGGCCGATAAAAAAGAACGCGGAACAGAGATCATCCTGCACATTGCAGACGACTCTACCGAATTCCTCGAAGAAAACAGGATCAACGAACTGCTGGTAAAATACAACAAGTTTATGCCCGTTCCGATAAAATTCGGAACCAAAACAGAAACCCTGCCGAAACCGGAAGATGCCAAGGAAGACGATCCCGCACCGACCCGGGAAGTGGACAACATTATCAACAATACCGAACCGGCCTGGACCAAGCAGCCGACAGACCTCAAAGAAGAAGACTACAAAAACTTCTACCGCGAACTCTATCCCATGCAGTTCGAAGAGCCGTTGTTCCATATCCACCTCAACGTGGACTATCCGTTCAACCTGACAGGGATATTATATTTCCCGAGGCTTTCCAACGATATCAACCTGCAGAAGGATAAGATACAACTCTTCCAGAACCAGGTTTTCGTTACCGATAATGTAGAAGGTATTGTACCGGAATTCCTGACCATGCTCCGCGGGGTGATCGATTCACCGGATATTCCGCTGAACGTATCGCGAAGCTATTTACAGGCCGACGGCAATGTAAAGAAAATAGCCAATTATATTACCCGTAAGGTGGCCGACAAACTGAACTCGCTCTTCAAGGACAACCGAGAAGATTTTGAGAAAAAGTGGAACGATATCAAGATCGTTATCGAATACGGGATGCTTTCGGAAGAGAAATTCTTTGAAAAAGCTGATAAGTTTGCCCTGTATCCGACCGTAGATGACAAGTACTACACGTTTGAGGAATTCAGGGAAAAGATCAAGGACAACCAGACAGACAAGGATGACAAACTCGTGATCCTTTACGCCGGCAACAAGGAAGAACAGCACAGTTATATCGAAGAGGCCAAAGCAAAAGGTTACGAGGTATTATTGCTGGATTCGCCCATAGTAGCACACCTTATCCAGAAGCTGGAAACCGAGAAGGAAAACGTTTCCTTCGTCCGTGTGGATGCCGAACCGATAGACAACCTCATCAAAAAAGACGAGGAAAAGATCTCCAAGTTATCAGACGAAGAAAAAGACAAGTTAAAAGAAAGGCTGACCGAAGTCGTTCCGAAAGAAAAATATACCGTACAACTGGAAGCCATGGACAGCGATGCTGCTCCCTTCCTTATCACCCAGCCCGAATTCATGCGAAGGATGAAGGAAATGAATGCCACCGGAGGAGGCGGCATGTTCGGTATGAGCAATATGCCTGAAATGTATAACCTCGTGGTGAATACAAACAACGACCTGGTGGTGCAAATACTGAACACCAAGACCAAGGCCAAACAGGAAAGACTGATAAAACAGTCGCTCGACCTGGCGCGTTTATCACAGGGGCTTTTGAAAGGTGAAGAACTTACCAGCTTTGTAAAAAGAAGCTTTGATATGATTAAGTAGCCTTTTCGGGTTTGAGATATTGAAAGTCGGATACCTGACTTCTGTTTCAGGTCTTTTATTAAGTAAAAAACCGTTCCGTGGATTTTTCCGGAGCGGTTTTTTGTTGATCAGCTTCTATATTTTGGAACAAGACAAAAAACCGGAATCCCGACCGTGAAGAAACAGGGACAGGTTGTGAAATTTTAATTTTTAGCCGTAGTTTTACGTTATGAAAGTCATTGCCGTCAACATAGCCCGCCCCACTGTTATCAACTGGCGGGGAAAAGAAGTTAAAACCGGGATCTACAAACTCCCGGTACCCGACCCCATAGTGCTGGAGGCCGAAGATGTAAAAGGCGATACCGTAGTAGACCGGAAATACCACGGTGGAAAAGACAAGGCCTGTTACCTCTTTTCTGCCGATCATTACCCCTACTGGAAAAACCTTTACCCCGACCTCGACTGGAACTGGGGAATGTTCGGCGAAAACATCACGGTACAGGGACTTGACGAAGCCGATATACGCATTGGCGATGTCATGAAAATAGGCAGTGCAGTGGTACAGGTTTCCCAGCCAAGACAACCCTGCTTTAAACTGGGTATCCGGTTCGGCGACCAAAAAGTCCTAAAGCACTTTATCACTCATGCCTTTCCCGGCGCATATCTTCGTGTACTTTCACGGGGCACCGTAGCTGCGGGAGACCCTGTTACCATCCTGGAAAGAGATCCGCGACAATTAAGCCTGAAAAACATTTTTGAACTGCTTTACCGGCCCCGGAACGGGCAAACCATACAAAAAGCCATCATACACCCCCACCTGGCGGAAAGTTGCCGAAAAGACCTGGGCAAGGCGCTCTCAAGAATATCCTGACACTTTTCTCATCCTTTAAAGGTAAAAGGAGGCCGTAAAAACGTCAAATGAAAAGATTTTTTTGTATTTTTATGAGGCACGGCTTTTTACAAACCTTTTGCAATTATAGAAGTGATGACAAACCTGTTCAAAAAATTAAAACTGGAAAACCAAAAAGAGATCCTGGTGTTGAACGAACCCAGGGGATTTACAAAACAACTGGCCGAACTTGTGGGTATCGAGGTCATAGAGTCGCTTGTACAGGTCAATAAAGTGGAATTTGCACTGGTATTTGTCACCTCTATAAAGGAGTTCGAACAACAAATGCTTACACTGGGACCAAAGCTTAAAGACGATGTGATTCTATGGATCGCACACCCCAGAACCATCTCCAAAAATTACACCACGGATATTACGGATGCCTATAACTGGGGCCCGCTTACCCGGAATTCCTATGACTGGGTTGAAGACCTCATCATCAACAAAGACTGGGAAGCGCTCCGCTTCCGGAAACTGGAATACGTCCCACCCCTGTACCGCAACCACCGCAACCGAAAAATGCAGGACAACGGAGTAAAACCGGATACTTCGTCGGCTTCACCTTCGGCATAATATCCGGCCGGAGTCTTCTTTCTGTACATGAAAGCCCTTATCGACGCTAACTACTCAATAACCAATTCCCATGAAAAAGAAAATTATTCTTATCACCGGTATTCTACTGGTGTTTATGCAAAGCTGTAAAAAAGAAGCAACACAAAAATCCGAAGACCAGCCTCCCATTGCACAGGTATTTGAAGACTATTATGAAGAAAGCCTGAAATTAAATCCCCTCAATGCCACTTTTGCAGGCGACAACCGTTACAATGACCGTCTTCCCAACAACATCACCGAAGCATACAGGGACTCACTCAAGGCTTTTTACTCACGCTATAATACAAAGCTGGAAAACTATGACAGGAATACACTCAGCAAAAACGAGCAAATGAGCTATGACATCCTCCGGTGGGAATGCGACATGAACCTGGAGGAACTGGAATTTCCCACGCATTTGATCCCTTTCAATCAATTTTATTCCCTGCCCCTCACCATGACACAACTGGCCGGCGGAACGGGAGCACAGCCCTTCAATACCGCGGAAGATTACAACAACTGGCTCAAACGTATCGACGCTTTTACAATATGGTGCGATACTGCGGTGGCAAACATGAAGAAAGGAATGGAAAAAGGATATGTCCTTCCAAAGTCACTCACAATAAAAATTCTTCCCCAGATAGAAGGCCTGGCCAATGCGGAAGTGGAAGAACACCTGTTTTATACCCCGGTAAAAAACTTCCCCGAAACCTTTACCGATGAAGAAAAAACCAGTCTCCGAAAAGCCTACACCACCATGATCGGAGATCAACTGATCCCCGCCTTTAAAGATTTACACACTTTTTTAAAAGATGAATACCTCCCTGCCGGGAGGGAAAGCTCGGGAATCTCTGCAATACCGGAAGGCCGGGAATTCTACAACCACCTTATCCGGAAATACACTACTACGGATCTAACTGCCGGGGAAATCCATGAACTGGGACTGAAGGAAGTGGAACGTATTGCCTCGGAGATGGAAAAGGTTAAAGCGGAAACAGGGTTTAAAGGTGACCTCAAGGCCTTTTTTGACCATGTAAGGAACAAAAAAGAGCTGATGCCCTACACCGATCCGCAACAGGTGATCGACAATTTCAAAGAAATTCACCGGACCATGCAGCCCCAACTGGACAAGCTTTTTGACCTGGCCCCGGAAACCGCCTTTGAAGTACGCCGTACCGAGGCATTCCGCGAGGCCTCGGCAAGTGCCGAATACCATCCGGGTTCTCTGGACGGAACGCGGCCGGGAATATTTTATGTCCCCATTCCCGATGTAAAAAACTACAATGTATTCTCCGATGAGGACCTGTTCCTTCACGAGGCCATCCCCGGACATCACTACCAGATTTCCCTGCAACAGGAAAACGATTCGCTCCCCATGTTCCGCAAATCACTATACTACAGTGCCTACGGTGAAGGATGGGCGCTTTATTCGGAATCGCTGGGCAAAGAACTGGGGCTTTACACAGACCCTTATCAATATTTCGGTATGTTAAGCGCCGAAATGCACCGCGCCATACGGCTGGTTGTGGATACCGGAATACACACAAAAGACTGGACCCGGGAACAGGCTATTCAATATTCTTTGGATAACGAAGCGGAGTCGGAAGCCGGAATTACAGCGGAAATAGAACGTTACATGGCAATACCGGGCCAGGCCCTGTCTTATAAAGCAGGCCAGTTGAAGATCCTGGAACTTCGGGAAAAAACAGAAAAAGCACTGGGAGACCGGTTCGACATCAAACAATTTCACAATAAAATACTGGAATCAGGATGTTTGCCGCTGCAATTACTGGAAGACAAAATAAACGCCTGGATCACTGAAACACAATCACAGTCGTAAACCATGAAAAAAGGCTGCCTTTCCGGCAGCCTCTTTCGCTTTAAAATCAATCAATCTATTAAAAAACCCAATATTAATCTTTTTCTTTTTCCTTATTTATGACTTTTCGGTCTTTACTTCTTTTACGAACGTTTTGTTTTTGTGGGTAAGGACAAGTGTGTATGATCCTTTGTGTACATTTGAAAAATCATACATTTTGCCCAGTTCATAAGCTCCTTTCAGTGTTTCTTCGTGAAGCAGGGTATCGTTGTCATCATAAACCTCTATGTGAAGCGGCGACTTGTCCAGGCTCAACAGGTTTACATACACCATACTGTTTCTCACGGAAACTATAGGTTTGAACATTTCGTTGTTTTTCTCATAAAAAAGCCGTGCGGAATAAGTATTAACAACTATGGGATATCGTTTCACCTTGGTAGCGCTCTCTACTTCAAGGAAATACTCCCCTTCCGGCAATTTGTCGAAATTATAGGTTCGTTTGTATTCACCGTTTACTTCAATGTTTTCTGCATACAATACCCTGTCATTCCTATCTATAAGTGAAAGTCCAACGGATTTCTGTACGTTACTAACAACAAAACTCACGGTTTTACCTTCATACGCCTTAACTTCAAGAGAGAAGTCCGCGTCACCGGCGGTTTTTGCCCCGACAGTCACCACCATTAACATAACAGCGGCAACAATACTGATCTTGGTTAACTTTTTCATAACAGCAATTTTTTTAATTAAACAGATTAGGTTTTGTTGACGATGTAAAATTACGCCGGGCATTGCGAATACACTACCGTTAAATTTTCCGATACATGTGCTATTTTAACCCTAACCCAATGTTAAATTAATGTTACGGGTAATATCTCATATATTATTGTTAACTTTGTATAGATATTGCCAATATCACGATATTTTTTAGAAAAAATTCAACATTCAAAAATATACAACTATGGAATTGAAAAATCTAAAACCGTCATTCGAAGTCATACACCCTTCGTTCGGTAATTCTTTTTCCTATTCCAGGTACCGCCAGAAAAAGAACAACAAGGCAAGGGTATGGCATTACCACCCGGAAATAGAACTGGTTTACGTAAACGGAGGCGCCGGCAAACGGCAAATAGGCAGCCACATATCCTATTACACAGACGGCGACCTCATCCTGATAGGCAGTAACCTCCCCCACTGCGGCTTTACCAACGAACTTACCGGCAACAAAAGTGAAACGGTAATACAGATGAAACCCACCTTCCTGGGGAGGGATTTCCTGGAAATCCCCGAGATGAAAAACATCCAGACCATTTTTGACCGGGCCAAAGGAGGGATCGCTTTTTATGGCGAAACCAAGGAAAAAATAGGAAGGAAAATAGAGCATATGGCTGCACAATCGCAGTTCAACAGGCTGCTTACCATCCTGAGTGTGCTGCACGACCTCCAGGATTCCAAAGAATACAAGGTACTCAATGCGGAGAGTTTTCTCCTGGAAACAGAAGTCCAGGACAACGAAAGGATAAATATTATCTTTAATTTTGTCAAGGACAATTACAGGAGACAGATCTCCCTGGATGAAGTAGCGGAAATCGTAAGTATGACCGTGCCCTCGTTCTGCAGGTATTTTAAGAAGATAAGCAACAAGACCTTTACAAAGTTTGTAAACGAATACCGGTTGGTACACGCTTCCAAACTGCTGGCCGAAAAGCCGATGAGCATTACCGAGATATGTTTCGAAAGCGGGTTCAACAATTTTTCGCATTTCAACAAATCGTTCAGGGAGTTTACCGGTAAAAGTCCTACGGAATACAGGCATGAACTCCAGTCTGTATTCAACTGATAAAAGACAGTGTGTAACCCAATACCCGTTACATTGTATAAAAAAGACACATACAGGATTCCGTTGAAAGATGCCGATGTCTGCTATTGTCCCGGATTTTTCCCGGAAGCGGACGCGTTACGCTATTACGATGCCATTCTGAACGCTGCCCGATGGCAGCAGGATTATATTACCCTCTTCGGAAAAACCCACCCTCAACCCCGGTTAACGGCGTTATATGCCGATAACGAAGCCCCTTATTCCTATTCGGGGATCACCATGCACCCGCTCCCCTTTTTCCCGGAACTGGAAGAAATAAAACAAAAGGTAGAACAGGCATGCGAAACACATTTTACCTCCTGCCTTTTAAACCTGTACCGCCACGGAAAAGACAGCAACGGCTGGCATGCGGATAACGAACCCGAACTGGGCACAAACCCGGTGATCGCTTCTGTGAGCCTCGGGGCGGAACGTTACTTTCACCTGAAGCACAAAAAAGAGAAACAGTACAAACACAAATTACTGCTGGAAAACGGAAGTCTGCTCATTATGCAGGGAAAAACCCAGCACCACTGGCTGCACCAGATCCCAAAAACCGCAAGGGAAACAGGCCGGAGGATCAATATGACTTTCCGAAATATCAAAAAACAGCCCTGATAAATAATTGAAGTAAAAAAAGCCGTCCGCTTTCGGCGGACGCTTTGTGTTTCTTATTCCCTGGGATACGAAAGCCAATTGCTGCCTTTAACATAACGGGAATACATATATTAATTTCCTCGCGCTTAGCCTTCACGGATAATAGATCAAATGCCGTGCCAAACTAAGGAAATGGTTTTAAACAGGAATTCCCCGGAAAATCACCCGAAAATTTCGTTGAGCACCTTTGCCAGCCGGATTCCGCCCTTCCGGAGCTGTTCCTTCACGGCATCAAAATGATCGTACATATAACGATAGCCCAGTTTTTCACCGATCTCCGCAGAAGCATATACCTCATCCGCCAGGTCGCGGGATTCTTCCACCCAGTCCGGCAGACTGCCCTGTTGCAGTTTTTTTACCTCCTTCCGGGATATTTCCGGATAACTGCCGGCTATTTCAGTGTAGCTCATTTTGTAGTGATCGATCATCCCGGAGTCCCAGACACTGTGCAGATTAGTGCCGTCATCAAACCAGCGCACCTGTATGTCATTTCCGCCTTTATCTTCGGCCCTGCCTACATGAAGGGGCTGGTGAAGATCTCCGATAAAGTGGATTAACATTTTAAGATAAAAAACCCGGTCTTCCTCCGCGGCATTATCATCTTCCAGTACGGCGATACATTTTTCTATCCCGATCACCAGATCGCCGTATTCACTTGCAGGAACCTCCCCGTACTGCTTTCCCGGCGGAATATTTACATAATGCCAGGGACTGTATTTCCGGAAACGGGGATCGGATTTTATGTTATCAGCATAGTTAGCCACTACTGCGAGGTGCTCCCCGTGCAGCAGTCTGGCTATTTTCCTCCGGGCGCGGCCATTGAGGTATTGCTCTGCAATCTCACCCACAACCCTGTGTCCCGTAGGCCCCCAAACCACAGTATTCGCCCGGGCCATATTTCCCATACACAATACAACAAGTAAAAAAACAGCTTTTTTCATTCCATTATTTTTTTAGTTCGTCACTCCGGGAAGTCGCCCCAAAAATAGCCCTTCTGTTCCAAAGAAAAAGTCATCTTAAAGTTAAAATTCCGTTTGCGCCCTGTCTTTCATCCCGTCACCGCCCGGTATCCCATAAAAAATGCACAAAATCTTCAGTTATTAAAAAAAATTAATATATTTATGATATCATTTTAATATCAAAAACATGAGACACGAAAAAATTATTGCTCCGGCAAACGGCTATGTGATGCTACTGGTATTCGCAGTTTTATTCCTGGGTGGGATAGCAGGTTTCCTGTTCACCGAAACAGGCGGGTTTATAATAAGTGTAGTTATCTCCCTCTTTATCCCTAAAGGATTTATCCTGGTCAACCCCAACGGGTCCCGGGTATTGTTGCTCTTCGGGAAATATATGGGCACGGTAAAAAAGAACGGCTTTTTCTGGGTAAATCCGTTTTACACCAAGAAAAAGATATCCCTCAAAGCCAGCAATTTCGACAGTGAACGCCTCAAGGTCAACGACAAACTCGGCAATCCCGTAATGATAAGCACCATTCTGGTATGGCGGGTAAGGGATACCTATAAAGCCGCGTTTGAAGTAGATGATTATAAGGATTTTGTTCGTGTACAAACCGATGCTGCCGTACGAAAACTGGCCAGCATGTACCCTTACGACAATTTTGCGGATGAAGGATCTGATGAAGACATCACGCTCCGGTCGAGTGTCAACGAGGTCAGCGAAGCCCTGGAAAAGGAAGTCCAGGAACGTCTGGCCATGGCCGGTATTGAAGTACTGGAGGCCCGGATAGGTTATCTGGCCTATGCCCAGGAAATTGCCAATGCCATGCTGAAACGCCAACAGGCTACTGCCATAGTCGCAGCCCGGCATAAAATCGTGGAAGGTGCCGTAAGCATGGTGGAAATGGCTTTGGACGAACTCAGCAAAAAGGAGATCGTGACGCTGGATGAAGAGCGAAAGGCCGCAATGGTAAGCAACCTCATGGTTGTGCTGTGTTCCGATAAAGACGCCGCACCGGTCATCAACTCCGGGACGCTCAATCACTGATATGGATTATAAAAACCGGATCATGTTACATATACTTCTGACCATCCTGTCCTTGCTCCTCACCTGGTTTCTGGGTACGGTATAAAAAAGCACCCGGAATTTCCCACAACTATGCCAACATCCTTAACTTTGCCGCTACATACCTGATCGCCACCAACACAGATTGATATATGAAACGTAAAAAAACAGTAAAATACCACAGTTCCCTCGCTCTGCTGATCCTTACGGGACAGTTTTGTACCGCACAAATAACGCAACCCGTCAAGGATGAGATCAAGACACGTGTGGACAACAAGGTCTACCCTTCTGTAGCCGTTGGTATATGGGAAGAGGGGAAAGAAGAACATTACTTTATATACGGACATAAAAACATTGCGAAAAAGGAAAAAGCCGACAAAAACACCCTTTATGAAATAGGTTCCATAACCAAGACCTACACGGGCCTGTTACTGGCCAAATATACCACAGCTGGGAAACTGAAGCTGAATTACCCGGCAGACACATTGCTCCCCGATTCCATCAGGCTCAGGGACAGCACGGGAAACGCTATACTGCTCAAACAGCTTTCTACGCATACATCGGGATTGCCGCGCCTTCCGGATAACCTGGCGCCTTCTTCCCTGGATAACCCCTACAGGGATTATGACCGGAAACAACTGTTCGATTACCTCCGGCATTATAAACCGACAGCCATCGGCAAAAGGTATTTGTATTCCAATCTGGGAGCAGGGCTCCTGGGCGAATTACTTGCCCTGAGCCAGCAGACTGATTACGACAAACTCCTCCGGAAGGAAATTTTATCTCCTTTAAAATTAAAACATACTTTTATAAAAGTCCCGGAAGGACAGACAGGCAATCTGGCTACGGGTTATATGGGGAACAATCCCGTAAGCCACTGGGACTTTAAAGCCCTCGCCGGAGCCGGGGCATTAAAAGCCAGTATCACTGACCTCCTGGCTTACGGAAAGACTTACCTTACCCCGGAAAACCCCTTAAAAGAAGCGGCAAGCCTTACCATGCAACCCCATTTCACCGGTAAAGACAACCGGAAATACGGCCTCGGGTGGCATTTTTCAGGGGATATTGCTTTTCACAACGGCGGTACGGGCGGATTTCGCTCATTCCTCGCCATAAACCCCGTGCAAAAACGGGTGGTTGCCATAGTGGTCAATTCCGGGAGCAGCCCGGCGGAAGATATCGCCATGCACCTGGTAGCCCCGGAAAAACACAAACTGCTGACGACACCCGAAGCCATGGATATCAAACCGGAAAAACTGCAACACTATGCGGGGAGTTATCAAAATAACGGCCTGGGCTTCCGTATCCGTTTTACGGTAAAAAACAATGCCCTTTATGCCGCTATACCCGGACAACCGGAACAACGCATATATTATAGCGGGGATCACAGTTTTTTTTATAAGACCGTTCTCGCGAGGTTAATATTTGAAGCTGATGAAAATGATACGATAGTAGGACTCACCCTGTATCAGAACGGCCAGGAGGTTCTGCTTATAAAAGATTAAGACATGGCAAAGAAAAAAGCATTCGCACTGCGCATTAACGAAGAAATGCTCAAAGCTATCGAAAAGTGGGCCGCCGACGAGTTCCGCAGCACCAACGGCCAGATAGAGTGGATGCTTATGCAATCGTTAAAACAGGCCAAGCGGGCCCCGAAAAAAAAGGACGACCAATGACCGGGACAGCGGACAAAAATCATTCTCCTGAAATTTGATATGCGAAATATATTCGCTTTATTGCATCGCAAAAATTGCTACAACTCCGGTTATGACATACAAAATACTTTTCACCGATATAGACGGTACTTTACTCAATGCCGAAAGGGACTTGTCTGCCCTCACTGTAAACGAAATAAAAAGGATAAAAAACGATATCCCTGTAATACTGGTTTCCGCAAGGATGCCCAAACAAATGTACCATCTGCAGGAAAAACTGGATGTTTCCCGATCCCCCCTGGTATGTTATAACGGCGCCCTTGTACTGGTGGATGAGCAGTCCATACATTCCACCGAAATCCCCCTGGATACCGTAAAACACATTGTCAACTACAACGAGAACAATCCCGAAGGGAAATTTCATATCAGCCTGTTCAACACCAATTCGTGGTATGTGGAATCTTATGACCGCTGGGCGAAAAGGGAAGAGAACAATACCAGGATAAGCCCTGAAATAAAACCCAACCGGGCTGTTGTAGACGAATGGGAACCCCTGCAAAAAGGAGCGCATAAAATTACCTGTATGGGTGATGCGCACCTTATTGAAAAAGCCTACCGGAATTTCAGCAAACACCTGGGCGATGGTCTTCACCTTTACCGTTCCAAAGACACCTATATTGAAATTGCCAGTAAGGAAGTTTCCAAACTTACCGGCATACAAAAACTGCTTGCCCACTACAACCTGTCACTGGAGCAGGCCATTGCGTTCGGCGACAATTATAACGACACCGAAATGATCGCCGCCGTAGGACACGGAGTTGCCGTAGCCAACGCCCGTGACGAAGTAAAAGCAGTGGCAGATGCCCTTACAGCCCATCACAAGGAAGACGGGGTAGCCAAATATATTCAAAAGGTATTTTAAGGATGCTACCGGAATACCGCTATGCACGCTGTTTTTCCTTTCGCCGGTCGGCAGCGGATTGATCTTCCGCCATTCCCGCTTTCCAGTAGGAATAGGCATAAAGTTCCCCGGCGGTCCACCCCAGTTCTTTACGCAGGTACTGCCGGATTTCTTTCACACTTGAAAATTCGGCGGCTACATACCCGAACCGGGTCCCCTCTTCGGGTAGCTGCACCTGTTTGACAGCATCCGCCAGTTTACTGCCTTCCTCCGGGGAAGGGTTGTGTAACCAGCATATATCGAGCTGTGCTTCCGTGTACAGTTGCTGTTCGTCTTCTTCTCCGTGAACCTCTAAAACAGCCGTTACACGGGCAGTTGAAGGCAAACTTTCCAGAATAGCCCCCAAAACGGGAATTGCCGTGGCATCTCCGGCCAGCAGGTACCAGTCGGCCTCAGGGTACAGGGTTCTCTTCCCCGCTTTCATCAATACACCGAGCTGGTCCCCTTCTTTTGCCCGTCCTGCCCATCCTGACGCGGGACTGTGATCACCGTGATAAACAAAGTCGACGATCATCTCCCTGTTTTCCACATCAATACCCCGGTGCGTATAGGTACGTATCACCGGGCGAAGGTGCTCCGGAGGTTGTATCCATTCGTTTTTTACTTCATCGAATTCCGGAAAATGGATTTTGTCTACACCCTTCGGCGGAACCAATATCTTGTTATTCACACCTACGGTAGTATCTGCAAATTGTTCTATGTGATCTCCTGTCAGAACTACCCGGATATAATGCGGGGTTATATATTCCTTTCGCTTTACGTGAAGTACTGCTCTTAGCACATCATTCTTTTTATCAGCCATATTTCACCAATTATTTTCTATTCGTTTTACCAGGTCATATGAAGTGCCCTCAACGGTTTAATATCTTATCCACAGGCATTTCAAAAAAACCCGAAGCTAAATTAAATTATTATTTATACTTATTCTAAATTAAAAGGTTAAAAAAATACTATTGTTTTTTTTACAGTGCGTGACGTGGATTTTGAAAAAATATAAATCCGGGAGCCGGTTCTGTTGTATTTTTGTATTTTGCCGGCAAATAACAGACGTCATATGGAAAAAACCGCTGTTTTTACTAACGATATCATTGTCTTCGGATTGTTAATGCTGGCCCTTGGTTTCGTTTTCTACACCTCTTCCAGGACCACGGGATTCTGGAGCAAATTCTATAAAATTGTCCCCGCCCTTCTGATGTGCTACCTCATTCCGGCCATATATAATTCCACGGGACTCGTGGACGACCAGACATCCAACCTGTATTATGTAGCGAGCAGGTATTTGCTACCCGCCGCACTCGTTCTGATGACACTCAGTATAGACCTCAAAGCCATCTTTAACCTGGGACCCAAAGCGCTTATCATGTTCTTTACAGGGACTATAGGTATTGTGATCGGCGGGCCATTGGCCATTTTACTGATTTCACTGGTCTCTCCGGATACCGTAGGCGGTGTGGGCTTCGATGCTGTGTGGCGGGGGCTGGCTACGCTGGCGGGAAGCTGGATAGGCGGTGGGGCCAACCAGGCTGCCATGCTGGAAATATTCAAATACAACCCGGAAAAGTACGGCGGTATGGTGCTCGTGGATATTGTGATGGCCAACCTGTGGATGGCGGTAATCCTCCTGGGAATCGGTAAAAACCAGCAGATAGACCGCTGGCTCAAAGCAGATGCTTCGGCCATAGAAGAGCTGAAACACAAAGTTTCCGCTTTTGCAGAAAAAATATCCCGGAACCCTTCGCTTACCGACCTTATGATCATTCTCTCCATCGCTTTCACTACAGTGGGCATTGCTCATTGGGGAGCCACAGGTATCTCTGAATTTCTGATTTCAACCTTTGAAGCAGTAAGAGACAAACAAAGCGCATTGTCTTCCTTTGGTTCCCAGTTCTTCTGGATGATCTCCATTGCTACTGCCATTGGGATACTATTGTCTTTTACCAGGGTGAGAAATTACGAAGGTGCCGGCGCCGGCAAACTGGGAAGTATCTGTATCTATATTCTCGTAGCCACCATAGGCATGAAAATGGACCTGGCAGCCGTATTTGACAATCCCGGGCTGCTGGCTATCGGACTGGTATGGATGGCCATCCATGCCGGATTGCTTATCCTGGTGGCCAAATGGATAAAGGCACCGTATTTCTTTCTGGCCGTGGGCAGCCAGGCCAACGTGGGCGGAGCGGCTTCTGCTCCTGTTGTTGCTGCAGCATTTCATCCTTCGCTTACTACAGTAGGGGTACTCCTGGCCGTATTCGGTTATGCAGTGGGTACCTACGGAGCCATGCTCTGTGCCTGGTTAATGGAATTTGCCGCTACGGTGTAGTTTATATGGATCAGAATAAAGATATTTGCAGCGCTAATCTAATCATGTAAAAAACTATGACATTCGTAAACAAGACGATAACTTTCACAGCAGCTTTTTTACTGCTTCTTTCCTGCGGTGGCCGCGACGCGAACGAAATGCATGTGACCGGCCAGGTAAAAGGATTGAAAAAAGGCACCCTTTACCTGCAAAAGGTAAAGGACTCCACCCTTGTAACACTGGATTCGCTAATTGTGGACGGGGACAGTCATTTTGATTTTACCACCGAAATTGAAGCACCCGAAATCTTTTACCTCTCTGTCAACCGGCACAACAGTGTAAACAAAGATACCAGCCTGCTCTTTTTTGGTGAAAAAGGCGAAATCACCATCAATACTTCCTGGAACTACTTCTCTGCCGAGGCCAAGGTAGAAGGCTCCGAAACTCATGAAAAACTGGAGGAATACCAGAAAATAATGCGAAAGTTCCGGGAGAAAAACCTGGAATTGATCACCGCACAGCTAAAAGCCGGTAACGACTCCCTGAAAAGGGACTCACTGGGGAAGGTCATAGATAAAAATACTACCAGGAGCTACCTTTATACCCTGAATTTTGCATTGGGAAATACCGATTCTTATGTAGCTCCGTACATTGCTCTTTCGGAAGTATCCAACGCCCGCTTAAAATACCTGGATACGATAAACGCCTCGTTGTCTCCGGAGGTGGCCGCTTCCAAATACGGCAAAGCACTGAACACCTATATCCAAGAAATAAAAGACCTGCAGGAGCAAAACAACGGGGAAGATAAAGAAAAGAGCGAATAGCGGCTTTTCACTTCCCGGGTACGGTTTCCATACCGGGTTCGAATTTCCGGATCAGTAAAATGGTGAGGATAATGAGCACCAATGCCAGGGACCAGATCAAAAAGGCGTAGCGGGTTTTCTTCTTCGCCTTTTCTTTTTCCCACCACCTTCCCGGCCTGATTCCCGCAAAATAAAAAGTGATAATACCCGCAATGTTCAGGCAGATGATATTTGTGGAAAAAATAAGGAAGGAATTGAAGGCATCCCGGTAATATGTTCCTCCGAGTAACAGGCCGGCCCTCATAAGCGGCGGTAAAAGGGCGGCTGCTACCATGACACCCACTAAGGTGCTGCCCTGGCCGCTAATTGCTGATATCACCCCTGCAAAACCGCATACCAGGGCGAGGACAATATCATCATAAGCAATATTCGGGTCCATGGTAATATATCCCACATCTCCCGCAAGCATCCCCCATAACACGGAAATGACCAGGGCGATAAGCGTACCGACGATCCCCGTAATTATCGATTTTTTAATGACAGGCCAGTCTCCCAGCGTTGTACCAAAGGCCATAGACATATTCGGGCCAAGAAAGGGCGCTATGACCATAGCCCCTATAATAATGGCCACATTGTCCTTCAGAATGCCTATTCCCGCCACAAATGTGGAGAGGATAATCATGAGAATAAAATTCAGGGAAAGTTTTACGGGTTCATCAATATCACTGTAAAGCTCTTCTTTACTGATGGCAATGAATTTCCCGATCTTTATTTTAGCCTCCTCTTCCTTTTCAGGCATATCGGGTTTTGGCAAGGTTCCTTCCACAGGATGGATGATCACCCTGCAATGCGGTCGTTTTTCGAGAGAGGCCAGCAGTTCCCTGGCGTGCTCATCCCGGGTGAGTACTTTTACTATATAACCGCCTTCTACGGTCTCCGATATCCATTTTTCAATAACTTCATCGCTGTCCAGAAGTGTTTCTGTCGCTTCTTTCGCTTCTTTTTCTATAACGATCTCTAAAAGTCTCAACGGCTTACTTTCTTATTATATACATTTTTTAACTCAGTTGCTTAAAGATAATAAATTTCCGATAGCATCTCTCAAAAATCCCACATTCGGAACTAAACCACCGGACTTGCAGTCCGGTGGTTTAGAAAGGCAATGAAATTGCCATGGTTATTGAGTTACTGCGTTATTAAGTCAACACGCAATAACTCAGCAACTTAATAACTCAGTAACCTAATAACCATAAGATACAGGAATTAAAATAGTTGTAAACTAAAATGGCACCAGAATTAAAGTTGTGGAGCTTGGTTCTTTAATTGTAAAATATTACAAGTTACCGAAAGTTAAGCAGGTATTATTTTAACCGAAGAAATGCTTTTAAACCTTTGTGCTTCCCGGGTAACAGCACAATCCGCAACACATAACACCTTTTTCATTTCCGGATCAACCAACTCATTACAATAGTTTTTATATCATCCGCAATTTTTTAGCACGGTCTCTTTTCTTACCAACAAAAAAGCCGTTCCCAAAAAGTGAAGGGGACGGCCCTGATATAAAAATAACGGTTATGTACTATTATTCCGTATAGATTTTTAATTAATTGTTCAACATGACCGGCATAACCAGCATGGTTATATATTCCCCTTCGTCCAGTCCGTCAACCGGGGTAAGGATACCGGCCCTGTTGGGGAGCGACATTTCTACGGATACATCATCCGCAGTAAGGTTGTTCAGCATTTCGATAAGAAACCTGGAGTTAAAGCCTATCTGCATATCATCGCCCTGGTATTCACAGGTGAGCCTTTCTTCTGCCTTGTTGCTGTAATCTATGTCCTCGGCAGATATGTTGAGCTCGGCTCCGGCTATCTTCAAACGGATCTGATGGGTGGTCTTATTGGAAAAAATACTCACCCTGCGTGCAGAATTGAGAAACTGCGTCCGGTTAATTGTAAGTTTGTTAGGATTCTCTTTGGGGATCACTGCCTCATAATTCGGATACTTTCCGTCAATGAGACGGCAAACCAGTTCCACGTTATCAAAGGTAAATTTGGCATTGCTCTCGTTATATTCTACGGTCACTTCCGTTTCACTGCCTGCCAGGATTCCTTTCAACAGGTTGAGTGGTTTTTTCGGCATGATAAATTCGGCGACTTCGCTTGCGGAAAGGTCCGTACGCTGGTATTTAACAAGTTTATGCGCATCTGTAGCCACAAAAGTGAGGTTCTCAGGTGAAAACTGAAAGAACACTCCGCTCATCACGGGGCGCAGATCGTCATTACCCGCGGCAAAAATGGTCTTACTGATCGCAGTAGCCAGCACGTCCCCGACAACAGAAGTGGAACTCGGGTCCGCCAACTCTACTGTTTTGGGAAATTCCGAAGCATCTGCATATGCCAGGGCATATTTCCCGTGATTGGAACTGATCTCTATGGTATTGTTGTCTTCCATGACAAAGGTGAGCGGCTGTTCCGGAAAGGTTTTGAGAATATCCAGCAACAACCTGGCCGGCACGGCTATGTTCCCCTCGGCATCCGATTCCACATCAAGCACCGCGCTCATGGTAGTCTCCAGGTCCGAAGCCGAAACCGTCAGCTTTTCGCCTTGCAATTCAAATAAAAAGTTATCTAAGATGGGCAGGGTGTTACTGTTGTTAATGACCCCTCCTAATACCTGTAGTTGTTTTAACAAATACGAACTGGATACAATAAACTTCATCTGTTAGTTTTTAAGACTCCTTCCTTCAAAATGCACAAAAGGAGATTTCTTATGTTCAACTACAAATATATCTTAATTATAAGTTTTACAGAAAGATATTTATTAACAGGTTATGAATATTTTTCCCCGCAGTATTTCTTTGGGCATAATGCCCTGAACTTCTTGACGGAACACATTTCTTCATTCTCTCCGAAAAAAGCCGGACAAAATCTTAACATGATTTAAAATATTGTATCACAATGACTTAAAAATAATAATTTCTTCAATATTTCCTTCCGGTATTAATTACACCAATTTATTGATAGACATATACTATCAAAACAACATAAAACCATTGATTTAATCAATTAATTTTATACCATCAAAAAAGCATAAGTCTAACATATAAAACCACTATCATGAAAATTACAATTGTTTTAGGAAGCGTACGGAACGAAAGGCAGTCGCACCGACTTGCCCATTTTATACAACAACAACTCATTAAAAAAGGAATGGAAACCAACCTGGTGGATCTCAGTGCAACGCCCCTGCCCATTTTTGGTCAGGACGGAACAGATACTACTTATGTAGGCCCCGTAGGTCACCGGTTAAAACAAAGTGATGCCATGATCTTTGTTACCCCGGAATATCACGGCAGCTTTTCAGGGGCCCTTAAAAATATGCTCGACTACTACTGGGCAGAATTCCAGCAGAAACCCATAGCGGTTGCTACGGCTTCCTCCGGAAAAATGGGAGGCATCAATGCTTCTTCCCAGTTACAGCACGTGATCCTGAGCCTCGGTGCTTATCCACTCCCCCTCAAACTCCTGGTTCCGGAAATCCACCAGGCTTTTGACGATGAGTTTTCTCCTTTGAGAGATTCGGTAACCGACAACACCAACAGGTTCCTGAAAGAATTTCTCTGGTATGCAGATGCGTTATACAGCAAAAAGAGCGAAACAAAAGATACGGTAGCAACAGCAGGTTAATATCAAAAACCGGACATGAAAGAAAAAGAAAACACGATCAGCAATGTGGTACAGGTATACGAAGAAAAAGGACCGATAGGTTACTGGGTGAAAAAAGCGAATGATACGTTTTCGAATGTCATCCGGAAAACTGGCGAATACGGTGACTTTAACCGATTGGAATGGCAGTTCTTCAACGCCATACACGAAAAAGAAAACCTCACAATGTCAGAAGCCGCAAGGTCACTGGATTTTTTTACCGATGAAGCCGGCATTGAAAAACTTGTCAAACGCTTTGAGGCACAGCACCTCATCAGGGTCCATTACCATGATATTTCCATAACGGAAAAAGGACGGCAGGCCTATGAAGAAGTAGTGAGCGTACAGAAAGAAATCATGATAAAGGCCATGAAAGACATATCGCCCGAAGCCTACAGAACCAGTATAGAAACCCTGGAGACCCTATTAAAAAACCTCAGGCCGTATACCGTATAGCAGACAAATAAAGATACTACCCCGCCGGGAACTGCTCGGAACATACCGGAAAATAACGGTGGTCCGGGTGGTCCCCTTATTTATTGAATTCCAGTTTTTTTCTGCGGAGCTCAAAGTTTTGCCCGAGATATACTTTCCTCACCATTTCGTCGGCAGCCAGTTCTTCCGGTTCCCCGGCCTTGAGGATACTGCCTTCGAACATCAGGTAAGACCGTTCGGTAATAGCCAGGGTTTCCTGTACGTTGTGGTCGGTGATCAGGATACCGATATTCTTGTCTTTGAGTTGGGCTACGATACGCTGTATATCTTCCACCGCTACGGGATCAACCCCGGCAAACGGTTCGTCCAGTAAAATAAAATTGGGGTCGGTGGCAAGTGCGCGGGCTATCTCTGTTCGCCGTCGTTCGCCCCCGGAAAGCAGGTCACCCCGGTTTTTCCGGATATGTCCGAGTCCGAACTCTTCAATAAGTGCCTCCATTTTCCTATGCTGTTCCTTTTTGGACATCTTGGTAAGCTGCAGTACACTTAAAATATTATCCTCAATACTCAACTTCCTGAAAACAGATGCTTCCTGCGCCAGGTAACCGATACCGTTCTGCGCTCTCTTGTACATGGGATACCTGGTAATGTCCAGGTCATCCAGGAAAATACGCCCGCCATTGGGTTTGATGAGCCCAACGATCATATAGAAAGAAGTGGTTTTCCCGGCTCCGTTTGGACCGAGAAGACCTACGATCTCACCCCGGTTCACTTCCAGCGAAATCCCTTTTACCACTTTTCGTCCCTTGTAGGACTTCATAATATTTTCAGCTCTCAGCTTCATTTCTAACAGGACTTAGAAAGTAAAAATACGAAAAACATTACGCCCGGGCATGATACCGGGTCGTGTTTAGGTTTCATTTAACTATTCCCGGCACCTGCTTCCAGGGCGTCCCAAAACTCGTACGCTTTCCGCAAATGGGGAATTACAATGGTGCCGCCCACCAGCGTGGCAATACCCATGGCTTCCATAACTTCTTCGCCGGTGAGCCCTTCCTTATGGCAACTTTCCAGGTGATATTTTATACAATCATCACACCGGAGCACGGCAGATGCCACCAAACCCAGCAGTTCCTTGGTTTTAACATCCAGTGCACCGGGCATATAGGCATTGGTATCGAGATTGAATATTCGTTTTATGATCTTGTTGTTATCCTTCATGATCCGCTCGTTCATCCTTGAGCGGTAATCGTCGAATTCTTTTACTATATCTCCCATTTTTATGCTCTTTTGTTTATGGACGTATCCTTATGCCCTACAATGGTTGATCGGTCTTCCCGTTTGAGCCGCACGGCCGTGCGGCTCTATATTTTATGTTATTTTTTTCTCAGGGCTTTTTCCTGTTTTGCCTGTTGCCGGATAACAAATCTGGATATGACAATACTCACTTCATACAGGATAAGAATAGGAATGGTCACTACAATCTGACTGGTAATATCCGGAGGCGTTATAATTGCTGAAAGGATCAACACTATCACCAGGGAAATTTTCCTGTATTTTCTCAGGAACTGCGGGGTTACAAGTCCTATCCTGGTCAGGAAATAGATGAGTATGGGCAATTCAAAAATCAACCCGCACGAAATCACCGATGTTCTTACCGTAGATATATAGGACCCCAGGTCGATGTCGTTATGCACTTCCGGGCTCACCTGGTATGTGGCCAGGAAATTAATGGACAACGGAGATATTACATAATATCCGAACAGTACTCCCATAAAAAACAACAGGGATGCTATAAATATAAATCCCCTGGCATTTTTTCTCTCGTTTTCGTAAAGGCCCGGGCTTATGAATCTCCAGAACTCGTACAATACATACGGAAAAGCCAGAATAAAACCTGCCCATATTGAGGTCCAGATATGTGCCGAGAACTGCCCGGCCATCGTACGGCTCTGGATACGGAAAGGCAGTTCCTTGATACAGAAACTCTCGTCCAGTCCCAGGGTCTTCGATACCTTGCAGAAAAACTCATAGGTAACGAAATCCCCTTTCTTCGGACCGAAAATGATGGTATCAAAAATGAAGTCCCTGGCTATGAATGCCACGCCCCCCACTATAACGATAGCTATTGTTGCCCGTATAAGATGCCAACGGAGATCTTCCAGGTGGTCCAGAAAAGACATCTCCTCCTGTTTCTTTTTTGCCATTATATGATCCCTTCTTTAATTAGGTTGTGCAGATGGATTACCCCGGCATATACCCCCTCGTCTTCGACCAGAAGCTGTGAAATGCTGTGCTTTTCCATAACTTCCATGGCATCTACAGCCATTGCATCGGCCTCGATACTCTTCGGGTTTCTGCTCATGATATCTCCGGCGGTAAGCCCATTGATATTATCGTAATTATTCAGCATTCGTCTTATATCACCGTCAGTGACCACTCCCACGATCTTTCCGTCGGCAATAACAGCTGTGGCTCCCAGCATTTTCTCCGAGATTTCCACGATCACCTTCCGCACGTCGGCATCCGGGGTTACCTCGGGTTTCATGTTGGCCGAGGAAATATCCCTGACGCGCAGGTACAGTTTTTTACCCAGTGACCCGCCGGGATGATACCTGGCAAAATCCTTACTGGTAAACCCTTTCAGGCTTAACAGGCATATGGCAAGTGCATCTCCTATAACGAGTTGTGCCGTGGTGCTTGTAGTGGGTGCAAGGTTATTCGGGCAGGCTTCTTTTTCTACATAAGCGGTTAGGACAAAATCTGCCTGTTGCCCCAGAAATGATTCTTTATTGGCCGTAATGGCTATAAGTTTGTTCTTTCCGTTTTTGATAAGAGGCACCAGTACCTTTATTTCAGGCGTATTGCCACTTTTGGAGATACAGATCACTACATCGTCTTCCTGTATGGTCCCCAGGTCTCCGTGAATGGCATCGGCAGCGTGCATAAATATGGAAGGTGTACCGGTAGAGTTTAATGTTGCCACAATTTTTGTAGCTATAATCGCACTTTTCCCGATCCCGGTGACAATAACTCTTCCCGAACTGTTAAAAATATGCTGAACAGCGCTCGAAAATTCATCATCTATGAAAGATTTTAGGTCTCTTATTGCGCTACTTTCAATTTCAATTACTTTTTTTGCAACTGCTTTTATAGCCTCTTTATCACTCAAAATTTTTTAGATATTTATTATTTGTAATAAATAAAGAATGTTATATCTTTAGTTGTGCAAATGTATGTAAAATAGTAAAACGATAGAATGAGTTCAGTTGAAATTGACTTGCATAAAAAGTTAAAACAATATTTCGGTTTTAACCAATTCAAAGGATTACAGGAAGGTGTCGTTAAAAGCATAGTTGATAATCACAGTACATTTGTGATCATGCCCACAGGTGGCGGTAAATCACTTTGTTACCAGTTGCCCGCACTGGTAAAAGAAGGTACGGCCATTGTAGTATCGCCCCTCATAGCATTGATGAAAAACCAGGTCGACGCCCTTCGGGGCCTCTCTTCCAATGACGGTATTGCCCACGTATTGAATTCGTCGCTTACCAAAAGTGAGGTAAGAACCGTGATGCATGATATACGGGAAGGCACCACCAAACTGCTCTATGTGGCACCCGAATCCCTCACCAAAGAAGAATATATCGATTTCCTGAGGTCTGTAAAGATTTCGTTTGTAGCTATAGACGAAGCGCACTGTATCTCGGAATGGGGACACGACTTCCGGCCGGAATACAGGAACCTCAAGACCATTATAAAACGCCTCGGAGGAGACATTCCCATAATAGCGCTCACAGCCACGGCCACCCCAAAAGTTCAGGAAGACATCCTGAAAAACCTGGGGATCACCGACGCCAATACGTTCAAGGCTTCCTTTAACCGGCCTAATCTCTTTTATGAAGTCAGGCCCAAAACCAAAAACGTAGATGCCGATATTATCCGGTTTGTCAAACAAAACTCCGGAAAATCGGGCATTATTTACTGCCTGAGCAGGAAACGGGTGGAAGAACTGGCCCAGACACTTCAGGTAAACGGTATCAGCGCTGTTCCGTACCACGCCGGACTGGACGCCAAGACCCGGGCCAAACACCAGGACATGTTCCTCATGGAGGATGTGGATGTCGTAGTAGCCACCATTGCTTTCGGAATGGGGATTGACAAACCGGATGTGCGCTTTGTGATCCATCACGACATTCCGAAAAGTATCGAAAGTTACTACCAGGAGACCGGAAGGGCCGGAAGAGACGGCGGTGAAGGACACTGCCTTGCTTTCTACGCCTATAAGGACATCGAAAAGCTGGAAAAATTCATGGCGGGAAAACCTGTGGCCGAACAGGAAATCGGGCACGCTCTTTTACAGGAAATGGTGGCCTATGCCGAAACTTCCATATCCCGCAGGAAATTCATTTTACATTATTTCGGTGAAGAATTTGACGAGGTGAACGGCGAAGGGGCAGATATGGATGACAACGTTCGTAACCCCAAGAAAAAGCACGAAGTCAAAGACGATGTTACAAAACTGCTCTCCATTGTAAAAAATACCAACCAGAAATTCAAACCCAAAGAGATCGTAAACGTCATGGTGGGTAAGGTCAATGCCCTTATCAAATCGCATAAGACGGATGAAAAACCCTTTTTTGGCACAGGCAGGAAAAAAGAAGCCAAACACTGGATGGCACTGATCCGCCAGGTACTGGTGGCCGGACTCCTGAGAAAAGAGATCGAGACCTATGGGGTCTTATTTCTCACCGAAGAAGGAAAAAAATTCCTCGAAAATCCGCAGTCCTTCATGATGACGGAGGATCATACTTATGAAACAGCTGAGGACGATACCATAATTACGGCCAAAAAGGGCGGAGCGGCATCTGCCGATACCACCCTCCTCAACATGCTCAGGGAACTCCGGAAAAAAGAGGCCCAGAAACTGGGTGTTCCCCCGTTTGTAGTATTCCAGGACCCTTCACTTGAAGATATGGCCCTGAAATATCCCGTAAATGCCAGGGAACTTCTCAACATACATGGTGTCGGCGAAGGAAAAGCCAAAAAATACGGCAAACCTTTTACCGAACTTATAACCCGTTATGTAAACGACAACGATATCATCCGTCCGGACGACCTGGTTGTAAAAAGTACCGGGGCGAATTCCGCATTAAAACTCTTTATCATACAAAGTGTGGACAGAAAACTCCCCCTTAATGACATTGCCGACGCCAAGGGCCTGGAAATGGGAGGTTTTATCAAAGAAATGGAACAGATCGTCTACAGCGGCACCAAGCTGGATATTAACTACTGGATAGACGATATCCTGGATGAAGACCAGCAGGAAGAACTCCACGAATATTTTCTCGATGCCGAAACAGACAAAATATCTCTTGCCATGGAAGAATTTGACGGCGATTATGAAGATGAAGAATTACGCCTCTACCGTATTAAATTTATCAGTGAAGTGGCCAACTAAGGTCATTCCCATTCCCCACTCCCCTTATCTTACCATACTGAACCTTACCCCCCTGAACTTTTAGAAAACATTCACCCACCATATATTCCATTTTATATATATTTGACAAATTTATATAGCACAAAATGAGAAAAATACTTTATCTGGCACTGTCCGTAGCATTTGCCTGCAACAGTTCCCAAAAGGCCACGGCCCCTTCAAAGAAGGCGGCTTCTTACGATCCCGTACCCTACGCGGAAACCATAACACAACAAGAATTAAAAGATCATTTATACACCTATGCTTCCGATGAATTCGAAGGCAGGGAAACCGGAGAACCGGGACAAAAGAAAGCTGTTGAATACCTGAAAGATCACTATGTAAAACTCGGGGTACCCGCCGCCCAGAACAATGGCGAGTATTTCCAGGAAGTCCCCCTCGAGGTCAGTGAAATGCCGGAGGCTACCATAGCCGTCAATGATCAACAATACGAGATCGGGGAAGATTTTGTTACATTCCATTCCCCCGCCCGGAACGCGTATTCTTCCAGTGAAATAGTCTTTGCCGGATACGGTATAAAAGATGAGAAATACTCCGACTACGAAGGCCTCGATGTTGAGGGAAAAGTCATTGCCATAGTAATAGGCGAACCCAAAAACGAAGACGGCACCTACCTTATCTCGGGAACCTCCGAACCCTCCAAATGGTCTGATATAAAAATATCCATGCCGGACCGGCTGGATACTGCCATGAAAAACGGAGTAAAGGGCGTACTGCTTATCGACAAGACCAACTTCAGCATGATTGCACAGCAATTCAGCTTTATGCAAAACAGGATAGGGAATGGCAGGATGCAATTAAAAGCCGAAGAAGACGAAGATTTTTTCTATGCCTTTATCAGTAATGATATTGCCGGCCAGATCAGTCCGGACCTTGAATCTCTGGACAATGGGGCTGTTATTACTACCAACTTTGACATTGCCTTTTCCGGAAAGTCGGGCAACGTGGATTCGGAAAACGTAGTGGCTTTCATCGAAGGAACGGAAAAACCCGATGAATATATTATTATCTCCTCTCACCTGGATCACATTGGTGTAACCGAAGACGGCCAGATCAATAACGGCGCCGATGACGACGGTTCAGGATCTGTAGCACTTCTGGAAATTGCAGAAGCTTTTAAAAAAGCGGCAGATGCCGGAAACGGCCCCAAACGATCTGTAGTGTTCCTGCATGTTACCGGTGAGGAAAAAGGACTTTTAGGTTCGGATTACTATACCAGGAACCCCATTTTTCCGCTGGAAAATACCGTTACCGACCTGAACATTGACATGATAGGAAGAATAGATCCGAAACGTGAAGGAGACCGGAACTACGTGTACCTGATAGGCTCGGACAAACTGAGCACCGAACTGCATAACCTGTCTGAGGAAGTGAACGAAAAGTACTGCCAGATAGAACTGGACTATACCTACAACGACGACAACGACCCGAACCGGTTCTACTACCGAAGCGACCATTACAACTTTGCCAAGAACAACATTCCCGTTATCTTTTATTTTAACGGCACCCATGACGACTATCACCGTCCCGGTGACACTCCGGACAAGATTAACTACGACCTGCTGGAAAACCGCACCCGGCTGGTATTTTACACGGCATGGGAAATCGCCAACCGGGAAAAACGGCTGGTAGTGGATAAAGCGGTGGAAACAGAATAATTTCTCCCCTGCGAGAAGACTACGACATCATACAAAACAATCCTGTCGGCATCCCGGTCCGGTGGGATTGTTTTTTATTCGACCTGAGCCAAGTACTCTCCTATCTGCTTTACCGTCTGCCGGGCGGTACGGTTTACCCCGATCAACGTTGCCGAAGCATAGCCGGTCCAGCTGCCATAGCCTACCAGCCACAGTCCCGGAACTTCTGTTGCCCTGGTTTCGTCCGTAGAAATAATTCCCTTTTCATCCGGACGGACCACAGTATCCAAAAACGAGGTCGCATACCCGAACCCGGTACACCAGATAACAGCGTCAAAAGCTTCCTTTGTTCCGTTTTCCCAGATCACCCCGCCCTCGTACATACCTGTAAAAGAACCCTCGGACGTCAATACACCTCTTGATCGCGCTTCTTTTACGGAAGGCACCATAACGATATTTCCGAGATTGTAATTGGACAAGTCAAAAGGTTTTCCCTCCTTTTCAGCACGATATTTAGCTGAAGCGATATTAAAAAGGTAATGCCCGTCCACATCGTCGGGCAGGAATTCCGGTGTATTCCGTGTAGCCCATTTGACCTCACGACCGTATTTCGACACTTCGGCCATGATCTGTGCCCCGGAGTTCCCTTCACCGACCACCAGCACCTTCTGGTCCTGAAATACTTCGGGATTTTTATAGTTTGCCGAATGCAACTGTATCCCTTTGAATTTTTCTCTTCCATCCACATCCGGGATCACGGGATTGGCCCATGTTCCGGTTGCAGCGATCACCGCCCTTGTATAAAAATCACCTTTGGTGGTGATCAGCCTGAACAGGTCGTTTTCCCGTTCCATATTGTTCACCCGGACCGGGCGCTCTACGGGAAACCCGTAGCGTTCTTCGTATCTGCCGAGATAATCGATCACCTCCCGCCTTGTCGGGAAAGGTCCCTCCGATTTCGGCATCAGCCATCCCGGCAGGGAACTGTGTTGTGCAGGAGAAAATAGTGTAAGGCTGTCCCAGGCACTTTGCCACGCACCGCCTCTTTTTTCACGGTCGTCCAGGATCAGGTAGCTCAATCTGCCTCTCCTCAGGTAATAGCCCGTTGCCAGGCCACTTTGGCCTCCGCCGATAACGATAACATCAAAAACTGTGTTCATGGCATATTTTCAGGTTTAAAGCCCGGCCCGGGTTATGTGCAGGTGTTTCGGAACCGGGGACTTGTTACTCACCCCTACATCGCAATATTACGATAAAGTATCTGTTCCCGAAAATAAGTGCTATTTTTTATGACTATATGATAATAAAAAGACTTTATCCTTCCGGCAAAAATCTATGAAGCAGGTATTGCCTGTAGGAAACAAAAAAAGGAGTATCCTGCTAAGAATACTCCTTTACGGGTGGAAGACCGGTTTCGAACCGGCGACCTCTAGAACCACAATCTAGCGCTCTAACCAGCTGAGCTACAACCACCGTTTAATTGCGGATGCAAAGGTAATTTTTTATCATTTATATACAAAGAAAAAACTTAAAATTTTATATCAAATGATCCAGCGAATGCACGGCTACATGGCGTTCGGCGGTAAAGCCTTCTGCGTGTTCCACATTGATAATTCGCCCTAAATCCCTGGCCCTGTACGTAATACTATCCAGAAAGTTCTTACTGCTTATCGGTGTTTCGGGTTCCTCGCTCTCCGGATCAAAAAACTGGGACGCATAGGCCGATACGGCCTCCACTTTTGTCTTTACAAATCCTGAAACATCCACCACAAAATCGGGGGTTATATCTTTCCACTGAATGTAGTGGTACACCTGCTTCGGCCGCCATGCCTCCTGTCCCGTATCAATTTTGATCAGTCCGCTCAAAAAACAGGCATCACTTGCCAGTTTACTGCCCCTGCCATGATCTATATGCCTGTCATCAATAGCATTGCACAACACGATCCCGGGACGGTATTTGCGTATTATTTTTATGATTTCCAGTTGATGGGCCCTGTCATTTACAAAAAAACCGTCTGCAAATGCAAGGTTCTCCCTTATTTCCACACCGAGTATTTCGGCAGCTCTGGCAGATTCCTTATCGCGGAGTTCTGCCGACCCTCTGGTCCCCAGTTCTCCTCTGGTCAAATCCAGAATCCCCACTTTTTTACCCTGTGCCACTTCCTTCGCTATCGTGGCCCCACATCCCAGTTCCACATCATCGGGATGTGCACCAATAGCCAATATGTCCAATTTCACTTGTTTTCCTTTCCGTTAAATGGTTATATATTTTTGTTTTTTACGCTTTTACCGGGGGCTCAACTTACCAGTTCTCCTATTTTAACCAGGGCTTGTTCTATGTCTTTTATCAGGTCCTTTTTATCTTCAATCCCGACGGAAAGACGCAATAATCCGTCGCCTATCCCCTGCGCTGCCCTTTCTTCTGCACTCAACAAGGCATGCGAGGTAAGCATCGGTGAGCTAATGGTACTTTCTACTCCCGCCAGGCTCATCGAAGGTTTGATAAGCTGCAGTTCCCGCATAAACTGAAGGGCATCCAACCCTTCCCGGAGTTCGAAGGACAACATTCCGCCGAAACCTTTCATTTGTGCTTTGGCCAGGGCATAATCGGGATTGCTTTTAAGACCGGGATAATGTACTTTGGAGACATCCGGGTGTTTTTGCAGCAACCGCGCCAGTTTTTTAGCATTCCGGTTTTGTGCTTTTACCCTCAGTCCCAATGTTTTTATGCTGCGTTCCAGTAACCACACGGTATAATCGCTAAGGCTTCCGCCGAAATTCTTGGCCAGTTGGAATACCTTATCTATATGCGCTTCGGAACCTGCCACAGCTCCTGCAAGTATATCACTGTGGCCACCCAGGTATTTGGTGGCGCTGTGTATGACAATATCAATCCCGAAATCCAGCGGCGTCTGGTTCACCGGACTGGCAAAAGTATTGTCTATCATGGATACCAGTCCGTGTTTCCGGGCAATTTCCGCAACGGCTTTTATATCGGTTACCGTCAGCAATGGATTTGACGGGGTTTCGATATAAATCACCTTGGTGTTTTCCCGGATCAGGGTTTCAAAATCTTCCGGGGACGAGCCGTCGGTAAACGAATATTCTATTCCGAATTTCCGGAATTCTTCCGTTACCAGGTTGAATGTCCCCCCGTAAAGTGTTTTTTGCAGCACTATATGGTCTCCTTTCCCGAGAAAAGCCAGCAAAGTGGTGCTGATTGCTGCCATGCCGCTTCCGAATATCAGTCCTCTTTCGGCATGCTCCAGTGCTGCGATCTTACTGGCGAGCGCGAGTTGATTGGGTGTATTGAAGTACCGGGGATAGCGTTTTGCTTCCACATCCTCAAAGGCATAGGATGTAGCCATATACAACGGGGATACCGCCCCGCGGTATTTTTCGTCCCGGAGTTCCCCTTCATGGGTGCAGATGGTGTTTACACCTAAAACAGTTTTGTTCATAAGCAGACAGGTATAATATTAGTGTTCGATCCAGTTTATGACCGCTTCATCTACGGGAAGGGTCTGGGGAGGGACAACTTTTGCCACATGCCCTTCTTCATCGATAAGATATTTCTGGAAGTTCCACTGCACTTCCGAGTCTTCCAGTCCGTTCTTTTCCTTTTCGGTAAGGAACTTATATACCGGATGCATATCTTTTCCCTTTACCGATATTTTACTCATCATGGGAAAGGTCACTCCGTAGTTTTGTTCACAAAAAGCGGCAATCTGTTCGTCGGTGCCCGGTTCCTGCCCTCCGAAATTATTGGCGGGGAAGCCCACAATAACAAAATCCCTGTTTTTATACTTCTCATAGAGTTCCTGCAGGCTTTCGTACTGAGGTGTCAGACCGCATTCACTGGCGGTGTTGACCACCATGATCTTTTTCCCCTTTAAACTACTGAAATCGAAATCATTGCCATAGAGGTCTTCTACTTTAAACTGATAGATGGTCTCTTTATTCATAACATTTTGTTTTTGCGCAGACACTGTCATAAACAACAGTATGAAAGCT
Source organism: Sinomicrobium kalidii (assembly GCF_021183825.1). Classification (GTDB taxonomy): domain Bacteria; phylum Bacteroidota; class Bacteroidia; order Flavobacteriales; family Flavobacteriaceae; genus Sinomicrobium; species Sinomicrobium kalidii. The sequence continues at coordinate 3,706,869 of NZ_CP089211.1, read as the reverse complement.
GGAATTAACAGATTTTTCATCGCTTGAAAATTTACATCTAAGATAACGATATTTAAGGGTACTGCAAAGGGCAGGGTAAGAAATAAAAAACTCCCGGACCATCACTCCGGATGTTGTCTCCAACATCTGAAATAACGATCCGGAAGTTGATATCTTCCCGCAGGTAAAAAATTATTCCCCTTCGGGGATCTCCTTCAGGGTAATATTTCTCCAGTACACTTTTATGCCCCCGCCATCGTGAATCTGGAGGGCAATTTTTCCGTTTGCTTCACCTATTTTTTCATCCTCAAGGGTTATCATCTGCTCGCCGTTGAGCCAGGTGGTCACATGATCGCCTTTCACTCTTATCTTCATGTGGTTCCACTCCCCGTACCTGAGCATTTTATCTTTTTCCGGTTCAGGTTTTATAAGCCATCCCCTTCCGTAGGATTCGTAAATCCCTCCGGTGTGAAGATCGGGCGGAGCTACTTCTACCTGCCACCCGGAAATCTTGGTCCCTTCGATACCGGAGCGGAAAAAAACACCACTGTTGCCGTCGGCCTCCTGCAGGAATTCCACATCCAGTTCAAAGTTCTTATAACTTTTGTCTGTAGCCAGGTAACCGTATTTCTTGTCCGGGCCGCTTTCGGCGACCAGCAGACCGTCTTCCACATACCATTTTTCCGTACCGTATATTTCCCATCCCGTGAGGTCTTTGCCGTTGAAAAGCTCGGTTTTACCCGAATTACAACTCATCAATACCAGGGCCAGGCATGAAAATAATCCGTTGATCAATGAAGACGCTCTCATAGCTTTCTTATTTTTATGTTCTTAAACCAGATGAAACTTCCGTGATCCTGTAACCCGATGAGCCCGGATTTTGCTTTTCCGTAATCGGGAAAATCTTTCCACTTTCCTTCTTCCTTTCGCTTTTTCCAGTCTTCAGACCACGGTACGAATTCTACGGTTTTCTTCCCGTTGAGCCAATAGGTTACCTTTTCAGGGGTGAATACGATCCGGCTGGAATTCCATTCTCCTGCGGGTTTCACGGCGCCTTTATAATCGGGTGTATACATACCGTAGTCAGCACCGATAGACTGCCAGTCTTCCAGTTTCTGCGGAAACCCTATCTGGTCTATCAATTGGTACTCAGGAGCATTGTAATAAGGTGCATCGTATTGTTCACCTTCCAGCACATGGTAGAACACCCCGCTGTTACCGCCTTCGGCGATCTTCCATTCCAAAGAGAACTCAAAGTTTTCAAAAGGTTCCTTCGCGTAAACAATATCACCTCCTATATCCCCGCCTCTTCCCAGGGATTTCAGCGTACCGTCTTCGACCACCCACCCTTCGGGAAGGGTTTCCTGATTGTATCCTCTCCATCCATCGGCATTTTTTCCGTCGAAGAGTAATATCCAGTCTTCGGCCTTTTCCTTTTTGGTGAGGGTATTTTCCTTATCGGTTACATCTATTTTCGCCTGGGGTTCGGCTTCTTTCTGTTTTTCCTTCTTTTCTGTTTTGCAGGATACCATAAACAAGGTAACCATTCCCGTGATCAGCAATGTATTTTTCATTGGTGTTATTTTTTGATTTACTATTGTTTGTTAAAATCGATATTCCGCCGGACCGTTACGTTATACCACTTTCATTTTTACCGGGTCCCAGCCGATGTATTTATTCTGAAAGTAGCTATCGTTACACAACAGGGCGGGAGCGGCCGCACGGAAGCCAAATACGGGATCTTCCACTACAGTCCCTCCGTGGCGTATGGCTCTGAAGAAATTGGCGAAATGATCGTAATGAGCCCCTTTATAACCTTTTTCCACCTCATACACCGTTTCGGCGGGCGGAAGTATTTTTTTCCGGCCTGCATATCCTCCCATTTCCTTGGCTTTTTCTTTGAGGAAGGGGTCTTCTTCGGTGTGATTGTTCCTTTTCAGCACCACATCGTTCCAGGTAATGTCCATGGAACCTTCACTTCCCACTATCTTCAGATAAGTGGACCCGCTGGTCCCATCCACGAAATTGCAGCGCAGGGACAGGTTAAATCCGGGATGCTGTTCTGTTTCCGGATAGTTGAACATACCCAGGAGTACATCGGGAACTTCCCTGCCGTCTTTCCAGTAACGGAGCCCGCCCATTGCAGATACCTTGTCCGGTCCGTAAGAATCGGTTATAAAATGTAAACTTGAAAAAAGGTGTACGAAGAGGTCTCCGGACATTCCGGTACCGTAATCCAGGTAATTCCGCCACCGGAAGAACCGGAGCGGGTCAAAGGGACGTTTTTTGGTATTGAAGATATAGCGGTCCCAGTCAACCGTCTTTTCGGAGGCATCTTCAGGGATGGCATACTGCCAGGCGCCCTGGGGAGAATGCCTTGCCCAGAAGCCTTCGGCATAATTGATATCGCCGATAGCTCCTTCGGCCAGGAGTTGTTTGGCTTTTTCATTACCAAGGGACGAAAGCCCCTGGCTTCCCACCATGTATATCTTACCGGACTTTTTCCAGGCATTGATCAGCTCATGGCCTTCATCTACAGAGTGTACCATCGGTTTTTCGCAATAGGCATGCTTCCCGGCGTTAAGGGCATCTATACTTATCCGTTTGTGCCAGTGGTCTGGTGTACCGATAATAACGGCATCGACATCCGTTCGTTTTAATATCTCCTTGTAATCCCTGGTAAGGAACAAATGGTCTCCCCATCTTTCCCTGGCCTGGTCCAGTCTGCCATCATACAGATCACATACGGCTACGATCTCTATATTATCGTGCTCCAACGCTGTATTCATATCGGCAGTTCCCATTCCTCCGGCGCCAATAAGCGCCAGTTTCAGGGTTTTCTCGTTTGTAGAAGTATCGGCCCTGTTCAGATAGGTTATTTTCCGGCCTTGTGCATTGACGGTTTCTTTCGCGAGAATGGCGGGGGTCATTGCCGTAGCGGCTCCTGCCAACCCGAGATTTTTTAGGAACAATCTTCGGTTGTTCTTCATATTTGGTTGATTTTAAAGTTTAACGGTATAAACTTACTGATACCCGGGATATTATCCGGGGTAATATTCGGGGTAATGTGAAGATATACGGGAACTTTTATTCTACCGGTGCCAGAAAATCAGGCTCACACACTTCACCATAAAAGTTTTCATATAACCTTTTATAGTGGTCTGTTGTCTTCCTGGCCAATGTGTGTTTCCCCGCTTTCATAAGAATATTTACTTTAGAGCGTACGGCTCTTTCAAACAAGGGGTCGATGGTGAGTATAGCGCGAATCAGCTGTAACATTTCTTCGTCGGAAAACACATGAGGCCGTTCCATGCATGGTACGAGCACATCCAGCACCGCATTTCCGTAATCCGATTTGAAATTATCCATCCATTCCAGTTCGGTTTGCGGTAACAAGGGGCCCCGACTAACCAGTCTGGCCCATTCCAGGAGCTTTTCTTTTTCGGGAATTTCCCTTTTTATCCCGGAAAATACAGAAATTCCTTTATCGATCTCATAAATATCGATATCGACTGCCTTGCCTACTTCGAGATACCATACCTTATTGGAATAGACGATGTATACATCCAGTTTTTCCTGCAGCAGGTTCCTTATTTCCTTAATGTGTGTACTGCGATTGTTCTTTACACTTTCCGAAGAAAATCCGGGCCAGAGTATATGTCCCATTTTCCGGGAAGAAATGCCTCCTTCCTTAAGCGTGTAGAGTATTAACAATACCAACAGTTCTTTCCGTTTCGGGGATAAACGAAAGGTAATATCGTTTCCCTCTTTATCCGTAAGTTTAAATTCTTCCAGCAACTGTATGCTTCCTTTTCGGTTTTTCTCTGAAGAAGCAGTAACGATTTTTTCTGTCCCTGCTCTTTCTTCGCCATGTTTTTTGATATTTTTCCTTCTGGTATAGGAATACAAAAAGAGCAATATAATGATGAGAATTCCGCCACCCGTTGCATAATAAAGTGCGGTACGATCAGAAGATGGTGATATGACCCCGAGCTTATAGACATGCATAACTTCATCATCGCTCAGCGCCCGGTTCCACACACAAAATTCACTTAACCCTCCTTTATAATACTGCCCCCAAAGGTTGGTTCCTATCAAGATGGAATGTTCGGTTTGCTCCAATGCGGATGCTGTGGTTTCACCTGCCAGCTTACCGTTGACATAAAAATAGACTTTTCTGTCCTGCGAGTATACATAGGTAATATGTGCCCATTCACCTGCCTTGATCAGTGTTTCCTTACTGTAGTGGTCTTTTATCCCGGGGGTGGTGAATTGCAGTTTACCGTTGAATATCTTTGCAGAAAAGGCCTCTCCTTTACCAATAAGGCTGAGGCTTCCGGAGATCTTGTCGGGTTTGACCCATGCGGAAACCGTTATTTCGTTAAAATCG